>NZ_CP065410.1:1847500-2463333 GCF_020544405.1 Pseudomonas sp. IAC-BECa141 | reverse complement strand
AACTGTGTCTGAACCCTATCGAGCCACCGTTGCGAGAACCGAATTTCAAACTTGAACGCGCCGCCGACTTCATCCGCCAGCACTGCACCGATCTGCTCAGCCTTGACGACATTTGCGTCGCCGCAGAACTCTCACCGTCCTATCTGATCCGCGCCTTCAAACAGCACTTCGGCATGACGCCCCATGCGTTTTTGGTCAACCAGCGCATTCAGTTTGCGCGTGAGTGTCTGCGTCGCGGGCAGTTGATTGCGGATGTGGCGCTGGAGGCCGGGTTTGCCGATCAGGCGCACTTTCAACGGGCGTTCAAACAGCATCTGGCGGCGACGCCGGGGCAGTATCGGGGATAACAACAAAACGGCCCGCGATGGGCCGTTTCGGTTTCAGCACTCAGACACGCGGCTCAGCCGCCACATCCAGATTATCCAGCACCCGATTCACCGCCAGTTCCGCCAGCATGATCAGCTGCCCGATGCCCAACAGCACATGCCGCTGCGGCGCCTCGATCATCCCCGCGAAATCGCTGGCCATGGTTTTGGCCGAGGTCAGGGTTTCGCAGGCATCGGCCAGCAGTTCTTCGCTCGGGATGCCGGGGGCGATGAGGTAGCGAGTATTGGGTTTGAGGAGTGGTTTTCGGGGGAGCAGCGGATTGAGGTAATGATCGAGGGCGCGCTCGGCGGCTTCGTGGAATTTCTTGGAGTCGAGGGTTTCGTAGGGCGAGGTCGGGTCGGTTTCAGGCGGGTTTGGCGTTGGTTTGATCATGGTAAAACTCCTTGATTAATGGAGCTGCCAGGGTTCGCTGCGAAACGAAGAAAGGTGGCAGCTGTACGCGGGTTCGCAGACCGGGAATCAAGGAACCCGGCATACCCGAAGGTATCCCGCGCACAACCGCCATTACGCGATCAGCCAAATCAAGCTGAACGGAAACGGCGCGCTGGGCGCCTTGATTGATCCGGGCTGCGAAACCCGATCGCTGATTCGTCAGCGACCGACCCACAATAGAACCCGACCCCAAGGCCCACAAGCCGGCGGATTCTGGCGGATGCGTAGGCAAAGGCGCAAGGTTGCGTGGCTTTACGGACATAAACTTAAACACTCTTCAACGAGGGTTTCCGAAGGCCCGGAAACGACAAAACCCGCGCTCCCCGTTGCAAGGAGCTGCGGGTTTACATAGTGGGACTGGTAAATAAATGCGTCCCCTTTTTCCTCCTTTTTCTCTCCTTTTTCTCTACTCAACTGTTTTGCCCAGCTGCCTTCCTGACTCTACACACCCGGAAAAATATACATATTTATCGCCCCCAACATCCCAGGCCTTTTAAATCAACCTTCCCCTCCAATCCGGACACCGTAAAGAAATACCTGGAACAGCAATCCCCACTAACTTTACGTTTTGTCGCCGTACTCTAAAAAGCCACTTTCACAAACACGACAATCAGAAAACGATCATCTATTTCTGTTTATTTCACTATTAGAGAATGGATTCCGAATCATGAAACCAACAGACAACTACGCTTACGATTCCACAGACTCACTTCAGAAAAAAAACGTAACCCAGACCATTACAAACTTTATCAGCGATGAATACGCCGCTGAACGCCTCGACTGGAAATGCAACGAAATCCTGGTTACGTGTATAGAAAACAGCGCACTCGACCGAGTTCATCGCAACGGTAAAGTGTCGCTTTCCATACTTCTGCGCCACGAGGATTTTCACTTTGTCCGCGCTCGGCGCCAGATTCCGGACAACGCGGTTTTTCTGCTGGATAAGCATGGGCGACTCTACTTCAGTTACCGAAACATGGTCGCCAGCAACAACCGGCCCGCGACCGTCTTTGTTTTTCCCCGTGATATCACCGCGGATGTCGCAGGGCTGGCGAGCTTTGACGACAGCCTCGAACTTCTGGCCAAGGTCGCGGAACTCACTGGCGGGTGGATCATTACGGGAAACGAAGTCACGGTCGGCCAGTGGCTGCAATTCAACGGGCTGCAAGTGCCGGATACCGAACAAGACACCCGCAACTTGCTCGATCTGTTGAACTTCTCGACATTGGCTGAGCCTCCGAAGTTCGGAAACTATTGGCAACTTCTGGACGCGCCCGACGAGTCGCCGTTCAAACTTGTGGGAAACAAGCGGGTCATGATTCTTGATCTGACACAAAGTTGCAGGCAGGGTTTTGAAGCCATCATCAATGGCCTCGGCAGACGTGTGCTGATTGAAAGCGTACCGGGCGACGGCGCTACAACCAGCACGGACTATCGCCTGCAGCAAGTGCTCGAAAGTGCGGCGTCCCGGCACGGGCAATATTACTTGTCGAAATTGGGCTGGCTTGATGAACCAGCAGCAACAAACCAAACGACTGAGCTGGCAGAACAACTGGCGGCTGCCGTGATCTTGCTGGACCTCGACCCGGGGCTCAATATCGCCAATACCCACTTCGCCGGCTTCGATCTGTATTCAAAAAGCTACTTCAAACAGCACCCCTCCCGGATTCGGGTCGACCTGGAAGCGCATCTGATCAAGAACCTGCACGTCGCCCCCCCACTCGCGCCGCTGGTGGCACAAATGATTTTGGCAGGCATGGCCCCCGAGTACCTTTTTCCAGACTGGCCGCCCAGCCTGCAGATGGGGACACCGGCCTGCGTGATCGCTACGCAGGCTATACATCTGGTTGAAGCGCTGGTTCCCGGCGCCAGCCGCAAAATGACCTATCAACATTTGATGGGGTTCAGCCAGTCGACTAAATCACTCGCGCCACTGGCGTCATTGCAGGCCGAGGGATCGGTGGACCCGGTGGTGACCTGGGCCTGGATGAACGGCCTCATCACACGCGATGCGCAAGGCAATCTCAAGCCCGATGACATCGAGCACGCCATACGCGAGTACGACCAGTACGTCGCCATAATGCTGGAAGCCACCGAACGTTTTTCCAGGCCATTTCCTGATCGCAGACAGCTCGCACTGCAAGAACTCAAGTCCCGGGAACCGGAATGCGACCCCGATGAACTGCTGGTCAAACACCGTGGCAGTGGCGGTGGCGCCGGTCGCAAAGTGTCGGTGCTGGATCTCTACATGAGTGACGAACTGCACACCCGGGACTGGGATCGCATCAGAGGCACCAGTATCTACAAATCCTTTGCGAGGCTGCCCGATCTGTTTCCCGTTGCCGAGCTTTACGAAACGGCGACCGCCAGTCATTTCGACGCCGTCCTCGAAGGTCTGACGCGCAACATCCAGATCGCCATTTCACAGCTGTTTCCGGAAGATGCAGCGTCTATTGAAGATGGAGCGATCGGTATCTATTGCGTTCAGCAGATGAACTACAAACCGGCGAGAGTCACCGGTCGTTATGGCTTCAGCCCTGCCACTTACATCCCGGGAGAAACCGGCCGTTATGGCGTCATTCTCTGTGTACAGCATGGCTACGCCATCAAGTGTTTTGAGCTGTTTCCTCTGCGGATGGAGTGTCGGCACAACCCTGATCTGGAAACACTCTTCAATCCGCTGGTTTCCGGAAGCGTCTTCCAGCTCGACACTCGATTCACCGATCAGAAGCAACTCGAAAGAGCCCCCGTTGATCTACAGGCCTACCTGCAAAACGTCACCCCCAGGGCCAACGTCAAATCCAGAATCCAGGTGCGCAAGATTGGTGCGTTTGAAGCCCCCGACCCGTATAAAAACCGGGACGATCAAACACCCCTGTACCGATCCGCACGCGTGAAAGACCTGGGTTCACTGATCGCCAGAAAAAATCCGTATATCACCGAGCAGGAAATCCACCAACTGGGTCTGCAACAAACGGTACGGGAGAAGGCGATCGAGAAGACCGAGGCCATCTTCAACATGATTCTTAACCTGATCATCCCCTTCAAGAGCTGCGTCGAAGGACTGACGTCAGGGGATCCGAAGAAACAGGGTGGTGCAATTTTCGACTGCATTGTCGATGCCGCCGTTCTCGCAATGACCCTCTTCGCTGCGCCAGCGGCAATCGCTGCCGCCGCCAGTAAAGCCGCGAGCATCGCCGGCAAACTACTGTCGGCTTCGCGGGTTCTGGCCAGCACGGCCCTCAGTCTGTTCAACCCGTTATCCGGTTTGCCGCAACTGCTTAAGGTCGGTGGCAAACTGCTCGGCCGAGGTGTTGCGAAATTGAGCGGAAGTGCCCGCTCACTTGCGCACCAGGCGAAACAGCAACTGAGATACCTGACCGGCGCCAACAGTTATGACCTGCTCAAAGTCATTGATCACAGCGGCTCGGCAGCGCACGCGCGGATGTCGCTGGACACGGTTTCTCATGCTCGGGCACTGCTCAAAAGCGATGCCATCGAAACGGTACAACACGTCGTTACGCGTTTGAGCGACAAGAATTTCAAGCTGCCCAAAGGGGCAACTGAAACAGAATGGCGCCACCTCGCGAACAACGCCGTGAAGGAATCCGCTTACCAGTCGAAACAGGCAGGCGATCTGGAGTCGCTGATCGGTCGAGGGGCTTTGGAAGAACTGACAGAAGCATTCATCAAGGGCCACCCCGTCCAGCTCAACGATGCGCGCAGCACGGTGCAGGGTTACACCGAAACACTGGCTGTCCTCTACGAACTCGAGAGCAGAAAAGCCCGATACATGAAGGGCTATCAGCAAGACATTCTGAAACTGGATCTGGGCAAATCGCCGTACAACGACGTGATGCCGGAAGCGAGCTTCAATCCCCTTGGCTATACCGATCCTTCACAACGAGCCACCGCGTGGATGTTGAACGGCTCGAGCTCCAGTGGTAACGACTTCGACAATGTCCTTGGGGTATTGCGCGATTACACCGCGAACAAGGCCCCCCTGAACGACCCGAACGTGATCAGGGAGGTTCATCGAAAACTGGTACCGGAAGCTTTCGGCAAAGTGCGCGATGCCGGTGCCCCTACCAAATACGGCAGCAGCCCTACCGGATTCGCGCTGCTCGAACAACATCTGAAAACCCTGGACCCAAGCCATCCGCACTTTGATAAACAGGTATTGGGCGCGGTAGTCGGCTTTCAGGGCTTCGGTGACGGCAACGGTCGTACGGCCAGCGCGCTGTATTCGATCAGCCAACTGCGAAATAACCGATTTACGGCCATGCCGCCCCACGTTTTCCGGGAACTCAACGGCATTTTCTGACGATGCCTGATTGATCTGACTACAAGCTGATCCGTACTCCACTTGCCGGAGTACGGATCAGGGCAGCAGCAAATACCCCGCACTTACAGCCAACAGCAACGCCATCACCCGGTTGAACAAGCGCATCCCCGCCGGGTTGTGCAGATAGCCGCGCAAAAACGTCCCGGCGTACACCCAGCAACCCACCGACAGATAGCAGATCACCAGATACACCGCCGCAAACTGCCACACCAGCCGCGCCTCGCCATCGGCGACAAACGCGCCCATTCCCGCCACGCAGGCCAGCCAGGCCTTGGGATTGAGCCATTGCATCACTGCGCCGTAGAGCATCGACGGGGCCCTGCCCGATTCCCCGGCATTCAACTGCCCGTCATCGGTGGCCAGTTTCCACGCCATGAACAGCAGAAACGCCACCCCGGCCAGTTGCACCACGCGGGTCAGCGACGGCCACAGCGCAAGCACTTCATGCAGCCCAAGCCCCATCAATACCAGCAACAGCACAAACCCCAGCGTTGCCCCGGCCACATGCCGCTGGCTGGCGCGAAAGCCGAACTGCGCCCCCGAGCTCAACGCCACGATATTCACCGGCCCCGGAGTAATGGACGCGGCCAGGGCAAACGCCGCCATCGACACAATCAGACTCATCGCACACCTGCTTCAAATCGGGGAACAAGGCGCTCACGGTAGCCGGCGCACAGCAGGCGGTATTGAAGGAAATTACCCCCCGCTCGCGCAGACCCACTACGCTCTGGCTATGCGATTACTCACGACCTGGAAGTCTGTCCTCGATGATTCTGATTCTGTTGCCCTGCGCCGATTACGACCCCACCGAAAGCAGCGTGCCCTGGCAGGTGATGCGTGATGCAGGCATTGAGGTGCGTTTTGCCACGCCCCAAGGCTTGCCTGCCCACGCCGACCCACGGTTGGTGGATGTCGGCTTCGGCCCGTTGAGTTCGCTGCTGATGACGCGCAAGGCCGATCTGGACAGTTACGCAAAAATGATCGAATCCGAAGCGTTCAGGCAGCCGCTGGCGTATGCCGATGTCGACACGAGCCGGTTCGATGGTCTGCTGATTCCCGGCGGACATGCCAAAGGGATGCGCACACTGCTGGAATCCAAACAGGCCCAGCAAATCACACTGCAATTTTCCAAAGCCGAAAAACCCGTGGCGGCGGTGTGTCATGGCGTGCTGTTGCTGGCGCGCACGCTCGACCCCGATACCGGACGTTCGGTGCTGTTCGGGCGCAAGGTGACGGCATTGCTCGCGGCAACCATGGAGTTGCCGGCGTGGCTGATGACCGCTGCCTGGCTGGGGCGCTACTACCGCACCTACAAGCAGACCGTCGAAGCGGAAGTGAAAACCGCGCTGGCCAGCAAATCCGACTTTATACGCGGGCCGCGGGTCGCCAAACGAGATTGCGCGCAGGCACCACAAACGGGATTTGTGGTGCGCGACGGGCAACTGCTGACGGCGCGCTGGCCCGGCGATTGCCATCGATTCGCCGCCGAGTGGGTGGCCCTGTTGCAGGCCCCCAAACGCCGATCCGCTTGATTAGTCCAGACGCGGCACAGTGAAACGGAACTCACTGCCCTGCCCCGGCTCGCTCTCGGCAACGATCTGCCCGCCATGGGCCTCGACGATGCCCTGCGTGATGTACAGCCCCAGTCCGGTGCCGGTCGGATTGCCTTCCTTTACCGTCCAGTAACGGTCGAACACGTGCGGCAAGTGATCCTTGGGAATGCCTTCGCCGCTGTCGCGTACCGTGAAGACGATGTCGTCGCCGACCGATTTGGCATACACATCGACAGTGCCCAGGCGCGGGGTGAATTTGATCGCGTTGCCGACCAGATTCGACAACACCTGAAACAGCCGCTCGGGGTCGGCATGAATGCTCAGGTCGGGATCAGCCTCGAACGAGATGCTGATGTCTTTGTCCAGCGCCAGCGGCGCAAGCAGTGATTGAGCCTCTTCAAACATCTGCGCGACATCGAGTTTCTGCGGCGCGATGGTGTAGCGCCCGGCGTCGATTTTCGAGGTGTCGAGCAAGTCTTCCAGCAGCGTGTTCATACGCCCGGCGGCTTGCTGCATGGTGTCGATCGCGGTCGAGATGCGCCGCGAAGTGTGCGGCCCGTCGGAGCTGAAGGCCTTTTGCATCATGCCGCACAGCATCGAAATGACCGTCATCGGGTTGCGCAGATCGTGGGACACCACCGCCACCAGCTCGTCGCGCGCACGCACCGCCTCCTGCTCGCGGCACACCTGGCGGGCCAGGTCGTTTTCCAGTGCCGAGCGACGCAGGTCGTTGGCCGCAAACAAATCGCCATGGCTCCACTTGGTGGAGATTCCGGCCATCTCGACCTTCCAGATTTCGAACGAGGTACGCGGCCGCAGGCGCAGGCCGGCGTCGGAGTTTTCCAGGTCCAGCGGCTTGCGTGGATCACCGCTCCAGTTGATGTTCTCTTTGACTTCCGGACGGAACCACAGCACGCCGTTGTCCACCGGTTTGGGCAGGCTCATGGCCAGCACGCCGCTGGCGACCTGCTGATAGTGCGCGGCCGGCGGATAGACACTGGCCAGGTGATGACTGGCAAACACCGGCTCGCCGCGCTCCTGCAACCATTTGTGCAGCGCGCGAATCTCTTCCGGCTCCGGGCAATTGCCGTAACGGTGCAATTGCTTGTCTTCGATGATCGCGATGCCGCCGGCATTGGCCAGCGCCATCAGGACCTGCGGCTGGTTGGCCAGGCCATCGAAGACATTTTGTGGCGAGTCGATCATCGCCTGATTGAGCAGCGCCAGCGCTTCGACCTTTTCCTCGCGCTGCCGGCTGACTTCCAGCGCTTCCATCGCACTGATCTGCAACGACAGCACCTGACCGATGGTCTGGCACGCGGTGCGCAACTCGTGCGGCACATGCAGCGGCTGGCGATTGCCGCAACTGATCAGGCCCCAGAGCTTGTCGCCCTTGAGCAGGGAAATGCTCATCGACGACAGCACGCCCATGTTCTTCATGTACTGGCAGTGGATCGGCGACACGCTGCGCAAGGTGGCGAAGCTCAGGTCCAGCGGGGTCTGGGTGTCCGGGCGCAGCTTGGGGACCAGCGGCACGGGTTGGTAATCAGCGTTCGGGATGATCCGCAACCAGTTGGTGCGATACAGCTCCCGAGCCTGCTCGGGGATGTCCGAGGCCGGGAAGAACAACCCGTTGAAAACTTCCATCGACGGATCGGACGCTTCGGCGATGACCTGGCCGTGGCCCTCCTCTTCGAAGCGATAGATCAGCACCCGGTCGTAACCGGTCATGGCCTGGATTTCCTTGACGCTGATGTCGTACAGCGCCTGCAGGCTCTGGGCTTTTTGCAAACGTGCGAGCATCCGCCCCAGGTGGGTTTCAGTACCGGCGACGTTGCGCGGCTGGAAGTTTTCGACGTGGATTTCCAGCTCCAGGATCAGCACATCCTGATGCCGGTGAAGCAAACCTTCGAACGCCGTGCCATTAAGGCAAAAGTGCAGCGGCGGCGCATCGGCCCAGGCCGGTTGCTGCAACGCTTCGCGAACCTGCGCGGCGTGGGCATCACCGATCAGGCTTTGCAATGGCTGGCCGATCAGCTCTTGCGCCGGGCGCGCGAGCAAGGTCTCGACGTTGGCGCTGATCTGGATAATCGAAAGCTCCGGCTCGCTCAGGGTCAGCAGCAGACCGTGCGGCTGGATCGCGCCGGGAAAGCGGATCGGCTCGTCGGCGCAGTTGGCCAGCAACTCTTCAAAGGCTTCTTTGTCTTGCGGGGTCATACCAGAACCTCCTGGCTTTCGAGCCAGCGCTCGAAACAGCTGAATGTCGTGTGGGCAGCCGCTACAACGGCTTCACGCTCGTCGGCGTCCATCGGGCGGCTGCCCAGGTATTCGATGAAGTTGCGCCAGCGTCGGCCGGTGGCAGCGCCGTAGATATCCAGAAACGCCGCGCCGTTGTTCGCGCCCAGATTAAGCCGTGTGGCGATTTCCCGGCGCAGAATCTGACCGCCGAGCGTCGCGCCTTCCAGCACGTACAGCACGCCCAGGCAGGCGGCGGTGGAGTCGATGACGGGCAACTGGCGGCACAGCGAAAAGTCCCCGTCACTTGCGCCCAGCGCGTGCAGATCGCGTTTCAGCGTCGGCGTTTTGAGGCGCGAAACCAGATCGAAATCGGCGGGGAGTTGGCCACTGTCCTGCAATGCGCTTTCCAGTGGCTGGTAGAAGCCGTAATAGGCGCGCATCAGTCGCTCGAAAGCTTGCAGATCAAGGGTGTCGGAGAAAAAAGGAAGGCGTTTTTCCAGCGCAATGTGCAGTTCGGCCGTGCCAGCGCGCAGATCTTGCAACACCGGTGGCACATGAACCTCGCGAGCCTTTGCTTGCATGTAGTCGCTCGTACAGTGGGCCGCCTGCGGCCATGGGGGAATGGAAAAGCTTGGCGTGAAAGCTTACACGGCAATTGTCCTTTCTGACCCATCAGATGGTTTTTTCTGGCAGATTTATCACCCTGTAACGGTTTCAGAGTTGACGGTACGGTAGAAAGTTCGAATGGATTCACGCCCGTCCATCGCTGTACCGCGACTCTGCTGCCTGACTGTACGGTTCGGCCTCACTCGCGCACATGATAAAAATAGCGCTCCCGTCACCGGAGCCCGCCCCATGGATCTCGCCACCCTCTCCCTGTTTCTGCCCGCCTGTTTCGCCTTGAACATGGCGCCGGGGCCGAACAACCTGTTGTCGGTCAGCAACGCCACTCGCTACGGCTATCGTCGCGCCTGCGTTGCCGGTATCGGCCGGTTGCTGGCGTTCGCCGGGATGATCGCCCTCGCGGCGGCGGGGCTGGCGGTGGTGCTGCAAACGTCGGAACTGTTGTTCTACGGGATCAAGATTGTTGGCGCGGGGTATCTGCTGTATCTGGCGTGGCAGTTGTGGCGGGCCATGCCTGCCGCCGAAGACGCCATTGCGGCGCCGGCGAACGGGCTTCTGGCCCTGGCACGTCAGGAGTTTTTGGTGGCAGCGGGCAATCCCAAGGCAATCCTCATCTTCACCGCATTCCTGCCGCAATTCGTCGACCCGACCCGCGCCATCACTCCGCAGTTCACGCTGCTTGGCGTGCTGTTCCTGCTGCTGGAATGGATCGCCATCAGCGCCTACGCCTACATGGGCCTGCACATGCGCCGCTGGTTCGCCGAGCCGCGCGGCAAGCGGATTTTCAATCGCTGCTGCGCGGGGCTGTTGTCGGCGGCGGCTTCGGTGTTGCTGATGGCCAAACGGGCCTAAGCTTCGGACGGGCCTTTGAGTTCGACCTGATTGCCGTCCGGGTCGAAGCAGTACAGCGACAGGCCGTTGCCCTCGGCGCCAAAACGGGTGGCGGCCTTGTCGACGCTCAAGCCACAGGACTGCAGATGGCTGACCAGCGCCGCTTCATCGAACGGTTCGATGCGCAGGCAGAAATGATCGACATTGCGCCGTTCGCTGCCTGCAGCGGCGCCGCCCTTGCGGCCGATTTCGCCGTCGAGGTCGACCAGGTCGATCATCGACGTGCCGGCGCGCAAATGCACCAGACCGAACTTTTCGTTGCGCTTGACCACTTCGGCGCCGAAGACCCGGCCGTAGAAATCAATGCTGCGTTGCAGATCGGCAACGCGCAGCACGATGTGATCGATGTGTTGAATCGTGAACGGTGGCATACCTTCATTTCCCGAGTTGTAGCGACCCGATCACTGTAGTGCAGCGGCCCGAAAATTCACTGTCGTTTTTTCGGTGGAGCCATCGAATAACTGGTTTTATCCTCGGCCCATGAACATACAGACCGCTGCCCTGCCCCCTCACGCCGAAATGGTTCGCGCCATGCTCGCAAGCGACACTGCCTATGAAGGCGTGTTCTTCACGGCGGTGAAAACCACCGGGATTTTTTGCCGCCCTACCTGCACGGCGCGCAAGCCGAAACCGGAAAACGTCGAGTTCTTCGCCCACGCTGACGAATGCCTGTCCGCCGGATACCGCGCCTGTTTGCGCTGCAAACCGCTGGACGCTGCCGCCATCGCCCCGGACTGGGTACAACGGCTGTTGAAAGCCGTCGACGCCGATCCGGAACTGCGCTGGAGCGATGCGCAATTGCTTGCCGAGGGCATCGAACCGCTGAAGCTGCGGCGCTGGTTCAAGCAGCATTTCGGCATGACCTTCCATGCGTGGCTGCGCACCCGCCGGCTCGGTATGGCGTTGGGCGGGATCAGGCAAGGCACGTCCATCGACCACGCCGCGTTCGATTCCGGCTATGAATCCCTCAGCGGTTTTCGCGATGCGTTTCAGAAGTCGTTCCACATCACGCCGGGCCGTGCAGCGGCCAGCGAACCACTGCTGTTCACCCGTCTGACAACGCCGTTGGGCCCGATGATCGCCATGGCCGAGCGGCGTGGGCTGGTGTTGCTGGAGTTTCTCGACCGCCCGGCGCTGACGAGGGAAGTCGAGGAGTTGCAGAACCGCTACGGCTACGTGGTCGCACCGGGACACAACGCACATTTGCAGCAGATCGAAAACGAACTGGCGCTGTACTTCGCCGGCAAGCTGAACGAATTCAGCGTGCCCTTGCACCTGCCCGGCAGCGAGTTTGCCCGTCAGGTCTGGGCCCAACTGCGACTAATCCCCTACGGCCACACCAGTACCTACGGTGCCATCGCCGCCCGGCTGGGCAAGCCCGGCGCCAGTCGCGCCGTGGGCCTGGCCAACGGGCACAATCGGCTGTCGATCGTGGTGCCATGCCATCGGGTGATCGGTGCGGACGGCTCGCTGACCGGTTATGGTGGCGGGCAACCGCGCAAGGCGTTTCTGCTCCGGCTGGAAAATGCCGCCGTGCAACTGACGCAACCTTTGGCGTTCTGACACACCGACACTCACGCCTTCCCGGCTTTCAAATCAATGGATCACTGACGTTGCCGATACCCGATCCCTACCAACCGGCCAGCGCGTTTCTGGCCAGCCTCGACGCCGACTGGCAACGCCATATCGCTGCGGTCGGCCCATGTCTGCATCGGCCGCACCCGGCGCGTGATCCCTATGAATCGCTGGTACGGGCCATCGCCTATCAGCAACTGCACGCCAAGGCCGGGGATGCAATTGTCGGTCGGCTGGTGGGGTTGTTTCCCGAACAGACGTTTCCACGTCCCGAGCAGATTCTGGCGACAGACTTCGAACGGCTGCGCAGTTGCGGGTTTTCGGCGGGCAAGATTGCGACGATTCAGGGGATTGCTCAGGCGACCCTGGACGGCGTGGTGCCGGATTACGCCACGGCGCTGGTGATGGAGGATGAAGCGCTGATCGAGCGCTTGGTCAGCCTGCGCGGGGTTGGGCGCTGGACGGTAGAAATGCTGTTGATCTACAGCCTGGAGCGACCGGATATTCTGCCGGCCGATGACTTTGGCGTGCGCGAGGGCTATCGGCGATTGAAGGGGCTGGAGGTGCAGCCGACGCGCAAGCAGATGATCGAGATCGGGTTGGCGTGGCGCCCGTTTCGCACAGTGGCGGCCTGGTATTTGTGGCGGGTGCCAAAAGCGGTTTCAGCCTGACCCTCCCGCAATCTCGGGAAGGCTGGGCAAGCGTATTTCAGGTGCAATCCCCCGCCAGTTCTTACGGGAAAATCATTTTTATCTCCTTGTCCGAGTAGCTGTAGTTCCAACGCAACTCGGTTCCTGCCGGAATATCCTGTGAGGCAAACATCGCGTTCAGGACGTATGGCCGGTTGACCAGCCGGTCACCGATCAGAATGTCCGCTTCGACCTTGAAACCGACGGTCTGAACGTTGTAGCCGTCCGGCGATTGACGAACCGGCTTGCCCGAGGCGTCGTATTCAAAGTTCGTGTTGATTCGCGAAATGATGTTGTCGCCGATGACCACTACCGGCTCTTCAATGAACTTGCCCGGTCCGTAACGCAAGTACACGCCCGCCAGCATGGTGAATGTCTGCTCTTCGCGCCTTATCAGGCGCAGCGGGCTGAGTGTTCCGCCATAAAGGCCCAGCGCTTCGCCTTTGGCGATGCGCCGGTTGGCGACCACCATGTTTTGTCCGATGAGGGCTTTTTCGCCCGGAACCTTCACGTCGACCTCGGTAAAAATGCGCAGTTCGAGATTTTCTTCATAGAGCCTGGCCACGTTTTCATAGCCTTCAAACTGGATGTAAGGCTTGATCGGCCCCGAGCGAAATCGCTCACCCGTGGTCAGGGTGGCCAGGGTTTCCAGTTTGCGGATCCGCACCGGCCTGCCAAAGGTATCGCGCAACGGGTATTTACCATTGTTGGCGCGGTCGTAGGTACCGAGGCGATTTCCCCGCAACGAATAGCAAACCTCCTGGCGCATGGTGTCGAGTTCCTTTTCGGTGAAGGACTTGATCGGCATGGATTCCGAAGCCAGCTCGAACTCGTCATCGGAAGAGTCATGGCGCGGCCGTCCTTCATCGCCCTCCGGGCGAGAAACGTTTTCCAGCGTCGCGTCGGCATCAGTGCGCGGATCGGGGATGCGGTAGCGCTCCGTGGCAAACTCCTCAAGCGGGTGCCAGACCCGGCCGTCGCTGTCGCGCTCCAGAACCGGGCCGGAGGGGTGGGTTTCGCTGGGCAGTCTGGCCCGGAACAGACCGGTCTGCGGATCGGCGCCCACCTGGACAATGCCCTGTCCTGGCAATTCGGCAAACTGACGCCCCTTGAAAGACCTGAAGCCTTCGGCATCGATGTCGGTCAGCCGGCCTGCTGCCGGGACGTGATACGCGTCCAACGAACGTTGACCAAGCTCGGGGCCCGGGCCCGAATCGATGACTGGCATTGCATCGCGCAAGCTGACCGATGGCACCGGGCTGGCTCGCCCTCCACCACTGACATTCGGCGTGCTAACGACATCGGGGTGCACAGGCGGCGCGGGCGGGGTAACAGAGACCCCGGGCCTGATGGCCGGGCCCGGCGTAGCGGCATCGAGGGAAGGTTTCAGGTGTACATCACCCGGGCCGTTGCCCTTGGTTGGCGGTTTGATTGGCATGTTTTCTTCCTTGAATGAGGGCCATCTCAGAGCCTGATATCAGCAACTGACAGGGCGCCCGGCGTCATTGCCGGTTCAAATCCATGGCGAAAAACCTATCAGGCTCCCCGCAGCACACCCACGCCCAAACCGCTTCAAGATGATTCCAGGCGTCCGCTCACAGCCCTGACTTCAATCGGCTGAAGGCCCGGATCAACGCCCGGTTGAACGCCTTGCCATTGTCGTTCTTGCTGTACAGCGAAGCCTTCACCGCCGCCGGCGGATAAGTCCCCGGATCATTGCGAATCGCCGGTTCGACCAAGCCGTCCGCTGCCGTGATCGCATTGGCGTAGTGAATGGTGTCAGTAATCGGCGCAATCACTTCTGGCGTCATCAAGTAATCCATCAGTGCCAGCCCGGCCTCCGGATGCGGTGCATCCTTGGGAATGACCATGGCATCGAACCAGATCAGCGTGCCCTCCTTCGGGATCCGGTAATTCAACTTGAACGGTTTTTTCGCTGCTTCAGCCTGGCCAGCCGCGATGGCGACGTTGCCGTTCCACGACATCGCCACGCAGGTGTTGCCGTTGGCCAGGTCGCTGATGTTCAGGTCATTGTCGAAGTAGCGGATGTACGGGCGGATCTTCGCCAATTGTTGCTCGGCGAGTTTCAGGTCATCCAGGCTCTGGCGGTTGATGTCCAGACCCATGTACTTCATGACCGCGGCGAACACTTCGTTCGGATCATTGAGCAGGCTCACTCCGCAATCGGCGAATTTCGACACCACTGCCGGATCGAACAGCATCGCCCAGCTGTCCCTTGGTGCCTGCGGCAGGCGCTGCTGCACGGCCTCTTCCTGATAGCCGACGCCGGTGGTGCCCCAGGCGTAGATGCCGGCGTAGCGGTTGCCCGGATCGAACACCGCCATGTGTTGACGGAACTCATCGCCGACCCCGGCAAAGTGCGGGAGCTGCTGCTTGTTCAAGGTCTGGATCGCGCCGCTCTCGATAGCCCGTGACAAGTGCTGGCCGGCGGTCAGCACCAGGTCGTAGCCACTGCGGCCGGTGAGCAGTTTGGTCTCGACGGTTTCCAGCGAATCGAAGTGATCGGCGACCACCCGAATCCCGGTTTTCGCCTCGAAATTCTTCAGGGTATCCGGGGCCAGGTACTCGCCCCAGATGTACAGGTTGACCACCGGCTTCGCCGTTTCGGCGGCCTGCACACACAGGGGTGCAAGCACCAGCAATAACGCTTTACTCAGGTTGTGCAGGCCCATGCTCAGGCTCCTCTTTTCTGGCCGGCGTATTGCGGCATGGTGATGCACGCGACGTTACCGCCACCGAGCAGGATTTCCCGGGAGTTTTCGATGCCGACGATCTTGTGCTGCGGGAACAGTTCGGCGAGGGTTGCCAGCGCCACCTGATCGTTGCGATCACCGAACAGCGGCACCACGATCGAACTGTTGCCTGCGTAATAGTTGATGTACGACGCACAGATTCTGGTGCCGGCCTGACGGGTGTGGGTGCTGTCCTGCTGGTCGAGGCCTTCGGCTTCTTCGGCGGTCCACTCCAGCACATCCGGTTGCGGCAGTTTGTGCACGATCAGCTCGCGACCCCGGCTGTCGCGGGTGCTGCGCAGGATGTCGTAGGCCTCCTGATAGATTTCCCATTGTGGGTCGTCGCGGTTGTCGGTCCATTGCAGCACCACTTCGCCGGGGCGCACGAAGCACGCGAGGTCGTCGACATGGCCGTCGGTTTCGTCGAACTTGCAACCGCGCGGCAGCCAGATCACTTGCTCGGCGCCGAGATAGTCGGTCAGGCGGCGGGTCACCTCGTCCTTGCCCAGGTGCTGGTTGCGATTGCGATTGAGCAGGCATTGCTCGGTGGTGAGGAGGCTGCCCTGGCCGTCGCTCTGAATGCCGCCAAGTTCGGCAATCAACGGCGCGCGATAACGATCGAAGCGTTCGATCTCGAGGATCTTGCTGGCGATCTGATCGTCCTTGTCCCACGGGTAGTAGAGCCCGCCATCGAGGCCGCCGTAGGCGTTGAATTCGAAGTCGACACCACGCACTTCACCGCTCTGGTCATTGACCACAAAGCACGGGCCACTGTCGCGGAACCAGGTGTCGTTGCAGGTCATCTCCACCACCCGCACCTGCGGCGGCAACTGGCGGCGGGCGGTGGCGAACTGGGCCGCCGAGGCGCACACCGTCACCGGTTCGCTGTGGGAGATCGCCGTCACGATCTGCACCCAGACTTTCTGCGCAGGCTTGGCGCCGTTGCGCCAGACATCGGTGCGCTCCGGCCAGCCGAGCCAGCAACCGGACTTGGCTTCAAACTCGCCGGGCAGACGGAAACCGTCCTGTTTCGGGGTGGTGTCGAGCAAACGTGCCATGGTCAAACCTCGTCATCGGGATGGGAATGACCTCAGGCTACGGTCGTGGGCCGTCACGTCGCCAACGATGATTATTTCGGAACAGTTGAATTCAACTCATCAATCCGCCAGCTGATCGTTGAACCACTCCAGCATTTGCGCCACCGCCGGACGCTCCAGCCGCACCCGCTCGCAAACCAGCGCGTATTGGCCCAGCGCGGTCATGCTGGAGGTGAACGGTCGCACCAGACGCCCGCTCTGCAAGTCTTCCTGCGCCGTGAGATTGTCGCCCATCGCCACGCCCTGCCCTTGTGCCGCCGCCTCCAGCGCCAGCCCGGCGTGGGCGAAATACAACTGACGCTCCGGACGCAAGTCGCCAGCATGGCTGGTAAGCCACGCGGTCCAGGTCTTGCCGTCCTGATCGTCGTGCAGCAGGCAATGGCGGGCCAGGTCCTTCGGGGTTTTCAGAGTGCCCTGGTTGAACAGGCCGGGGCTGCACACCGGGAAGAACTGCAACGCCGGCAACGGGCGGACGAAGTACGCGCTGCTGTCCACCGGGCCGGTGCCGTAAGTGATCGCCAGATCGATGTCCTCACCGGGCGCGGTGGCGTCGATCGGTTGTTCGTAGAGGTGCAAGGTGATGTGCGGATAACGCGCGTAGAAATCGGTGAGACGGTTCATCAGCCACTTCTGCGCCAGTTCCGCCGTGACCGCCAGCCGCAATACGGCGAGCGAGGACGGATCGCGCAATTCATCGCAGGCATCGCCGATCAGCTCGAAGGCCTGTTGCAGGCTCTGCATCAAGCGCCCGGCGGCGATGGTCGGGCGAATCTGCCGGCCTTCGCGGATGAACAGCGACACACCCAGTTGCTCTTCGAGCTGGCGGATCTGGTGGCTGACGGCGCTGTCGGTGACGCACAGTTCGGCGGCGGCACGGCCGAAATGCGCGTGGCGGGCGGCGCATTCGAAGGTCCGCAGGGCGGCCAGGGAAGGTAGTCGGCGCATGGGTTGGGGTCCCTTTTTTTGCGGACATGCTGACCTTCGGATTCGTGGGCGTCCAGTTGTACCGCTTTATCGTTCATCGCGAGCAAGCTCGCGATAGCGGCGGCACAGGCGCGACATCTCTTCTAGGCTGAACCGCACCGACAAAAAATCCGGAGGCCACTCATGCACCTCGAAGGCTCCTGCCACTGCGGCGCGGTTTCATTCACCCTCGACAGCGCCCACCCCTACCCTTATCAACGCTGCTACTGCTCGATCTGCCGCAAGACCCAGGGCGGTGGCGGCTTTGCCATCAACCTCGGCGGAGACGCGGCCAGCCTCAAGGTGCGCGGGCGCAAACACATCACGATTTACCACGCAAAAATGAAAGACGAAGGCGATGCCCGCGCCCACCGCAGCACCGCCGAACGGCACTTCTGCTCGCTGTGCGGCAGCGGTCTATGGCTGTTCAGCCCGGAGTGGCCGGAGCTGATCCACCCGTTCGCCTCGGCCATCGACACGCCATTGCCGGTACCGCCGGAACACACTCATCTGATGCTCGGCTCGAAAGCGCCGTGGGTCGAAGTGCAGGCCAGCGCGAAGGATCAGCAATTCGAGGTCTACCCGGAAGAATCCATCGCCCAGTGGCACGAACGACTGAAATTGACCCGATAGCCGCCCCAGTCTCCGACAGATTGTTGATCGCGCTCAGAACAGCTCGCTGAACGGAATGAAACGCAACGGATCACCCATCTGCAAGGTGCTGTTTTCGGGGATTTCCACCAGTCCGTCGGCCCAGGTTGCGCCGAGCAAAACCCCGGAACTCTGGTTCGGATACAGCGCCGCCCGCCCGCCTTCCAGGCGCACCCGCAGGTATTCGCGGCGGCTGCCGGGTTTCGGCCAGTCGAAGCCGGCGTTGACCGTGAAGCTCAGCGGCATCACCTCCTCCACGCCTTGAATGCGCAGCAGATACGGGCGCGCCAGCAGGCCGAAGGTAACCAGTGCTGAAGTCGGATTGCCCGGCAAACCGATCACCGGCACCGTGCCGAAATGGCCGACCGTCAGCGGTTTGCCAGGTTTGATCGCCAGTTTCCACAGCAGCGGTTTGCCGTTGTCGCGCAGCACCTGGCCGAGGCAATCGGCGTCACCGGCAGATACGCCGCCGGTGGTCAGAATCAAATCGGCCGCCACTTGCAGTTGCTCGAGTTTGAGCCGGGTCTGCGCCGGGCGATCGGGAAGAATGCCGGCGTCGATCACTTCGCAACCCAGTTCGCGCAACCAGTGGTCGAGCAAGGTGCGGTTGCTGTTGTAGAGGCTGCCGGGACGCAGCGGCTGCCCCGGCTCCACCAGCTCATCACCGGTCGACAGCAATGCCACGCGTGGGCGACGCACCAGCGGCAGATGAGTCATGCCCTGCCCCGCGGCGACAGCCAGTTCGAACGGGCCGAGGCGTTTGCCGGCGCGCAGCAGGGTGTCGCCAACGCGATTTTCCTGGCCTTGGGCGCGGATGTTCTGACCGACCTTCAGCGGTTGCAGGAAACGTACGCGGCCGTCTTCCAGCACCTCGACGTTTTCCTGCATCTCCACGCAATTGGCGCCATTGGGCAAGGGCGCGCCGGTGAAGATTCGTGCGCAGGTGCCAGGCAACAGGGTGTCCGGCGCCAGCCCGGCGTAGACCCGCTGCGACACGCTCAACGGCTGGCGATGCAGGTCGGCGAGGTTCAACGCGTAGCCGTCCATGGCACTGTTCGGCCATGGCGGCAGGTCGAGGGTGGCGACCAGATCGCTGGCCAGCACACGTCCGCGCGCGTCATTGAGCGGCACGGATTCGCTGTCCGGCAGGCGTCGTTCATCGGCCATCGCCAACAGTTGGTCGAGGGCCTCCTCGACCGGCATCAATCCCGGCTTGCTCATGCGCGCGGCCCGCAGGCTTGCACCGGTTTGAGGTGCGGAACGAAGTTGCAGGGGCGGTGACGGTTATCCAGCTGTTCGGCGAGGATGGCTTCCCACGCGGTGCGGCACGCGCCGGTGGAGCCCGGCAGACAGCACACCAGCGTGCCGTTGGACAGCCCGGCCAGCGCACGGCTTTGCACGGTCGAGGTGCCGATGTCGAGAATCGAGATTGCGCGAAACAGCTCGCCGAAGCCGTCGATCTGCTTGTCCAGCAGGCAAGCCACGGCTTCCGGAGTGCTGTCACGTCCCGTGAAACCGGTGCCGCCGGTGATCAGCACCACTTGAATGGTGTCGTCGGCGATCCACTGCGCAACCTGGGCGCGGATTTTGTACAGGTCGTCCTTGAGCAGGTTGCGTTCACTCAAGGTGTGGCCGGCTTCCAGCAGGCGGCTGACCAGCAACTGGCCGGAGGTGTCGCTGGCGTAGTCGCGGGTATCGCTGACCGTCAGCACGGCAATATTCAGGGGAACGAACAAGGCATCCGATTTAACACTCATGGCACTCTCCGACCGTCGTCAATTCAATGGATGACGAGCCTAAGTGCCGCTTGTGAGGACTGTCTAATCACTCTGGCCAACCAAGCTATCGACCTGCTCTATCGGTGATTTTTTCCAGCACTTCATTCCCTGTCCGGCCCAATGAAACCGGGCATCATCGAAGCCCTCGATAAGCTCTTAAACACGGCCGATTGGACGAAAAAAGCCGTCGATGGGATCGTCGCTCCCTGCGCTTTCCGTGCGCCGTACGCATCTGCGTCAATACTCAATCAAAATTCCTTATCGAGCAGGTGCCGTCGTGGACATCAAACAACTCAAGTTCCTGATCGCGCTGGACGAAACCCGCCACTTCGGCCAGGCCGCCGCGCGCTGTCACATCACTCAGCCGACCCTGTCGATGCGCCTGCGCAATCTGGAAGACGAGCTGGATCTGGTGCTGGTCAATCGCGGTCAGCGCTTCGAAGGTTTCACCCAGGCCGGCGAACGCGTACTGGCCTGGGCCCGCACGCTGCTGGCGGCCCACGACGGGCTCTTCGCCGAAGCCGCCGCCTGCCGGGGGCAACTGGTCGGTAGCCTGCGTCTGGGTCTGGTGCCGCTGAGCAACTTCAATCCGGTCAATTACATTCAGGGTTTGTCCGGGACTTATCCGGAGCTGAAGTACAGCCTGTCGTCGCTGAGTTCGGACGAGATCATCGAAGGCCTGGGCAACAATCAGCTGGATTTGGGCGTGTGTTATCTGGACCACGTCAACCCGAACTATTTCGACTTTTTCGAGATTGGCGAAACCCGCGTCGGCCTGCTCTACGACACTCGCCACTTCCATTTCGAAGGCCCGGAAATGAGCTGGGAAGACGCCGCCGAGCTGCCGCTGGGAATGATCACCACCGGCATGCACTACCGCAAATCCATCGACCTGAGTTTTCGCAGTCGCGGGCTGAATCCGCAGCCGATCATGGAAAGCGATTCGACCTATCAGCTGTTGCAGGCGATTCACCAGGGTTTCTGCTGCTCGATCATGCCGCTGGACAGCGGTCTGGAAGAGCCGATCGAACACCTGGCTTTCATCAATCTGCCGGACGCCAGCGTACTCGCGCCGCTGGGGCTGGTGATGCGCAAGACCGAACCGCGTTCGGCGATTGCCGAGAAGTGTTTTGCCGAGGCGCGCAAGATGTTCGGGATCGAGGCGCCTGCCGATTAACGCCTCCAGTGATCGACCAATCCAATCACTGCATCGGAACAAGCGATTGGACGCCTTTTTCCCTGCCCCGTAGCCTGAAACCACTTCAGCGCTTCGGGGACTTTTCAGGATGCTGTGCCAAGTTGAACAACCCATCGAACCGGGCGACGCCAACGCCCCCGCGCCCCAACCGGCGCAAGTGGCGTACCGCGAATACCTCGACGACGCGTCGGTGTCCCACGCGGCACTGGCGGCCGAAATCGCACTGGCCATCAGCTACAACGGCCTGAATCAAGCCGTGATGATGGTCTCGCCAGGCAACATCGAGGACTTCATTCGCGGCTTCAGCCTGAGCAATGCGATCGTCGACCGCCTCGACGATATCCATGACATTCGCCTGACCCACTTCGACCAGGCCTGCCAGGCCGACGTGCAGATTTCCAGCCGTGCATTCTGGGCCCTGAAGGATCACCGGCGGCAGATGGCAGGCACCAGCGGCTGCGGCCTCTGCGGCGTGGAAGCCCTGGAGCAGGCGCTGCCGCAACTGGAAATCCTGCCCCCGACACCGCTGCCACCGGCGGCCCATTTCGACGGTATCCGCCAGCGCATCGAACAGGCCCAGCAACTGGCCCGCAGCAGCGGTGCCCTGCACGCGGCGTTGTACTTCGACGCCGCTGGCGAAGCGCTGCTGTGTCGCGAAGACATCGGCCGCCACAACGCCCTCGACAAGCTGATTGGCGCCCTGCAATTCGAAGGCCTCGATGCGCGTCAGGGCTTCGTCGTGGTCACCAGCCGTTGCAGCCTCGAACTGATCCACAAAGCCGTGCGCGCTCGCCTCGGCACCCTCGTCAGCCTGTCCGCCCCGACTGCGCTGACCGTGCGCTGGGCGCTCAAGCACCGCTTGAACCTGATCCACGTCCCGCACCGCAACGCCCCGCGAATCTACAGCCCGATCCAGGAGCTCACCCCATGAGCGACACCCTCACCCACCTCGATGATCAGGGCCGCGCCAACATGGTCGACGTCAGCGACAAAGCGGCGACCCGCCGCGAAGCCACCGCGCAAGCCTGGGTGCAGATGCGCCCCGAAACCCTGCAAATGATCCAGTCCAACGGCCACCCCAAGGGCGACGTGTTCGCCGTGGCGCGGATCGCCGGGATTCAGGCGGCCAAGCGCACTCACGAGTTGATTCCGCTGTGTCATGCGCTGCTGCTCAGTTCGATCCACGTCGAGCTCAAGGCCTGCGAACCGGACCGCGTGCAGATCACCAGCACCTGCCGCCTCACCGGCCAGACCGGCGTCGAGCTCGAAGCCCTGACCGCCGCCAGCGTTGCCGCGCTGACGATCTACGACATGTGCAAAGCGGTGGACCGGGCGATGGTCATCGGCGACATCCGTCTGCTGAGCAAACAGGGCGGCCGCTCCGGCCACTTTCAATGGGAGAACCCGCAATGATTCTGATCAACTACTTCGCCAGCTACCGTGACCGGCTCAATCTGGGCGGTGAAAAAATCCCGGCCAGCGACACCCTCGCTTGTGTCGAGGACGTGCGGCAAATGCTGATGCAGCGCGGCGATCTGTGGCGTGAAGTGCTCGGCGCCGGCAACCTGATGTGCGCGGTCAATCAGGAGCTGTGCCAGCCGGATCAGGCGATCGAGGATTTCGACGAAATTGCGTTTTTCCCACCGGTTACGGGGGGTTGAGGCATGGGCGTTCATCATGGATGTGCTGAAGACCCGTGCGCCGCTCTGGAAGCGTGAGACTACGCCGCAGGGTTCACATTGGGTCGAGGCGCGGCAGAGTGATCGGAATGCGGCGGCTCGCTGGAGTTTGGCGCATGCCTGACGGGTCACTGTCGGCTGCAACAAAAGCCTGATTAGATAGCGGCTCCTGCCAACTCGACCGTGGAGCCGCATTTGAGCACAACGCCCCCCGAGGACTTGCCCCGCCCCCAGCCTGTCAGCCTGCGTCAGGCCTGGCCTTTCTGGCTCAAACTCGGCTGCATCGGCTTCGGCGGCCCCGCCGGGCAGATCGCGATCATGCATCAGGAACTGGTAGAGCGCCGGCGCTGGATCTCCGAGCGGCGCTTCCTGCACGCACTCAATTACTGCATGTTGCTGCCCGGCCCCGAGGCCCAGCAACTGGCGACCTATATCGGCTGGCTGCTGCATCGAAGCCGTGGCGGCGTGCTGGCCGGGGCGCTGTTTGTGCTGCCTTCGCTGCTGATTCTGATTGCCCTGTCCTGGGTGTACATCGCGTTTGGCGACGTGCCGGCGGTGGCCGGGGTGTTTTACGGGATCAAACCGGCGGTGACCGCGATCGTGCTGCACGCGGCCCATCGCATCGGTTCGCGAGCCTTGAAAAACAGCTGGCTGTGGGCGATTGCCGGAGCGGCGTTCGTGGCGATCTTCGCCTTCAACGTGCCGTTTCCGCTGATCGTGCTCGGCGCAGCGTTGATCGGTTATGTCGGCGGACGCTGGGCCCCGCAGCGCTTCAGCAACGGCGGTCATCGTGGTAGCGAAAAATCCTTCGGCCCGGCGCTGATCGATGACGACACGGCCCCGCCCGAGCATGTGCGGTTCAGCCTGCCGCGACTGTTGCGCCTGGTACTGATCGGCGCGCTGCTGTGGTGCCTGCCGATGGCGTTGCTGACCGCGCTGTTCGGCTGGAACGGCACCTTCACGCAGATGGGTTGGTTCTTCACCAAAGCGGCGCTGCTCACCTTCGGTGGCGCTTACGCCGTGCTGCCTTACGTGTATCAGGGCGCGGTGGGGCATTACGGCTGGCTGACGCCGACGCAGATGATCGACGGCCTGGCGCTGGGCGAAACCACGCCGGGGCCGCTGATCATGGTGGTCGCGTTTGTCGGGTTCGTCGGCGCTTACGTGCAACCGACGTTCGGCCCGCAACACGCGTTCGCCGCCGGTGCACTGGCCGCGACGCTGGTGACCTGGTTCACCTTCCTGCCTTCGTTCCTGTTCATCCTCGCCGGCGGGCCACTGGTGGAGTCGACCCACAACGAACTGAAATTCACCGCACCGCTGACCGCGATCACGGCAGCGGTGGTCGGGGTGATCCTGAATCTGGCGTGTTTCTTTGCTTACCACGTGTTCTTTCCCAAGGGTTTTGCCGCACAGCCTGATTTTTTTGCGCTGTTACTTGCGCTCGGCGCCACCCTCGCGCTGTTTGTTTTCAAGCGCGGCGTGATCGAGGTGTTGATCGTTTGCGCCCTCGTCGGGCTGGGTTTTCATCTGTTGCGCTGAGCCGGCGACTTGCCGCCCGCGTCGGAATCAGGCGTTTACTTATCCCGGACTTCCCCCTTACTATCCAGCCACACCGGCATGGCGGGACACTCCCGCCGCCGACGTTTTCCGCCAACGGAAACACGCGTCATGAGCACGTCACTACAACAATCAGAATCGTTGAACGTCTCTGCACTGTGCGCCCTCCTTCACAGGGGCCGCGCATGAATCGCATCGTCAATCTCCCCATGGCCCTGAGCCGTTCCAAGCTGCGTCACTCCGCACGCCCGCCGGATATCTGCCTGCACGTCTGATCGCGCCGCTAAAAATCGCGACAGCTTCCCCTCTTTTTTCGATATCCCTGCCAGGACGCCCGAGCCTTTTGCCGCGCTGCGTCCGGCCCGAATCTGCGCGCCTGTGCGGCGCCATCGTGAGTGATTGATTATGAAATTCGCAGCCATTGAAGACGCCCGTAACTTCCTCAAGCAGAACCCCGACATCGACATGATCGAGCTGTTCATCCTCGACGCCAACGGCGTGCCGCGCGGCAAGTTGTTGCACCGCGAAGAACTGCTCGCCGTGTACGAAAGCGGCCGCCCGCTGCCGAGCACCATCCTCGGTCTGACCGTCCATGGCGAAGACGTCGAGAACTCCGGTCTGGTGTGGGACGTCGGCGACATCGATTGCCGCGCCTACCCGCTGGAAGGCAGTCTGGTGCGCCTGCCGTGGCGGCAGATACCGACTGCGGCAGTGCAGGTCAGCATGCACCCGGAACAAGGCATGCCGGCGAGCATCGCCGACCCGCGTCATCTGTTGATCAAGGTCATCGACCGCTTGCAGGCCGAGGGTTACCACCCGGTGATGGCCTGCGAGCTGGAGTTCTACCTGCTCGACGCCAAACGCGATCTCAACGGTCGCCCGCAACCGGCGCTGGATGCCGACGGTGGTCGACCGAGACACACCCAGGTCTACGGTTTGCGTGAGTTGGAGCAGATCGAACCGTTCCTCGCCGACCTCTACAGCGCCTGCAAGCTGCACGGCATTCCGGCACGCACGGCGATCTCGGAATACGCGCCGGGCCAGGTGGAAATCACCCTCGAACACGGCGATGCGCTGGAGGCGATGGACCAGGCCGTGCGCTACAAACGGCTGGTCAAGGCCGTGGCGCACAAGCACGGGATGCAGGCGACCTTTATGGCCAAGCCGTTCGATCACCTGGCCGGCACCGGCATGCACATGCACGTCAGCCTCGCCGATGCCGAGGGACGCAATCTGTTTGCCTCCGAAGACCCGGCCGGCACCCCGCTGCTGCGCACGGCGATTGGCGGGATGCTCGCCTCGCTGCTCGATTCGCTGCTGCTGTTCTGCCCGAACGCCAACTCCTACCGCCGTTTCCAGGCCAACAGCTACGCGCCACTGGCGCCGACCTGGGGCGTCGACAACCGCACCGTCAGCCTGCGTGTGCCCGGCGGCCCGGCCCACACCCGGCACATCGAACACCGCATCTGCGGCGCCGATGCCAACCCGTATCTGGCAGCGGCCGCGATCCTGGCAGGCATTCATCGCGGGATAAAAGAAGACATCGATCCGGGTGAGCCGGTGGAGGGCAACGGTTACGCGCAGGCGAAAGAACTGCTGCCGACCGACTGGCTGACCTCGCTCACGGCATTGGAAAATTCGGCGTGGGCACGGGATGCGCTGGGGCAGGAATTCCTCGGGGTGTATCTGGCAGTCAAACGGGCGGAGTACCGGCAGTTCATGGCCGAAGTGGGTGAGCAGGACTGGCGCTGGTACCTCACAGAAGCCTGATTAATCACTCCGCCCCTTGTGGGGGCGAGCTTGCTCGCGAAAGCGCCGTCACATTCAACATTTCAGGTGACTGACACAACGCTTTTCGCGAGCAAGCTCGCTCCCACAAGGTCCGTGCACCGACTCCCGAATCTGGACACTGAAATGACTGAACGCAGCAATTCCTACTACACCGCCACCCTCAATCGCGACACCGACTACCCGACCCTGCAAGGCCGGCACAAGGTCGATGTGGTAATCATCGGCGGCGGTTTCACCGGCGTCGCCACGGCTGTCGAGCTGGCGGAAAAAGGCCTGAAAGTCGCCATCGTCGAAAGCCACAAGATCGGCTGGGGCGCCACCGGGCGCAATGGCGGTCAGGTGACCGGCAGCCTGTCCGGCGACGGCGCGATGCGCAAACAGATGCGCAACACCTTGGGCGATGAGGTCGACGACTTCATCTGGCACCTGCGCTGGCGCGGCCACGAAATCATCCAGCAACGGGTCGAGAAATACGGCATCGATTGCGACCTCAAGCACGGTCATTTGCATGCGGCGTACAAGCCGAGCCACATGGACGGCTTGCGCAACGACTACAACGAAGCCGTGCGTCGCGGCATGGGTGATGAGGTCAGCCTGCTCGACCGCAGCCAGGTGCGTGACCTGCTGCAAAGCGACCTCTATCACGGCGCAATCAAGAACACCCGCAACATGCACCTGCACCCGCTCAACCTGTGCATCGGTGAAGCGCGGGCGGCGGAAAGCCTTGGCGCGCTGATCTTCGAAAACAGCGAAGTGCTGGAGATCATCCACGGCGTCAGCCCCGGCGTACGCACCGCTCACGGGCAGATCGACGCCAATCAGGTCCTGCTGGCCGGCGACGTCTACCACAAGCTCGAACCGGGCCAGCTCAAGGGCAAGATCTTCCCGGCCATGGGCGGCATCGTCACCACCGAACCGCTGGGGGATCTGGCCAAGCAGATCAACCCCGAAGACCTCGCCGTTTACGACTGCCGCTTCGTCCTCGACTACTACCGCCTCACCGCCGACGGTCGCCTGTTGTTCGGCGGCGGCGCCAACTACAGCGGCAAGGACTCACGGGACATCGCCGGCGAACTGCGGCCGTGCATCGAACAGACCTTCCCGGCGCTCAAAGGGGTGAAGATCGACTACCAGTGGAGTTGCGCGATGGGCATCGTCATCAACCGCATCCCGCAACTGGGCAAGCTCTCGGACAACGTCTGGTATTGCCAGGGCTACTCCGGCCACGGTATCGCCACAACCCACATCATGGGCGAGATCATGAGCCGGGCGATCACCGGGCAGATGCAGCAGTTCGACACGTTTGCCGCGTGCTCGCACATTCGCGTGCCGATGGGCGATCTGCTGGGCAATCCGATGCTGGCGGCGGGCATGTGGTACTACCAGATGCTGGAAAAACTGCGCTGACCGAACAGGCCCCATCGCCAGTGATGGGGCCTTTTTTTGCCGCAAAACCTCAGTCAGGCAACTGCTCCACCTCAATCCCCAACCGCTGATAATCCTCGACACTTCCTGACGCCACATGCCGTTCGGTGATCAGCGTGTGCAAGCGCTCGCACGGCGCCACCACAAACGGTTCCACCGCGCCGAGCTTGTCCGCCGTGGTCACGGCAATGACCCGCGCCGCACAGTCGAGCAGCGCCTGCTTGACCGGCACTTCATCGAAATGCAGCGAGGTGATGCCCACCTCCGGATGAATCGCGCAGACCCCGGTGATTGCCAGATCCGCCTTGATCCCCGACAGCAGCCGCAGCGCCTCATGACCACCGGCGGACATGGTTTTCGGATTCAACTGCCCGCCCGCCAGAATCACCTTGATGCCCGGATATTCGGACAACGCAATCGCCGTCATCGGCGATGCCGTGACCGCCGTGAGGTTGATATCCCTGGGCAACGAGCGCGCCACCTGCAACGCAGTGGAACCAGAGTCGAACATAACCGTTTGCCCGTTCCTGATCTGCTGTGCCGCCAATTGCGCCAGACGAATCTTCACCTCGTCGATCTCGTCCAGCCGGGTGAAGTAATCCTTGCCGGTGTCCTTGGGCCTCGGCAGCGCGCCGCCGTGCACCCGCTGCACCAGCCCGGCACTGTCCAGCTCGGCCAGATCACGGCGGATGGTGTCTTCCGACACCGCAAAATGCTGGCTCAACTCGGACGCCATGACCTTGCCGTCACGTTCGAGGATCAGCAGGATTTTCTGCCGGCGCAGGGAAGGAAGCTCGGAAGCGGAATGATCGTGCATGGTTTTGCCTGTTTGTGCTTGTCATTGCAGGTTTTTGCGAGCTTAGCCAAGCAAACAGGCAAACACAACGCCGGTATCAATGGCTTCGATCATTGGAATCACGAAGCCGAATTTTTTCTTTTGACCTGCCCCCGGCAGAATGGCCGCACTTTCAAAAGGACCAGGATGAACACCCCATGAACCTCAATTTCGCTTTTGCCTGCATGGTCGTCGTATCGTTTGCCATTGCGCTTGGGCATGCCTGATCGAAGGCGATTGCTGAAAAGTGCACTTTTATTCCGTAAACACCCGTGCCTTGCGCACGAACAACGCGTGCACCTTGTCCCAGAAATTGCCGCCCAGCACGAAAAAGCTGCCGACAAACATCAAGTCGCCCAGCGCCTGCATCTGCCAGAGGTTGGGCCGCACGCCTGGAAAGAAGTTGTCGAAATACGGCTCCAGGAAAGACGACAGCAGCGGCAGGCAGAACATCACCACGCCGATCTTGTGGCGCATCGGGCTGACTTCGGCCACCGGGGTCGGAATCACGCCGGAGATATAGCGGCCAATCGTGCGCTTGAGCTCAGCGAACCCGGCCTTGCCCATCACCGCAATCACCAGCAGCAACAGCACTTTATTGCTGATGAACAACACCCCGGTTAGCGCCGCGACTTTCGAGCCCGGTACATCGAGGGCGGCGGCAAGCGGCACCATCAACCACGAACCGAGCATCAGGCAGAGGATTGCCACGCCGACCTTGAATCGCCAATTGGCGCTGGCGGGGGCAAGCGGTTCTTGAGCAGTGTCCATGGTTTCCTACCTTTTCGTCGGGGGCGGTTCAGTGAAGTTCGCCTGAAAAAGCGTAGCAGCTGATTGCTTCGATCAACCTGCAATCTGCGGTCTATGCTCCAGTGACAATTCCCGTTGGGGCCACCCGGTATGCCTGCAACGCCAGCCCTGCTGATCCGTCCCGGCCACCTGTTGCTGCTCGGTGCGCTGAGCCTTGGTGGCTGCCTGCGGCTGGGCCCGGATTTCCAGCCACCGGCCGAGGCCTGGAGCAAGCAGTGGCAAAGTCCGGCGCTGGAACAGGCCAGCGAACGCGGGGCGGTACCGGACCTGCGTCAGTGGTGGCAGGTGTTTGCCGATCCGGTGCTCGACCGCTTGATCAGCGACGCCGAAGCCCGCAACAGCAGCCTGAAGATCGCCGGTCTGCGGGTGCTCGAAGCCCGCGCGCAACTGGGCATCGCCAACAGCGGTCGCTACCCGCAATTGCAACAGGCAAGCGCCGACAGCCTGTACATCGACCGCCACCAATCCGGTGGCAACAATCCGCAGGACTTGCACTTCTGGCAGCACAGCGCCGCATTCGATGTCGGCTGGGAACTGGATTTCTGGGGCCGTTTCAGCCGCGCCATCGAGTCCGCCGACGCCAGCTACTTCGCCGCCCAGGCCAACTACGAAGACGCTCTCGTTCTGTTACGCGCTCAGGTGGCCGACACCTACTTTGCCCTGCGCACCACCGAAGCCCGGCTGCGAGTCGCCCGAGAAAACGCCGCCCAGCAAAAACGCAATTTCGAAATCACCGAAAAACTCTTTCGCAGCGGCCAGACCGCCGAACTCGACCTGCAACAAGCCAGAACCCAATACCTCGGCACCCTGAGCAGCATTCCAGCGTTCGAAGACCAGTTGCTGCGCACCCGTAATGCGCTGGCGGTGCTGGTCGGCCAGCCGCCCGGTGGCGCGGCGTTTCTGGCGGAACAATCGGGGCTGATTCCGCTGGTGGATCGCGCCGTGCTGCAGGATGTCCCGGCCAACCTGCTGCTGCGCCGTCCCGATGTGCGTGCGGCAGAGCTGAACGTTGCCGCGCAATCGGCGCTGGTCGGCGTAGCTGAAACCGATCTGTATCCGTCGCTGACGCTGCTCGGCAGCATCGTCTGGTCCAGCGACACCCTCGGCGCCACCCCGCGCAGCCTCGACCTGATCGGTGGCCCGAGCCTGCGCTGGAACCTGTTCGACTACGGTCGCATCCACAACAACATCCGCGTGCAGGATGCGCGCTTGCAGCAACTGATCGAAGCCTATCGCGACAAGGTCCGCCAGGCTGCCCGTGAAGCCGACGATGCCGCCAGCGGCCTGACCAAAGCGCTGGAACGCGAGCGCATTCTCGGCGAGGCCGAACGTGCGGCGCGACGTTCGCTGGTGCTGGCCAACACCCAATATCGTGAAGGTTATTCGGACTTTCAGCGGGTGCTCGACGCCCAACGTGCGTTGCTGGAGCTACAGGACAACTATCTGGTCAGCCGCAGCAACGCCGTGAGCAACCTGATCGCCCTGTACCGCGCCGTCGGCGGCGGCTGGCAAAGCGCCGGGCCGCAGATCGATCCAGCGACCCGCCAGCAAATGCAGCAACGCACCGACTGGGGGGATCTGCTGAGCGCCCCGCCGCCCACACCGACCTATCCGATTCCCTCGCAGGTAGACCGCCATGAGTGATGAAGCACCGCCGGATCCGGCGAAAAAAGGCATCCGCTGGGTGCTGCTGGTGATTGTGCTGAGCCTGGTCTGGTATCTGCTGGCCGACCGCTTTACGCCGTATACCCAGCAGGCACGGGTGGGCGCATTCGTGATCCCGGTGGCGGCGGAAGTCGCGGGCCGGGTGATCAAGGTCAACGTACGCAACAATCAGGACGTGCAGGCCGGCGACATCCTTTTCGAACTCGATCCGCAGCCGCTGCAAATCGCTGTCGACCGGGCCCGCGCCGATCTGGAAAACACCCGGCGCACGGTCGGCGCCAGCACCGCCGGCATCGCGTCAGCCCAGGCGTCATTACGTGCGGCCCAGGCCAACGAGCTCAAGGCGCGCCAGGACAATCGACGGCTGGAAGGCTTGTATAAAGAAGATCCGGGCACGGTGTCCGTAAGACTTCTGGAAGTGTCCCGGGCCAACCACGAAGCGGCGCTCAGCCAGGTTGCCGCCGCCCGGGCCGAAGTGCTGCGCGCGCAGGAGCAAGAAGGCGGCAACAGCGACACCAACGCCAAACTGCTCAGCGCCGCCGCCACACTGGCCAAGGCCGAACTGGATCTGGCCAACACCCGCATCCGCGCGCGCTCGGCGGGGCTGATCACCGACCTGCGCACCGACGTCGGCCAGTTTGCCGCTGCCGGCAGCCCGGTGATGACGCTGATCACGATCCAGGACGTGTGGGTCAGCGCCGACCTCACCGAAAACAACCTTGGCCGGATCAAGCCCGGCACGCCGGTGTCGATCATCCTCGACGCCCTGCCCGGCGAAGTGCTCGACGGCCGTGTACGCAGCGTCGGTTATGGCGTCAGCGTCGGCCAGACGCCGCCACCCGGCACGCTGCCGACGATCCAGAACAGCCGCGACTGGCTGCGTCCGGCCCAGCGCTTTCCGGTGATCATCGAGTTCAGCGAAGAGGCGAAAAAGCGCCTGTTCGAGAGTCGCTCGATTCGTGCCGGCGGGCAGGCGGAAGTCATGGCGTTTCCCGGCGAAGGCAATCTGCTCAATCCACTCGGGCGAGTATTTGTCTGGCTGATGAGTTGGCTGAGCTATGCCTACTGAGCGGCCTATTGAGCGCAGCGTCCCGGCGCAACGGGCCTTGCGCCTGGCTTGCGGCACGGCGTTGTGTACCGCCGCCAGTTACGGCCTCGCCTTGCCGCTGTCGTTTCTGTCGCCGGTGCTCGCGGTGTTGCTGCTGGCCAGCATGCCTCGACCGTTGCCGGTGAAAATGGCGCTGGTGCTGACATTGGTCGCCGCACTCACCACCAGTCTCGGCCTGTTGCTGGTGCCGTTGCTGCGGTATTACCCGGTATGCGGCGTGCTGCTGATCGGTGTCGGGCTGTTTCTGGTGTTCACTTACGGTTTGCGCGGCGGCAACGTGCTGATCATGACGTTTCTGGTGATCGGCATGACCATGATTTCCGCCGCAGGCTTCGCCTCATTCGAGCTGGCGATGGCGGTGATCGGCGCGCTGGTCAAAGGCCTGTTGCTGGCCGTCGTCATCGTCGGCCTGAGCCACGTCCTGTTCCCGGAACCGGCCAACAGCCCCGCGCCACCACCCGCTCCCGCCCTGCCCGCCGAAGACGTGCCCCGCGTAGCGATGCGCGCGACATTGATCGTGTTGCCGACCTTCCTGCTGGTGCTGATCGACCCCGCCAGCTACCTGCCGATCATCCTCAAAGCCGTCAGCCTCGGCCAGCAAAGCACCACCACCCGCACCCACCACGCCGGGCGCGAACTGCTCGGCTCGACCTTGCTCGGCGGGCTGCTGGCGGTGCTGTTCTGGTGCGCGTTGAGCCTGTTCGTGCACCTGTGGATGTTCTTTCTGTGGATGCTGCTGTTCGGGCTGCTTGTAGCGCGCAAACTCTATCGGCTGCACTCGACGCAACTGACGCCGGGGTTCTGGCTCAATACTTTGATCACCATGATCATCCTGCTCGGGCAATCGGTGGAGGACAGTGCCGTGGGCAAAGATGTTTACACCGCGTTTGCGGTGAGGATGGGGTTGTTCATTCTGGTGACGGTTTATGCCGGGGTGATGATGCATTTGCTGGTGGCAAACCGGGAGAGTCGTCAGGGTGTGACCTGACGACCGTGCGCGGAATCATCAAGCGTCTTCTCGCACCCGCCGTACCTGCACCAACAATGCCGGTGCAAAGTGCAGCACCACCATTCGCGCCAGATGATGAGTGAGGATAAACACCACGTTCAGCCCGCCGGCGAACGCAACAATCGCGATGGTTTCGATGGCCCCCGGCATGTAGGCGAGCCAAAGCGACAACGCATCGCTGCCCAGCAACCGCGCCGCCGCCAATGCAAAAATCGCCGCGACCAGAATCATCAAACCGACCGACACCAGCGCCGTGCGGCCATGACGTCCCAGTTCCGCGAGGCCCAATCCCTGAAAACGGGAGCCGATCCGCGCACCGAGAATCAGCGCCGCTAGATTCAAACTCCAGTCCGGCATGTGAAAGCCCTGCAGCCACCCTGATTTCACAAACACGGCGGTGATGATGATTGCCGTCAGCATGAACGGCGCCGGCACACCGACGGCGAGCAGCAAGCGCCCGACCACCAAGCTCAAACCGATCACCGACAGCACGGTCAACGCCATGCCCGTCGACAGCGGCGGGACCTCGGTCACGTCAACCGGCGCCGATCCGGGAATCAGCAAACTCACCAGCACCGTGATCAGCAGCAGGCGCATCAAGTGCACGATGATCACCTTGCTCGATGCCTGATGCGATTCCAGCAAATCGAACACCGCCGCCAACGCGCCCGGATATACCGCCAGCAGCGCGTCCGTGCGATTCCATCCTGCGCCGCGCGACAGCCACAGCGCGGAAAGCGCGACTTGCACCGCCAGACACAACAGCAACACGCCAAGGCTCGGCAACATCGTCGAAACAGTCGCGCTGTCCCATGCATCGAACATCAACCCGGTGGCAATCCCCAGCGTGACCTGAATGTAACCCAGGCCGTAGGGAGTTTTAGGTGCGAAGCCGAATTTGGTAACGACAAGTGCAGTGACAAGAATCGAGCCCAACAGCAAACCGTGGGGCACGCCTTCGAACTGCAACAGAGCGCCGAAGCCGGCAGCAATCAACAAACACAGAATGGATTTCATGGTCGCCTTCCTGGCTATTCAATTTGAGTCAGGCGCGCAGCCGTCCAATCGCCCGCCGATATTTTTCGATCCGCTCCAGATCCTCCCAACTCGGCGAGGCAATCCGCGACAGGTCGCTGTTCTCTTCCAGATCCGCCAGTTTCACCACCCGCCCGATCGGGTTCTGCGCCGCACGTTCGACAAAGTCCTCATAGGATTCACCGGGCACTTTGGTCACCGATTCGATGGCGGACAAAACGGCTTCGCTAAAACCTTCCTTGCGCAAATCCTCCAGACTGATGCCGCAATCCTCGACCACATCGTGCAGCACCGCGACGATGCGTTCTTCCAGGCTACTCATGCGCAACATGACTTTCAGCGGATGCAAAATGTACGGCGCACCGCCCTTGTCTACCTGCCCCGCGTGGGCTGTGGCAGCAATGGCGATGGCGCGTTCCAGAGTCTGGGTCATGGGTGTTTCCTCGGGTCAGACGCCGTACCGGCCGCCAATATAGAAGTGACGCTTGAACCAGCGCCCAATCGCCTGCAAACGCCCGGATGGCTGCGCCGGCTCGGCGTAGCGCTGGAGGATCAGCGAGACCAGATCAGCCTGACCCTCCCCCGGGTGCGCATCCAGCAACTCGGCCACCCAGGCGCAATTGGCCTTATTCAAATGCTCGCGCCACTCCCCGGGCCAGCCATCCAGCTCATCCAGCGCCAGCCACCGCGCACCGCCCTGCTCGACATGCCCGCCGCCAATCGATTGCTCGAAACAGAACGGCGTCGCCGGGCGCGACAGGTCGATGCTGAAGATGTAGATGTCCTGGGTTTTGTGCTGCGGCGTGGGGGCGTTGTTGCGGCTGCCGATCTGAATCATGCGCGGATCCGTCCGTGGGAGAGGCGTTACAACTTGTTTCGCAGTCTACGACGTGGTGTGGATGGGGGAACCTTTGGTGATGAGATGTGGGGAACGAGTGAAATGGTCCAAACCACCTTCTTTTGTGTAACATTTCCAAAACAGCGTATTTACAAGGATGTTCACTGTGTCTGGAAAACCTGCTGCCCGAGTTACTGATCCAACTTCCTGTCCGCTACCTGGGCATGGCGTCAATCCTATCGCTGCTGGCTCCCCCGACGTTTTTTTTGATGGTCTACCCGCGGCCAGACAGAACGATCAGAGTGCCTGTGGCAGCCCCATCGTGGGAGACGTTGCGTCTAGCGTGCTCATCAACGGCATGCCTGCCGCAACTGTGGGAAGTGTCGGAGGCCACGGCAATAAAGTAATCGCCGGCTCATCAACTGTAATTATCGGAAATTCGCACACACCCGCAGAATTCATCCCCCGTCAGCCATGCCTCTCTGGGCCATGAAATTTGACGAAAAGTTTTGCATCGTCGGGAGTGACGGCCAGCCCCTCGCCAATGTGCCGTACCACATCAAAGACGAAGCAGGCAGGGTTTATACAGGCTTTTCTGATGAATCTGGTCACACACCTCGCATCTCAACTAGCAAGCAAGAAACCCTTGAAGTGACAACCGGTGTAGCCGCGCTTGAAAAATGGGAGGACGTATGACGGAGTTCTCTTGCAAAATACCAACAAACAAGCAGGCAAACTCCGTTAGCAATGTGCCCGGCTATTTGATGCCGGCCAATATTCATTTATTTGTTGTGGTAGATGAGATCGGCAAGGACGGATTCCTAGTCAGGAAAATTTACTCGTCGCCCGACAACCCTCACCTGATTGCAAAAAATCTTTCCGAACTTCAGATCAAAAACGAGATCTGGCCGGAAAAATACGGAATGCGTTCTGTTGCACCGGATTCTGGCGCCACAGTTGCCCAACATGTTTACAGTAGCCGAAAGTACCCCTCAGGCTATATTTCTACGAGCTCCGAATTCCCGAATGGCTCACCAAGATTTGAAGGAAAAACTGTCTACATTGATATTGAGAAAGCTAAAGCCGCAGGCGCAAAGCTAGTATCAACTGATGAAATTCTAAAAGCCCTTGAAGACTACAAAAAACACGCACCAAAAAACGTAGCAAAAATCGATGAAATTGCTGGCTGGGTAAAGAACATCGACAAAGAAGTTTTAGTTCAAGCAGATAAAGTCCCAGCGAAGGCGATTTTCACACCGACCTCCCACAAAGTCACAAACGCCTTTATAAAAGGCGCAAGAGTTGTGCGGGTGTTCGGGATTGCATTCACTGCATACGATCTGAAGATCGCGACTGAAGAGTCAATTAAACAAAACAGCATCAAGCCTATATCCGTTGAGGTTGTCAAACAGGCTGGTGGCTGGGGTGCGGCGATAGCCGGCGCCAGGATTGGCGTGGTGGTCGGAGCAGCAGTGGGAATCGAAACAGGCCCTGGCGCAGTTGTCAGCGGTGCTATCGGGGGCATTATATTTGGCACTGCCGGTTATTTAGGTGCTACTTGGCTAACTGAATATATGCAAGAGTGAGAGCAGCATGAGTTTTATCAAAAAAATAATTACACTGCTGAAGCCAGAACCTAGACAAGAGCAAATTGCCGGGTACAGCAAGCAGGAGCTTAAAAGCTTATTCTCTCGGCCTTTAGCTCATACCAACCTACCCGTTCAGCCTCCCACTACCTCATTGGAAAGCGCCGATATCTGCGCATTTTTTTCGCAGTTCCTTATCGAACCTAAAGATTTAGTTGAATTCGAAGCACTCGTTGAATCTCACTTCAGAAAAAATACTGAAAGAACCTTCAATGATCTTCCGGTATTTGAATACGAAAACGCTTTGAGCGGAGACCGACTGATATTCTTCGCATCTACTAGAGAATTCAACTCCGTCACTATTCGTTTGATAACGAACAGCCTTCACTTTCTAACGATGCTTAACCGCAAAAAATTCGCGGTTCCTCCGCCATGGTTTGCGTTCGAAGGCTACGAGCCTTCTTGGTGGGGAGGCAGCATGCAAGGTGCTCAAGAATATTACGACCACAACTATTTTTTCAGTTTTTTCACTCAATTGAGTGACGTCGAAAAGCAATCTTATTATTCGAGGTTTCGCGCAACTGATGAATGGATCGAAAGATTAGAGTTAATGTACGACACCGAGTGAGTTGAACAGGAGCATCTTCGCGTACTCTCACCGGAATGGTTGATGGAACCTTCCGAGACGACCCAACCTCGAAACCATAAGCGCCCCGCACACGATCACACACGGCGCCATGGGAGAGTTCCAAGATGAACATCCGACTGTTGCTCCTGATCGCCACTTTCAGCGTCATCCCCACCTGCGTCATGGCCGAGGGATGCGACGTCAAGACCCGCTCCTCCAGCCCCTCGGTGCCCGCCGTCGAGACGCACAGCTGCTACGAATACGAAGGCATGCCGGTCAACGCCATCGACTGGTCATGCAGCAACGAAAGCAAGGACATGCTCAACAGCAGCAAAAACAAGGTCGAACACTGCGCCGACCACTATCAGGCCTCGTGTATCGCCACCCTCACCCAGGAATCCCTGGCCAACCCGCACTCCACCAGTAAGGATCAAAACGCCAAGGCCCTGAACATTCCGGACACCGCGCAAGTGACCACGTATTACTACGACGTGGAGCATCTGGCGCAGGCGCGGATTGATTGCGAGAACGGGGGTGGGCATTGGAAGGCGAAATAGCGGCGTTTAAGCGCATGAAAAAAGGACACCGATGGGTGTCCCTTTTTGGTTTCAATGGCGGGTGGATTCAGCTTTTCATGGCCTCACACTGACTGCGCAGATCATGATCGCCGATTGACGAACAACTACTGCCCTTCTTCGCTTCACAAAACGCCCGCTGGTCATGATCACCAATGCTTGAACACGAACTGCCCTTCTCCGCTTCGCAGGCCGCGCGCATGTCGTGATCGCCGATGGAGGAACAGCTGCTGCCCTTTTTGGCTTCGCAATAAGCGCGCTGGTCATGATCGCCAATACTTGAACACGAACTGCCTTTCTCCGCTTCGCAGGCCGAACGCAAGTCATGGTCGCCGATGGAAGAACAGCTGCTGCCTTCCTCCGTGGCCTGGCAATAACTGCGCTTGTCGTGATCACTGATACTGGAACAACTGGCGGAAACGTAACCGCTGAACAGCAACAACATTGCAAGAATCAATTTCATCTCACACTTCCTTGGGCTTGCCGGGAAACAGCCTGGCACTGGGTGACCCGTTCGATATCAGCGTTGCGACACGCCATCAAATTGACATCGGTTTTGAGGAAAGTTCCGGCGCAGGAATTGGTGCTGGATTTTGGGATCTGAAAACCGCGTAGGAAATGACCGCGCGTGGTGAGGGAGATTATTTCTTCTGGACTGAGAAGCTGCACCAAACTCGGCAGGTAATTTTTTCCAGATACATCGCAAGCCTTGATTTACGTCGGTTCCGCCGCCGAACTGAAGCCAAGTCTTTGGCCAAACGTAGTGGTTTCGCGTCCTACAGGCTGATTGCAGCGGTGGGGATCGGTGCCTAGAGTGGGTCTGTCGCTGAACGAATTTGGCGATAGGGTTTCGCAGCCCTAGCGAGCTAAGTCCACACCCGGCACAATGCGGCCCGGCTACTTGCCTGTGCTTCATTTTCATGGCGGTTGTGCGTGGGAGACCTTCGGGTCTGCCGGGTCTTAGCTCCTCGGTCTGCGAACCCACGCATAACTGCCACCCAACTCGTTTCGCAGCGAACGGCGGTAATTCATTTTCTGAGCTAAGGATTTTTACCCATGACAAGTAAGTCACCGTTGTGCAACTACGTCCCAATGTCCCACCCCGCCACCGATCATCCCGTCCTGTTCATCGATGCCGACGCTCCTCTACGCGACCTACGTGCTTGCGCCAGCGAACGCTTGAATGCAGTGCTCAAATACCTCGACCTCATGGCCTGCGTCCACCTTCCCGATCACGCCGAACAAGACATCAACACAGTCACCACTATCGCCAGAATCTTGGTTCAGGACGTGAGTGATGTATTTAGAGTGATTGAAAGACGCAGAGTAGCGATCACGTAATCAATCACGAAAGGCATCAATTAAATAGTTCAAAACCAAATTTCCCCGCACAGATTAAAACCCAATGTGCAGCCAACCAAAAAAACAATTCCAGTTCAAACATTATGAATACTATTTCCCTAAACCTGGCAACCTCCATACTGACTGCGATAGTCACAGCATCCCTAGGCGCCTATTACACCGCTTCAGAATCAGCGAAAGCCAACGAACGGTCAGATCGGCAACGGTTTGTAGATGGTGCTCAGCAAACTGCACAAGAAACGACACAACTTCTTATAAAAAGCTACGAGGAGCTTCAACGTTTTAATGAGGCTGCGAGAAAATCCGAGAAAGGCTGGGATGATTTCCTGGCCTCCGAGGATTTCGCAAAATTCTCGGCCTTTGAACAAGAATGGCACAAAAACCTTATAGCTCTTTACTTCAAAGTTAGTCGGTATTACGGAAAAGCCACAGCCCAACAACTTTTATTACTTGCAAATTTCAAACTTAACCCAACTGACGGCGAATCAAATGAGAATCCCGATCGAGAAAGCAGTTTGATGCTAGCCTGGGGTGAAGCCTTTAGAGCAAATGCGTCAACCGTTATGCTACAAGGGGAAGCAACCAAATTCTTCAACAACGAAAGCAGCGTATTTGATAATCTCGGTTCAGTCATGAAAGAAACTAACGAGGCAAAAACAAACTCACAGAGAGCGACTAAAATCTATGGGCAGTACATTATCAACTTTCTTGGAATACTCGACTTAAACCTGACGCAGCTAGGAGCTCTTGAAGTCAAAGTAGTCTCCTCTCCCTCCATCACAGTCGAAAAATAGAGTTCACAAGTGGACGGCGCTTCACCCGAGAAACGCCCTCCATTAAAAATACTGAATCGCCGGTTGCTGCACGCTAAAAATTCGCCGGCGTATTCGCACTAATAATCTCTGCCTCATCCGCCCCGATATTCCGGAACTTGTGCGGCAGCGTCGTCGGGAAGTAATACCCGTCCCCGGCACTCAACACGCTCACCTGCCCGTCCACCGTCAACTCGACCGTGCCGCGCGTCACCAATCCGCACTCCTCACCCTCAGCATGAACAATCGGCTCTTCCCCGGAACTGGCGCCCGGTGCGTATTGCTCGCGCAGCAAACGCATCTGGCGGCTGGGGACCGAGGCGCCGATCAGGAGCAGGCGCAGGCCGTGGCGGCCGAGGTCGGGTTGTTCGTTGGCGCGGAAGACGTATTGGTGTTCGCGGGGAGGCTGGTCGAAAGTGAAGAAGTCGGCCAGGGACATCGGGATGCCTTCGAGCAGCTTTTTCAGTGAGCTGACGGAAGGACTGACACGATTCTGTTCGATCAGGGAGATGGTGGCATTGGTCACGCCGCTACGCCGGGCCAGCTCGCGCTGGGAGAGTTTGTAGCTTTCGCGTACTAGTTTGAGTCGAGAACCCGTATCCATGACAGCCTTATGTGAGAACGACTTAAGGGTAATGGGGGTGGGTGGCGGGTGCCGCGCAAGGCGCGCGGATCACGTTGCTCCCGTGTCCCGGAACCGTGAAAGGCGGCTATTAAATCACGTTTGTCGGTGTTGCTCAGCAGGTTCGATGGACGGCACCTGAAAAGAGCCTGTTGATGGTAATTGCGGGTCAGGCACAAGACCTGTGGGAGCGAGCTTGCTCGCGATTGGGCGGCACATTCAACATCCCTTTTGCTGATAGACCGCTTTCGCGAGCAAGCTCGCTCCCACAGGGTTTGTGGTGTTGCTTGCCAAGTAAAAAACCGGCGGCGCCTGTGCGGGGCCACCGCCGGGGAGGTTAATCAGATGCCGAAACGGTCGCGCAGCGAGTAGTACACCGCGCCGAGGGCGGTCAGCGGCGCGGAGAAAGTGCGGCCGCCGATCATTGGCATGTGCGGAAGCGAAGCGAAAGCGTCGAAGCGTTCGGCGTCGCCGCGGATCATTTCCGAGATCAGTTTGCCGGCCAGGTGCGAGCAGGTGACGCCGTGACCGCTGTAGCCCTGCATGTAGTAGGCGTTTTTCTCGATGCGGCCGAATTGCGGCATGCGTGACATGGTCAGCAGGAAGTTGCCGGTCCAGCGGTAGTCGATTTTCACGTCCTTGAGCTGCGGGAAGGTCTTGAGCATTTTCGGGCGGATCAGGGTTTCGATGTCGTCCGGTTCACGGGCGCCGTACACCACACCGCCGCCGTAGAGCAGACGGTTGTCGGCAGTGAGACGGTAGTAGTCGAGCAGGTAGTTGCAGTCTTCGACGCAGTAGTTGTTGGTGATCAGGCTGCGGGCCTGTTTTTCGGTCAGCGGTTCGGTGACGCAGATCTGCGAGCCGCACGGCATGCTCTTGGCGGTCACGCGGTTGTCGAGGCCTTGCGGCAGGTAGGCGTTGCCGGCGATCAGCAGGTACTTGGCGCGGACCTGGCCTTTGGCGGTGCGCACGACGTTGGGCTCGCCGTATTTGATTTCCACCGCAGCGGACTGCTCGTAGATCTTGCCGCCCAGACGCACGATGGCGGCGGCTTCACCGAGGGCCAGGTTCAGCGGATGGATGTGGCCGCCCTGCATGTCCAGCAGACCGCCAACGTAGGCGTCGGAGCCGACTTCGCGGCGAATGTCCGCAGCGTCGAGCATCTTCAGGTTTTTATTGCCGTAACGTTCCCAGCTGCGTTTTTGTTCGGCGAGGCCTTTGAGTTGCTTGTTGTTCATCGCTGCGAAAATGCCGCCCGGGCGGTAGTCGCATTTGATGTCGTATTCCTTGATGCGCGAACGGATGATGTCGGCGCCTTCGAAGATCATGCTGCCGAGGATTTCCGCGGTCTTGTCGCCGTAGCGCTCTTCAATCACGTCGACGTCGCGGCTGTAGGAGTTGACCAGTTGGCCGCCGTTGCGACCGCTGGCGCCGTAGCCGACTTTCGCCGCTTCCAGCACCGTCACTTTATAGCCGGCTTCGCTCAGGAACAGCGCCGAGGACAGGCCGGTGTAGCCGGCGCCGATGATGCACACATCGCAGTCCACCGACTCTTCAAGCGTCGGAAAATCGATCACTTCGTTGCGGGTGGCGGCGTAGTAGCTGTTCACGTGTTGCTGTTTCATTTTTTTATTCTCCGAGGGTCGCCGATTGCAGGCGACCACCGCTGTAAAAGAGTCAGAGCTTGATCCAGGTCGCTTTCAGCTCGGTGTACTTGTCGAACGCGTGCAGCGATTTGTCGCGACCGTTGCCCGACTGTTTGAAGCCACCGAACGGCGCGGTCATGTCGCCGCCGTCGTACTGGTTGACCCATACGCTGCCGGCGCGCAGGCCACGGGCGAAGGTGTGGGCCTTGCTCAGGTTGTTGGTCCAGACCCCGGCGGCGAGGCCGAAGATGCTGTCGTTGGCAATCTGCAGCGCTTCTTCAACGGTGTCGAAGGTGATCAGCGACAGCACCGGGCCGAAGATTTCTTCCTTGGCGATGGTCATGGCGTTGGTCACACCGTCGAAAATCGTCGGCTCGACGTAGGTGCCGCCGGTCTCTTCGAGGGTGCGACGGCCACCGGCGATCAGCTCGGCGCCCTGCTCCCGGCCGATGCTGATGTAGCGCAGCACGTTGTCCAGTTGACGCTGATCGACGACGGCGCCGACGTTGGTCGACGGATCGAGGGCGTGGCCCGGTTTCCACGCTTGCAGCGCTTCCACCAGCAACGGAATGAATTGCTCGCGGATCGAACGCTCCACCAGCAGGCGCGAGCCGGCGGTGCAGACCTCGCCCTGGTTGAACGCAATGGCGCCGGCCGCCGCTTGTGCTGCCGCGCGCAAGTCCGGTGCGTCGGCAAACACCACGTTCGGGCTCTTGCCCCCTGCTTCGAGCCAGACGCGTTTCATGTTGCTTTGGCCGGCATAAATCATCAGTTGTTTGGCAATCGCCGTGGAGCCGGTGAAGGCCAGCACGTCGACGTCCATGTGCAGCGCCAGCGCCTTGCCGACGGTGTGGCCGAAGCCTGGCAGGACGTTGAACACGCCTTTCGGAATACCGGCGTCCAGCGCCAGTTGCGCGATGCGGATCGCGGTCAGCGGGGATTTTTCCGAAGGCTTGAGGATGAACGAGTTACCTGCCGCCAGGGCCGGAGCGAATTTCCAGCTGGCCATGATCAGCGGGAAGTTCCACGGCACGATGGCTGCGACCACGCCGGACGGCTCGCGAGTCACCAGACCCAGTTGATCGTGCGGGGTAGCGGCAACTTCGTCGTAGATCTTGTCGATGGCCTCGGCGCTCCAGCGGATCGCGTTGGCGGTCGCCGGGATGTCGATGCTCATCGAATCGCTGATCGGTTTGCCCATGTCGAGGGTTTCGAGCAGCGCCAGTTCTTCCTGGTGTTGCAGGATCAAATCGGCGAAGCGGATCAGGATGCGCTTGCGCTCGGCCGGGGCCTTGTTGGCCCACACGCCGGAGTTGAAGGATTGGCGCGCGACTTCGACGGCGAGGTTGGCGTCGGCTTCATCGGTGCTGGCGACGGAGGCCAGGAAACGGCCGTCGACGGGGCTCAGACATTCGAAGGTGTCGCCGCTGATGGCCGGGCGGTATTCGCCGTTGATGAAGGCACGGGATTCGAGGGTCAGGGACTGGAAGCGTTGTTCCCAGTCGTTGCGGGTCATGGTCATGGGGGTGACTCACACAGGAAAATTAGTGACCGATATCCCTGTGGGAGCGAGCTTGCTCGCGAATACGGTGGGTCAGTCACCTTCAATGTTGAAGGTGATGGCCTCTTCGCGGGCAAGCCCGCTCCCACAGGGTTTTGCGGTGTTAGCGAGATCGCGCTTGAACGTCAGACGGTATGCAGATACCAGTTGTACTCAAGGTCAGAGATCGAGTTTTCGAACTCGGCCAGCTCGCTTTCCTTGCACGCGACGAACACGTCGATGTACATCGGGTCGATGTAGCGGGCCATAACTTCGCTGTCGTCCAGCACGCGCAAGGCGTCGCGCAGGTTATTCGGCAGGCTCTGTTCGTTCTGCTCGTAGCTGTTGCCTTCGACCGGGGCGCCCGGCTCGATTTCGTTGGTCAGGCCGTGGTGGATACCGGCCAGCACGGAAGCCATCAGCAGGTACGGGTTGGCGTCGGCACCCGCGACACGGTGCTCGATGCGCACGGCATCCGGCGAACCGGTCGGTACGCGGACGGCCACGGTGCGGTTGTCGATGCCCCAGCTCGGCGAGTTCGGCACGTAGAACTGTGCGCCGAAGCGGCGGTAAGAGTTGACGTTCGGGCACAGGAAGGCCATTTGCGCAGGCAGGGTCTCCAGCACACCGCCGATCGCGTGGCGTAGCGCGGCGTTCTGCTCGGGATCCTCGCTGGCGAAGATGTTGTTGCCTTCTTTATCCAGGATCGAAATGTGCACGTGCAGACCGTTACCCGCCTGGCCTGGATACGGCTTGGCCATGAAGGTGGTGTCCATCTCGTGATCGTAGGCGATGTTCTTCACCAGACGCTTGAGCAGGATTGCGTATTCACACGCCTTGATCGGGTCGGACACGTGATGCAGGTTGACTTCGAACTGCGCCGGGGCGCTTTCCTTGACGATGGCGTCGGCAGGAATGCCCTGCTCTTTTGCGCCTTCGAGGATGTCTTGCAGGCAGTCGACGTACTCGTCGAGATCATCGATCAGATAAACCTGAGTCGATACCGGACGCTTGCCCGACACCGGCGAACGCGGCGATTGCGGACGGCCGTTCACGTTGTCCTGGTCGATCAGATAAAACTCGAGTTCAAACGCGGCGCAGATGGTCAGGCCCAGCGCGTCGAACTTGCGCACCACGTTGGCCAGCACTTCACGCGGGTCGGCGAAGAACGGCTCGCCTTCCAGTTCATGCATGGTCATCAGCAGTTGTGCGGTCGGACGCTTCTGCCAGGGCTCGATGCTCAGGGTGCCAGGGATCGGGTAGCAGATGCGGTCGGCGTCGCCAATGTCCAGGCCCAGGCCGGTGCTTTCCACCGTTGAGCCATTGATGTCGAGGGCGAAAAGCGAGGCCGGCAAATTAATGCCTTTTTCGTACACCTTATGAAGACTGGTGCGCTCGATGCGCTTGCCGCGCACCACACCGTTCATGTCTGCAATCAGAAGGTCGACGTACAAAACCTCAGGATGTTTCTTAAGGAATGCGTTTGCTTCGTTGAGTTGAACGGCACGCAGAGGGACCGACATGATGCACCTATTTAGCTGTTAATTATTATGTTCACTGCTGTTTCGCGGAGCCAGTCAACCCGAACGGCAAAGTGAAGTCAATAGCGAACACAGGGCCGTTCAGCGTTTATTTTTCAGGCTTTTTTAACACTCACGTGCCAGATCAGGCACCAGGGGCCCGGGAATCATGAAGATTTGATGAGCGGCGTTTAGAATTTTTTACATGGGAGTTGTTAATTAAAATCAACGAGGCTAAGCTCCGGAAAAGCTCGTTCAAGTGTCAAACTTCGAGGTGAATAAAAATGGCATTCAAGCCATTGATCGGCGTTACTGCGTGCGTCAAACAGATTGGCCTGCACCCCTATCACATCAGCGGCGACAAGTACGTTCGCGCTGTCAGCGTTGCGGCGCTGGGGTTGCCCGTCGTCATTCCTTCCCTTGGCAAACTGACTGAAATCGACGACCTGCTGGGTCAGCTCGACGGTCTGCTGCTGACCGGCTCGCCGTCCAACGTGGAACCTTTCCACTATCAGGGTCCGGACAGCGCTCCCGGCACGGATCACGATCCGGCGCGCGATGCCACCACCCTTCCTCTATTGCGTGCAGCCATCGCGGCGGGCGTTCCGGTACTCGGCATTTGCCGGGGTTTCCAGGAAATGAACGTGGCGTTCGGCGGCAGCCTGCACCAGAAAGTGCATGAGCTGCCGGGCATGCTCGATCACCGCGAAGCCGACAGCCCGGATGTCGCCGTGCAGTACGCCCCGGCTCACGCTGTGTCGGTACTGCCGGGCGGGGTGTTCGAAGCGCTGCAGCTGCCGGGCGAATTCCAGGTCAACTCGATTCACAGCCAAGGCATCGACCGCCTCGCTCCCGGCCTGCGCGCCGAGGCCGTGGCGCCGGACGGCCTGATCGAGGCGGTCTCGGTGGAGCACAGCCCGACCTTCGCCCTTGGCGTGCAATGGCACCCCGAATGGCAAGTGCTGGACAACCCGAACTATCTGCGGATTTTCCAGGCGTTCGGCGAGGCTTGCCGCCAGCGTGCGGCGCGACGCAACCAGCGCTGACGCCACCCAACGATTGCAAAACCATTTACTGCCCCCACGGGGACGGCGGCTGCGCGCTTGCGCATCCGTCATCCGTGAAAACAACAAACCGTAATAACAACAAGTACTACCCAGGCAGCCAGGACGGCGGCGCCGACCAAGACGGATCGGCAAGAGCAGTGCCAATCGGATCAATGCAAAACCCTGTGGGAGCTGGCTTGCCAGCGATGAGGCCGTCACTTTCGACATAGAGGTGACTGACCCGCCGCCATCGCGGGCAAGCCCGCTCCCCCAGGGGATGTGGTCCGACAGGAAATGCTCTTGCGGGTCTGCAATCCACTCTTAAGCCAGGCCGCGTTGGCCCGGCGACTGAAACCTGTTGGGAGTTTCACATGGCAAACGCCTCCAGCACTTACAGGAAGGCTCTTGAAGGTCATCAGCAACCGAAAAAGGTTCTGGTGAAAGTCGATCGAGTCACCAAGAAGTTCGACGAAACCACTGCGGTGGACGACGTGTCCCTGGAGATCCATCAGGGCGAAATCTTCGCCTTGCTCGGCGGCTCCGGCTCGGGCAAATCGACCCTGCTGCGCATGCTCGCCGGTTTCGAACGGCCGACTGAAGGACGCATTCTGCTCGACGGTGTCGACATCACCGACATGCCGCCGTACGAGCGGCCGATCAACATGATGTTCCAGTCCTACGCCCTGTTCCCGCACATGACGGTTGCGCAGAACATCGCCTTCGGCCTCAAGCAGGACCGTTTGCCGGCCAGCGAAATCGACGCCCGTGTCGAAGAGATGCTGCGTCTCGTCCACATGACCCAATACGCCAAGCGCCGCCCGCATCAACTGTCCGGTGGTCAGCGTCAGCGCGTGGCCCTCGCCCGCTCCCTGGCCAAGCGTCCGAAGCTGTTGCTGCTCGACGAGCCAATGGGCGCACTGGATAAAAAGCTGCGCTCGCAAATGCAGTTGGAACTGGTGGAGATCATCGAACGCGTCGGCGTGACCTGCGTGATGGTGACTCACGATCAGGAAGAGGCCATGACCATGGCCGAGCGTATCGCGATCATGCACCTGGGCTGGATCGCTCAGGTCGGCAGCCCGGTCGACATTTACGAGGCGCCGGTCAACCGTATGGTCTGCGAATTCATCGGCAACGTGAACGCCTTCGACGGCACCGTGGTCGAGGACCTTGAAGGTCACGCGATCATTCACAGCCCGGACTTGCAGCAAAGGATCTACGTCGGTCATGGCGTCAGCACTTCGGTGCAGGACAAGTCGATCATCTACGCGATCCGCCCGGAAAAAATGCTGGTCAGCACGATCAAGCCGGAGACCCGCTACAACTGGTCCGAAGGCAAGGTGCATGACATCGCCTACCTCGGCGGCCACTCGGTGTTCTACGTCGAGTTGCCGAGCGGCAAGATCGTCCAGTCGTTCATGGCCAACGCCGAACGCCGTGGTGCGCGGCCGACTTGGGATGACAAGGTCTACGTCTGGTGGGAAGACGACAGCGGCGTGGTACTGCGCTCATGAGAACCTTCAATCAGCAATTCCTGCGCCTGGTGCCCAGCGGGCGAAAGTTCGTCATCGGCATCCCGTTCATCTGGCTGTTCCTGTTCTTCATGCTGCCGTTCTTCCTGGTGATGAAGATCAGCTTCTCGGAAGCCGCGTTGTCGATTCCGCCGTACTCGGAGATCTACACCTACGCCGAACAGAAATTCCAGCTGCTGCTGAACATCGGCAACTACACCATGCTCGGCGAAGACGAGCTGTATCTGTCGGCGTACCTCGGTTCGCTGAAGGTCGCGGCGCTGAGCACGATGATGTGCCTGGTGATCGGCTTCCCGATGGCTTACGCGATCACCAAGGCCAGCAAGGAAGCGCAAAACGTCCTGCTGCTGTTGATCATGATGCCGACCTGGACCGCGATCCTGATCCGCGTTTACGCGTGGATGGGCATCCTCAGCAACAACGGTCTGCTCAACGCGTTCCTGATGTGGACCGGGCTCACCGATCACCCGATCGAGATCCTCAACACCAACACGGCCGTGTATATCGGCGTGGTCTACGCCTACTTGCCCTTCATGGTGCTGCCGCTCTACGCCAACCTGGTAAAGCACGACGGCAGCCTGTTGGAAGCGGCGCAGGATCTGGGTTCGAGCAACTTCAACAACTTCTGGAAAATCACCGTGCCGCTGGCCAAGAACGGCATCATCGCCGGCTGCATGCTGGTGTTCATCCCGGTGGTGGGCGAGTTCGTGATTCCGGAACTGCTGGGTGGCCCGGAGACCCTGATGATCGGTCGCGTGCTGTGGCAAGAGTTCTTCAATAACCGCGACTGGCCGGTGGCGTCCGCGCTGGCAGTGGTGATGCTGTTGATCCTGATTGTGCCGATTCTGCTGTTCAACCGCAGCCAGGCCAAAGAGATGGAGGGACGGGGATGAAACGCTTCGGATTTTCAAAGTTCATGCTGATCTTCGGTCTGATGTTCATTTATCTGCCGATGCTGATCCTGGTGATCTACTCGTTCAACGCCTCCAAACTGGTGACGGTCTGGGGCGGCTGGTCGGTGAAGTGGTACGTCGGTTTGCTCGACAACACTCAACTGATGGGCTCGGTGGTGCGCTCGCTGGAAATCGCCTGCTACACCGCGATCGCCGCCGTCGCGCTGGGCACCCTCGCCGCTTTCGTACTGACCCGCGTGACGCGCTTCAAGGGTCGTACGCTGTTCGGCGGTCTGGTGACCGCGCCGCTGGTGATGCCTGAGGTGATTACCGGTCTGTCGCTGTTGCTGCTGTTCGTGGCGATGGCGCAACTGATCGGCTGGCCGCAGGAGCGCGGCATCGTCACGATCTGGATCGCCCACACCACGTTTTGTGCCGCTTATGTGGCGGTGGTAGTCTCCGCCCGCTTGCGCGAGCTGGACCTGTCGATCGAAGAAGCGGCGATGGATCTGGGCGCGAAACCGTTCAAGGTGTTTTTCCTGATCACCATCCCGATGATCGCGCCGTCGCTGGCGGCGGGCGGCATGATGTCGTTCGCCCTGTCGCTGGATGACCTGGTACTGGCGAGCTTCGTATCGGGGCCGGGCTCCACCACCCTGCCGATGGAAGTGTTCTCGGCCGTGCGTCTGGGCGTGAAACCGGAGATCAACGCCGTGGCCAGTCTTATTCTGCTGGCGGTGTCGCTGGTGACCTTCCTCGTCTGGTACTTCGGCCGCAAGGCAGAAGCCAACCGCAAGCGTGCGATTCAGGAAGCGATGGATCAGACCGCCAACGAATCGTGGCAGCAACCGCAACCTCAACGAGTGGCAGCGACAGCCTGAGTACCGGGTGGCGCGGGAGCCTCTCCCCGCCACCGATTCACTGAAATTCCGCTTTGTGTTTTTGAATAAAGCTTTTGAATAAAAAGAATGGAGTTGTACCGATGAAAATGTTTGGCAGGACTCTGCTGACACTGTCCTTATTGGGCGCAATCGCCACGGGCGCCCAGGCCAACGACAAGGTGCTGCGCGTTTACAACTGGTCGGATTACATCGCCCCGGACACCGTCAAGAAGTTCGAGGACGAGACCGGCATCCGCGTGACCTACGATGTGTTCGACAGCAATGAAACCCTCGAAGCACGTCTGCTCGCAGGGAAATCCGGCTACGACATCGTGGTGCCGTCCAACAGTTTCCTGGCCAAGCAGATCAAGGCCGGGGTCTATCAGACCCTGGACAAATCGAAGCTGCCGAACTGGAAAAACCTCAACCCGGTGCTGTTGAAAAACGCCTCCGCCAGTGATCCGGACAACGCCCATGCGTTCCCGTACATGTGGGGCTCGATCGGCATCGGTTTCAACCCGGACAAGGTGCGCGAAGTGCTCGGCAAGAACGCGCCGACCAATTCCTGGGACCTGCTGTTCAAACCGGAGAATGCCGAGAAGCTGAAGGCTTGTGGCATCAGCTTCCTCGACTCGCCGACCGAAATGCTCCCGGCCGCCCTGCACTACCTGGGTTATCCGGTGAACGACAAGGACGTGAAACACATCGCCGAAGCCGAAGCGTTGTTCATGAAGATCCGGCCGTCGGTGGCCTATTTCCATTCGTCCAAGTACATCTCGGACCTGGCCAACGGCAACATCTGCGTGGCCGTCGGCTATTCGGGTGACGTGTTGCAGGCCAAGGCCCGCGCGGTGGAGTCGGGCAACAAGGTCGAGATCGACTACAGCATTCCCAAGGAGGGCGCCGGCAGTTTCTATGACATGGTCGCCATCCCTCGCGATGCCGCCAACGTCGAGAACGCCTACCTGTTCATGAACTTCCTGATGCGCCCGGACATCATCGCCGAAGTCACCAACAGCATTGGCTACAGCAACGCCAACGAAGCCGCGACGCCGCTGGTGGACGAAGCGATCCGCAACGACCCGGGCTCGTACCCGCCGCAAGCGGTGATGGCCACGCTGTATGCGGTGCCGGATCAACCGATTGCCACGCAACGGATCATGACCCGGGGCTGGACCCGCGTGAAACTCGGCAAGTAAACCCGGAGTACTCGCGGTGATCGTTCCCACGCTCTGCGTGGGAATGCCTCAATGGACGCTCTGCGTCCGCTTTGGGACGCGGAGCGTCCCGGGCTGCATTCCGACGCAGAGCGTGGGAACGATCAGCCAGTCAGCGATCAGAGTGACAAGTTTCCGTTCACGCAGCGCCTTACCACCGCTGCCCCCTGCTCTGAACGGCCTCACCTGGCTTTCCTCGGTTCAGGTGAATTCAGGCGCCCTCGGGCGCCTTTTTTTGTGGTCTCAGATCAGCGGCCAATCCTGAACAATTCGATAACGCCCCTTGTGGGATTCGAACAACGCAAAGCGCTCGGCGCGCAGGAAGAACTCCGGCGGCGTGGCGGATTCCGGTTCCGGCGCGCGATAGTCCCGGGCCAGCGTCAGGTGCGGACGATACTCGCGCGTCGCCTCTTCAAACCCGAACGGCAACATCGCCTGCTCCAGCGCATACACCAGACGCAGCAATCCCTGCGGTGCCTGCTCCGGCGCCAGCGACAACACTCCGGCACGTCGCCAGACCTGCAACCGATCCAATGAAATCCTCAGCGCTTCCCCCGGAGTGCGCACTTTCGCCACCGCCTCGCAGACTTCGCCGATCTGCGCCAATGGCACCGCGCCGAGAAACAGCAGCGTCAGGTGAAAATTGTCCGGCGGCACCGGTTTGCCGGTGCGCAAACCCAGTTCGCTGCGCCACTGGGCAATCGCCTTGCGCTGCGCCGGCGGGCAGTCCAGGGCGAAGAACAGCCGCTTGAAGGGTTGATCCCCGCGCGTTTCGTCCGTCATGGTCACGCTCCTTCGTTCGTCGAAATCCCTGGATTCTACACGCCCGTTTCTGGCGACTCTCGGCATGAGGTTTATAGTTCAACGATTGCCATCAACCGGAGGACGTCATGCGCGAGATCCTCAGCAAAGAACCCTGGTGGGCCCGACCGCCGGATCCCGGACAGGATGAGAGTGAACTGGAATGGGGCTGGCTGGTGCATTACAGCGAAGGAGAGCCGCGTTTCGAATTCGTCCGCGAACGGCCGTCGGACGAGCAGATCCGCAACCGCAAAGGCTGCCGGATCACCCCGTCGGCGGAGTGATCCGGCAACGCAGCATCAGGACTCGAGAATGTCCTTGAAGCCGCCGAAAATCATCCGCTGCCCATCGAACGGCATTGGATTGACGTCCGGCTGCATGCGCGGATCTTCCATCATTTTGCCCATGCCGGCGTCGCGGGTGGCCTTGTCCGGCCAGACCAGCCAGCCCGCCGATACGGTTTCACCTTCCTTGAGTTTCACGGCCATCGGGAATGAGGTGACCTTGCCGTCCGGCACATCATCGCCCCAGCCCTGAATCACCTCCAGGGCGCCGTACTCCTTGAACAGCTTCGCGGCGATCTCGCAGTGTTTTTTGTACTGTTCGCGGTTGGCATTCGGCACGGGCGCCACGAACACATCGATGTAAGCCATGATCATTCTCCTTGCAGGTTGGGTTCGATCTGCTGAGTAGTCGACTCGGGCGGCCGCCATTCGACACGGTGGACGCCCAACCCGACCGACGGTTCGTCCCGCCCGCGCAGATTGCCCTCGACCTGCGCCGCCATGTGCAGCGTGCCGGCCATCACGCCGGTGTTGGGGTCTTGCACCAGTTTCAGCCAGGCCTTGTCGAAGGTGTTACCCAGGCTGCTGCGGATCAGCGCTTCGCTGTCGGGACGATCGTTGGCCTGAATGATCGCGCGGATGCCCGCCACCCCGACTGAAATCAGCGCCCCGGCCAGTTTGCCTGCCGCTGCCGCCACCGCACTGGCAGCGCCGCGCGGGGCCATTTCCGCCTCCATGCGCTGGCTGGCACGCCTGGCCACCGGCGCCATCGCCGTATCGGTCGAGGCCACGCCTTTCGAGCCGCCGTCGGTGTGGATCTTGTCGATCAGCGCGGCGTAGGCCGGCAGCGTGTTCAACGGCTCAGCGCTGACAACCTGATACAGCGAGGCATCGCGGGCCGGCGGCGGGCCAAGGGCGATGGCAGGGATTTTCTGCAACCGTCCGTTGAGCTGGGCGATGGGCACGCCGTGGCGCTGGGCGATGAGCGGCATCTGCTGCGCCATCAGTTGCGCGTAGAACGCCGTGGACTGGCCGAGAATCGCGTCCGGATCAATCTCCACCGCCACCGGCGCCAGCACCCGTTCCTGATATTGCTCCAGCAGATAGGCCGCCAGACGCCTGGCCGAAGCATCCTGCTCGCCGCTGGCACTGATCGTGTACCAGCTGACCTTCATCGACAGCCATTCCTGGGTCCAGTAACTGCTGAACCACGGGATGAAATTTTCTTCAGTTTGCTCATAGACCCGAATGCGCCAATGTTCCATCGAGCCACGGGCGAACAGCTTGACCTGCTCGGTGGCTTGCTTCGAGGCGCTGATGATTTCCCGATCGATCTGCTGCCAGGTGGCCGGCGAGACCACCACTGCAGGCGCGGTCACCGGGGCCCGCGCCGTGGTGGCGCAGCCGGCCAGCAACACCAGTGCGGCGACGAGCAGCGCGCGCAGGTTCACGGTGGCGGTCCTTATCTGTTCTGCGGTCGCAAGACCTGAGATTCCGGGAGCGATGAAATGAGTATAGGTGCGTGCGGTGCGCCGATTATCCGCAGGTCCAGACTGGAGCAGTCCAACCATCAATGGCGTCGATATTCACCATTGCGACGATCGCCTTCCGCCGACCGCTCGCCGAAGGCACGATGCACCCATCCGAAACACACAGCACGAGGAGTTCACATCATGTTCAGTACCGTCACCCTCGCCGTGAGTTTTCCGGTCTTCGGCAGCAACTACTACGATCAGCACGCCGTGTCGCGCAAGACACAAGCGCTGGTGTTCGACAAAGCCTTCGAAGATCTGTTGATGCCCGCCGCCAGCAATCATTTCAGCAATGAAGTGGTCGGCTTCAACGATCAGTTCCGTTTTCTGAGCGACATTCTCGCCACCCATTTGCTGGACATCGAGGCCTCCGTGCCTGCGCGATCCAGCGTCCGGGCGAGCGCTCATTTTTAATGCCAGAGGGCGCTCCCGTCGGGGAGCGCCCTCTTCGTTTCAGTCAGTCATCATCCCGGTCGCGGTGATAACGGCGCCCGTCGCGGCGGTCGTCGTCGCGGTCGTCCCAGCGTCGGTCATGATCGTAGTAACGGCCATGATCGCGGTCGTAATGCCGGCCATGCCGATGGTCATCATCGAAATCCGCCACACAGCCGCCCAGCAATACGGCGGCGGAAACAGTCAGCAGCAGGCTTGTTGCACGCATCATTCAGATTTTCCCTAAAACCAAGGTCTTGACGACGGAAACAGTCAACGCAGCGCGGGTACGCGCTGGCGCAGATACGACCGGGGAAACCGGCTTAGATTCACTGGCCATCAACGACCGTTCATCGCCCTGCCCGCCGTGTACGGCCCCTCCACACGGTGGCCGATTGATGGCTCTGACCGGCACGACCACAAGACGAAATCCGACAAAACCTTTTCCTCCCCCTGCGGTCACTCCTAGAACAGACCAAGACTGGCGACGACGCCGGCATGCCCGAGCGGGTCATTTGCAACCTGCCGACCTGAAAAGAGGAATCTGAGCCATGAACGACCAACCGCCGTCGGCGATTTCCCGACGCCGTTTCCTGATTCTCGGGGCCGTGACCGCGACTGCGTTTGCGATGCCGCCCTTCATCAGCCTCAAGGCCTACGCGGCCACTCTGGAGCAACCGGCCATGGCCAAAGTGACAATTGAAGTCAACGGCAAGCCGCAGACGCTGGAGATTGACACCCGCACCACCCTGCTCGATGCGCTGCGCGAACACCTGCACCTGACCGGCAGCAAAAAGGGTTGCGACCACGGCCAGTGCGGCGCCTGCACGGTGATCGTCGATGGCCGGCGAATCAATTCCTGCCTGAGCCTGGCGGTCATGCAGGACGGCGCCAAAGTCACCACTATCGAAGGCCTCGGGATGCCTGACCAATTGCATCCGATGCAGGCGGCGTTCATCAAGCATGACGGTTACCAATGCGGCTACTGCACGCCGGGGCAGATCTGTTCGGCGGTGGCGGTGCTTGAGGAAATCCGCAACGGCATCCCCAGCCACGCCAGCGCCAGCCTCACCGAAGCACCGCAACTGATCGCCAGCGAATTGCAGGAACGCATGAGCGGCAACATCTGCCGTTGCGGCGCCTACTCGAACATCATCGAAGCCATCAGCGAAGTCGCGGAGGTGCCAGCATGAGAGCGTTCAACTACAGCCGCGCCGACTCTCCCGCCGCAGCCGCAGCCCTGGCCGCGCAAATCGAAGGTGCGCGTTTCATCGCCGGCGGCACCAACCTGCTGGACTTGATGAAACTGGACATCGAAACACCGCAGCAGCTGATTGACGTCAATCACCTGGGCCTCGATCAGATCGAAGCGACCGACGACGGCGGCTTGCGCATCGGCGCACTGGTGCGCAACACCGATCTGGCCGCCGACAGTCGGGTCCGGAAAGACTACGCGCTGCTGTCCCGCGCCTTGCTCGCCGGCGCCTCGGGCCAGTTGCGCAACATGGCGACCACTGCCGGCAATCTGCTTCAGCGCACCCGCTGCCCGTATTTCTACGACACCAATCAGGCCTGCAACAAACGCAATCCCGGCAGTGGCTGCGCGGCGATTGGCGGGGTCAGTCGACAACTCGGCATCATCGGTGTCAGCGACGCGTGCATCGCGACCCATCCGAGTGACATGGCGATTGCGATGCGCGCGCTCGATGCTCAGGTCGAAACGATCAAGGCCGATGGCAGCACCCGGCGCATCGCCATGGCGGACTTCCATCAATTGCCAGGCACTACCCCGAATGTCGAAACCAGCCTGACACCGGGCGAACTGATCACCGGCGTAACCTTGCCCGCGCCAGTGGGCGGCACCCATGTCTATCACAAGGTGCGCGACCGTTCGTCTTACGCCTTCGCCCTGGTGTCCGTCGGCATGATCCTGCAGAAGGATGGCAGCGGTCGCGTTGCGGTCGGCGGCATCGCGCCGAAACCCTGGCGGGTCGAAGCGGCGGAAGCGCTGTTGCCGCAAGGCGCGAAGGCCGTCAGCGCGCGCCTGCTCGACGGCGCCACGCCTACCTCTGACAACCAGTTCAAAGTGACGCTGGTCGAGCGCACCATTGCCTCGGTGCTGGCCCAAGCGAGGGATGAAGCATGAAATTCGACACGCCCGCCAAGAGCAACCCGATCGACCAGTTGAACGTCATCGGCAAACCCACCGACCGCATCGAAGGCCCGCTGAAAACCAGCGGCCAGGCACCTTACGCCTACGAGCAACATGAAGCCGTGAAAAATCAGGCCTACGGCGTGATGGTCGGTTCGGCCATTGCCAAGGGCCGCATCACCCGCATCGATCTGGATGCCGCCCGCGCCGCGCCGGGGGTGCTGACGATCGTCACCGCCGCCAACGCCGGCAAGCTCGGCAAAGGCAAATACAACGCCGCGCACCTGCTGGCCGGGCCGCAAGTGCAGCACTATCACCAGGCCGTGGCGCTGGTGGTCGCCGAAACCTTCGAACAGGCGCGGGCCGCCGCGCAATTGGTCAACGTCGAATACGCAGCCGACAAAGGTCAATTTGATCTGGCCAGTGTGCGTGATCAGGGTGTGGAGCCGAAAGACGAACTGCCGGACGTCACCCATGGCGATTTCGCCAGCGCCTTCGCCGCCGCCCCGGTGCAGTTCGACCAGACCTACACCACGCCGGATCAGTCCCACGCAATGATGGAGCCCCACGCGACCCTCGCCGCCTGGAAAGGCGATCAGGTGACGCTCTGGACCTCCAACCAGATGATCGCCTGGAGCGTCGGCGACATCGCCACCACCCTCGGCCTGCCGAAGGAAAACGTGCGGTTGATCTCGCCGTACATTGGCGGCGGATTTGGCGGCAAGCTGTTCATTCGTGCCGACGCGATCCTCGCCGCCCTCGGCGCGCGTCTGGCGAACCGGCCAGTGAAGGTCGCGCTCGCCCGTCCGCAGATCGCCAACAACACCACCCACCGCCCCGCCACCGTCCAGCGCATCCGCATGGGCGCCACGGCAGACGGCAAACTCACCGCTATCGCCCATGAGGGCTGGTCGGGCAATCTTGAAGACGGCAAGGTCGAAGTCGCGGCGCAGCCCAGTCAGTTGCTCTACGCCGCAGAAAATCGTCTGGTGAGCATGCGCCTGGCCCCGCTGGATCTGCCGGAAGGCAACGCCATGCGCGCGCCCGGTGAAACGCCGGGGCTGATGGCGCTGGAGATCGCCATGGACGAGATGGCGGAAAAGCTCAAACTCGATCCGATCCAGTTCCGCATCCTCAACGACACGCAGGTCGATCCGGTGAAAACCGAGCGGCCGTTTTCCCGGCGGCGTCTGATCGAATGCCTGCAAACCGGCGCCGAACGCTTTGGCTGGGATAAACGCAATGCGACGCCTGGCAGCCGTCGCGAAGGTCGCTGGCTGATCGGCATGGGCGTCGCGGCGGCCATTCGCAACAACCTGCTGGTGAAGTCCGGCGCACGCGTGCGGCTGGAGCGCGACGGCAAAATCACCGTTGAAACCGATATGACGGACATCGGCACCGGCAGCTACACGATCATTGCCCAGACTGCCGCCGAAGTGATGGGCGTGCGTCTCGACGATGTGACTGTGCACTTGGGCGACTCGAATTTTCCGGTGTCGTCCGGCTCCGGCGGCCAGTTCGGCGCCAACTGTTCGACCGCCGGGGTCTACGCAGCGTGCATGAAACTGCGCGAAGCGGTCACCGCCAAACTTGGCATGAGCGCGGGTGAAGCGCAGTTTGCCGATGGACACGTGCGACTGGGCAACAAGAACGTGCCGTTACGCGAGGCCGCGCAACATGCCCCGGTCGAAGTAGAGGACAGCATCGAATTCGCCGACCTCGCCAAGCAGTACCAGCAATCGACCTTCGGCGCGCACTTCGTCGAAGTCGCCGTCGATGCCGCCACTGGCGAAGTTCGTGTACGGCGCATGCTCGCGGTCTGCTCTGCGGGGCGGATTCTCAATCCGAAATCGGCCCGCAGCCAGGTGATCGGCGCGATGACCATGGGCGTCGGCGCAGCATTGATGGAAGAACTCGCGGTGGACAAACGCCAGGGATTTTTCGTCAACCATGACCTGGCGGGCTACGAAGTGCCGGTGCATGCCGACATTCCGCATCAGGAGGTGATTTTCCTCGATGAAACCGACCCGATTTCATCGCCGATGAAAGCCAAGGGTGTCGGTGAACTGGGGATTTGCGGGGTCAGCGCGGCGGTGGCGAATGCCATCTACAACGCCACGGGCGCGCGGGTGCGGGAGTATCCGATTACCCTGGACAAGATTCTGGATGCGTTGCCGCCGATGATCTGAAACCCCTCGCGCACCAGCATCGGGTGCTAGTGCGCGACTCATTCCCGAGAGATGACTAACTCACCAGCGCAATCAACTGCTGCCTCTGCGCATCGGTCAGCATCAGCCCGAATCCGGCGCCGGCATTGTCGGCCATGTACAGCGGATTGCTGGTGCCGGGAATCACGCAGGTCACCGCCGGATGCGCCAGCAGGAATTTCAACGCCAGTTGCGGCCAGCTTTTGACCCCGACTTGCGCCGCCCAGCCCGGCAGCGGTTTGCCCTTGAGCCGCGCGAGCAGGTCGCCGCCGCCGAAGGGCCGGTTGCAGATCACCGCCACTCCGAGTTCGCGGCACAGCGGCAGGATGCGTTTCTCGACCCCGCGATCATCCAGGGCGTAATTGATTTGCAGGAAATCCAGCGACTCCGCCTTGAGCACCGCTTCGACCTCGTCATAGGCCGACGGCGTGTAGTGGGTTATGCCGATGTAGCGGATGCGGCCCTGCTCTTTCCATTCGCGCAGGGTCGGCAGGTGGGTTTGCCAGTCGAGCAGATTATGGATCTGCATCAGGTCGATGCGCTCGGTGCGCAGCAGGCTGAACGACTGTTCCATCTGCGCGATGCCCTCTTCGCGGCCACGAATCCAGACCTTGGTCGCCAGGAATGCCGGCGAACGCGGTTCGTGGATCGAGAGCAATTCACCGGTGGTTTCCTCGGCGCGGCCGTACATGGGCGAGCTGTCGATCACCGTGCCGCCCTTTTTGAACAGCTCGCCGAGCACCCCTGGCAATTGTTTGTAGACCGGATCGCCGGGAGCGACGTCGAAACCGCGATACGTGCCCAACCCCACCAGCGGTAGCGGCTCGGAGCTCGAAGGGATGGGACGTGTCTGCATGGTCTGGGCTCCTGTGGCGTTCGGCGACGTAATGGCGGCCAGCGCCCGGTCAAAGGTGAAAACCGCTGACACCCCGGCTGCCAGCGTCAGCAACCGGCGGCGGGAATATCCCTCAGTGTGGTTCATGCTGGCGCCCTTGCCCTGTGGATCTGTTGCACCTTGTGTTTTGACGCAGCCCGCAAAACCGTTGGACTACACTGCGACAGCCAACCTGCGCGCCCGGTTAAAGTTAGTCGAATGTCCAGAACCTTGTTGTCACTCGTCGCATTGATCGTCGCCGTGTACTTGATCCTGTGCGCGGCGCTGTTCGTATTTCAGCGGGCGCTGATCTATTTCCCCCAGCCCGCCAGCGTGGAGTCACCGGATTCACGGTTGACGCTGAACATGCCCGACGCCGAGATCCGCGTGGCTGTGCGCGAGCGCTCCGGAGCCAAAGCGCTGATCTACTTCGGCGGAAATGCCGAGGACGTTTCGCGCAACCTGCCGGAGTTTTCCGAGGCGTTCCCTGACTATTCGTTGTATTTGCTGCATTACCGGGGTTTTGGCGGCAGCGGCGGTTCGCCCTCCGAAGAGGCGATCGCCGGGGACGCGCTGGCGCTGTTCGATCAGGTGTATGCCAGTCATTCACAGATCGCGCTGCTGGGGCGCAGCCTCGGTTCCGGGGTCGCGGTACGGCTGGCCAGCCAGCGGCCGGTGGAGCGGCTGATTCTGGTCACGCCCTACAACAGCCTCGAAGAAATCGCCGCCCGCCAATACCCGTGGGTACCGGTGCAGTGGTTGCTCAAGGATCGTTTCCGGTCAGGCCAGTACGCGGCGCACATCCGCGTGCCAACGCTGTTGCTGGCAGCGAGCGATGACGAGGTGATTCCACGGGCCAGCACCGAACGCCTGCTGCACAGTTTTCCCGACGGTGTGGCCACGCTCAAAGTGGTGGCGGATTCGGCACACAATTCGATTTCCGAACGGCCGCAATACCTGCAATGGATCGAGGATGTGTTGAATCGCTGAGCACTTCGTCGGCAGCCGTTGAAACCCGCTGCTGACGGGTGAACCAAGTGCAAAAAGGCCAGTCCTACCCGCGCCGTGTTCTGCGGTTGACTTTCCTTCAGCGTTGTCCTTTTCAGAGCTTTGCGTCCCATGCGCCACGCCGTACGTTCGTCTCGCTTCGTTTCTCTGTGCCTGTTGATTCTTTCTCCCCTGCTTTCTCCCCCTGCCCACGCCGGCGCCGAGCGCCAATTGGTGGCCGCCATCAACGACTACCGCGCCCATCCGCAACGTTGTGACCGACGCCCGGCCCAACGGCTCGCGCCGCTGACGCTGAAGTCAAACCTGGCGTTGCCGGTCGGCTATGGCTACGGCGGTGGACTGCGCGAACGATTGAAGGATTCCGGCTACGCGGCCGTGGCGGTGCGCAGCATCCGGATCGTCGGTGCGCAGGACGCCGAAGAGGCATTCGAAATGCTGCAAGACGATTACTGTGGCGCGTTGCTCGACGGTCAATACGCCGACATCGGCATCAGCCGCGCCCGCAGTGAATGGCAAGTGGTGCTGGCCCGGCCAGTGCTCGACAGTCGCGTCGGCGACAACCGCAACGTCGGCAAGGCCTTGCTGGCCGAGGTCAACGCCGCCCGCGCCCGCCCGCGCATGTGCGGTCGCCAGCGCTTCGCCGCCGCCCGGCCCTTGAGCTGGAACCCGGCGCTCGGCGCCGCCGCCCAGGGCCACAGCAAGGCCATGGCCTACGGCAACTACTTCGCGCACCGCGACCCGGACGGCGACGGCCCGGCAGATCGCGCCCGGGCGGCCGGTTACCGTGGCCGGCAGATCGGCGAAAACATCGCCGCCGGGCAAAGCTCACCGGGCAAGGCCATGGCCGGCTGGCTGGCCAGCCCCGGACACTGCGCCAACCTGATGAACCCGATGTTCACCCAGGTCGGCGCCGGGTTTGCCAGTGAGGCGCGCAGTGATGAAGGGGTTTACTGGACGATGCTGTTCGGCGCGCCTTGATCCGGTGTCATCCGCAAACCTCGAACAGCGCTGCAAGTCGCACTTCGACGACTGATCGTCAAACCGGAGAAATCGTGGCAAGAACGCCGATCATGATGGTCAACACAAGAAAGCCGCCGAGGAAAATCGCCATCTTAGCCATGAAGGCCTCCTGATTACTGAATGTCCGGCGCACCGGGCGCTCCGGAATGAAGCGCGTCGCGTGTGGCCGAACGGCAGGGCTATTCTGGGCCCGTGGCTGAGATGGTTACAGACGCAGATCCGACAGGAAAAAGCGGATCAGATGGATCGGGCTGGCGCATGAGTCGATATTCAGATCAGTACAGAGGGTTTCCATTGTGCCGCTTTGATCTAGAGTCATGGGCGCCGCGCCAAGAACAACAAAAAATACAGGAGTGAAACCATGTCCGATCTGAACCTGCACCCCCACGTTGCCGAATCCCTGCACCGCTGGCACGAGATGATCCGCACCGGCAACCTCAAGGCCCTGCCGGAGCTGCTCGACCCCGAAGCGGTATTCCGTTCGCCGATGGCCCATACGCCCTACCCCGGCGCACCGGTGGTCTCGATGATCCTCAATACCGTGTTCGAAGTGTTTGAAGACTTCAAATACCACCGTGAACTGGCGACGGCCGATGGCCTGAATGTGGTGCTGGAGTTCAGCGCCAAAGTCGGCGCGAAGGAGCTCAAGGGCATCGACATGATCCGTTTCGATGAACAGGGCAAGATTGTCGAGTTCGAGGTGATGGTGCGGCCGTTGAGTGGGCTGCAAGCCTTGGGCGAAGAGATGGGACGGCGTCTGGGGGCGTACCTGGCTGCCGCCAAAGCCTGATCCCCGGACACAAAAAAGCCCACTGACCGTCACCGGTTCAGTGGGCTTCGTGTGTCAGGCGTCTGGTTACAGAGCCATGTCACGTGCAGCGCTTTCTTTTGGAGCCGGGGCTTTTTCAGCCGAGGCGTCCGCCGCTGGAGCTGCAGCCTGACCAATCACCGGAGGGGTTGGCAGTTGCAGGATCTTGGCGGTGTAGGCCCACTCTTCAGCCACTTTGGCCGGATCGTTGTTCAGCTGGGTGCCGTAGCTTGGAACGATCTGGTGCAGCTTGGCTTGCCACTCAGGGCTGGCGACTTTGTCTTTGAAGACTTTCTGCAGCACGCTCAGCATGATCGGTGCAGCGGTCGACGCGCCTGGGGATGCGCCCAGCAGACCGGCAATTGAGCCGTCCTTGGAAGCAACGATTTCGGTGCCCAGTTTCAGCACGCCGCCAGCGGCTTCATCACGCTTGATGATTTGCACGCGCTGGCCGGCTTGCCACAGGCGCCAGTCTTCAGCCTTGGCGTTCGGGAAGTATTCCTTCAGCGCGTTCAGACGGTCTTCATCCGACAGCATCAGTTGACCGGCCAGGTACTCGACCAGCGGGTATTCCTTGATGCCGACCTTGGTCATGGGCCAGATGTTGTGGGTGGTGGTGCTGGTCAGCAGGTCCAGGTACGAACCTTCCTTCAGGAACTTGGTGCTGAACGTCGCGAACGGGCCAAACAGGATGACGCGCTTGCCGTCCAGGACACGGGTGTCCAGGTGCGGAACGGACATCGGAGGCGCGCCAACCGAAGCTTTACCGTAGGCCTTGGCCAGGTGCTGTTCGGCGATGGCCGGGTTATCGGTCACCAGGAACGAGCCGCCTACCGGGAAGCCAGCGTATTCCTTGGCTTCTTCGATACCGGACTTCTGCAGCAGGTGCAGTGCACCGCCGCCGGCGCCGATGAACACGAACTTGGCGTCGGTTTCAGTCTTGGTACCGTCTTTCAGGTTTTTGTAGCTGACGCGCCAGGTGCCATCGGCGTTCTTGGTGATGTCCTGGACTTCGCTCGACAGCTTCATGCTGAAGTTAGGCTTGGTCTGCAGGTAACCGGCGAACTGGCGGGTGATTTCGCCGAAGTTCATGTCGGTGCCCAGCGGGCTCCAGGTGGCCGCGATTTTCTGGTTCGGGTCACGCCCTTCCATCATCAGCGGAACCCACTTCTTGATCACAGCCGGGTCTTCGGAGTACTGCATGCCGGCGAACAGCGGGCTCGCTTGCAGGGCTTCGTAGCGCTTTTTCAGGAACTTGATGTTGTCATCGCCCCACACGAAGCTCATGTGCGGAGTGGTGTTGATGAACGAACGAGGGTCTTTCAGGACGCCTTGACGAACCTGCCAGGCCCAGAACTGGCGGGAGACCTGGAACGCTTCGTTGATCTCGACAGCTTTCGGGATCGTGACGTTGCCCTTGTCGTCTTCCGGGGTGTAGTTCAGCTCGGCGAGTGCGGAGTGACCGGTACCGGCGTTGTTCCAGCCGTTGGAGCTTTCGAGGGCGACGCCGTCGAGGCGCTCGACCATCTCCATCGACCAGGTCGGTTCCAGCTCATTGATCCACACACCCAGGGTGGTGCTCATGATGCCGCCGCCGATCAACAGGACGTCGACTTTCTTTGCTTCTTCGGCATTGGCGGACGACATCCCCATCGCCAAAGCCAGCCCCAGCAAGGCTGTGTTCACTTTTTTAAACATCTGTTGCACCTATGATAAAACGCCTTCCGCCCGCCGCTGTTGTGCGTATGCGTTCCCCCTTTTTCGCGACACTCAGGCCAGCGTCGCGGGTTCCGACACACTTCAATTTTGACGGGTGGGCACACAAGGCCGACTGGCTGCGTCGACCTCAGTTATATGTCCCTTCTGAACTGACTTTTTATCATTATTGGCTTCAGCTACTTGAGCGACAGGGGTTCTGCCTGGCCCGCCGAATAGCGCGCCCGACTGAATGGGGTCAAAACAAGTGGCGCGAAGAATATCACGTCATGGCAAACCCGCGCGTCTGTTCGCGACTCGATAGTCTTTATCCGTTCAAGGACTTATCGGCAGACAGCGCCCGAACATGACCCCGTCAGCGGCTCTGGCTTAAGCCTTTCAGCTGGTTGACAGGCTCTTCCAATCCGGCACCCGGACTTTCACCTGTTACAAATCGGGTCTCTGCACCACTCAGTTGTGCAGTCCGAAACTCCTCACAACCGAAACCGATCCACCGACTGCGCCAACTGCCCCGCCAGGCTCGACAGCTCATCCGTGGTAGTGGCCGTCTGACCGATCACCTTGCTGTTGCCCTCCGACATGCCCGCAATCATTTCCACCTGATGGGCAATCTCGTTGCTCGCCTGGCTCTGTTCGCCGATGGTGCGAGTGATGTCGTTGACCAGTTGCGTGGTGCTCAGGGTGGCATCGAGGATTTCGCGGATGGCGCGTTCGACGTCGGCGGTGACGGCCATACCCTTGTCGACCTGTGCAACGCCGGCCTCCATGCTGCTGACGGCCTCGCGGGTGCTGTTCTGGATGCGCGCGACCATCGCGGCGATTTCCTGGGTCGAGGCGCTGGTGCGTGCAGCCAGACTGCGCACCTCATCGGCCACCACCGCAAAGCCCCTGCCCTGTTCGCCCGCCCGGGCCGCCTCGATCGCCGCATTGAGTGCCAGCAGGTTGGTCTGGTCGGCGATGCTCTTGATCACCTGGATGATGTTGAAGATCCCTTCGGATTCCTGATCCAGGGTGCGGATCACCTGCGCCGATTGCTGGGCGGATCGCGCAATGTCGTCCATGTCGCTGACCACCTGATGAATCACCTGCCCGCCGTTTTTCGCCAGTGATTCGGCCTGGCTGGCCATGTCCAGTGCGCGCTCTGCGTGACGGGTGATTTCCTCGATGCTGGCGGTCATCTGGCTCGCGGCGGCCGCCATGGTGCCGGCGGCGGTACTTTGCTGCTGACTGCTGTCGGCCACCTGGTGGCAGCCGTGGCTCAGTTGTTCACTCATGCCGCTGACGCCGTGGGCGTTGCGTCGCACCACGTCAATCATGTCCCGCAGGTCGTGCTGCATGGTGGCCAGCGTGCGGATCAGCGCACTGGCTTCGTCCTTGCCGGACGGTTCGGCGATCGGTTCGCTGAGGTTGCCGTGGGCGATGCTTTCGGCGATGCGGCTGGCGGATTTCAACGGCCCCATGATGCTCAGGATCACCCAGCGACCCTGGGCCAACAGCAGCACCAGGCTGGCGATCAGGACGATAGCGAGTGCGACATTGGCGTTGCGGATCGCCGCCCCGGTGCCTTCGCTGGTCTGCCGGGTATTGGTTTCGATCAGTTCGCTGAGGGAGGCCATCTGTTCTTCGAGCTGGCTGAATACGGTGCTGAAGGTGCCCAGATGCTGCTGGGCGCTGTCCGGGTTTTCCAGTGCAAGGCCGACGATCTGCTCGCCGGCGCTGATGTAAGTATCAAGGCTGGGCTTGATCTGCTCCAGCCCGGACCTGATCGTCGGATTGAGCGGCAGCTTGAGGTTGTCACCCAGCACCTCGCGAAAATGCGCCGCATGCTCCTCAACCGAACGGCGCACCTCGTCCGCCGAACTCGTGCTTTTGCCCAGCCCCACCAGCATCGCCGAATACACATCGGCACGCAGGGCGTCGTGCATCATGTCGGCTTCCATGTGGTTGCGCAGCGCGCTCATGCTGACCGCGTTGTCACTGACCGCCGACGCCATCCGCTGATTGCCGACGTAACTGACCAGGCTCACGATCAACGCCGTCAGCAGGCTGGTCGCAATCAGCAACACCAAACGCAGTTTGATCGACACCGTGATTTCCTCTCTGGTCGCGCCACGCGGCGCCTTTCAACGCTTCAGTTAAGCCTATTTGCGTGAATCCGCCGCTTTAGAGCGTCGCAGGGTGTGTCGTGACATCCGGTAAAAACGAGGACTGTGCAGCACTTCTCGTTCACGCTCGCTACCGCCGGGCCCGGCGTACGGAACTCCCGAGCTGTCCGGCACCTCTCACATTATGTGGTACTTCCTTTTCGCTTTACGCTGCTGGAGGAACACCGTCATGCGCCGTTTATTACTCGTTTCGTCTCTCATGCTGTGCCTGCCGTTCGGCTCGGCCCTTGCTCGCGTGGACGCAGGGGATGTCGCCACTTCGGCGGGGGTTTCAGCTTCGCTGTATTCGACCTTCAAGGATCACAAAATGGTGATTCCGGCCCGTGACGACTTGTCCGCATTCGTCGCCAGCGGCGGAACAATCCGTGGCGTGTACCTGGAATCGGTGCTGCAACAGGTGCGTCAGGACAATCCTGGCCTGAACGCCAGCGATGAAGAGCTGGCCAATGCCATCCTGGTTCACTACGAAGGTCTGTCGCAGTAACCACGGCACGTCCGATGATCGTGGCTGACGGATCCGCCACCGTTGTTTCCTGCCGATGGTCTGCACTGCCGATGGACGGCTGTCGAACCACCATGGGCAAAACCGTCTGAGGGCCTCTATGATGGAGGCCATGACGATTTCCGCCTCCCTCCGCTCTCCTTGCCCGCCGGGTCTATGCATCTGCGGGCGCGATCCGTTGCTGGATACACCCGGCGCGGATGTGCGCATCCTGCTGCTGACCCGCGAGGAGGAGAAGCGTCTGCTAGAGCGTCTGGAAAACCTCAAAGACCTCGCCGATCTTGAGCGTCTGCAAGGCAAGATGTTCGATCAGCTGGGGATTCGCGTGCTGATCGCACCGAAGTTCGGTGAAGTGCGGACGGTGCGAGGCGGCATCGAGATCGAGGTCGAAGAGCTGGCGGGGCTCTGCCGAAAAACCCGCAAAACCATTCCGGCCGCCATCCGCCGTGGCCTGGAAAACAATCCGCAAGTGGCGTTCGATCTGCTCAACGCTCACGACTTGCTGCGCGGCACTTGATCACTTTTTCATGCCCACCCGCTTGCGCATCTCGGCCGTGATGCTCTGCCGGGTTTTCTTCATCTGCGCCCAAGGCTCATCGCCCACCTCCGCGAGCCGTTCGTGAACGTTGCGCACGTTCCATTGATCGGCGCCCTTGATCTCGCCCACTTCGTCACGAAACAGCGGCACCGACACCGGCAACCCTTTGCGAGTACGCGCCGCGTAGGCGCAAATGGTGGTGGCGCCCAGACCGTTGCGCAGGTAATCGATAAAGATCCGCCCCACCCGATTTTTCGGCCCGGACACCGCAGAAAAACGCTCCGGCAACAACTTCGCCATGTGAGTGACGATGGCGTGGCTGAAATCCTTGACCTCGTCCCAGCCATGCTTGCGGGTCAGCGGCACTACCAAATGGATGCCCTTGCCGCCACTGGTCTTGAGGAACGCCTTGAGGCCCAGTTCATCGAGCACGGTCAAGGTCAGCGCCGTGGCTTCGACCATGCTTTTCCACGGCAGCGCCGGGTCCGGGTCGAGGTCCAGGACAAAGCGGTCGGGCTTGTCCAGATCCACCGTGGTGGCGTTCCAGGTGTGCAGTTCGACCGTGCTCATCTGCACCGCGCCAATCAAGGCTTCGGCGTTGTTGATCAGCATCACCGGCTGGCCGGTCAGCTCCTTGTCCAGCGTGCGGATGCCGGGGATCGCCAGGTTTTCGGCGTTCTTCTGGAAGAACAGCTCACCGCCGATACCGTCCGGCGCACGCACCAGCGCCACCGGGCGATCCTTGAGCTGCGGCAGAATCCATTCGGCGACGCTGGCGTAATACTCGGCCAGCTGCATTTTGGTGGTGCCGCTGCTGGCGTCGATCACCCGGTCGGGGTGAGTGATCCGCACCTTGCCGTCGGCCAGGCCGGATTGGGACGGCGCGGTTGATTGGGCCTTTGACGTCTTCATCGGTCTGGCGCGCTCCTCGGTGATGTCCTTGGCCGGTTTGTCCTCGCGCAAGCCATGGAACACGGCGTGGCGCACCGAGCCGTCCTGAGTCATTTCGGCAAACGCCACTTCCGCCAGCAGACTCGGCTTGAGCCAGTGCACCCCCTTGGCTTCGAAACCCGTGGGCGGATTGGCCACCGCCGGTTTCTTCACCCGCAGCGGTTTGAGCCGGGCAAGGATGCTCTTGAGGGTGGTTTCATTGAATCCGGTGCCGACCTTGCCGGCGTACCGCAACTCGCCGCTGTCACGATCATGCAGACCCAGCAGCAATGCGCCGAACGCACTGCGCGCGCCTTTCGGATCGGTGTAACCGACGATCACGAATTCCTGGCGGTGCTTGCACTTGAGCTTGATCCAGTCACTGCTGCGGCGCGACACGTAAGGTGAGCCTAGACGTTTACCGATCAAGCCTTCCATGCGCATCTGGCAAGCGCTGTTAAGCAATGCCTGCGGGGTTTCGTCGAACGCTTCGGAAAAGCGCAGCAGCGGATCTTCATGGGCTTTCAGCACCGTGGCCAGCGCTGCGCGTCGTTCCTGCACCGGCACTTCACGCAGATCGACGCCGTTGAGATACGGCACATCGAACAGGTAATAGAGGATGTTTTCGCTGCGTCCGGAATCGAACGCGTTTTGCAGGGCCTGAAAATCCGGCACGCCGTCTGCGTCGGCAACGACCATCTCACCGTCAAGCCACGCCGATTCCAGGCCCAGCGCCGCAAGGGCTTGCGCCTGTTTCGGCAATTTGTGCGTCCAGTCATGCCCATTGCGAGTGAACAACTGCACCTCTCCATGATCGATGCGCGCCATGATCCGGTAGCCGTCGAACTTGATCTCGTATTGCCAATCCCCTTGCGGAGCACTCTCCACCAGCGTGGCCAGTTGCGGTTTGAGCTGCGCGGGGATATTGGCCTTGTGCGCTCCGGCGAGTTTGTCCGAGGCCGGTTTGCGCGCAGCTTTCGCCGAAGCCTTCAGTGGCTTGACCTGTTTTGCACTGAGGCGGGGTTTGTCGACGATCGTGCGTTCACTGAGCACGCTGTCGGGCTCGGCGACCAGCACGTCGTAGTCGCTTTGCGGGCGCGCGGCACTGTCCTGATGCTTGATCAGAAACCACTGCTCTTTCTTGCCCGGCATGTGGGTGCGCACCAGATTCCACACCCCGGCGAGCTTCTCGCCTTGCAGTTCGAATTTGAGCTTGCCCTTGGCGTAGGCCTTCTCGGGGTCTTCCAGCGGAATCCAAACGCCGCGATCCCAGACGATCACATCGCCGGCGCCGTAATGCCCCTCGGGAATGCTGCCCTCGAAGGTCGCATAGTCCAGCGGATGATCCTCGACGTGCACCGCCAGCCGCTTGACCTTGGGATCCAGCGACGGCCCCTTGGGCACCGCCCAGCTCTTGAGTGCGCCGTCGAGTTCCAGGCGAAAGTCGTAATGCAGGTGCGAGGCGTCGTGCTTTTGAATGCAGAATTGCAGGGCATGATCGCCGGCCGATTGCTTGCCCCGGCGGCGGTCGGCCGACGGTTCAGAGGTCGCCGAAAAGTCGCGCATCCGGTTGTAGTCGTCGAGATTCCTGCTCATCCTGCACCTGCCTTGTTTCAGCCAGTTCGAGTCACAGTCAGTGCTACCACGGCAATCCGGTCGACGCGCTGATAGCCTGGATTGAGCAATTCTTCACCAAACACATCGGGATCGAGTTCGCGATAGGTCCAGGCGAAGCGTTTTTCATCCAGCCGTGGCAATACCGTATCGAGGAAGGGATCGCGGCCATCGACCATCGCCACACCGGTATACAGCAGCAACGAGCCGCCGGGGCTCAGGCGATTGAGCGCCTGTTCGACGATCCGCAGTGACAGACCCGCCCCCAGTGTCCCGCCACCGTGGCGGTAAGCTCGCCCGGCCGGATCGGCCATGTAGGGCGGGTTGGCGACGATCAGGTCGAATTCGCCGTCGACGCCTTGCAGCACATCGCTGGTACGCACTTCGACATTGGCCACTTCGGCCAGCGCCGCGTTGATCGTGGTCAGGCGCAACGCGGCGGGATTGATATCGACGGCCAGCACTTGCGCTTCTCGCCGGGCTCGGCCAATCAGGATCGCGCCGACTCCGGCGCCGCAACCGATATCCACCGCACGGTGGATGGGCGCAAAGTTCTGCTGCAAATGGCTGTGGATCAGTTGAGCAAAGCGATAGGTGTCCGGGCCGAAGAACACCGAATCGGCGGCATCGGTTGGAAATCCGGAATGCACGAAAAGCAGGTCATCCAGGCTCGACCAGCGCACGCGGCTCTTCAAGCGCCCGTCGAACTGATCGATCACTTGGGCGTCCTGCAATTGCCGCTGTTCATCGGCAGACAGCAGGCCCGGTTCGAACGGGCGCGACCATCCGAATACATCCCGCAGGCAATCGGCGGCCTGCCCTTCGTCGCGCTGGTTGACCCGTTGATGGGTCAGCGGCGTCGGGGTGATGAAACGATAGCCGTCGGCCTGCAGGCGCCTACCCAGTTGCAGCAGCACAAGGTCGTTGGCGGTCAGTTGTTCTTCCTGATTCATTGATGATTCCTTAACGCTGGCCGGATTTGAGTTGGATGAAACGACGAGTAGCGAGCAGCCCGGCCGGATGTGCGTGCCGGGCCGGCGCAAGCCAGGGGATCAACGTCGCGATTTGGGTGTGCGCGTCCTGTCCCGGCAGTGCCGCATTCAGTCGCTGCACATCGGGGTCCTGTTCAGGCACCTCGATATGCGCAGGGGCCGAGGGGCGGCGGCGGAACGCGACGGGTTTGTCCGCAGAAATCCAGTCACCGGCAATCCAGTCGTGTACCAGTTGTTTTTCATAAGCGCTGAACACGCCGAACATCGCCGCACCATCGCCATCGATCAACTGCCAGAAGCGACTGCCCTGTGGATCTTCGTGACGCTTGATCCAGCCCTTGTTCTGCATGGCTTGCAGGAAGCCGGACAACTGCTGCGGGTCGGCCAGCCATTGATTGACGGTCTTGCCTTCGAAGCGGCAATAGTCGGAGTGCATGTGCTGAGCAAACGGACACTTGCGCTCAAGCATCGCCAACAACTCGCGCTCCAGGTCGAACCCCTCGATGATTGCGCGGCTGCCCTGACCCAGGTCATTGAGTCGATAGCCCAGCGAGACCCGACGCAGGAAATCGCTGCGATCAGCCTCCAGAGGCAGCAGATCAAGCACGGCCTGAACGGCTTTCTGCGCATGGCCGGTACTGGCGTTGTCGATGGTGACGTGCAGGGTGAAATAGTAAGGATCGATCCCCAGTTCACTCAGTTCGTAGCTGCTGATCAACAGGTGAAGTGGCAATTGCTCGTAGCCAAGGTTGTAACCGATCACCTCTGGCAGAAAATCCATGCCGCAGGCGCCGAGGGCCAATTGCAGCGCGCCTTGCAGGTAACGTTCGTCAGGCAGCGGGCTGCCAGGTTCCAGACCGTGTTCGGCGAGCAATTGCCGGTAGATCACCACGTGATTCTGCGCCGGATTGCCCTCGCCCAATTCTTCAAGATAGGTGCTGATCAGAGTGCTGAATCGCGGATCGCGCCACTGTCCCAGCAAGCCGTAAAGCCAGGCGCCGTCGACCAGTTTGGTCGGCGCCACCGCTTGCAGAAAATACAGCGCATGAGCCTTGCAACTGAAAAACTGCCGCGCTCCTCCCGCTTTGCGTTGTTGCAGGTAGTCGGCATATTGCCGGGCAACATCGGCACAGTGCTGCGCCACCCAGGCATGCCAGAGCGCCGGATCGGTCGGCAGTTCTTCCTTCAATTGCGCGGCGCTTTTCAGATGGTGCTGCAAAAAGGCCTGCGCCAGGGGCTGAGTATCTTCATCGGACAACAGCGCTTCATGGATACGCCGCCACTCACCCAGTGAGTCGAGCGGTTGCGATTGGGCAGATTCATCTTGCAGGCGTGTCAGGACAGTCATGGCAATATTCTCGATCGATTGGCAGGACGCTCAGTCACTCGCCTCTACTGCAGCAGAGAGGCCTGGCGCGTCAAAAATTCAATCGGCTTGAAAATTGCCCTGACGGACGGAGCCTTCGACTCGCTCCTTGCTTGAACAGAACGGTCGAAGGCTGTGGGACGGGATGGTCAGGCCTCGCCCTTGGCCTGCTGCTCCAGGTGAACCTGCAACGCGGGATCGATCTGCAACGCCGCCGCCAGTTCATCCAGATAATTGCGCTCGGCGTCCTGCTGATCGTCAACCAGCATCACGCTGGCCAGGTACATTTCGGCGGCCATGGCCGGATCGTTCTGCGCCGCCTGGGCGACTTCGGTGGCATTCAGGGGTTTGGCGACTTCGTCGTCGAGCCATTGCTGCAAGTTCGGGTCGTCGGTATGGCGGCCGATTTCGCTGCTGATCAGGTGCTTTTCCGACTCGTCGATCCGCCCGTCAGCCTTGGCTGCAGCGATCAACGCACGCAACACAGCGTGGCTGTGTTCTTCGACTTGCGGGCCGGACAACAGGTCCGCGGTTTGCGGGGTTTGCTGCGGCGCAGCAGAAGCCTGACTGCGTTGCCAGGCCTGATACGCCTGGAACGCCATCATGCCCAGCGAGGCCAGAGCCGCATAATTGGTGCCGCCGGAACGACGCTGCGCTCCGCCGCCCAGCGCCCCGCCGCCTCCAAGCAGTCCACCGAGCAACCCGCCCAGGCCACCCAGCCCGCCGGCAGGAGAACCGCCGCCGCTGGTACCGCCACCGCCCAGCAGACCACCGAGCAATCCGCCCAGTCCGCCGCCGTTCGACGCGCCACCTTGTTGTCCCGCCGAGGCCTGGCCTCGCAGCAGTTGTTCGAGCAGATCACTGGTGTTCATGACGTCGTCCTCAGGCAAAGGTGCATGACTGCGTCAGGCAACGATAGTCCGCTTGATGCGATGTGCCAGCACCGTTGGGCTGACGTGGCCACGGGCGAGTGATTCTGCAGAGATTTTTTTCCCCGGCCAGCTAATCTTCATGAACGGGTGAACCTTGACCCGGCCCGACCGGTCGATACCTGCAACCCGACCCGGTTAGTCGCCACCCTTGCTGCGCAAAGGTTTACGCGGCTTGCTGCACTTTCTGGAGAACGCCTTCGTGATATCGACCGTCCACATCGCCAGGCTCAAGGCCTGGGGCGCCCATGGTTTCACCGCGACCGGCGTGGTCACCGCTTTTCTGGCCACCCTTGCCCTGCTGGAAAACCAGCCGATCCACTGCCTGATGTGGCTGGGCGTGGCGCTGATCGTCGACGGCCTCGACGGGGCGCTGGCGCGCAAGGTCAACGTGCAGTCGGTGCTGCCGAGTTTCGACGGATCGATCCTCGATCTGGTGATCGATTACCTGACCTACGTGTTCATCCCGGCACTGTTCATCTATCGCTACATTCCCCTGCCCGACTACACGCTGCTGCTGACCGTGTCACTGATTCTGGTGTCGTCGCTGTTCTGCTTCTGCAACGTCAACATGAAGAGCAAGGACAACTATTTCGTCGGCTTCCCCGCCGCGTGGAACGTGGTTGCCTTGTGTCTGTACATCATCGATCCGGGGCCGTGGCTCACTTTCCTGACGGTGATCGGCCTGGCGCTGCTGACCGTGACCCGCATGAAATTCCTGCACCCATTCCGGGTACGCCGGTTCATGCCGATCAACATTGCGGTGACGGCAATCTGGCTGCTGTGCAGTCTGTCGCTGGTGCTGAACCACCCGGTGATCAACCCGCTGGTGATGGGCCTGTGGCTGCTGGCGTCGGCTTACTTCCTCGGCATCTGCATCTGGCGCACAGCGCTGGAGTGGTTTGACGGTGCGCATCTGAAATAGAAGCCCTGTCGGGATCCCTGTGGGAGCGAGCTTGCTCGCGAATGCGGCGTGTCAGCCAACAGAGATGTTGAATGTCAGTCTGCATTCGCGAGCAAGCTCGCTCCCACAATGGCTTCAGCGTTTGGTAATCACTACCTCCAGATACTCACTCGGTACCACCATCGATCCCGCCCCCGCCCGATTCAGTCCGTCGATCAGTTGCGTCAGATCTCCTTCCAGCGCCTGCCCGCTCTCCGGCGGCAATGCCGCGAACGCCTTGTGCACCGGGCCGTACCAGTGGCGAAACACATCAATGAAATGCGCCGCCGAGCGATAGCGGAAGTTGAAGTGACGGCGAGTCACTTGCACCTGGAATTGGCGATCGTCGAAGTGCGAATGCAACCAGGCTTCCGCGCCCCAGTTTGAAGGAGGTTGCGCAACGGGGGGCGGTGGCAGGTAGCGGCCGAGGATCTTGAACATCTGGCCGACGAAGCCTTCCGGCGTCCAGTTGGCCAGGCCGATCCGTCCGCCACGGCGACAGACCCGACCCAGCTCCCTGGCCGCCTTGGCCTGATCCGGGGCAAACATCACGCCGAAGGTCGACAGCACTGCGTCAAAACTGGAATCGGCGAACGGCAACGCTTCGGCATCGGCAACCTGAAAGGTCACGTCCAGATGCTCGGCGCGCGCCCGGTCCTGGCCACGCTCCAGCAGCGCCGCGACATAGTCGGTGGACGTCACCAGACAACCCCGGCGCGCCGCCGCCAGCGTGGCATTGCCATTGCCGGCGGCGACGTCCAGCACTTCTTCATCGCAGCGCAGGTCACAGGCCTCGGCGAGTGTTTCGCCGACGATCTGCAACGTGGTGCCGATCACGGCGTAGTCACCACTGGCCCAGGCGACTTTCTGGCGTTCCTTCAGGGCAGTGAGATCAATGGGGGTACTCATGAATGGATGCTCCACAGCACAGGGATCATTCGGCAGTCGTCGGATCGATAATGCTCGTCACCCGGGACACGCTGTTGGCCGGAAATCCCCCACGCTTTGCGTGTTCACGCACCTGTTCTTCGTTGGGTGCGATGTACACGCAATAGATCTTGTCGGCAGTCACATAACTGTGCAGCCACTGCACCTCTGGCCCGAGTTCACGCAGCACGTTGCAGGACGTTTGCGATACGGCCTTGAGTTCTTGCTCCGATAGCTTTCCGGCTCCTGGAATCTCGCGTTCAATCACGAATTTCGGCATGGCAACCTCGCTTTCTTTTTATGGGTGTCAGAGCCATCGACGGCCCTGCTCCCCCACTATCGCGCTGGCGCCGTGCGGCGTCCCTGCCAATCGTCCGGAGAGCCCGTAAAAACGGGCGCTGGCCGATGAATGGCGGGATTTTGTAAAGGCCCCGAAACACTGTCGGGGACAACGAACAATGGCTCATGGTGCGAGACCTGTGAGCCATTGAGTTTTGCGGTTTACGCAGCCGGCGCCTTGGCCTCTTTGAGCAGTTGCTGAATCATCTGCTCCTGCGCCTGGTAACTGCCTTCGCCAAAGTGGGTGTAACGCACCTGCCCCTTGGCGTCGACCAGGTAATGCGCCGGCCAGTACTGGTTATCGAAGTTGCGCCAGATTGTGTAATTGTTGTCGATGGCCACCGGGTAGGTGATGCCGAGCTTCTTCACTTGATCCTTGACGTTGTCGATGATCCGCTCGTAACCGTATTCCGGGGTGTGCACGCCGATCACTACCAGACCGTCCTTGCCGTACTTCTTCTCCCACTCCTTCACGTACGGCAGGGTGTGCTGGCAGTTGATGCAGTCATACGTCCAGAAGTCCACCAGCACCACTTTGCCGCGCAAGGACTCGGCCGTCAGTTCCGGCGAGTTCAGCCATTGCACCGCGCCGGACAGCGACGGCATCGCACCTCTGCCGGCCTCGTCTTCGGTCGAGTCCGCACGGACTTTGCTGACGAAGTAGTCCACCACCTTCGGCACGTTTTCCAGCACGCTTTTTTCGACCGTGGCCACGCCTTGGGACGAAGTGTTGGCCAGCAGCAAATTGTCCGCACCGGTGGCGATCACCGCCGCTGTCGCCAACACCGCAACACCCGCACCACGGCGGAACCAGCCAGTGAACGGAATCGACGGTTTCAGCCGGTTGACCAGGCCGCGACCGGCGAAAATCAGCGTCCCCAGCGACAGCGCACTGCCGGCGCCGTAGGCCAGCAGCAACAGGCTGGTCTGGGCGTTGGCGCCTTGCAGCATGGCACCGGTGAGAATCACACCGAGAATCGGGCCGGCGCACGGCGCCCACAACAGACCGGTGGCCACGCCGATCATGATCGAGGCCATGGGGCCGGTCTTTTTCCGGCTGTCCGGATCGAGACGATTGCCCAGCAGCACGAAGGGCCGCGCCAGCCAGTCACCGATGCGCGCGGAAATCAGTGACAGCGCAAACAGCACCATCACCACCAGCGCGATGTGGCGACCGGTATTGCTGGCCTGAATGACCCACTCGCTGCTGACCACCGCCAGGCTGGAGACAATGGCGAAAGTCAGGGCCATCCCGCCGAGGGTCAGCAGAATCGACGAACGGGTGCGGTCGGCACCGGCAAACAGAAACGGCACCACCGGCAGGATGCACGGACTGAGGACAGTCAACAGACCGCCCAGGAAAGCGATGAGAAACATGAGGTTCACCTTTTGAATGAAGGGTGTTCTGTCGACTGGATCGGGGGCCGTCTGTTACAGGCAGCCCCCTTCAATCCTCAAGCCGTCCGGCTTTCCAGCCACTGGCTTTGCGGCGTACGGCTGGCACCGTTTTCCGCCACCATCTGGCCTTGCGGCGTATGGCTGGAACCGTCGGCGGCCACCATCTGCCCCTGCGGTGTGCGGCTGGCGCCGTCGGCGGCGATCAGAGCGTCGCTGCCCGGTTTGGCCACCGGGGCCAGTTGAAAGCAGGTGCTGCTGCCACAGTTGTGCTGTTCGACGGCAGCGTTGGCGTGGGCCGCAACGCCGGCGAGGGAGAAGGCAACAGCGGTCAGATAGCGCGATACGTTGTTCATGGCGATGTTCCTTTTATAGAGAGGGGGTAATCAGTTGTCCTGGTTGCAGCCGTCGGCGAATTTGCGGTAGTCGAGCACCCGGGTCTTGCCGGCCGAGTCGAGGTAAGTCAGGCGGGCGTCGACGATGCCGCAGGTCATCGAGTTGTCCTGGGTCAGCGACACCACTTTCTGGATGTCCAGGTGACTGCCGTAGGAGTAGGTTTGCGGGGTGACATCGGCTTCGGCGCGGGCCGACAGGGTGCAGATGTTCAAAGCGGCAAACAGGCAAGCGGCAGCGATCGATTTGGTCTTGGTGTTCATGGCGTTTTCCTCGGGGCTTCAATGGTTGAATCGTTGAGTGGGCCGAGGCGTTCTGTGTGTGCCTCGATGGAGCTCATTTAAAGCTCGCGAGGTATCGCGCATGTGTCGGCAAATGCCGTGTATAAATCGCTACGTATCCGCGCGCGTGCGGGATACACAGCGATACAAAACCCTGTGAAAATCCGCTTTTTGCGTCGGCGTGTATCCGTCGCAGCGCTGGATACACTGCAATACAAAGACAGGCAGGCGGCCTCGCGCAGGCTCGATAAACTGCCCGGCAATCCCCTTTTATTGAGGTTTGGCCCCATGGAACATGTCGATCACATCCTGATCGTCGACGACGACCGCGAGATTCGCGAACTGGTCGGCAATTACCTGAAGAAAAACGGCCTGCGCACCACAGTGGTTGCCGATGGCCGCCAGATGCGCAGTTTCCTGGAGGCCAACACCGTCGACCTGATCGTGCTCGACATCATGATGCCCGGCGACGATGGCCTGCTGCTGTGCCGCGAACTGCGCTCGGGCAAACACAAGGCCACGCCGATCCTGATGCTCACCGCGCGCAACGATGAAACCGACCGCATCCTCGGCCTGGAAATGGGCGCCGACGATTACCTGACCAAACCGTTCGCCGCCCGCGAACTGCTGGCGCGGATCAATGCCGTGCTGCGCCGCACACGGATGCTGCCGCCGAATCTGGTGGTGACTGAAAGCGGTCGGCTGCTGGCATTCGGTCGCTGGCAACTCGACACTTCGGCCCGGCATCTGCTGGACACCGACGGCACCATGGTCGCGCTCAGCGGCGCGGAATACCGTTTGCTGCGGGTATTCCTCGACCATCCGCAACGGGTGCTCAGCCGCGATCAATTGCTCAACCTGACCCAGGGCCGCGATGCCGATCTGTTCGACCGCTCCATCGATCTGCTGGTCAGCCGTCTGCGCCAGCGCCTGCTGGATGACGCCCGTGAACCGGCCTACATCAAGACCGTGCGCAGCGAAGGCTACGTGTTCTCGTTGCCGGTCGAAGTCCTCGGAGCCCCTGCATGAATGTCGCCCTGCGCTGGCCGCGCACCCTCGCCTCCCGCTTGTCGCTGATTTTCCTGATCGGCCTGATCCTCGCTCAGGCGCTGTCGTTCGGCGCGCAATATTACGAGCGCTACGAAAGCGCGAAGAACACCATGCTCGGCAACCTCGAAACCGACGTCTCGACCTCGATTGCCATCCTCGACCGCCTGCCCGCCGAAGAGCGCCCGATGTGGCTCAAACGCCTGGCTCGCAAGAATTACGGCTATCTGCTGAGCGAAGGCGAACCGGGCACACCGCTGGATCCGCAGGACGTGCCGATTGCCGTCACCTCGATTACCGACGCAATTGGCGAGGCCTATCCGCTGACGTTCACCGATATTCCCGGCCCGATAAAACACTTTCAGGGCCACCTGCGCCTGAGCGACGGCAGCCCGGTGACCATCGATGTGCGCCCGTCGATGGTACCGCTGTCGCCGTGGCTGCCGGTGGTATTGCTCGGGCAACTGGCGCTGATGCTCGCTTGTACCTGGCTGGCGGTGCGTATCGCCATCCGCCCCCTCACCCGCCTCGCCAACGCCGTGGAAACCCTCGACCCCAACGCCCACCCGATCAACCTCGACGAAAAAGGCCCGAACGAAGTGGCTTACGCCGCCCGCGCTTTCAATTCAATGCAGGCGCGCATTGCCGCGTACCTGAAAGAGCGCATGCAACTGCTCGCGGCGATCTCCCACGACCTGCAAACCCCGATCACCCGCATGAAACTGCGGGCGGAGTTCATGGACGATTCGGCCGAGAAAGACAAACTGTGGAACGACCTCGGCGAAATGGAACATCTGGTGCGCGAAGGCGTGGCCTACGCCCGCAGCATCCATGGCTCGACCGAGGAAAGCCGGCGTACCAACCTGGATTCGTTCCTCGACAGCCTGGTGTTCGACTATCAGGACATGGGCAAGGAAGTGCAGTTGAGCGGCAAGAGTGAGGCGGTCATCGACACCCGCCCCCACGCCTTGCGCCGGGTGCTGGTCAACCTGACTGACAACGCGCTGAAATTCGCCGGCGCTGCCGAGCTGCTGATTCAGCGCGACGGGACCGGCCTGTCGATCAAGGTCATGGATCGCGGCCCGGGCATCGCCGAAGAAGAACTGGCCCAGGTGATGGAGCCGTTCTACCGCGTGGAAAACTCGCGCAACCGCAGCACCGGCGGCACCGGGCTGGGGCTGGCGATTGCCCAGCAACTGGCGATGGCGCTGGGCGGGTCGCTGACGCTGAGCAATCGCGACGGTGGCGGGTTGTGTGCGGAGCTCAGGTTGCCGCTGCATTCGTGATCTCTGTTTAAACAACACCGACCACCGGACGTCAGGGATGACGTCATATGAAGCCGGCGGCTACACCTCTCTCGGAAATTGGCGATTTTTTTGATCCGGTGCGTGGCTCTATCGTGGGTCACCGCCGCCGCGTTTAGCTCCGTTGGTCGCGACTGTCAGTTCTGTCAGTCGCAATCGTCAACTGATCGGTATGCGATGGCACCTCATACAACCGTATCGTGGAGCACGCATGAATCTGCTCGAATCCGTAACCCGAACCTGTCAGCGATTGGCTGCGGGTGGCTGGCGTTCGCTGATGCTCGCGCACGGCCTGGATATTCTGGCGCCTTCATTGAAGGCAGAACTGCTCAAGCCACTGACCATCAACCGGACTCTCGAAGGTTTCGAGGATTTCTGCCCTGACGGTTACCGCGCCATAGAGCCGACCCGTCCCGCACATAGCCTGCTCTACCACGCGCTCGCTTCACCGCGAGTCACGGCTGACGAGACTGGACGGCAACTGCGGGTTTTCCCCACCCATGCTGAAATCGAAACGGTTCTGAACTACGTGTTCGGCATCCAGCCACCCACACTCAACGACCTGATGCAACAGGCTCAATATGCACCACTGTCGGTGGCGGTATTCGCCAGCGAATACCGCTGTGCCGACGACACGGTCCACGGCCAGCATGCCGATTTGTGTTTCTCCCGCACCGGGATAGCTCGCACAGGGACTGCAGCTGCCCGCTATGACGAACGCCTGCGATGCTTCCTGCCCTTCGTTGACGGTGATGCCCACGGGATACGGGTGATGCCGGTGCATTACAGCGCCTATATCGCGGTGCAATTGAAGGGGGATGGCGAGCGTTTCGGGCCCATGGACTTTCAGGCGGGACTGGATGACGGGCTGGATTTCCAGGTGCCATTGCACAAGCTCTTCAATGGCGTGGAGTGTCTGTCTGGGCTGGATCTGAACCTGACGCTGGGTATCCATCACATCAACGAGAAGATCCGTCATGTGCACTTGCGCCACAGCGGCACTGGCTGGCAGGAACCAGAGATTTCCGAATATCCGTTCATCATCACCGAAGACCTGGCGGGTTGGGCAGCGCAGCCGGATCTGGGGCCGGGAGTTCTGTCTCCCGAGCCCAGGCCACATCTGGTCGAGCTGGCTCACTACAAGGGGCAACCACTGTCGTTCACGATGCCGGCGAACACCGGGGGATGGTCCATGGCCGACATAAAGTGGGAGTCGATGGCCAGATCGAGGACCTGAATGATCGTGAAGATGTTGCCGAGCTGGTCAGGCAAGGTGGTTACCGTGCCCTGCACTATCAGGATGGCACCGCAGACGGTTATGTCCGGGCAATCTGTCCGCCCCTTACGGACGAACTGCCATCGAAGGCTGCCTACTCGATCATCGGCGCCACGGATTACTTTCCGTTTTGTGTTCAGCGCCGGCTCCTGCACTGGGTGAAAGAAGAACCTGCCTTCTCCAGCCCCGATATCTGGCATGCGCGGCTGGAAGCCTTATCTAATGTGCGTAACTGCGCAAACCTTGGTTTGAAAGATCAGCCCTTCACGTCTGAGGATCGCGGGATCACCGCCATCGTGACGCTGCCGCACAAGTCGGCGCCGGGTCCAGCCTCCGGAACCCGGAGTCCCTCGCCCCCTCGCCCGTCTTCGTTACCGGACGCTGCCGCCGGAATTTTTGGTCCGGGCTGGGAGGTCGGTCAGGTCCGTCAGCAAGATATGGATGGAAACTGGATTCATATGCTGGCCGGTTATCAGATGGCGAGCCCCTTCTGTGAAGACAAGCGTATCTGTGCAGCACTCGGTTCCTTCTGGCCAGGCGTTGCGCCGGACTCCGCCCGCACCTTCGAACCACGCTCCAGCCTGCACACCATCATCCCGTTGACCGATGCGGAAACCGGAATCGGCAACGTTGCCTGGGACAACCAGCCATCCCCGCAACTGATACAGGACCACGGCAGCACATTCGTCCGGTACCGCGCCTACGAATACAGCGATTACACACAAGTCGCCCTTGAAAACAGGTTCTCCCTGCAACAGACCGGCGCAATCACTCAGCAGCAATACCAGAACCGGATACTCTCGATGTACCGCGTATACAACGTACTCGGCGCAGGTACCGACAAGCTTCTGCGTCATGCGTGGCCGTTGCTGTCCTTCATCCACGTGCAGCGCCCCGATCCGGAACTTGATTCAGCGCAACAGCAGGTCGGCGTAACGTTGCGCGGGTGGGTCTTTCGCTTCCTGATGTACGAACGCGGCACCGTAAGCACGCCTGCCGAGGACTTCAGATGGAGGGATGTGCAGGTCAAGCGACAAGTGCGACTGTTTGTCAGCGCCGAAGCGATACTGGTCAAACACGAAGATGCTGCGTGGCGACTCGCCGATGAAGCCCTTTGACGTCGTGGTGATCGGCGGCGGTCCGGCAGGCTCTGCGGCGGCGATCAGCTGCGCCCAGCGTGGCCTGCGAACGGCATTGATCGAGCGTGATGAGTTCCCGCGATTTCGCCCCGGAGAAAGCCTGCATCCAGGTGTCGAACCTGTGTTGCAGCAGCTGGGCGTTGCCGGACAACTGTGTGCGCAGGATGCGTTGCGTTTCAGCGGGTACTGGGTGCAATGGCACGAACCGCTGCGCTTCAACGGTTTTGGTAGTGACGACAATGGTCCATGGCAGGGCTTTCAGATTCCCCGTGAAACGCTGGACACGACGTTATTGAAGCAGGCCGCAACGCTTGGAGTGAGGGTGCTTCAGCCGTGTCGCGCACTCGCAGTCCTCAGCGAAAAGCATCGCGTGACCGGCGTGCGAACCGATTCAGGCCCGTTGCACGCCGACTATGTGATCGATGCCAGCGGCGCATCCGCCTGGCTTCATCGACAACTGGGGTTGACCATCCGCCACTGTTCGCCACGTCTGATTGCGCGCTACGGTTATGTCCGGGGTTGTCCGTCCGTTTATCAGAACGCGCCGCACCTATCGGCGGATCCCAATGGATGGACGTGGATAGCAAAAGTGCAAGCGCATTTGACGCACTGGACGCATCTGACATTCGACGCGCCAGACGTGCACTCCACGGCCGTTCCCCAACCGCTGCAACACTTGCCCATGCACGGCCCCCTCCACGGCGCCGATGTGACGTGGCGCATCAGCACGGCAGCAGCCGGTGACGGCTACTTTACGGTCGGCGACGCGGCCAGTCAGCTCGACCCGGCCTCTTCCCATGGCGTACTCAAGGCCTTGATGACCGGAATGCAAGCCGCGCAGGCGGTGTACGACTGCGTCGGGCGGCCCTCCGTGCAATCGTCAGCTCAGAGGCAATACAGCCAATGGCTGGGCGACTGGTTCGAGAAGGACATGGCACAACTTCGTCACTTCTATCGCCTTCATCCCGATCCGCCGCGCTGGCTGCAACCTCGCGACTGACTCAGACAATGCCGATCACCCGGTCTTCATGCAGCTGCCGCAACAACGCCAGGCCGCTGTCCATGAACGACACCGTTCCCGGCAATCCCGCCTCCAGCGCCAACCCTTGCAGTTGCTCGCGACCGCTCAGCAACGGGAACTCCTCGATCCGCTGCAACAACCGCCAGGCCAGCGGGCTCAACTCGGAAAATTTCACGCTCCAGTCCGTCGTGCGCCGCACCAGCAAAAGCGTCGGTTGAGCCGGCGGCGTGGCCGGTTGATAGTCCGGCCCGAGCATCTGCACCGGCCAGGTGTAAGCCAACGGCCAGGCCAGCGCCGACACCTGCAACGACCGCTCCAGCAAATGCGCCGGATCACTCGCAGGCAAGGCTTCGGCGTCGGACTGCTGCAACACCATTTCCACCCATTCGTAATGCGCCAGTTCCACCAGAAACGCCGGCCACCCGCCCGCGTTCAACACGGCAGGTTCCGAGGCGAGATAGCTGACGAACTCCTCGGCGATCTCGCCGAATTTCGGTGTCTGCGCGCGGTAGTCCCGCAGGAAGCCACGAATCAATGTGCGCCAGCGCTCCTGGCCGATGATCCGGATCAGCACCGGAAACGTGCTGCCCAGCAGTTGCGAGACGTTGTTGAACACCAGGTCGCGATAGACATCGACCCGCGCCGCGTTCATGCCGGCCGGCGGCGCTTCGTGCTCTGGATCGCGCAGATAGCGGGTCAGGGCCTGTTGTTGCAGCAGAAGATTATCCACGCGGGGCTCCTTCGGTTTGCAGGCGGCGGATGGTTTGCAGTTCGGCCACCAGTTCAGAAAACGCCGGGAAATTGAAATCCCGCTCCAACAGCGTCGGCTGCGCGCCAAATCGGGCATAAGCGTCGGCCAGCAACGACCAGACCACCGGTTTGACCGAGGCGCCATGGGTGTCGATTTTCAGCGTGTCGGACTCATCAAAGTGCCCCGCCACGTGCATGCCGACGACCCGGCCCGGTTCAATGGCGGCCAGAAATGCCTGCGGGTCGAAACCATGGTTGATCGAATTGACGTAGACGTTGTTGACGTCCAGCAGCAGGTCGCAATCGGCCTCACGCAGCACGGCGTTGGTGAAGGTCACTTCGTTCATGTCCTGCCGGGGGGCGGCGTAGTAGGAAACATTTTCCACCGCCAGTCGCCGGCCGAGAATGTCCTGGGCCTGGCGGATCCGCGCGGCGACGTGGTGCACCGCCTCTTCGGTGAACGGCAACGGCAGCAGATCATAGAGATGACCGTCGTCGCTGCAATAGCTCAGGTGTTCGCTGTACAACGGCACTTTGTGATGATCGAGAAAGGCCCGCACTTCCCGGAGGAAACCGACGTCCAGCGGCGCCGAACCACCGAGCGACAACGACAGCCCGTGGCAGGACAACGGATATCGCTCGGCCAGCTCGCGCAGTGCAGCGCCATGGGCTCCGCCGACGCCGATCCAGTTTTCCGGGGCGACCTCAAGAAAGTCAAAATCGCCGGTGCGCGCGGCTTGCAGGTCTTTCATCAGGCCGCGACGCAGGCCGAGCCCGACGCTGGCCTGCAAGGTGGGATGGGGAATCTGCATGGGCAAGTACTCTGCTTGGGAGCCGCCAGATCAGCGACTGACCATTGCAGTTAATGCGCCCACTGTGTCGCTGCTGTGTTCGACCGCCGGCACAATTGGCACCTTGTGTATCCAACAGCCACAGAGATACACAGCGATACATGACCACCACGGATTCCAACAGCGGCTAGACTCAATCAGTACCCAGTCGAGGGGGCCGCAGGACAGCAGTGTCGCCCTGCCCGTTTCCACGACCACCGCCCGGTGGTGAATGCCTCGACACCCCACCGCCACCGGACTGTGATCCTGTCAAAGGAGCACATGAAATGGACGAGGCCAGACTCAACGAATTCATGGGCAAACTGGTCAACGACATGGGTGGCGCGGCGATGCTGGCCAATGTCATTGTCGGCGAAGAACTCGGCCTCTACCGGGCAATGGCCGACAGTCAGCCGATCAGTCCCGAGTCCCTCGCTGCAAAAACCACCTGCAATCCGCGACTGGTACGCGAATGGCTGAGCGCCCACGCGGCGTCCGGCTATATGGAACACCACGACGGCAAATTCCGTCTGCCGGAAGAACAGGCGCTGGCCCTGGCCAAGGAAGATTCGCCGGTGTACGTGGCCGGCGGGCTCGGCGTGGTGGCGTCGTTTTTCCATGACAAGGACAAACTGGTCAAAGCCATGCGCGGCAACGGCGCCCTGCCCTGGGGCGATCACCATCCGTGCATGTTCACCGGCACCGAGCGCTTCTTCCGGCCAGGCTACAAGGGGCATTTGATTGCCGAATGGTTGCCGTCGCTGAACGGCGTGGTGGCCAAACTTGAAGAAGGCGCCAAGGTCGCCGATGTGGGCTGTGGGCACGGAGCGTCCACGGTGATCATGGCTCAGGCGTATCCCAACTCGCGGTTCGTTGGCTTCGACTATCACGCGCCTTCGATCACCGTCGCCACCCAACGGGCCGAAGAAGGCGGGGTCAGCAGTCGCGCGCGGTTCTTCCAGGGCACGGCGAAAAGCTATCCCGGCGATGACTATGACCTGATCTGTTATTTCGACTGCCTGCACGACATGGGCGACCCGGTCGGTGCGGCGAAGCATGCCTACGATTGTTTGAAGGACGACGGCACGGTGCTGCTGGTCGAGCCGTTTGCCAACGACACCCTGGACGAAAACATCACGCCGGTCGGGCGTTTGTTCTACGCCGCCTCAACGTTCATCTGCACGCCAAACTCGCTGTCCCAGGAAGTGGGCCTCGGCCTCGGTGCGCAGGCGGGCGAGTCGCGCTTGCGCAAAGTGTTCACCGAAGCCGGCTTCAAACACTTCCGGCGGGCAACGCAGACGCCGTTCAACCTGATTCTGGAGGCGAGAAAGTAACCTCGGGCAGCGGACGCCTCTGAAAAGAGGCGTCCGTCGGTGCTAACCTGCAAGGCACTTACAGCCTGCGGAGCGCTGATCATGCTCGACCGTCCCTTCGTCGACCCACTCGATTATCTGCAACAGGCCATGGCCGACGGCGACTTCATTGTGCTGACCGGCGCCGGTATCAGCACGCCGTCGGGCATCCCGGACTACCGCGACACCGACGGTGTGCGCCGTGGCCGGCAGCCGATGATGTACCAGGAATTCCTCGCCGCCCCGCAATCGCGCCGGCGCTATTGGGCCCGGGCCATGCTCGGCTGGCCGCGCGTGCGCCAGGCACGGCCGAACGCTGCCCATGACGCGCTGGCCAGCCTGCAAAGCCAGGGGCGGATTGGCGGATTGATCACCCAGAATGTCGACACCCTGCACGATCAGGCCGGCAGTCACGATGTCATCGAACTGCACGGCAGCCTGCATCGGGTGTTATGTCTGGATTGCGGCCAGCGCAGCGAGCGGGACTCGATTCAGCAATTGATGGAAACGCAGAACCCTTACCTGGCGGGTGTCGATGCCGTGCAGGCACCGGACGGCGATACCTTGCTCGACCCGGCCTTCGAGGCGCGGTTCCAGGTGCCGCATTGTCCGCATTGCGCAGGCGAACGGATGAAGCCGGACGTGGTGTTTTTTGGTGAAAACGTGGCGCAACCGACGGCGGCGCGGGCCATGGCGCTGGCGGAAAATGCCGCCGGGATGCTCGTGGTCGGCTCGTCGCTGATGGCCTATTCGGCGTTTCGCCTGTGCCGGGTGATTGCGGATCGGGGCAAACCGCTGATTGCGATCAATCTGGGGAAGACCCGGGCGGATGAGTTGCTGGATTTGAAGATTGAGGGGTCGTGCGAACAGTTGCTGCCGCTATTGGCACAACGCCTCAATGCTCAGCCTTAAGGATGTCGAACAACGCCTGAGCCGCTGCCGACAATTCATTACCCGAATCCGTCAGCACGCCAATCGCCCGCTCCACCACCGGCTCGTGCAAGGTCAGGCAATGCGCGCCCAGTTCGCGCATCTGCCCGGCACACAATGCCGGCACCGCACTGACGCCCAGTCCGCTCGCCACCATCCGCCCCACCGTCGCCAGTTGATGGCTTTCAAACTCCACCGGCAGTTTCATCCCTCGGGCCTGCAAGTGTTCTTCCAGCATCACCCGCACCGTGGACGGTCGTTGCAGGGTGATGAACGGTTCCTGCAGCAACGTCTGCCAGTCAATGTCACTGCGCCCCGCCAGCGGCGAATCCTGCGGCACCACCGCGACGAAACGATCCCGGTAAAGCGGCGTGAAGCTCAGCGAAGTGTTCTGCATCGGCTCAAACGCCACGCCAAGTTCGACCTGACGATCACGGACCATTTCCAGCACTTGCTCATTGATCACGTCGTTGACCGTGACGTTGACGTTCGGATAACGCGCGCGGAAGGTCTTGAGGATCGGCGGCAGCAGGTTGCCGGCAAACGACGGCATCGCCGCCAGCGTGACGCGCCCGCGCTGCAGGCTGAAGCGCTGGCGCATTTCGTCTTCGGCGTTGTCCCAGTCGGCGATCAGGCGCCGGGCCAGCGGCAACAGCGATTCCCCTTCAGGGGTCAGCGCCACGTTGCGGGTGTTGCGGCTGAACAGACGCCCGCCCAGCCCCTCTTCCAGCGCCTTGATGGTCAGGCTCAACGCCGATTGCGACAGGTGCAGGCGCTCGCAAGCCACGGCGAAGCTCAGGCTCTGGGCCACGGCGAGAAAGGCGCGGATCTGCTTGATGGTCATGAACGATTCACTCAAGGGACTAAGCTGAACACCTCATTGATCGTTCCCACGCTCTGCGTGGTAACGCAGCCCGTGACGCTCCGCGTCACTGGGACGCGGAGCGTCCCCGGAGGCATTCCCACGCAGAGCGTGGGAACGATCAACGAGGCCAATATTGAGCTTTATCAATCAATCAACCTTAAAAATCAACTTAACAAATATATCCTCCAGCGCGACACTCCAACCATTCGGCTAGCCAGCCGCCCGACAAACAATAAAAGAGGTGCATATGGCAGGTTTCGACAAGCGCGTGTATTCCTACGAGGAAGCCATGGCAGGTCTTGAAGACGGCATGACCGTGATCGCCGGCGGCTTCGGCCTGTGCGGCATTCCGGAAAACCTGATCGCCGAGATCAAGCGCAAGGGCACCCGTGACCTCACCGTCGTTTCCAACAACTGCGGCGTCGATGGCTTCGGCCTCGGCGTGCTGCTGACCGACCGTCAGATCCGCAAGGTGGTCGCTTCCTACGTCGGCGAAAACAAACTGTTCGAAGAGCAACTGCTCAAGGGCGACATCGAAGTCGTCCTGACCCCGCAAGGCACCCTTGCCGAAAAAATGCGCGCAGGCGGCGCCGGCATCCCGGCCTTCTTCACCGCCACCGGCGTCGGCACCCCGGTCGCCGAAGGCAAGGAAGTGCGTGAATTCCACGGTCGCAAGTACCTGATGGAAGAGTCCATCACCGGCGACTTCGCCATCGTCAAAGGCTGGAAAGCCGACCACTTCGGCAACGTCATCTACCGCCACACCGCCCAGAACTTCAACCCGCTGGCCGCCACCGCCGGCAAGATCACCGTGGTCGAAGTCGAAGAAATCGTCGAACCCGGCGAACTGGATCCGGCACACATCCACACGCCCGGCATCTACGTCGACCGGGTCATTTGCGGCACGTTCGAAAAACGCATCGAACAACGCACCATCCGCAAATAATCCAGGCTGACGGAGAACAAGAACATGGCACTTACCCGCGAACAAATGGCTCAACGCGTCGCCCGCGAAATGCAGGACGGCTTCTATGTGAACCTCGGCATCGGCATTCCGACCCTGGTCGCCAACTACATCCCCGAAGGCATGGAAGTCATGCTGCAATCGGAAAACGGTCTGCTCGGCATGGGCCCTTTCCCGACTGAAGAAACCATCGACGCCGACATGATCAACGCCGGCAAACAAACGGTGACCGCGCGTATCGGCGCATCGATCTTCAACTCCGCCGAATCCTTCGCGATGATCCGCGGCGGCCACGTCGACCTGACCGTACTCGGCGCGTTCGAAGTGGACGTACAAGGCAACATCGCCTCGTGGATGATCCCCGGCAAACTGGTCAAGGGCATGGGCGGTGCGATGGACCTGGTGGCCGGCGCCGACAACATCATCGTGATCATGACCCACGCGTCCAAGGACGGTGAGTCCAAGTTGCTGAGCCAGTGCAGCCTGCCGCTGACCGGCGCCGGTTGCATCAAGCGTGTACTGACCGACCTGGCGTACCTGGAAATCGAAAATGGCGCTTTTGTCCTCAAGGAACGCGCACCTGGCGTCAGCGTCGAGGAAATCGTCGCTAAAACCGCTGGTAAGCTTGTCGTCCCGGATCACGTACCGGAAATGCAGTTCGCTGCCGAGTGAGGAATTCGAAAATGCAAGACGTCGTCATTGTTGCCGCCACGCGTACCGCGATCGGCAGTTTCCAGGGTTCGCTGGCCACCGTCTCCGCCGTGGATCTGGGCGCAGCGGTCATCCGCCAGTTGCTTGAGCAGACCGGTCTGGACGGTGCTCAGGTCGATGAAGTCATCATGGGCCAGGTGTTGACCGCCGGCGCCGGCCAGAACCCGGCGCGCCAGTCGGCGATCAAGGCCGGCCTGCCCCACGCCGTTCCGGCCATGACCCTGAACAAGGTCTGCGGCTCGGGCCTCAAGGCCCTGCACCTCGGCGCACAGGCGATCCGTTGCGGCGACGCGGACGTGATCATTGCCGGCGGCCAGGAAAACATGAGCCTGGCCAACTATGTGATGCCGGGCGCACGAACCGGTCTGCGCATGGGTCACGCGCAAATCGTCGACACCATGATCAGCGATGGTCTGTGGGATGCGTTCAACGATTACCACATGGGCATCACTGCCGAGAACCTGGTCGAGAAATACGAGATCAGCCGCGAGCAGCAGGACGCCTTCGCTGCCGCATCGCAACAGAAAGCCGCCGCGGCCATCGAGACCGGTCGTTTTGTCGATGAAATCACCCCAATCCTGATCCCGCAGCGCAAAGGCGATCCGGTGGCGTTCAAGGTTGACGAACAGCCCCGCGGCGACACTACCGCTGAATCCCTGGCCAAACTGCGTCCAGCGTTCAAGAAGGACGGCAGCGTCACCGCCGGCAACGCTTCGTCGCTGAACGACGGCGCGGCTGCGGTCATTCTGATGAGCGCCGAAAAAGCCAAGGCCCTGGGCCTGCCGGTGCTGGCGAAAATCGCCGCCTACGCCAATGCGGGCGTCGACCCGGCGATCATGGGCATCGGCCCGGTTTCCGCCACTCGCCGCTGCCTGGACAAGGCTGGCTGGAGCATCGGCCAACTCGACCTGATCGAAGCCAACGAAGCCTTCGCCGCGCAATCGCTGGCGGTGGCCAAGGATCTGCAATGGGATCTGGACAAGGTCAACGTCAACGGCGGCGCCATCGCCCTCGGTCACCCGATCGGTGCATCGGGCTGCCGTGTGCTGGTGACTCTGCTGCACGAAATGATCAAGCGTGATGCGAAAAAAGGTCTGGCGACCCTGTGCATCGGTGGTGGTCAAGGCGTGGCCCTGGCGCTGGAACGCGCGTAAGCGCAAAACAGGTTCAACAGCGGGCGGCGGATCCACGACATCCACTGCCCGTTGGCAACAAACCCGGTACGGCTCACGTCGCACCGGGTATTTTTTCGCCTGCGGTTCAGCGAATCAGACGGCCATTTGCAGAATCAGCCACGCATTGGCTCCGCTGATCACCGCAAACAATCCCCACGCCAGAACCTTGGTAGGCAACCGGTTCACAAACGGCCCCATCAGCTGTTTGTCATTGGTCATGCGAATCAGCGGATACAGCGCAAACGGCAATTGCAGGCTTAACACCACCTGGCTCAGCACCAGCAACTTGCCCACCGCGCCGTCCCCCATCAGCCATACGCCGATGAACGCCGGAATCAGCGCCAGTCCGCGGGTGATCAGGCGTCGCTGCCAGCAGGGAATGCGCAGGTTCAGATAGCCTTCCATGATCACTTGTCCGGCGATGGTGCCGGTGAAGGTCGAACTCTGCCCCGAAGCCAGCAACGCCACACCGAACAGCACGCTGGCCAGCGCGCCGCCCACCAGCGGGTCGAGCAAGTGATAGGCGTCCTGAATATCGACTACATCGGTGTGCCCGGACTGATGGAAGGCTGCCGCCGCGAGAATCAGGATCGCCGCGTTGACCAGCAACGCCAGCGCCAGCGAACCGATGGTGTCGATGCGCGCCAGTTTTACCGCGTCCTGCTTGCTGGCAAGGTCCTTGCCGATCAGCCGCGTCTGCACGATCGAAGTGTGCAGGTACAGGTTGTGCGGCATGACGGTGGCGCCGAGGATGCCGATGGCCAGATACAACGGCGCCGCATCGCTGATCGCCGACAGTGACGGTTTGAAACCTCGGGCGACGTCTGGCCAGTACGGTTTGATCAGCAGCAATTCAACGAAGAAACACGCGCCGATGGTGCCCACGAGCACCAGCATGATCGCTTCCAGTCGGCGGAAGCCACGGTTTTGCAGGGCCAGCACCAGCAACGTATCGAACGCTGTCAGCGCGATACCGAATGTCAGCGAACAACCCAGCAGCAAGTGAAACGCCAGCGCGCAGCCGAGTACTTCTGCCAGGTCTGTCGCGATGATCGAGATTTCCGCCAGCACCCATTGCAGCCGCGCAGTCGGAGTGCTGTAACGCTCGCGGGACAGCTGCGCCAGGTCACGCCCTGTGGCAATACCCAGCCGCGAACACAGACATTGCACGACCATGCCCGACAGGCTCGCCAGCAACACCACGAACAACAGGCTGTAACCGAAACGCGAACCGGCCTCGATCGCGGTGGCCCAGTTGCCCGGGTCCATGTAGCCGATCGACACCAGCAGACCGGGGCCGGCAAAACGCAACACGCGCTTGAAGAACGAGGCATTGGGGTCGACCGGGACACTGCCGGCCACCTCCGGCGGGCAGAACGGCGCCGTGGCGATTTTGGGCAAGCTGAATTTCACGCACACATCCAGAAACAAGTCGAAAGACGCAGCTTAGACGTTTCAGTCGGCGTGCCCAAGAGCAGATGTGCTGCGCTCAGGGTTTCGCATTGCCAAGCAACTGCTGGCGCAACTGGGGACTGCGCGTGCGCGGGTCGAGCCAGATGTCGAAAAACGCCCGGGCAAACTGCGGATCATCGATTTCATGCTGCAACTGTTGACCGACAAAAAACCGCGCGCCCTGCCCCGGCAGATACACCCCGGTGATCCGCGTGCCGGCCTGGACGTCGACGAACGATTGCTGCATCTGGGCCTGCCAGAGCGCCAATTGCGCCGGGCTGATGGAAGAACCGGCCAGGCGTTTGATCTCATCGACACTGGCCTTGACCAGATCATCGCGGGACACGTTGCGCCGGTAGATCAATTCCAGGGCAAAGGGCTGACCGTCGGCCAGTGGACGCGCGGCACTCCACAGCCGAGCGTTATAAATGTCGAAACCGAACACACTGAAATCCCCGGTGCCGATGATCTGCGCACCCGGCACCGCATCCTGCCAACTGGCCCAGGTCGGCGTCAGCAACAGCGCCCACAAGCCGATTCCGCAACATCCACTCAACACCTTCGGTGTTCTGCTCATCGCGGTAATGACTCCGGTAAACCCTGATAGTCAGAGCATAGTCGGCGATTACGCCCGACACTTTGTATACATTTATTGCATGCATTTGCAGCAATCCACCAACGACAGTGCTAACGTGGCCCCCATTGACCCGATGGAGCGACCTGCGTGCTGATCCTCAAACTGCTGCTGATTCCCGGTTTCCTGCTGATGATTTCCCTCGCCGGCAAGCGTTGGGGCCCCAGTGTCGCCGGGTGGCTGTCGGGATTGCCGGTGGTGGTCGGGCCGATTCTGTTTTTCCTCGCCATCGAGCAAGGACCGGCGTTCGCCGCGCAATCGGCGATTGCGGCGCTGTCGGCCATGTTTGCGATGATCGCGTTTTGTGTCACTTACGCGCAGGTTGCTCAGCGCGCCAACTGGCCGTTGGCATTGGTTGTTTCTTTATCGGTCTGGGCCGTGTTGGCGCTGATCCTGTCGCTGATTCCGGCGTCGCTGCCCTTCTCCATCGCTGCCGCTGCGACCGCCCTTCTTGCTGCGCCTTACCTGTTTCCCAAGGTGCAACCGGTGGTCGGCGGTCCGGCGCCGAAGTCGGACAAACTGGTCTGGCGGATGATCGCCGGGGCGGCATTGACGCTGGTAGTGACGATGCTGGCCAGTACCGTCGGCGAGCGCTGGAGCGGTCTGCTCGCGGTGTTCCCGGTGTTGGGCAGCGTGATGGCGGTGTTTTCCCAGCAGACCCGGGGCCCGGCATTTACCGCCGCATTGTTGCGAGCGACGGCGACGGGGATGTATTCGTTTTCGGCGTTTTGTCTGGTGTTGGCGCTGACGGTTCCAAGCCTGGGTTTCGGCGGTTTCGTGGTGGCGGTGGCCGTTTCGGTGGCGATGCTGGGCGTCACCCGGCAACTGTTGGCCAGACCGGCGCCGGCACCGTCACCGAACTGACCCCGACCGGACAAACCGCGCTGGAGTGCCGGGCACGCTCCATGGGATGATCGCCGCCCAAGCGCGACCATCCCTCGGAGATTCGAATGTCATTGCTTAGCAAGAAAGCCGTCGTCCTGTTGCTGGCGGCGGTGGCCGGTTTCGGCGCCGTCAATGCTCAGGCAGCCAAGGCCAAAGAGAAGGCTGTCACCGAGAAAGTCTCGATGCTCGACGGCAAGTTCAGTTTTGTTCTGCCCAAAGGTTTCGTCGGCGACCCGCTGCCAGCCGGGCCGACCGGTGCCAAGGGCACCATGTACAGCAACGACGCCACCAAGACTGTGGTCATCGTCGCCGAAAACCAGATTCCCGAAGGCAAAAACGTCAAGGACAACGACAGCGCGTTCCTCGACGGCACGGTGTCCGATTTCATCGATGCCCAGCACAAGGCGATGCCCGACTTCAACAAACTCAGCGAAAAGAGCCTGACCCGCAAAGGCAATGGCCTGGGCTTGCGTCAGGTCGACAGCACCGCCACCCAGGGCGGCGGCCAGACTCTCAACACCACATTGCTGGCCGGCTCCGGCACGCGCATGGCGCTGGTCCAGGTAATTTCCCGGGTCAGCGACAAGAGCGGTCACGAGGCGCTGGTGAAAACCATCCTCAAGGAAAAGTGATGCTCAGGGATTGAGTTGCTGCAGCCAGTCGTTCAGATCCCGCAGTTCGGCCGCACTGATACTGTGGCCAACGCCGGGGTAGGCATGAAGTTGCGGTTTGTAATCCAGCGTCTCCAGCAGCTCTTTGGCCGCTGTGGCGCCACTGTAAGGCACGCGGTCATCCGCCGTGCCATGGCCAATGAAGATCGCCAGCGGCGGATGCTGTTGCTCTGACTTCAGCTCACCCTTGAGCACCGGCAACACTCGCCCGCTCAACGCGGCGATGCCGGCCACCACCGCCGGCTGCCGCAGCCCGACCTCGTAGGTCATCATCGCGCCCTGGCTGAAGCCGATCAGGTACACCTTGTCCGGTAGCGCGTGATATTTCTGCGCCGCAGCGGCGATAAAGGCCCGCAGTTTCTGGCTGCTGGCCTTCAGATCATCGGTCTCGCCGTTGTAGGCGCCTTCGCCTTTCTTGCGAAACCACTGGAAACGCCCTTCTCCCAATGCCATCGGTGCCTGCACCGACAGGTAGTTGAACTGCTTGGGCAACTGGAATTTCATGCCGATCAAGTCCGCTTCGTTGCTGCCATAGCCGTGCAGGAAAATCACCAGCGGACGCTGTTCGGCGTCCGGGTGCACCTGGGCCAGGTAGTTGAGCGGCAGATCGTTTTGCAGCGAGGTCTGAGCCTGAACAGCAGTGGACGCCAGCAGCGTCAACAGCGCAAACACCTTCAACATAAGCCTTCCTTCACACAGTGCAGGGTTCGGGGCAGAGCCTAACACTGTGATCCGGATGACGGGGTATCAGTCGTTGATCAGCTTGCCCGCCCGGATCGGCTCGCGCCCCGCCACTTTCGCCTGCCAGATACCCGGCTGGGTGTAGCGACCGCGATCGATGGCGAACAACACGCCGCTGGTGCCGGCGCGCACGGTGGTCACGCGGTCGTTCAACGGGTCGACCACTTCGAACAGCGCATCGCCGCGCTCGACCCATTCACCGGCATCGCGCAGGAAACTCACCACGCCGTGGTGCGGGGCGAACAGGTATTCGGTGCCTTCGAACGGCATGCCTTCGCAGCAGGCTTGCGGCGCCTTCGGCCATTCGCCGCTGATGAAGCCCTGCTCGGCCAAAAAGCCCAGGATCGCCTCGCAATTGGCCTGAGCCTGATCGACGCGGGTGTCGCCCATGCTGCCCAGTTCCAGGGTGGTGGCGAGGTTGGCCGGTGGAATCGCAGCGTTCGGGAAGGCCCGGGCCAGGCGCAACCACGGCGAGGAGCAGGACTCGTCGAACGAACTGCCGCCGGAATCTTCACACAACAGTGCCACGCCAGCCTTCAGGCGTGCGGCGAGGGATTGCCACTGCGGCCAGTGTTGCGGCAATGCGTAGATGTGAATAGCCGCGTCGAAATCGCAATGCAGATCGAGGGTGATGTCGGCCTCACAGGCGTGGCGCAGCAACAGACGGTGCAGCGCTTCCAGTTGCGAGGCTGGCGCTGGCAGTTCGTCGAGGATCTGGCCCATGGTCTGGCGGATCAACGCAATGTTGGCCTGGGCATCACCGCCCAACTGCTCGCCGATACGCTCGGCCACCGGCGCACTGAGTTCGACGAAGGAGCGGTTGAAGTTCTTGCCGCTGCCCAGCTCGAAGCGCCCCATGTGGCTTCCTTGCAGATGCTGATCGAGGCCGATCGGGTTGGCCACCGGCACCAGTTCGACCACGCCTTGCAACTGGCCGTTGCTTTCCAGTTCGGCCAGGCGCTTTTTCAGCTCCCATGCGGTGCGCATGCCCGGCAGTTCATCGGCGTGCAGGCTGGCCTGGATGTAGACCTTGCGCGGGCCGGCGCCGTAACGGAACACGCTCAGGGAACGTTCGCTGCCCAGGTGGCTCCAGGGCAGAAGATGGTCGATGCGTTGCATGGGGAACTCCGGAAATTCTGTGGTCGCTGCCAACGCAGTGATCACATTGAAAATGTGCTGACAGGATAAATCACGGGCGAAAAAAAAGTGGCCACCGCGTCAACGGGGCCACTTTTTCTACGGCGTATTAATGGCCGTACACGTCAAAGTCGAAGTACTTGTCCTGCACTTGCTTGTACTTGCCGTTGGCGCGGATTTCATTGATGGCCGTGTTGAATTTCTCTGCCAGCTCGGTATCGCCTTTACGCACTGCGATACCGGCGCCACCACCAAAGTACTTGGCGTCTTCGTAGGTCGGGCCGACGAATTCAAAGCCTTTGCCGGCATCGGTTTTCAGGAAGCCGTCGCTCAGGTTGACCGAGTCGGCCAGCATCGCGTCGATACGACCGGAGACCATGTCCAGGTTGGCTTCCTGCTGCGAGCCATAACGCACCAGCTCGATGCCGGCCGGCACCAGCACTTCGGTGGCGTAACGGTCGTGGGTACTGGCGCGCAGCACGCCGACTTTCTTGCCTTTGAGTTCGACCAGCGGGTCTTTCACGCCAGAGCCTTCCTTCATCACGAAGCGCGCCGGGGTGTGGTAGTACTTGATGGTGAAATCGACGTTTTTCTTGCGGTCGTCAGTGATGGTCATCGAGGACAGGATCGCGTCGATCTTCTTCACTTTCAGCGCCGGGATCAGGCCGTCGAACTCTTGCTCGACCCAGGTGCATTTGACTTTCATCTGCTCACACAGCGCATCGCCGATGTCCACGTCGAAACCGGCCAGTTTGCCGTCAGGGGTTTTCATCGAGAATGGCGGGTAACCGGCTTCGATACCGATACGGATCGGTTTGGCGTCTTCGGCCACGGCGGTCAGGGACAACATCGACAGTGCCAGGGCACCGAACATAACCAGCTTTTTCATTTATTACTCCCGTGTGCGGAGGCTTTTATTGGCAGCTTTCGATTGTCAGGTTCGGCCTTGGGCTGTGTCGCGCAAAGAAACCGAAGTGGCCGGCAGTCTATGGCGGCGCGCACGGGGCAAATTGTTTTTAAGCGACAAATACTTACAGAAAATCGGCGACTGCCGTCACATGGGAAAAGCGTGCGCCAGAGCGGTGCAAGCCTTGTAGGACAAAGCCGACAAAAGCTGCCGCCAAAGCGGCAACTTTCCGATTATCAGCAATCGCAAGCGATCGGGGCGGTGGCGGCGCGTGGTGTCGCAACACTCAACTGGAAGCCTTCATCCAGCCATCCGGTCACCCCGCCGATCATCTCCTTGACCGGATAACCCAACGCCGCCAACTTCACCGCGGCCTTATTGGCGCCATTGCAATGGGGACCGGCGCAATAGACCACGAAAAGCGTGTTTTTCGAGTAGGCCACCAGCCCCTCCGCCGTCAGCAAACGCCCGGGAATATTGATTGCCCCCGGCACATGCCCACGCTCGAAGGCCAGCGGCCCGCGCACGTCTACCAGGACAAAATCGACCTCGCCAGCCTGCTGGCTGCTGAAGACGTCGGAACAGTCGGTTTCGAAAGTCAGACGGTTGCTGAAATGCATCAGGGCAACGGCCGAAGGCGCTGCAGGAATTTCGCGAACCAGGCTGGGCATGTTGAATCACTCCTTCGTCTGTGGGGATGAACAGACTTTATCGAGCCGTCGCTTGCCGCTACAGTGGCGCACAAGACACTCACCGGGAATTTTCCGCCAAATGCCTGATTCACCTGGATTGGTCGCAATTCTGGCCTACGACGGCCTCTGCACATTCGAGTTCGGTATCGCCGTGGAGATCTTCGGCCTGGCCAGGCCGGAGTTCGATTTCCCGTGGTACGAGCACTGCATTGCGGCGGTCGATCAAGGCCCGATGCGCGCCATGGGCGGTATTCAGGTGCTGGCCGATGGCGGTTTTGAGCTGTTGGCAGAGGCGCGCACCATCATCATTCCCGGCTGGCGCGACCGCAGTGCGCCAGTGCCGGAGGCCTTGCTCGAAGCCTTGCGTGATGCGCATTCACGCGGCGCCCGGTTGCTGTCGATCTGCTCGGGCGTCTTTGTGCTGGCAGCCAGCGGCCTGCTCGACGGTCATGGCGCCACCACTCACTGGCGCTACACCACAGAACTGGCCGAGCGCTTTCCGGCCATTGATGTCGACCCGGATGTGCTTTACGTCGATTCCGGCCAGTTGATTACTTCGGCCGGCAGTGCAGCCGGGATCGACGCCTGCCTGCATCTGGTGGCGCGGGACTTCGGCACCCAGATCGCAAACGCGGTGGCACGACGGCTGGTGATGTCGCCGCAGCGCACCGGCGGCCAGGCGCAATTCATTCCCACCCCAGTCAGCCCGACGCCGCGCAGCGACCTGTCGCGCGTGATGCAGTGGGCCCGCGAGCGCCTGCATGAACCGCTGGAGGTGCGCGATCTGGCCAGCGAAGCGGCGATGAGCGAACGCACCTTCCTGCGCAAATTCACGGAGGCCAGCGGCCAGTCACCCAAGGCCTGGTTGCAACACGAGCGTCTGGCCCGGGCCCGTGAGTTGCTGGAAGGCACGCCGCAGAACACCGAGCAGATCGCCCTGCGCTGTGGTTATCGCTCGGTGGAAAGCTTTCGTGTGGCGTTTCGCAGCGTGGTCGGGGTGCCACCGTCGGTGTATCGCGAGCGCTTCGGTCGGGAGGTCAAGGCTTGCGCAACAGATAGGTGTCCATGATCCAGCCATGCTCGGCCCGGGCAGCCTTGCGCACCCGTTCGATTTCATCGGCAACAGCGCCGAGCTTGCCTTTGATAAGGATTTCATCCGGCGTGCCGAGGTAGGCGCCCCAGTAAATCTCTGTCTCCCGATCCGCCACGTGGTGGTAGGAATCTTCGGCATCGAGCATCACCACCAGACTGTCCGTGTCACTCACCTGCCCCGCTGCCAGGCGCCGGCCGGTAGTGATTTCAATCGAACGACCGATGGTGTTCAACGGCACCTTGTGCTGTGCCGCCAAGGCCTGAACGCTGGTAATGCCGGGAATGACTTCGAATTCAAACGCACATCGCCCCGAGGCCAGAATCGCCTGCAGGATGCGAATCGTGCTGTCGTACAGCGCCGGATCGCCCCACACCAGAAAACCGCCGCACTGCCCGTCAGGCAATTCGTCATTGATCAGGTGTTCGAAGGTTTGCTGCTTGGCACGGTTCAGCTCATCGACACTGGCGTTGTAGTCCACATCGCCGCGCTCGCGCTCAGGGCTGTGGGCTTCGGCGAAACGGTACGTACGATCGGTGATATAGCGCTCGCAGATTTCTCGCCGCAGGTCGATCAACTTGTCCTTGCTCTGGCCCTTGTCCATCAGGAAAAACACGTCCACCCGGTTCAGCGCCTTCACCGCCTGCATCGTGATGTAGTCCGGGTTGCCGGCACCGATGCCGATCACCAGCAATCGCTTCATTGCTCTGCTCCTTCCAGGTTCATGCCGGACAAGCGTAGTCGCCAGCGCCCGGCAAACCGTAGCTCGACCGCCGCCAGCGGTTCGACATCGAGGCTGTGAAACGCCTCGCCCTGCACGACCTGAATCAATGCAGCGCGAATCACGAACGGATGAGTGACCGCCACCACGTGCCCCGGCGTGGCTTGCAGTGCAACCAGCCACGCGGCCACCCTTTCACGCAGCTGTGCCACCGACTCACCGCCATGGGGTGCGGCGTGCGGATCGTCGAGCCACGCTTGCAATGCCTCGGGTTCGTTTCGTTGCAAGTCCTTGAGCGATTGACCTTGCCACCGGCCCCAGTCGCAATCACGCAGGGCCTCATCGACGTGCGCTTCATGGCCAAACCACGCTGCCGTCTGACGGCTGCGCAGCTCCGGGCCACAAATCAGACGAGATGCCATGGCGAAACGCGAAGCCAGCGAACAGGACGCCAACTCCGTTTCTTCAACAGGTTCGTTCGTAGGAAAACACGCCAATTTTTGTGCGACGGTTCTGGCATGGCAGATCAATGTCAAACGGGTGGTCTGCACGGGGAGTCACTCGGCTGGAAGACAGGACAACCATCAACGCAATCGCGGATGGAGCGGCAATTGTGCCGTAAAACAGGAGGCTCCAAGCAAGTCGACCGGATGGCCTGAAGTGTGAAAGTGCAATTGTCTGACACCACTATGGGCAATGGACTACAAGACTGATCGACAGCGGTGTAACCCTTGCGTTACGGGCATCCCGCCCCATTTTGGGGCTCGGTCTAAACACCAAAAAATTCGCTAGACATGTAGCGCCAGTTACATAAATACTGTTTTAAAGGATTATGAAGCGAATTCAACACCCCCCCATCCAGCAGGAGCCCGGATGCCCCCTCTAAGAGACCTGATCACCGACCCCGGCCTTGATCTGACGCCGTCGGAGCGCAAAGTCGTTCGCGCCTTGCTCGATCAGTATCCACGCAACGGGCTTGGCCCGATGGCGCGCCTGGCCGAACATGCCGGCGTCAGCGATCCGACCATCGTGCGGCTGGTTAAAAAGCTCGGCTTCGGCGGATACGCCGAATTCCAGGACGCCCTGCTCAGCGATATGGACCATCGACTGCGCTCACCGCGCACGCTGTTGCAGCCGCGTTCGCATCAGAACAAGGACGATGCCTGGAGCCATTATCTGGCTCACAGCCATAACCTGCTGGCTGAAACCCAGGCCCTGACCCAACCGGAAGACGTGCGGATCCTCGCCGACTGGCTGCTCGACACCCGCCATCAGGTCTACTGCTTCGGCGGGCGCTTCAGCAGTCTGATGGCGACCTACCTGCTCAACCATTTGCGACTGCTGCGCCCCGGCTGTTTTGCGCTGGAGGACAACGCGCAGCTGCCGGATCGCCTGTTCGACCTGCAACGCCAGGACGTGGTGCTGGTGTTCGACTATCGCCGCTACCAGACCCAGGCCTTGCGCGTGGCCAGCGCCGCGAAAAACGGCAACGCCCGCGTCGTGCTGTTCACCGACATCTATGCCTCGCCGCTGCGCGAACTGGCCGACATGATCATCAGCGCTCCGGTGGAGTCGGCTTCGCCGTTCGACACCATGGTTCCGGCGCTCGCTCAGGTTGAAGCGCTGATCGCTTGCCTGACCCTGCGCTGCCCGGACCTGGCCGATCGCCTGGAAGGTATCGATGCCCTGCGCAACGACTTCGACACCCACTTGCTGGAGGATAAATAAGGATGTTCAGTCTTCCCCATCGCTCGCCACGGGACCTGCCGTTTGTCACCGACCACACCGCGCTGTTGCTGGTGGACATGCAGCGAGCCTGGCTGGAGCCCCAGTTCGACCCGCACCTCGAAGGCCCGGACGCCGCGTACTTCCTCAACCGCACGCGCTCGCAAGTGGTGCCCAATCAGGTTCGGCTGCTCAACGCCTTCCGCGACACCCGGCAGAACGTACTGCATACCCTGATCGAAAGCCTGACCGCCGATGGCCGCGACCGCTCGCTGGATCACAAACTGTCGGACATGCATCTGCCCAAGGGCAGCCCGCAGGCACAGGTCATCGCTGAACTGACCCCGACGGAAAACGAAATCGTGCTGCCGAAAACCTCGTCCGGGGTCTTCAACTCGACCAACATCGACTACGTGCTGCGCAACCTCGAAACCCGCCACTTGATCATCGCCGGCATCGTCACCGACCAGTGCGTGGACATGGCCGTGCGCGACGCCGCCGACCGTGGCTACCTCGTCACCCTGGTGGCCGACGCCTGCGCGACCTACACCGAAGCGCGCCACGACGCTTGCCTGAATGCGATCAAGGGCTACTGCTGGATCACCGACACCGACACCGTGCTTGGCCGGTTGCAGGAGATGCAGCCATGAGCGAACGCCTGTCGCCGTTGCCGATGACCACCATCGTCACCACCGATCTGATCGGCGTCACTCGAGGCCGTTCGTTTCCCACCGATGAGCTGGAGCACTATCAGGCGGCCGGTTGTGGCTGGGTGCCTGCCAACAGCGCGCTGACGCCGCAGGACATCATCGCTTCGACCAGTCCGTGGGGCGCTTATGGCGATTTGCGGCTGATTCCCGATCTGGCCAGCCGCGTCACCGTCGGCAACGGCCCGGACGCCGCCGCCCCGGCGCTGGACTTCATTCACGGTGACATCCGCGAGACCGACGGCCGACCATGGGCAGCCTGCCCGCGCACTCTGTTGCGCAACGAGGTCGAGCGCTATCGCGATGAACTCGGCTTGCAGGTCAACGCCGCGTTCGAACACGAATTCAATCTGCACGCCGGGTTTGCCGAACATCTGGCGTTCTCGCTCGAAGCCCAGCGCCAGGGCGCCGAATTCGGTGGATGGTTGCTCAGCGCGCTGCGCGCCGGAGGTGTCGAGCCGGAGATGTTCCTGCCCGAATACGGCAAGCACCAATACGAAATCACCTGCCGCCCGACCCTTGGTGTGGCGGCGGCGGATCGCGCGGTGAACGTGCGCGAGATCACCCGCGAAATTGCCCGGCAAATGGGCCTGGATCTGAGCTTTGCGCCGAAGACCGCCGCCGACGCGGTGTGTAACGGCGTTCACTTGCACGTCAGCCTGCTCGATCCGGCCGGTCAGCCGATGCTCTACGACGCCGGCACCAGCAATGGTCTGTCGACCCTCGGCCAGCACTGGGCGGCGGGCGTGCTGCATTATTTGCCGGCGCTGTGTGCGTTCACGGCACCGACGCCGGTGTCGTACGAGCGTTTGCAGCCGCACCACTGGAGCGCGTCGTACGCCTGCCTCGGCCAGCAAAATCGCGAAGCCGCGCTGCGTATTTGCCCGACCGTGAGCCTGGGCAACAAACCCGTGGCAAAGCAATACAACCTGGAATTCCGCGCCATGGACGCCACCGCCTCGCCGCATCTGGCAACGGCCGCGCTGCTGATCGCCGGACGCCTGGGCATCGAACAGCGTCTGGCACTGAACGCGATCACCGATGAAATCCCCGATTCACTCAACCATGAACAACGCAAGGCCCGGGGCATCGTTGCCCTGCCCGCCTCCCTGGCCCAGGCACTGGATTGCCTGCGTCGCAGTGAAGCGCTGATCGAAGCGCTGCCAAGCGCGTTGCTCGAGACTTTTTTCGCCCTTAAAACCGAGGAACTGGCGCTGACGGAACAGCTCTCGCCCGCTGACCTGTGTGAGCACTATGCACGCCTGTACTGAATCCGCCGAGTTGGGGTTGTACACCCGACCGGTCTACAACCTGAGCCGTGAAGATTCGACGCACCCGCTGATTCTGGTGTGCGAACACGCCAGCCGCTACATCCCGGAGGCCCTGAACAATCTGGGCCTGGATGACACCGCGGCGCGCGAACACATTGCCTGGGACATCGGTGCGCTGGAACTGGCCGAGCAACTGTCGGAAAAAATTGGCGCCACACTGCTGAGCGCCAACTATTCGCGTCTGCTGATCGACCTCAACCGCCCCCGGCATGCACCCGACAGCATCCCGGCGCAGAGCGAGATCTATCAGGTGCCGGGTAACCGCGAGCTTGACGAGGCCACCCGCGAATACCGTCGCCAGTGCCTGTTCAAGCCGTTTCACACGCGGCTGCAGCAACTGATCGATGCACGTCTGGCCGAAGGTCGGCCGGTACGCGTGGTAGGCATTCACAGTTTCACCCCGGTGTACTACGGCCAGCCGCGCGAGCTGGAAGTCGGCGTGCTGTTCGGCCAGGCCAAGGCCTATGCCCGACAGATGCTCGACGGTCTCGGCAAGCACCCGCTGAAAGTCGCCGGTAACCAGCCGTACAAGATCGACCCGCTGGGCGACATGACCGTGCCGGTGCACGGCGATGCGCGGGGCCTGGAATCGGTGTTGATCGAAGTGCGCAACGACCTGCTGCGCAGCCCGGAAGCGGTGACCCGCTGGGCGAATTATCTGGCGCCATTGCTGTAAGAATTGTTGTAACCACTGCTGACGCTGTAAACGACGGACCGACATAACAACTAAAACGAACGATTGGCTGACAAGGAGTTGCACTTCATGGAAATAGAAGAGTTTGGCTACAAACAGGAGTTGAAACGTAGCCTGACACTCACCGACCTGGTGGTGTACGGGATGATCTTCATGATCCCCATTGCCCCGTTCGGGGTGTATGGCTACGTCAACGCCGAGGCACCGGGGATGGTGCCCCTGGCGTACATCATCGGCATGGTGGCAATGGTTTTCACCGCGCTGAGCTACGGCAGCATGGCGCGGGCCTTTCCGATTGCCGGATCGGTGTACTCCTACGCGCAACGGGGCCTGAATCAACACGTCGGCTTCATCGCCGGCTGGCTGATGCTGCTCGATTACCTCCTGATTCCGCCGCTGCTTTACGTCTACGCGGCAATGGCGCTCAACCACCTGTACCCGGACATCCCTAAAGTCGGTTTCATTCTGGCGTTCCTGGTCAGCGCAACCTTCGTCAACCTGCGCGGCATTACCTTCACCGCCCGCATGAACATCCTGTTCCTGCTGGCGCAGCTCGTGGTGCTGGGGATTTTCCTGTTCTACGCCTGGAACGCCCTGCACAACGGTGGCGGCAACGGTCAGTTGACCCTCGCGCCGCTGTATCACCCGGAAACCTTCAACTTCGCCTTGCTGATGAAAGCGGTGTCGATTGCGGTGCTGTCGTTCCTCGGCTTCGATGCAATCTCCACCCTCGCCGAAGAGATCAAGGGCGATCCGGGCCGCAGCGTCGGCAAAGCAGCGTTGATTACTCTGGTAGTGATGGGCGCAATTTTCGTCGTACAGACCTGGATCGCCACCGATCTGGCCGCCGGCATGGGCTTCAAGTCCGCCGACACCGCGTTCTATGAAATCGCCGAAATCGCCGCAGGCAGCTGGCTGGCGACTTTGACCGGCGTGGCCACGGCCCTGGCCTGGGGCGTGGCGGTAGCGATCACTTCGCAAGCGGCGGTCTCGCGCCTGCTGTTCGGCATGGCCCGCGACGGCAAGTTGCCGAAGGTGCTGGCCAAGGTCCACCCGAAACACAACACGCCTTACCTGAGCATTTATCTGGTGGCGGTGCTGTCGCTGGTGATCTGCCACCTGTTCATCAATTCGGTGGACACCCTGACTTCGCTGGTCAACTTCGGCGCCCTGAGCGGCTTCATGCTGCTGCACCTGACCGTGATCAATTACTACTGGCGCCGGCAGAAGTCCGGCCAGGTGATTCGTCACCTGATCTGCCCGGTGATCGGCTTCATCATCGTCGCGGCCATCATGTACAACATGGGCGTCGATGCACAAAAACTCGGCCTGATCTGGATCGCCCTGGGTCTGGTGTACCTGTTCTTCCTGAACAAACTCGGCGCCAGTACCGCGCTGCCTGACCCGAGCAATGGCTGACAAGAAAAAGGGCGGCGTCTGACAACAAATCAGGCGACCGCCGCTTTAACGCGTGGAAACCGACAGTGATAGTCAGGTTCGGCGAATGGGCCGAACCTTTTTGATACAGGAGTGCATCCATGCTGGTCTTACGTCCAGTCGAGCCAAACGACCTGCCTCAATTGCAACAATTGGCGCGCGACAGCCTGGTGGGCGTCACCTCCCTGCCGGACGACAGCGAGCGTCTGGGCGAAAAAATCGCAGCGTCCTGCGCCTCGTTTGACAGCGATGCGGCGGTCCAGGGCCCGGAGAATTACTTCTTCGTGCTGGAAGACCTGGACAGCCGCCGCCTGGTCGGCTGCTCCGAAATTCTCGCCACCGCCGGCCACGACGAACCGTTCTACAGCCTGCGCAACCGCCACTTCACCAGTGCTTCGCGAGAGCTGAACATCGAGCACGGCGTGCCGGCACTGTCACTGTGCCACGACCTGAGCGGACATACGCTGCTGCGCGGTTTTCACATCGATGAAGCGCTGGTCCGCACGCCGTTTTCCGAATTGCTGTCGCGGGCACGCCTGCTGTTCATCGCCGCCCACGCGCCGCGATTTGCCGAAGCGGTGATTACCGAAATCGTCGGCTACAGCGACGAGCAAGGGCATTCACCGTTCTGGGATGCGCTGGGCAAACATTTCTTCGACCTGCCCTACGTCGAGGCCGAACGCCTGTGCGGCTTGCAGAGCCGTACGTTTCTCGCCGAACTGATGCCGCAATACCCGATCTACGTGCCGATGCTGCCGCAGGCGGCGCAGGACTGCATCGGCCGCGTCCACCCGGACGGCCAGGAAGCCTTCGACATTCTTGAGCGCGAGGGTTTTGAAACCAACAGCTACATCGATCTGTTCGATGCGGGCCCGACCTTGTATGCACGCACCGCCAACATCCGTTCGATCGCGCAAAGCCAGACCGCTACGGTTCAGGAAGCTCCCCTGATCGATGCACGCGGCCACTATCTGGTGAGCAACGATGCTCTGCATGGCTTTCGGGCGGTGGTCGCCGAGCTGGATTACCAGCCCGATCAGCCCCTGGCACTGGACCCAGCCCTGTGCGCGGCACTCAACGTCCGCGCTGGCGGCACGATCCGGGTGATCGCCCTGTGAACCGCGCCTCTACCCAACGACAGTGCCCGAGCAGGCGCGCAAAAGGAGTTGCAGCATGATTGTCCGTCCGGTTCAAGTCAGCGACCTGCCTGCATTGATGACACTGGTGCTACAGGCCGGGCCGGGGTTCACCACCCTGCCCGCCAATGAAGATCGCCTGGCCCACCGGGTACGCTGGGCACAGCGCACCTTCGCCGAGCAGGTCGAGCGGGCCGATGCCGATTACCTGTTCGTGCTTGAAGACGACGAACAGCGAGTGGTCGGTGTCAGTGCCCTGGCCGGGGCTGTCGGCCTGCGCGAGCCCTGGTACAACTATCGGGTCGGGCTGACGGTCAGCTCGGCGCCGGACCTGGGCATTCAGCGGCAGATCCCGACGCTGTTCCTCAACAATGAACTGACCGGCCAATCGGAGCTGTGCTCGCTGTTTCTGCGCCACGACCAGCGCCACGGCAGCAATGGACGTCTGCTGTCGCTGGGGCGCTTGCTGTTTGTCGCCGAATTCCCGCACCTGTTCGGCGAGAAAATGATCGCCGAACTGCGCGGCACTGCCGACGAACGAGGCTGTTCGCCGTTCTGGGACAGCCTTGGGCGGCACTTCTTCCAGATGGACTTCAGCCATGCCGACCACCTGTCCGGGCTGGGCAACAAGGCCTTCATCGCCGAACTGATGCCGCGTCAGCCGCTGTACACCTGCCTGCTCACCGAACAGGCCCAGGCCGTGATCGGACAGGCCCACCCCAACACCGAACCGGCACTGAAAATCCTCCAGTCCGAGGGCTTCGCCCACAAAGGCTACATCGACATCTTCGACGGCGGCCCGGTGATCGAAGCACCGATCGGCAGCATCCGCACCGTGCGTGACAGCCTGGAACTGACCCTGAGCATCGGCACGCCGGACGAACAGGCACCGCTGTGGCTGATCCACAACCGGCGTCTGGAAAACTGCCGCATTACCGTCGCTCCGGGACGCCGGGTCGGCAGCAATCTGGTGGTTGACCGCCTCACCGCCAAACGCCTGCAATTGCAGCCGGGCAACTCCGTACGGGCGGTGCCGCTGCCCAATCAACAGCAGCAGGCAGTGGCGGCCTGAGCGCCTCTGCCTGCAGCAAGAAAGCCTGAACAGGTTTTTCCTGGTTAACTTCCTCGTTAATTCGTCATGATCCTTGACCCATTGGCGTGATAGCCTTTTCACCTTCGGCGTTGACACCTTTGCTCAAGCCTTTCCATTCCTTTGTATTGGTGGAACTCGTATGACCAGGCTTTCTCATCAAGATTTGCGCCGTAACTTCCGTCAGTTGCTGGCTTCCGACACCTGCTATCACACCGCCTCGGTGTTCGATCCGATGTCCGCCCGCATCGCCGCTGACCTGGGTTTTGAAGTAGGGATTCTCGGCGGCTCGGTCGCCTCGTTGCAGGTTCTGGGCGCTCCGGACTTTGCCCTGATCACCCTCAGCGAATTCGCTGAACAGGCCACCCGCATCGGCCGCGTCGCCCAATTGCCGGTGATCGCCGACGCCGACCACGGTTACGGCAACGCGCTGAACGTGATGCGCACCATCGTCGAACTGGAACGCGCCGGCGTCGCTGCGCTGACCATTGAAGACACCCTGCTGCCAGCACAATTTGGCCGTAAATCCACCGACCTGATCACCGTCGCCGAAGGCGTCGGCAAGATCCGTGCGGCACTGGAAGCCCGGGTCGATTCGGAAATGGCGATCATCGCCCGAACCAACGCCGGCATCCTGCCGAATCAGGAAATCATCAGCCGCACCAAGCAGTACCAGGCCGCTGGCGCTGATGGTATCTGCATGGTCGGGATTCAGGACTTCGATCAGCTCGAGCAGATCGCCGAACACCTGACCGTGCCGCTGATGCTGGTGACCTACGGCAACCCGGCGCTGCGCGACGACAAACGCCTGGCCGAACTGGGTGTGCGAGTGACCATCGACGGCCACGGTGCCTACTTCGCGGCGATCAAGGCGACTTACGACAGCCTGCGCGAACAACGCCAGATCTTCACCCAGGCCTCGGACCTGAGCGCCACCGAGCTGACCCACACCTACACCCAGCCTGAGGAATACATCCTCTGGGCCAAGGAATACATGAGCGTCAAAGAGTAACCTCGCAACACGCGACAAAGAGGCAGAGCGGCCCGACGCCATTACGAGTCCCACTCGCATGGCGCCCGCCGCAAAACCGCTGGCTGCCGTTACTGTTTCGCCAACTCCATAATCATCCGCGACAACAGATAAATCCGCGGCGCAACGCTTTCCACCTCCGCATATTCCTCCGGCGTGTGAATGTTGCCGCCAACAATCCCGAACCCATCCAGCGTCGGCGTACCCACCCCGGCCGACAGGCTCGCATCCGCCGCCCCGCCGCTGCCTTCTTCAGTCAACTTGCGGCCGATCTCGCCGTAGATCCCCTGAGCCATCGCCATCAAACGATCCGACTCCGCCGTCTGCGGCATCGGTGGCAGGCCGCGTTGCAATGAAGTCTTCACTTCGGTGTCAGGAATCAGCTTGTCCTGAGACACCCGCGCCAGATCCTTCTCGATCCGGTCGAACTCTTCCGGCACTGCCGCCCGCACGTCAGCCTTGGCCGTGGCCTGATCCGGGATCACGTTGGTGCGATCACCCGCCTTGAGCACGGTGAAGTTGATGGTGGTTTTCCTGGCTTCATCGCCGAGCTTGCCCAGTTGCAGGATCTGATGCGCCGCTTCCATCGCCGCATTGCGTCCCAGTTCCGGCGCCACACCGGCGTGGGCAGCCTTGCCCTTGACCTCGACCAGTGCGGTGGCGCTGCCCTTGCGCCACACCACCAGCCCATCTGCCGGACGGCCCGGCTCGAGATTGAGCGTCACGTCGTGCAGCCTGGCGGTTTTCTTGATCAGGTCAGTGGCGACGTCCGAGCCGGTTTCTTCGCTGGCATCGAGCAGAAAAGTGATTTGCGCGTAATCCTTGAAGTCGAGGTTCTTGAGGATTTTCAGCGCGTAGATGCCGGCGACGATCCCGCCCTTGTCGTCCATCACCCCCGGCCCGTAAGCGCGACCGTCCTTGATGTGGAACGGTCGCTCGGCAGCGGAGCCCTCCTTGAACACCGTGTCCATATGCGCCATCAGCAGGATCTTCGCCTTGCCGGTGCCTTTGAGCGAGGCGAGTACATGGTTGGTCTTTTCCGGGGAGTTGGGCACCAGTTCGATGGTGGCGCCGAGCTTTTTCAGCTCATCGATGGCGATTTCGCTGACTTGTTTGAGGCCTTTTTCATCGCCGGAACCGGAGTCGATATTGACCAGGCGTTCCAGCAGTTTCAGGGCTTCGGATTTGTATTGCTCGGCGTCGGCCAATACTTGTTTGTGCGGTTCGGCGAAGGCGCCTGCGGTGGTGAAAGAGAGGGTCAGACCGAGACCGGCGGCCAGCAGGGAACGGGGGAATTTGAACGTCATGAATCAATCCTTGTTTCGTGTCGGGTACTGAACCGTACCTCACATCCCCCCAAGGCTCTATCCCGGATGCGACACCCGATCCGTTCAGACCGAATCGAATACCTGGCGCAGTGGCTTGTCGTCGCTGCAGCAAATCACCCGGTTACGCCCGCCGGCCTTGGCCTCGTACAGCGCCTGATCGGCGTCATCCAGCCATCGTGTCGCATCACCGTGGGCGGGATCGAGCGCCGCCAGACCGATGCTCAGGCTGACTTTCAGCGCCGGGTTCTGTTCGTACACCAGAAAGGAAAAACGCTCACGCAACGCTTCCATCGCCTGCGCCGCGTTAAACAGCGGCAAGTCCGGCAGGATCACGCAAAACTCGTCGCCGCCGTAGCGCCCCGCCACATCGGCCATGCGCAGGTTCTGCTTGAGCATCTTGCTCAACTGACGCAGGACGAGATCGCCGGCCACATGGCCGTAGGTGTCATTGATCGCCTTGAAGTGATCGATGTCGATCAGCGCAATCGTCGCGCCGGTCTGCTGACGTTTGCAGCGTTCAAACTGGATTTCCAGTTGATCCTTCCAGGCGCCGTGATTGAGCAGACCGGTGAGGCTGTCGGTGCGGCTCAGGGTCAGCAGTTCACGTTTATGCAGGCCGAGGGTGTAGGCCTGGCGAAAGCAGATCCAGCCCAGCGCCAGCGGATACAGCATCAGCAGCGGCAGACAGGCATAGAGTTGCGCCGGTGTGGTCATCGGGACGAACGCGGGCGCAAATACCACCAGCCCGACACCGACGCCAAGCAACTGTGCCGCCGCCCCTGCCACCAGAAAACGCAGGCCGCCGATGGCGACGTTGTTCATCGCCATCATCGAAATGGTCATGGCACTGGGCAAGGGATTGAAGTGCATGGCGGCGACCCAGAAGCCACCGAGGAAAGCGTCGATCAACAGGTTACGGTGTTCGGCGTGATAGGGAACCTTGGCCCGGCGGGCCCATTGATATGCGAGGTGCGGCCAGACCAGGCCGTTGAACAGCATCAGCGCCCAGACCCAGGTCGGCGGGACGAGTGGGTACATCGCGACGCTCACGCACAATAGCCCCAGGACCAGCCCGAGGGTTCGCGATGTATAGAGCCTCCTGGCCAGTGAAAGTCCTTTTCCTCCCGATCTTCCCATAGGGGCCTCGACCACTCGACGGCACTGCGCAGACCGCAGACCGTATGTGCTGGGAGTCTAACAGGGCAACGTTAAATAGCCATCACCGGCCAGCGGGCCGAATGCCCCGTCATCGGCGACACACGGCGGGCAAATGATTGGCTATACATGAAAGGAAGAAAATGGAAAAAAGACTCTAAGAAGGAGGCGCATGCAAACCTACCAAGTGCTGATCATCGGCAGCGGTTTTGGCGGCCAGTGCGCGGCGGTCAATCTGCTCAAGGCGGGTATCGACGACTTTCGCTTGCTGGAACGCCGGGACTTTTTCGGTGGCACCTGGTGCCAGAACACCTACCCCGGCGCAGCGGTGGATGTGCCGTCGCCGCTGTATTCCTTGTCATTTGCGCCTTATCGCTGGACGCAGATGTTCGCCGAACAGGCCGAACTGCACCGCTACACCGATCATGTGGTCGAACGCTTCGGCCTGCGCGACCGGGTGGAGTTGCAGGCCAACGTCGAATGTGTCGAGTGGGACGATGCCGAAAAACGCTGGGCCGTCCATACCGGCGCGAAAGGCACTTTTTATGCGCAGTTCCTGATCAATGCCACCGGGCCGTTGAGCCAACCGGTCATCCCACACTTCCCCGGTCAGGATCGCTTTCAGGGCAGGACCTTTCATACAAACAATTGGGATCACAGCTATGACTATCACGGTAAACGGGTAGCGATTGTCGGCAGCGGTGCCAGTGCGGCCCAAGTGATTCCGGCAATTGCACCGAAGGTCGCCCGGATGCACGTGTTTCAGCGTACAGCGCACTGGGTGCTGCCCCGCGCCGACCGCACGTTCGGGCGATTCCAGCGTTGGCTGCTGGGTCTGAAACCCGCCTACAAACTGCTGCGCTGGATGATTTACTGGCAATTCGAAACCCGGGTCATCGCCTTCAAGTATTCGAAACCGGCGATTCACATGGTGCAACGCCAGGCCCTGAAGTTTCTTGAACGCCAGGTGACTGATCCCCAGTTGCGGAAAAAACTGACACCGGACTTCACCATCGGCTGCAAACGGGTGTTGCTCTCCAGCACCTACTACCCGGCGCTGACCCGACCCAACGTCACGTTACACAGCCGCGAACAGGGTATCGCCAGCCTCGACGAAACCGGCATCGTCACCACGGACGGCCAGCACATCGACGTCGATCTGATTGTCTGGTCGACCGGTTACGACGCCACCGACGGCGTGATTTCCTATCCGGTCAGGGGAAAAAACGCCGTGCAACTGCGCGATGTCTGGGCGCAATACCCACGCGCCTACCTCGGCACCAGCCTGCCGGACTTTCCCAACCTGTTTATCGTCACCGGGCCGAACACCGGCATCGGGCATACGTCGGCGCTGTTCATCATCGAATCGCAGATGAACTACATCCTCGACTGCATCCGCACCTTGCAGGCCAAAGGTCTGCGCAGCATCGAAGTTCGCCCCGAAGCGGAACGTACCTACACTCAGATGATTCACCGGGAAATGGAGCGCACGGTCTGGAAAACCGGCGGCTGCCACAGTTGGTATCAAAGCAGGAGCGGTCATGTGATCGCGATGTTTCCCGGCTTCAGTTTCAGCTACCACCGATTGACCCGGGCGCTGAAACCGGCCGACCACATTCTGTCTTGAACAAGGAAGATCCACGATGCTTTTGCTGTTTGTCGCCCTCGCGGTTTTCGTGGCCTGGAGCTGGTTGAGTTATCCGGCGGTCGGCCACTGGCTCTACGATCTGAGTGCGGCCCTGGAGGCCAGGCTGTACCGGTTGCACAAGATTGAAGTGCCGATTACCGAAATGACTGTGTCGACCTGGCAAGGCGGGCCTTATGAAGCGTCGAGCAGCATTTTGATGCTGCACGGCTACAGCGCCGAAAAAAACCTGTGGTTGCGCTTCGCCCGGCATTTTGTCGGCCAGTACCGAGTGATCATCCCGGACCTGGCCGGCCACGGCGAAACCGGCTTCAAGGCCGGCGGTGGCTATGACATTCCGGTGCAAGCCAAGCGCATGATCCAGTTGCTCGACGTCTGCGGCGTCGAGAAGGTCCACGTGATCGGCAACTCGATGGGCGGCTACATCGCCGCGTGGCTGGCGGCGACCTACCCTGACCGCATCGCTTCGGTGGCGCTGATCGACCCGGCGGGCGTCACTGCGCCCGAGGCCAGCGACATGGAGCGTCACCTGGCTCGTGGGCACAATCCGTTCCTCATCAACTCCCGGGAAGAATTCCGACGTTTCTATGCCATGACCATGGCCTCGCCACCGTGGGTGCCGGGTCTGGTACTCGACGCCATTGCCCAGCGCTACGAGCAACAGCGAGACGAACTGGAAGAGATCTTCCGCGATTTTCGCGCCAGCCCGCCGATGGAGCCGAAGTTGCCGGACATCAAATGCCCGGCGTTGCTGCTCTGGGGCCGCAAGGACCGGTTGATCGATGTCAGCAGTGTGCCGGTATGGAGCAAGGGCATCGCCAATCTGCGGGTAGATGTGTGGGATGGCGTCGGGCATATGCCGATGGTCGAGCAGCCCTCGAACACAGCGCGTCTGTACCAGGAGTTTCTGGGGGAGCATTCGCGTCAGGACAGGTAAACGGTCAGTCGTTGGCAGAATGAAGTCCGTAGGATTCTTCGTTTGCCCGCGTCGGCGAAGGCTGCGATCTTTTCCGACATCCTTTACGTGACCGTGCCAGGAATTTTTTTCATGACCGTGCAGCCTTTCGTCAGCCCCGACCTGATCCGCCAACGCTTCTCCAAAGCGATGTCCGACATGTACCGCGAAGAAGTGCCGCTATACGGCGCGTTGATGGAATTGGTGGAACAGACCAATCGCGATGTGCTGGCGCGCGAGCCGCAAGTCGCCAATCAACTGCAAAGCACGGGCGAAATCGAACGGCTGGACATGGAACGCCACGGTGCGATCCGCGTCGGCACCGCTGCTGAACTGGCCACCCTCGCCCGCCTGTTTGCAGTGATGGGCATGCAGCCGGTGGGTTATTACGACCTGACGCCCGCCGGGGTGCCGGTGCATTCGACGGCATTCCGTGCGGTGCATGAAGAGGCGCTGCAGGTCAGCCCGTTCCGGGTGTTCACTTCGTTGCTGCGACTGGAATTGATTGAAGACCCCGAGTTGCGAGCCTTTGCTGCATCGGTGCTGGATAAGCGTTCGATCTTCACCTCGGCGGCGCTAAAGCTGATCGAACAGGCCGAGTCTGCTGGTGGCCTGAATGAAGCAGAGGCCGGGGAATTCGTCCTGCAAGCGCTGGAGACGTTTCGCTGGCACCACAGCGCTACCGTCACCGCCGCGCAGTACCAGACCCTCAGTGCCCAGCATCGTCTGATCGCCGATGTCGTTGCATTCAAGGGCCCGCACATCAACCACTTGACCCCGCGCACGCTGGACATCGACATTGTTCAGGCGCAGATGCCGCTGCAGGGCATTACGCCCAAAGCGGTGATCGAAGGCCCACCGCGCCGGCAACATCCGATTCTGTTGCGTCAGACCAGCTTCAAGGCGCTGGACGAGCCAATCGCCTTCACCGACCAGACGCAAACCCGCGGCAGTCACAGCGCCCGCTTCGGCGAAATCGAGCAACGCGGCGCAGCGCTGACCCCCAAGGGCCGGGCGCTGTACGACCGCCTGCTGAATGCGGCGCGCGATGAACTGGGGGATTTCCCCAACGAAGCCAACGCCTCACGCTACAACGCGCTGATGGCGCAGCATTTCAGCGAATTCCCTGACAGCCTCGAGGGCATGCGCGAGCAGGAATTGGCGTACTTCCGTTACTTCCCGACAGACAAAGTAGGTCGTCCCGCAGATGTAACGCTGCAAGGGTTATTACGCGACGGCTATGTGAAAGCCGAACCGCTGGTGTACGAAGATTTCCTGCCAGTCAGTGCGGCAGGGATTTTTCAGTCGAACCTGGGGGATGCGGCGCAGACGCACTATGGCGAGCATTCCAACCGACAGGCGTTCGAGCAGGCGCTGGGGCGTTCGACCATTGATGAATTGAGGTTGTATGCCGAGACGCAGCAACGCTCGATTGAGGACTGCCTCGCGGTGTTGACTCGATAACGCGGCGATTAGCCATACTGCGCAAGAAGTTGCGCAGTTCTCCGTATTAAACTTCCTACAAAACCTCTGAAACCCTTGCGCTACGAGGCCTCCAGCCAAGTGCGCAAGAAGTTGCGCAGCACTGCGCAACTTCTTGCGCACTTTTTGCCTTAATCCCCGCCCGCTTTCGTCAAAACCGGCACCAATCAGCTCCAACCCGTTGATTTATAAGGCTTCTAAAAAACTGGCACGCTCCTTGATAACAGTCAGGCACCCACCGGGCGATTTCGCCTCCCGGGCACCCTAACTTTATCCGCAAGGAGCACCTCCCATGGCAACACCAGCGTACATGTCGGTTACCGGCGAAAAACAAGGCCTGATCACTGCCGGCGCTTTCACCGCCGACTCCGTTGGCAACACCTACCAGGAAGGCCACGAAGACCAGGTCATGGTTCAGGCTTTCACCCACGACGTGATCATCCCGCGTGACCCGCAATCCGGTCAGCCAACCGGTCAGCGCGTTCACAAGCCAGTTGTGATCACCAAGGTCTACGACAAGGCTTCGCCTCTGCTGCAAGCCGCTCTGACCTCCGGCGAGCGCATGAGCGAAATCGTTATCCAGTGGTACCGCACTTCGGCTCAAGGTACCCAAGAGCACTACTACACCACCAAACTGGAAGACGCGATCATCGTCGCCATCAACAACAAAATGCACAACTGCCAGGATCCAGGCAACGCGCACTTCACCCACCTGGAAGAAGTGCAGTTCACCTACCGCAAAATCACCTGGACCCACGAAGTATCCGGTACTTCGGGTTCCGATGACTGGCGTGCTCCAGTCGTTTAATTACGGCTGATCGTTTCAAGCATCGGCCAGCTCTGCTGGTCGATGTTGTTTACGCCCCTCCAGAATTTCGCGTGCGTTGACCGGTTTTTCCGGTCGACGGGCGCCGCTGTACAGCACGAGGAACAAGGGATGTTCGCGCCGGCCAATGAAACCCACTTTGCCCTGACCATCGAAGGGCTTTCCGCCGATTTCCAGGTGTTTACCCTCACCGGTCGGGAAGCCATCAGCCAGCCGTTTGCCTTCGAGGTGGAGCTGGTCAGTGAGCAGCCGTCGCTGGACCTCGAAACCCTGCTGCACAAGCCGGCCTTTTTGCAGCTGTCGCCCGACGGCAGCGGCATCCACGGCCTGATCTACCGCGCCGCGCAAGGCGACTCCGGCAAACGCCTGACGCGCTACTCCGTGACCCTGCGCCCGCAACTGGCGTATCTGGCACACCGCATCAACCAGCGGATCTTCCAGAACCTCAGCGTGCCGAAAATCATCGGCAAGGTCCTCGAGGAACATGGCATCCAGAGCAATGCCTATGAATTCCAGACCGGTTCGATCTACCCCGAGCGTATCTACTGCGTGCAGTACGACGAATCGGACCTGCATTTCATCCAGCGCCTGTGCGAAGAAGAAGGCATTCACTACCACTTCCAGCACAGCGCCACGGCGCACAAACTGGTGTTCGGCGATGACCAGACGGTGTTTAAAAAACTGGCGCCGGTGGCCTATCAGCAGGACTCCGGCATGGTCGCCAGCGACCCGGTGATCAAGCGCTTCGACCTGCGCCTGGAAACCCGCACCAGTCGCACCACCCGCCGCGATTACGACTTCGAAAAACCGCGCCTGACGCTGGAAAGCGAAAACCGCGGCGACGCTCTGCCCGACCTCGAGGATTACGACTACCCGGGCCGCTTCATCGACCGCGAGCGCGGCAAGCATTTGGCCAAACGCGCCCTCGAACGTCATCGCAGCGACTTCCAGCTCGCCGAGGGGCGTAGTGATCAGCCGTTGCTGGTCAGCGGCCATTTCCTCGCGCTGAAAGAACACCCGAAAGCCAAGTGGAATGATCTGTGGCTGCTCACCGAAGTCCACCACGAAGGCAAGCAGCCGCAGGTGCTGGAAGAGTCGGTCACCAGCGACACCACGGCGCTTAAAGACGATTTCCATCAGGGCTACCGCAACCGCTTTCAGGCCACCCCGTGGGACGTGCCCAACCGCCCGCCCCTGCGCCACCCGAAACCGCGCATCCTTGGCAGCCAGAGCGCCGTGGTCACCGGCCCGAAAGGTGAAGAGATCCACTGCGACGAATACGGCCGCGTGAAAGTCCAGTTCCACTGGGACCGCGAAGGCCAGGCCGACGACAAGACCAGTTGCTGGCTGCGCGTGTCGTCTGCCTGGGCCGGCGCCCAGTACGGCGGCATCGCCATCCCGCGCATCGGCATGGAAGTGCTGGTCACTTTCCTCGAAGGCGACCCCGACCAACCGCTGATCAGCGGCTGCCTGTACCACAAGGAAAATACCGTCCCGTACGCCCTGCCGGCGAACAAGACGCGCACCACCTTCAAGACCCTGAGCTCGATGGGTGGCGGTGGCTTCAACGAACTGCGCATAGAAGACAAGAAAGGCCAGGAACAGATTTTCCTGCACGCCCAGCGCGACTGGGACGAGAACATCGAACACGACCAGAAGATCCGCGTCGGCAACGAACGCCACGACGTCGTGGAAAAGAACAGCTACACGGAATTCAAGGCCGAGGAACACCACACCGTCTACGAAGACCGCAAAGTCGAAGCCCGCGCCAACGACCATCTGACCGTGGGCGTGAACCAGCACATCAAGATCGGCACGGGGCAATTCATCGACGCGGGGCAGGAAATCCACCTGAGCAGCGGCATGAAAGTCGTGCTGGAGGCCGGGGCTGAGCTGACGCTGGTCGGTGGCGGCAGCTTCATCAAGATCGATGGCGGCGGCGTGACCATGAGCGGGCCGGCGATCAATATCAACTCCGGCGGTGGCCCGGGCAGCGGCTCCGGCGCCGCCCCGCTGCTGCCCGGCGTGCTGAAACAGGCCGACGCCGACAAGGCAGGTGCCGTACTGACCCCGGCGCAAATCAATACGCTCAAACGCAACGCGCCGTTCTGTGAAGAATGCGAAAAATGCAAGGCAGGTGCCTGTGCCATCTAATCGACTGACACCCAAGGACTGGCTGGCACAACAGCCGTTGAAAAAAGACGAACGCCTGTACCTGATCGTCAGCGCCGCCAGCGATGCCGACGCACTGAAAAACCTCTACCAAAGCGAGCCCACCGTCCAGGCCATTCCCATCTGGGGCGGCACGCCCTACGCCACCTGGCAACCGGTGATGCCCTACGTCGCCGAACTCAAGGCCAACTCGGCCTTCCTGCCCTGGATCACCGGAACCGACGCCCTCGACTGGGGCTGGCTGGCCGTCTCCCGCTCCGAACCCAACGAAGTCTTCGAACACCTGCGCAGTTTGACCCAGGTGAAGATGCCAGACGGGACCGAAGTGTTTTTCCGGTTCTGGGATGGACGGCATATCTATCCGATTCTTGAAGGGCTGGGGGAGACGGCCGGGGAAGTGCTGCCGGTGTTTGAGCGGTATCTGATCAATGGCAGAACGCTGGAAGTCGGACCGAGGGTGGTGCCGAAGGTGAGGGATTGGCCGTGGTGGGAGGTGCCGAAAGATCTACTGGACAGCCTGATGGCCGAAAACCCGTCGACCATCATCGGCAACATGATGCAGTGGTTGCAGGAGGAGCATGCAGACCTGTACTTCTCGTTCCCGGAATCAAACCTGCAAAAGAAAGTGGCGCGCTTCGTAAAACGCACGCCACTCACGGAAGAAAATTTTACCGGCCTGCTGAAGGCCCATCTGGAAAGTGAGGTAGATGTATGAGCCTGGGCGAAACTTTTATTTATCTCACCGAGAAACAGCCAGACCCGAAAAAGATAATTGCCGAGTTCAAAAATTGCCTCTCAGGTTATCGTTCCAAGGCCAGATACTTACCTGGCCTTGACGTGGAGCAACAGTTTCAGGTCGGTGACGAAGTATTAAAACCTGCGCCCAAGGACAGTAAAGAAAGGGCCGTAAACTATGCAACTTGTCCTGAAAATGGAAAGCTAACACTCATTCATAGCTTCGAGTCCGCAAGGTTCGTTCCTATTGGAAACACTCCAATCGAGCTAATACCCGTCGATAAAGAAAACAAACCGATGGGGCCCGCCCTAACGAAGAAAATCGGCCCTAGCGGTATTGAGGTTATTTCCGACCTCAAGCCGCACCAACGGTATCGGGTCTCCTTCTTTCCGAATCCGACACCTGCAGACCTTGAACGCCTGTTCAAATCCTATGATGACGTCATGGGTGACTTGACAAAATGGCTTGAAAATGAATGGAGCACAACATGCCTGCCACTCTGGAAGGAGCACAGCAACGCATCCTTGTCAGAAAAGCTCTGGCAGAAAATGCAGGCAGACTGGGATGGTTTCTGGAGTTTCATAATGAGCATTTGGAGCGACATCACGTCGCTCTACGACTTGGTTACTAACCCTCGAAAAAATTATGAAAAGCTCAAAAAGTACTTCACCGAAGAAGCCATCAAAAAGATATATAACTCATCGAAGGAGTCTCTCAGAACCGCATTCTTGATTGCATGTGATGAGCCACTTCTATGGGTTTATATCTCTGCGGTATGGGCTTGGGTCACTATGCTGCCACCGCAAACGCGCGCGCAAGTTGTCGCACGACTCAAGACTGAAATTGTTTACATTATTCTCGGGATTATCTTCACTGCCGGCCTTGGTGTTGCATTACGTGCTGGCGCCAAAACTGTCACATCAACGTTGCAGGCTGAAAAAGCTCTCAAACTGGTAGAGAAGCTCACCGCCAAGCTGATCGAAATCAGCCGCATTCGCTCAAAAGTACACGCGGAGGCAGCCGCCCCGTTGAGGCTTTCCGGCGTTGGAGTGACCAACTCAAGCAAAAAAGTCGCGGCAGAGATCTCACCTCACACGCCAGCCCAATCGGCCGTTCAGCCCAAACATCCCACACCGGCTGCGGGTGCTAAGGTTGAACCGGACTCTCAGATCCACACGCGACGCAAGACTCAGAACGAAACGCGTCTGGAACAAAAAGAGTCTATTCAAAACGCTCCGGAACAATCAAAGAACCCGGCGGACAAGCCCAGCGAATGTGCAGCCAGTACCTGCAAGAACGGTGATCCGGTCTCCATGGTGACCGGTGAAGAGTTGCTGACACTCACCGATGGCAAATTGGATGGCCTGCTGCCCTTCGAATGGACGCGCCTGTACCGTAGCAGTGCAGTCGAAATAGACAGTCGTCTGGGGCGTGGCTGGAGTCATTCGCTCTCCCACAGCTTGCAACTCGATGATGAGGGCGTGCTGTGGACTGACAACGAAAACCGCCAGACACGCTTCCCGATGCCAACCGAACAACGTCCGGCCATTACTAACAGCCTGGCTCAGGCGGCAATCTTCCTGGGTGATGCCCCCGGCGAGTTGATCCTGACTCAAGCAGGATCGAGCTCACGCTTCTATCACTTCCGTGCTGGACGCTTGATAACGATCAGCGATGCCTACGACAACCAGTTACACATCAGCTATGACTTGGTTGACCGTGTCCAGCGTATCGATAACGGCGCGGGTCGCTCCTTGCTGCTACGTTACGACAACCGACACATCGTCGCAGTGGACTACCAACAACAGCGCCCTGAGTACAACGAGCGGGGCGAACGCCAGGATCCATGGTTGACCATTCAGACGCTGGTCAGCTATCGCTACAACACGCAGAACCAACTGGTATCCGCGACCAATGCCGCCGGCGAAACCGAGCATTACAGCTACAACGACCAGCACGTCATCCTTGAGCGACAATTGGCGGGTGGCGCCAGCTTCTTTTGGGAATGGGAGCACGAGGGCAAGCATTCTCGTTGTGTCCGCCATTGGGCGAACTACTCGTTACTCGAAACACGTTACGAGTGGGACGATAAAGGTTCGGTCACCGTCTATAACGCCGATGGCAGCGAGCAAATTTATGTGCATGACGACAAGGCACGTCTGGTCAGCGAAACTGCACCCGATGGCGGTGAAACACAGAAGGCCTATGATGATGAAGGGCGACTAGTTGCGATTAAGGACCCACTGGGTGCGGTCATTGAGTACCAATACAGTGAAGCCGGCCGTCTGATAGCGGTAATTCCTCCAGAAGGCGAATCCACTCGGTACAACTACTTCAATGGTCAACTCATCGATGTCCGACGAGGTAAGGCACGTTGGCAATACAACCGTAACCGTCAAGGCGACATCACCCGGCAAATCGACCCACAGGGCAACGAAACCCACTACAGCTACGACCGCCAGGGTCGCCTGCTGGAAATTCACCATCCTGATGGCAGCCGCCATCAACTGGGCTGGAACAATCTCGGCCAATTGCTGGAGGAGCGTCTTCCGGACGGTGGTCAACGCAAGTATCGCTACGACGCACTTGGACGCCAGATCACTCGCCAGGACGAATTCGGCGCCATCACCCATTATCAATGGGATGCCGTCGATCGCCTGACCCAGGTAACGCTCCCCGGCGGCGCCACCCGTGCGTTCACCTACAACCCGTACGGACGCGTCACCGCCGAACGCGACGAACTCGGCCGCGTCACCCGCTACGAATACGCCGATAACCTGCATCTCGTCAGCCGTCGCATCAATCCTGACGGCAGCCAGCTGCGCTACCGCTACGACAACTCGCGCCTGTTGTTGACCGAGATCGAAAACGAACGTGGTGAGCATTACAAACTCGACTACTACTCGAACGGCCTTATCCAGCAGGAAACCGGCTTCGACGGTCGTCGCACTGCATACGAATACGACCTCAATGGCCAGTTGCTGAAGAAAACGGAATTCGGCGATGACGGCAGCGAGTTGGTAACTGAATACCAACGTGATGCGGCTGGCAGGCTTCTGGTGAAGACGCTTCCCGACGGCGAAGAAATCCACTACAGCTACGACGCCATCGGCCGCCTGGTCAACGTCGACGACGGACACTGGCCGCTCGCCTACGAATACGACCTGCAAGATCGCCTCGTCACCGAACATCAAGGCTGGGGCACCTTGCGTTATGAGTACGACAGCGTCGGCCAGCTCAAGCACTGCCGCCTGCCCGATGGCAGCAAACTCGACTACCGCCACCAACCCGGCGGCATGCTCAGCGGCATCGATCTCAATGGCTCGCGCCTGACGTCTCACCAGTTCAACGGTGGTCGCGAACAGCAACGCCAGCAAGGCCTGTTGCTCAGCCAGTATCAATATGACGAACAAGGCCGCCTTCAAGCCCACAGCGTCAGCCAACGCGAGAAAAACCTTTTCCAGCGTCGCTACAACTACGACGCCAACGGCAACCTCGCCGGCATCGACGACAGCCGCAAAGGCAACCGCAGCTTCCACTACGACCCGCTGGATCGCTTGATCAACGTGCGTGGCGCGACACCGGAAAGCTTCGCCCACGACCCGGCCGGCAACCTGCTCGGCCAGAACAACGAAGGTACGGCCAACCTCGCCAACGTCAAAGGCAACCGCTTGCTGATGCAGGGCGACCGCCATTACGACTACGACGCCTATGGCAACCTGATCCGCGAGCGCCGTGGCGCTGGCCAGAAACTCGTCACCGAATATCGCTACGACTGCCAGCATCGACTGATCGGCGTCAGCCTGCCGGGTGGCAGCACCGCGTCTTACAAATACGACGCCTTCGGTCGCCGAATCGAAAAAAATGTCGACGGTCACACCACTGAGTTCCTGTGGCAAGGCGAACGCCTGATCGCCGAAAGCGGCGATAACCGTTATCGCACCTACATCTACGAACCCGGCAGCTTCCGCCCGCTGGCCATGCTCGACGGCGAAGGCCCGCGTAAGGCAACGCCGTTCTACTACCAGCTCGATCATCTGGGCACACCGCAGGAACTCACCGACTACAGTGGCGAGATCATGTGGTCCGCGAAGTACCGCGCCTACGGCAACCTCGCGGCGCTGGACGTCAGCGAAATCGACAACCCGTTGCGCTTCCAGGGTCAGTATTTCGACGCAGAGACGGGCCTACACTACAACCGTCATCGCTACTACAATCCGGGGACTGGGCGTTTTCTGACTCCGGATCCGATCAAGCTTGCGGGTGGGTTGAATAACTACCAGTACGTGCCTAACCCCACGGGGTGGGTGGATCCGTTGGGTTTGAATGGATGCCCACCAGATGGAGATGGTCAAGGAAACCCAACTGCACCAACAGAGAAGGCGCGAGTCGATACGAAAGAACCTTCGGCACCCGATATCCCGTGGTCGAATGGTTCTGTAAAAAGGGCATCAGACGCACTTGATCGAGGTGCTACCTCCGTCACCGTGAACAGCAGAGCTGAAGCTGAAGAGCTATTTTTAGGGAAATATGTAGGCCAAGGATATAGAAACGCCGAAGAATTCAACTCCGCGACTGCCAAAACGCATTTCAGAAAAACAAAAGAACCCGAAAAATACTATCACTGGGATGACACACCGGTTTCAGACATTAATACAAGAAAGGTCACAATGGCGAACCACGACCCGAGCGACCCACATGGTGATCATCCACATTTGCAGCTTCACCCTGTGAAAGGGGAAGTTATAAGAATCTATTGGCCAAACCAATTTGAAGGACAAAAATGAGCAACCAGAAGACTATCCCTAGAAAAGTTTGGTGGGGTTTGGAGGCAAAATCATATACAGAGATTGCGCAGGAACTACCTTCGCAGGATGAGTCACTTAGAAAGTGGATCGCAATCTATGCTGTTTATCATTTAAACTTTGAAAATAGATACCCTGGAGAGAGTTACTACAAATTTCTAGAGGATGCAAAAAATTCTAAATACGTCATTATAGAATTCACTCTCCCAATCCACTTTCTCGAAACAAGAGACAGCATTGGCGCCAACGACACAACAATCACAAAGTGCAAAACCATGGAAACAGAGGAAGAAATAAACTCTTTTCTTTATGAAAATAACATAAACCCCGAGCTATTTACGCCCCCATGGACCTGCGAGTACCCGCTAGACTGAACTCAACAAAAATTGACAAATCTGTCTCCTTTTCAAACCCAAAGTCAAAGGGGACAGATCTGAATGGCACTGCAAAAAAGACACCAACGAACTAGTCTGACTGATCGTATTGAGCGGAACCAATCCATTTGAAAAAATCATCATTCACAACAGCAGCATCCATATTCATTCATCAAGCGGCACATTAGCAATAGTACCCACTGATTGGCCAGACAACCTTTCCATAGAATGGTCTTAACTAAAAAACAGAATCAAAGGGACAATTTATCCCCTTTTCGAACAAACAAAATGAAAATTTTTCTCAACATTGAACACCTGAAAAACTATAACTTCCCTAGTACATTTATAAAATTCGCGACTACGGAACCTGAACCGGACATTGAACCTTGGTGGTTACTAATATATCAAGAGGGAAAAATAAACTACTGGCACAACACGCTAAAAAATCTGTATCCCAACCGCACGTTAGTTCCTTTCGCAAAGTTCAACGCCAATGATGATATTGCTTGCTTTGACGGCGATGATTTATCCGGCAATCCAAAAGTGCTAATAATACATGCATATGCTTCAGAGGGGTGGGAGCTTCACGGAGAACATCCTGACTTTAGCGCATGGCTAAAAATAGCGATTGAGACCCATACAAAATGGAATGAAGAAGATTAAAAACATCCACACCCAACATCTTATCCAAATATGTGTATTCAATCCAAAGAGGACAGATTTATTTTTAAGAAAATAAATCCCTCCCCTTTTCACACAAGTTTAAAGGATAAAAAATGAGTCTTCAGAAGACAATCCCGAGGAAAATCTGGTGGGGCTTTGAGGCAAAATCATATACAGAAATTGCTCAAGAGCTACCTTCACAGGATGAGTCACTTCGAAAGTGGATCGCAATCTACGCCGCTTATCATTTAAACTTCGAAAATAGACCAAAAGGGGACAGATTTATTTTTCGTTAAAGAAAATAAATCCGTCCCCTTTTACTCTAATCCGCCCCCTTTTACTTAATAAACTCATGAAAATCACAATATCGCGCATAGTTAAAATCCACACAGAAAAGACCCTTGTTGAATTCTCCACCCCTTACGGAGAAGGTCTTTCAAGCTTATTCAATCTAGAGGCAATAGAAAACCGTTCCTATGACGTCGAAATAAATATTGATGATGATTTTTATTGGGGTAAAAACATCTCCACATCAATGAGCAACACACCATCAATTCGCCACGAAGCAGAAACAACCTATATAACAGCAGAGCTGATTTCTATTAGCAAAGATGGATGCAGCTCGCTAAAACTCGGCAACTCCATCATCCTCATCTCACTAAAAAACGAAAATAGAGATCTTATTTTTCCGAGCTTTATAGAGATTTCAGCCATTCAAATCACCCTTTACCCAACCAACACCTGAGTAGTGCTCAACCCCCCTCAAATACCCCTTGGATATCACTAAATGAACACAAGCAAAATCATCACTCTCGGAGCCAAAATAACTCTCGATGACATTTCCCAGCTTGATAAAACAATCGACACTTCTCTCGAAATAGAAAACTTAAAGGAAGACCTTTTTCAAGCGACTTTCCCATGCGGCCAAATACTCGATATCGGATGGCATCCAGAATTCAGCACATACGGTTCCTTTGTAATCTCTCTAATCCGCAATCAAGACTGGCAAAATCCTACTCATTGTGAAAAGCCAAAAACTGGGCAGAGCTGAAAATCGCGCTAGAGAACATATTAAAAAACCTGGAAAGCTAGAATCGACAAACGCTTCCGACACATGAAGCAAACCAAATGACTAAAGCGACATCACCACTATCTCCCCTCAATCACCCCCTCCAAAACCTCATACTTAACCACCACCCGATTCCCATACAACCTCTCCCTCTCCACCAAAGCCCCCACCTGCCCCTTCTCCCTCACCTCCCGCCAAATTTCATTCTCCCGATACACCCGCTCCCCCTCCCGCACAAACCGATGCCCCACCTCGAATACGTGATACCGATACGCCCGCTCCCGATCACAAAACAACTCGCCCTCCAACTACGTCTCCCCCACCTTCAGCTTCAGCTGAAAGCTGCGATCCGTCGGGTTGTGCAGCACCAGGTCGATGTAGTTGTAGAAGATCGCCGCGCCGGAGCCGAATGGCAGGACGCGGCCGTCTTCCAGGAACGGGTCGAAGCTGTGGTTAGCGCGTTCGATGACGATCAAGGGTGAGTGAATGGCCATCCAGTGGATGTGGTTGCTGAGTTGGCAGATGCCGCCGCCGATGCGGGCTTAGCCGAATGAGAGTTCCATGCCTTCGACGTAGCCCGGGCGTTAGAGGGAAAGTGGTTTCATCCGTGGCGAACGGCGCAAGCCGTTGTCTTCCTTGAGCTTGTAATGGCGGCGCATCTTACCGTGGAACCGCGCTTGATCGCCAAGCGCCTCGCCTGCGTCGCAAGCCGTAACAAGTCACCCGGACCGGGCGCTCGAAAATTAAGTTTGAACTAAGGTTGCGTACCTACCATCCGGGCCACAAAGCAACGGTTCTGTGTGCTGATTGCTGTCAGCAGAACCCTTCACCTTGAAGTGAGCCCGGACCATGAGTGCGATCGATTCCACCTCAAAACAACTGCCCGCCTTCAGCCTTGTATTGGTCAATTACAAGACGCCGGAAATAACCCGGATGTGCCTGGAGTTTCTCCAGCAATACGTCAAGGAGCATCAAATTCCGGTGTGGGTGGTGGACAATGATTCCGCCGATGAAAGCCTGGTCTACTTGCGGTCTCTGGACTGGATCAACTTGATCGAGCGCCCTTCCCCCGGCAAGGAAGCGGGGCATATTGCTCATGGCAAGGCACTTGATCTGGCACTTGCAAAAGTTGAAACCGATTACCTGTTTTTGCTGCACACCGATACTTTCGTTTTTGACAGCACTGTCTTTTCGATGATGATGAATGAATGTATGCAATCTTTGGATACAGCAGCGGTCGGTTGCGTCGAGCAATTAGATCGCGGCGTCCTTAGAGACACCTGGCGCTTGTCTTCGCGTTACTTCAAACACTATTTCCGCCGGGCAAAACAGCACTTGGGGTTGCCCTCCCGAGATCCGAAACCCTACCGGGAAACTCACCTGAAAAGCTTCTGCACCTTGTGGAATGCACGGTTGATCAAAGCTCACGGGCTGCATTTTTCGATGGACGACCGGGTCCCGGGATACACGCTGCAGGATCGTTTAAGCACCCTTGGCTACGGCATCAAATGCCTCTCGCCGCGCACCATCTTCCGCTACCTCGATCACATCCAGGCCGGCACCGTGGCAGCTATCGGTGGATACGGCACACAGCACCGCCGCACCACCATGTATCAGGAAACGCTCAAGCGCCTTCAGTTACAACGGGGCATGCGACCTGCCAAATCGTAAGGCAATTAAAAAGGGCGACTTTAAAGTCGCCCTTTTTGCATCTGAATTCTTTGGCCTCTACTCCGAGGAGGTGTTCGCCCAGTGTGATGGCCTGGCAATCCATGCACCGGTAAAGAGCCCTGACACTGGGCGAACGGGAGGGATTTTAATGGAAGTTGGCGGATATGTCGTGCTAATTGAAGATGAATTTTATGTACTGAAAAGTTAAAGAATATTGCTCATCGATATTTCCCGACAAACTTTCTGAATTCACCACCTCGAACACTTCATATGACTGCTCTCATACAATTACTTGTACAAGAACAGTCACGCTGTAGAGTCAATACTCAACTTTCATGCTGACTGGTCACTTTTAATACATCGGTGTAAGTGACGATGACGCTCTGCCCCACTTTCAGGTTTTTCAGTTTGGCCTGAATCTCAGGCTTTTCGACGTTGAGGGTTTTGGACTGGCCCGACGGGTTTTCCAGAGTGACCCGGTTTGTCGCCAAATCAATTTTGGTGATTTTCAATTGCACCTGAATCTGGCGGAAGGCCTCGCCACCGGGATTGCTGCTGCCCACGGCGTTGCGCAGTTCACCTGTGCGCTCAGTGGAGCCAGGCAGACCTTTATCCACATCGGTGTCCAGGAAAGCGGCGATCGAATGTTGAACCTCGATCTTGACCAGATCACCCACCTTCAGATTTCCCAGATTTTTCGCCTTGTCGCTGAGCTGAATGTGCACCTGGCGACCTTCTTCGCCTTCAAGGACAACCTGATGATTGGCCGGATCAACTGCGAGCACCTTGGTGGTGACCTGATCCTTTTCGACAGTCGCCGACAATGGAATATCGGCAGCGAACGCCGTGGAAGCAGACAGAACAGTTGCAAGTGCAATGGCGTGCGTCAGTGCTTGGAGCTTCATAAGCGGTACATTCCCTGTGATGGATGGCAGCCCCCATCGCCAACGTATTCAGCGATTGGAGTGCCACTGAGCATAGATGCGCATCAGGGTTTGTTCCGCGATCGCTGCGCGGTGTCCTGCGCCGTGGACTCGCCACTGGCGGTGCCTTTCCCGGAACGCTGCCGCTGTTTGGGATCGGTGGGACGCAGTGCATCATTGTCGCGTTCGGTTTCACCCGGCGGACGAGGTTCGTCGGGGTGCTCGCTATCAAGGACAGTATTCATGCCAGGCCTCCTCAGGCTTCGGGGTCATCAAGTTGCCGCGCGACGTTCACCGCGGGCGAGTCCTTGTGCAGGTCATCGGCCTTGGCTTTGAGCAGCTGCCACTGCTCAAGATCGATCGCACCCTGCCCCAACAGATCGTCAGCGATGCGCTGCAAATCAAAGTAATGGGCATCGGGGGATTGTTGCCAGTACGTCTGATCGTCAAACATTTGCTGCCAGGTCGTCAGGTCTGGCGGTTTCAGTTCCTCGCTCATGGATCGGATCCTCGGCCATGTTCCTCGGTAGAGGCGGCATTCTGGAGAGAGTTCCAATCGATTTCTTCTCCGGCCCGGAGCGCGGAATCAGTACCCGGTCATCTCCAGATAGCCCTGCCCGCCCCGGTTGCCGCTCAGGCGCACCGGCCCTTCCCAATACGGAATGCGCAGGTTCATCCAGGCATCGGGATTGATTGCATCGAGGGTGATCTGCAGATCTTTTTCCGGAATGCCGATCGACCAGCGCACCGGCATCGAACGTCCGGCTACCTTCGCAGTGTCCTGCGGGGTCAGCTTGATCTGCCCGGCCTGCAGCGTTTCAGTCTGGCCATCGGCAGCAATCCACGTACCGGTGAGATAAGGCGCACCTTCCTTCTGACGCATGCGGTAGAGCATGACGTGTTCGCCGCTGTCCAGATGCAGGGAGAACCAGTCCCACCCGGTCTGGTTGGCGGTCAGCGGCTGGCTGCTCCACTCGCGATCAAGCCAGGCCGGGCCGTTGACGGTGTAGGTCTGACCGTCGATCTGCAGGGTACCGCTGGCCTGGAAAAACGGCTGGCTGTAGTAATACGACGCCTGCCCCTGTTCGGATTTCTGGCTGAAACCCTTGTCACCCTGCAGCACCAGCGGACGGCTGGAAGTCAGGCGCAGTTGGTAGCTGAAGTTTTTATCCCGAGCGCTGAGTTGCAGGTCGGCCAGCGGATCGCTTGCCTGACTGACGAAACGCCAGTCATCGATCCACGCCTCGAACGGCACTGCATGCACCCCGGCCTGCCCGACGCCGCCACGGGCGTAACGCTCGGCAGCGTGGTGGACGCTGGCTGAGGTCACCGCCGCGTGCCCGAGCCAGATCGTCTGGTTGGCCCAGCCCGGCTGCTGCGGCGAGGCGTTCAGAGCGCTGCGAAACAACGTCCACTGCACGCCGAAATCGTTGCCCTGCGCATCCTTGAGATTGGCCGTCACATACCACCATTCGATACGGAAACCGTCATGGGCGCCGTGATCCGCCGGAAAGCTGAACACTCGCCCCGGCACCACCGGCGTGAAGGCCTGCGCCTGGGCGCCCATCCCGGCGAAGCCCTTCTGTTCCGGTGCGGGGTTGTCGCAACCACTGAGCAACGACGCCAGAAAAACCGCCAGAAACACCACCGCAAACCTAGTCCTCATGGGCAAACGTCCTCAACAAGTCCGCCGGTTGCGTGCGGTACAGCGAATACAGCGGCCACGCCGAGGCCAGCAACGTCGCCAGCAGCGCCAGCCCCATCAGTTGCAGCAACTGCAATGGAAACACCCGCAGCGGCAGACGCCAGCCAAAGGCCTGCACATTGATGACCGCGTCCAGACACCACGCCAGACCGATGCCCAACGGCAAGGCCAGCACCAGCGTCAACAGCGCCAGCAGCCACGTTTGCCCAAGGTTGAGCAGCATCAACTGGCGTCGCGTCACGCCCAGGGCCCACAACGGCGCGAGCTGGCCGAGGCGGCTTTGGCTCTGGGTCAGCAGGCTGATGAACAGCGCCACACCGGCGACGGCCAGCGTCAGGCTATTCAAGGCGGCGGTCGCGGCAAAGGTGCGTTCGAAGACTTGCACCGACCAGCCTTTGAGCCGAGCCTGATCGACGATGCGGCTGTCATCAAGCTGAAAGCGCGCCTGCAAGGCACTGAGCAGCGCCGGGATATTCGGCGGGTCGATGCGCAGGTTGAAACGGTTCGGCGTCAGTTGCGGCCAGCCGCGCAAAAGATGATTGCTGTTGACCAGCACATGGCCCTTGGGGTTGCCGTAGTCGGCGTAGATGCCGACGATGCGTGGCGACCACGACCCGCCCGGCGTGGGAATCGTCAGGTGATCGCCCGGCCTCACTTTCAAGCGACGCGCCAGTTGTTCACTGAGCATCACTGCATCGTCCTTGGCCAGCGCCGCCCACGGGTCATCGCCCCGCGCTTCGAGCAACGGCCAGTGCTGACGATAGTGCGGATGATCGATGATCCCGAAGACGTCCGCCGGCCAGCCTTGCAGCGTCACAGAGACCTGCCAGTTGGGCATGATCGCGGTGACGCTCGATTGCTGTTTGAGCCAGGTGTACAGCTCCCGCGCCTGAGCCGGGTTGCTCGGGTTCAGATAAAGCTCGGCGGTGAGCCGTTGTTCGAGCCAATCGTCGAAGGTCTGGCGGAAACCGGCGGTCATGCTGCCGGCGCCGATGTTCGCCGCCATTGCCAGCAGCAGCGCCATCAACGCCAGACTCAGCGCCGGCAATTGCTGGCGGCAATCGGCGAGAAACCACTGACCGAGCACCGAGCGGCTGCGCCCGAGCAACCCGTTGAGCAACGCACTGAGCAACACTGGCAGCGCCAGCGCGGCGCCGAGCAACAATCCCGCCATCAACACAAAACCGCTGGCGAGACTGTTGCCCCACACCAGCGCGGCCAACGCAATCGCCGCACATACGCCGGCCACCCAGCCCTGACGTCGCAACCAGCGCGCATGTTGTTGATGCCAGGCCTGCGGATCCGCCACCGCCAGCAACGGCAGACGCGCCGCCCGCAGCAAACTGTTGGCCCCGGCCAGCAACGCGCCGAGCAGGCTCAAACCGATGCCGCTGAACCACCACCATGGACTCAGACGCAACTGCCCCGCCACTTCCGCGCCGTAGAGACCGCGCAGGCTGGCCGCGACGTCCGGCAACAGCACGCTCGCCAGCCAGTAACCGCTGACCACGCCGAACAACCCGCCGATCAACGCCAACGCGCCGAGCTCGACGATCAGGCAAGCGATCAGCATCCGCGCGCTGACACCGCAGGCTCTCAAGGTGCGCAGCAATCCCCGGCGCTGTTCCAGCGCCAGACCGATAGCCGCGTGAACAATGAACAAACCGACAATGAACGAGAGAAACCCGAGGGCATCGAGGTTGAGGTGGAAGCTCTCGGTCAGTCGCGCCAGATTGTTTTCCTCGCCGCTGCTCTTGAGCTGTAACTGGCTGTTGAACGCGGCCGGCACCTCGGCGTGAAAATCCTTCGGCAGCAGCAGACGTGACAGCTGATCGGGTTGTTCGAGCACGCGCTGAGCGACGCCGATGTCCACCAACAGCACGCCGGGGGCCATGTCGGTTTGCGCTCGCAGCGGCGGCAACGTCTGCCCGGATTCAGTGGTTGGCGTCGCGCCGTCGGCGAGGTTCAGCGCCCGCAAGGTTTCGGGAGAAATCCAGGTGCTGCCCGGCGGGCTGAAGAACTCGACAATCCGCTCGATCGGCATCGCCTGCCCGGCCACCGCGCTGTCACCGGGCAAGGACACGGGCTCGATGCCCATCAATTGCAGACGCTGGTTTTCGTGATTCTTGAGCGTCAGGCGACCTTGCAGCACCGGCGACACCGGCCAGCCCTGACGCCGCAGGTCAACGAACCATTGTTGCGGGAAGGTCGCGCCGTTCGGCGTGCTGAGGCTGGCCTGGGGTTCGCCGCCGATCAACTGGCTGGCCCGGGCGTAACTGTCCCGCGCCTGACTGTTGAGCGCTTCGACTCCGGTCAACAGGCTGGTGGCCAGCCACAACCCGGTCAGCACGCTGAAAAACTGCACCGGATGGCGCCGCCAGTGACTGAGCAGCGCCGTCAGCGCGTGGCGGAAAACCTTCACGTCAATCGACCGCTGGACAACACCACCCGCTCCGCCAGCCGCGCTGCCACGCGCTGACTGTGGGTGACCATCAGCAGCGTGGTCGGTGTGTCGTCGAGTAATTCCAGCAACAGCCGCAGCACTTCATCGCTGGTGTTTTCGTCGAGGCTGCCGGTGGGCTCGTCGGCCAGTAGCAGTTTCGGTTGTGCGGCCAGTGCCCGACCGAGCGCGACCCGCTGTTGCTGGCCGCCGGAGAGTTGTTCGGGATAGCGCTTGAGCAATTCGCCCAGCCCCAGGCGTTGCACCAGATGATGCTGCCAGTTCGGGTCATGTCGACCGGCGAGCCGCGCCTGAAACGCCAGGTTGTCCTCGATCCGCAGACTGCCGATCAGGTTGAACTGCTGGAACACCAGACCGATTTCGGTGCGCCGCCAGTTGGCCAGTTGCGCCTCGTTCATCCGGTCCAGACGGTGCTCGCCGCTGCTGATGCTGCCGCTGTCGACCTTGTCGAGCCCGGCGATCAGGTGCAGCAGCGTGCTCTTGCCGCTGCCCGACTCGCCCATCAGCGCCAGGCTGCTGCCGGGCTTGAGCGTCAGGTCGATGCCTTGCAGCACCGGCAGCGGGCCTTGCGGGGTGAGGTAGCTTTTGAAGACGTTTTGAACCTGGAGCATGCCGCCATCCGATCGATCCGTGTCGGCCAAGGATAGCGGATACAAGGAATGGATCTGAACTCTGCTTTGTCTGATCCGCCCTCATCGCGAGCAAGCTCGCTTCCACAGGAAACTGCATTCCAAATGTGGGAGCGAGCTTGCTCGCGATGAGGCCAGCCTGGACAACCCATAAATCACTGACCCACCGCCACACTCGTCGGCGCCTCACCCGGCGTCACGATGCTGCTCAGGTCGATGTGTTTCCACTCGGGTTTGGCCCCCAGCCGCGCGTTGAAGCGGTAGTTGAAGGTGAATTCATCCGCCGTCGCCACGCTCAGCGGTTTGCCGTACACCGCTTCGATTCCCGGCAGGTCGTAGCCCATCAACTGCAGCAGGGTCGGGAAGATGTTGTAGTGACTGGAACGGTCCTTGTTCGCCGCCAGTTGCGCCGACCAGTCGAGCGTCTGTAACTGATCGCCCTGGATCACCACCAGTGGCACCAGCCCTTCTTCTTCCACCGGATCGCCGCCGCAGTGGGTGTTGAGTCCCGGATTCCCCCGCTCGTGCAAATCCTGGCCGTGGTCGGAGGTGTAGATCAGCAGCGCGTTGTGCAGATTGGCCTGGGCAAATACCCGCGAGAAGAACTCGCCGACATTCCACAGCACGGTGTTCTTGTAGGCGTTGCGATACAGCACCCAGTCATCCGGCTGGCCGTTGAAACCGGTGCGTTCGCCGGTATCGGCGACTTCCGTGAACTGCCCGCGAGGCAAGGTCGGGCGGTAGGCCATAAAGGCGTCGGGGTATTTGTCGTGCACCGGGAAATGCGCGCCGACCTTGTTGATCAGCACCAGCTCCGGCTTGTCGTCGTTAAGCAGTTCGATCAGCTTGGCCGCGGCGGCCATGTCGCGGTCGCGCACGCTGGTCTGGTCAAATTGCACGAATTCGTCGATGTCCTTTTTCTCGGCGTCGTTCATCAGATTCTGCAGGTTGCCGCCGGTGCGCTGCGCGTCGATGTAGACCGTGCGCATACCGGCCTTTTTGGCGTACTGCCAGATCGACGGCAGTGTGCTGTTGATGCGCATGTAGTCGGCGCGGGTGCCGCCGTAGCGCAAGGTGATGTTGGTGTCGGCGCTGCAATTGGCGATGGACGCCGCGTAACCGTAATTAAAGATTTCGACGCCCGGACGGGCCTGCTTGAGGTTGCTGTGCACACCGAACGGCGCATTGATGTCCAGGTAATTGCCGGAAATGCTTTCGTCGATGATCAGCACGATGTCATGACCGACCGCCGGGCCATTGCGTGCCAGGGTCACCGGCTCACGCGGGCCGACGGTGTTGTGCAGCGCTTCGTAGCCGAACAGGTTCAGATAGGCCAGCGGCGTATACATGATCGGCAATCCGCGCGCGCCCTCGCCGGCCCGCACGAACAACACGGCGCTGAGCAGCAACACACCGCACACCGGCGCAGCGATCCGCAGGGCATTGGGTACCGCAATCGCGTGCCGTGGCTTGAGGCCGATCCCGAACAACAGCAACAACCCGTTGAGCAGCCCGTGGATGATCGCCCCCCGGTACTGATACGCCGCTTCCTGGATGAAGCCGCCGGAGTACACCAGCGAAACGAAACTGCTGTAGGTCAGGTAATCGGCGGTCACCCTTGTATACACATCGAAGAACACCGCCGAAACAAACATTGTCAATGCGAACAAATGCCGGATGAAAGTCTGACGTATATAGGCCGTTAGTAATAACGAAAACGTTAGCGTCAAAAACATCGCGCCAAAAAGAAGTACTGCCAACCCCATACCCATCGCATTTAAGCGGTCAAGGTAATATTCGAAATAAAGCAGCAGATAAATAATTAAAAGCAGTTCTTTCAGATATCGAAACATGGCAATTCCGGGCGCGTCCGACGAAGCATTGTCAAGGGATTGTCGGTCAAAATCTGACACTAGCACCGGGCCATCAAAGCGCAAGAAATGTCGGACATAATCAAAAAGCGTCAAAAAACTGTTGACTCAAATCTGACACACCCAAGTCGTTAAAACCCTTGAATTTCGCGGTCTACGACCGTTTATCGTTTTCTTCGAATTGTGAAAAACATGTCAAGGACGGGACAAATCCATCTACAGCAAGCACTTGATGGCCATTCGTCCCCAAATTTGGGGGTGTTATACACCTGCAACATGTCATTTTGCTGACACGCTTTTCCCACGCTGCGCTATACCCCTTTTGACAGTTCAATTTCGATCTTCCATCACCGTCTTACGAGGCACGCCAATATGGACGTGAGCGTATTTGGTACGGGCTATGTTGGCCTGATACAAGCAGCCGCACTTGCCGATGTCGGACATCGCGTATTGTGCGTCGATATTGACCCGAACAAAATTAAACAACTGCAACAGGCAGTACCGCCTATTAGCGAACCGGGTCTCTCGGCAACTTTGGAAGAAAACATCAAGGCCGGGCGTTTGTTATTCAGCACCCAGGCCAGCGATGCGGTGGAACATGCCGGACTGATCTTCATCGCCGTGGGCACGCCAGCCGACGAAGACGGTTCCGCCGACCTCAGCCACGTGCTCAACGTGGCACGGCAGATCGCAAGCTTCATGGAGGACGATCGCACGCTGATCATCAAATCCACGGTGCCGGTCGGCACGGCGGATCAGGTGCTGCACACCGCTGAAGAAGAACTGCAACGGCGCGGCAAAAGCGCTCTGGCGGTGCGAGTGGTGTCCAACCCCGAATTTCTCAAGGAAGGCAGTGCCCTCGCCGACTGCATGCGTCCGGACCGGATCATCGTCGGCACCCGCGACGATTTGGCCCGCGAGCAAATGAGCGAGCTGTACGCGCCGTTCTGCCGTAACCACGAAAAACTGATGTTCATGGACAACCGCAGCGCCGAGCTGACCAAGTACGCGGCCAACGCGATGCTCGCCACCCGCATCAGCTTCATGAACGAGCTGGCCAACCTCACCGAACTGCTCGGCGCCGATATCGAAGCGGTGCGCAAGGGCATCGGTTCCGACCCGCGCATCGGCTATCACTTCATCTACCCCGGCTGCGGTTTTGGCGGTTCGTGCTTTCCCAAGGACCTGCGCGCCCTGCTGCACACCGCCGAACACAACGGCATGCCGCTCAAACTGCTGCGCAGCGTCACCGACGTCAACGACAGCCAGCGGCACATCCTGTTCAGCAAGCTCAAGGCGCAATTCCCTCAAGGCCTGGCCGGCAAGTCGATCGCGATCTGGGGTTTGGCGTTCAAGCCGAACACCGATGACATGCGCGAAGCCCCCAGCCGTTATCTGATGGATGCGCTGTGGGCCGAAGGCGCCAGCGTGCAGGCCTACGATCCGGAAGCGATGTCCGAATGCCGGCGCATTTACGGTTACCGCAATGACCTGCACCTGTGCGCCACCCGCGACGACACCCTGGAAGACGCCGACGCACTGGTGATCTGCACCGAGTGGAAGAATTTCCGCGTGGTGGATTTCGAGCTGCTGGCCAGCAAGCTGCGCTCGAAAGTCATCATCGATGGGCGCAACCTCTACAACCCGGAACAAGTCGCAGCCGCCGGCCTGCACTACAGCGGCATCGGTCTGCGCCACATCGCGCCTGACGGGTTGCGGCCATGAAAATCCTCGTCACCGGTGCGGCCGGGTTCATTGGTGCTCATTGCGTACTGCGGCTGGTGCGCGACGGCCATCAGGTGATCGGCCTGGACAATTTCAACGGCTACTACGATCCGCAGCTCAAGCACGATCGGGTGGATTGGGTGCGCGAGCAGATCGGCGACTTTCAGCTCGCCATGATCGATCTGGCGGACGCGTCGGCTCTGCAAGCGTTGTTCGCAAGCGAACGGCCGCAAGTCGTGGTCCACCTCGCGGCGCAGGCCGGGGTGCGTTATTCGCTGGAAAATCCACGGGCCTATCTGGACAGCAACCTCGACGGTTTCCTGAACATCCTGGAGTGCTGCCGCCGGCACCCGGTCGAGCACCTGATCTACGCCTCGTCCAGTTCGGTATACGGCGCCAACCAGCACACGCCTTACTCGGTACAGGACGGCGTCAATCACCCGCTGTCGCTGTACGCCGCGACCAAGAAAGCCAATGAATTGATGGCCCACAGTTACAGCCATCTGTTCGGCATCGCCTGCACCGGGCTGCGGTTTTTCACGGTGTACGGGCCCTGGGGCCGGCCGGACATGTCGCCGATCCAGTTCGCCAGGGCAATCAGTGAAGGCTCGCCGCTGAAGCTGTTCAACTACGGCGAGCATCAGCGTGATTTCACCTACATCGACGACATCATCGAAAGCATCGCACGCCTGATCGAGCGCGCGCCCCGGGCCAATCCCGAGTGGAACCGCGAACAGCCCGACCCGGCCAGCAGCATGGCCCCGTGGCGCCTGTTCAACATCGGCGGCCAGCACCCGGTCGAGCTGAAGACCTACCTCGCCCTGCTGGAAAAGCACCTCGGCCAGAAAGCCGTGGTCGAGCTGCTGCCGCTGCAACCGGGCGACGTGCTCAACACCTGCGCCGAGGCCGGCGATCTGGCCCAGGCCACCGGGTTTCAGCCCCGGATCGAGCTGGATGAGGGACTGGGGCGGTTCATCGCCTGGTTCCGCGATTACTACCCCACTGCCTATCGCCCACGCGCCGCACGCGGCTGACCATCAGCGGAGGACTCCATGACTGGACATGAAAAAGGTGTACCGATCCAACATCTGGTGCGTGACAAACGCATGGATCCGGAACAGCGAATGCGCCTCGACGCGGCGATCCATCGTCAGGGCCAGGGCTGGGTGACCGGTCGCGAAGGTGGCCGGCCGTGGCAACTGTCGCGCACCAACCGGGTGGTGGCCTGCCTCGGCGCACTGATGATTCTGCTGCTGATTTCGCCGCTGCTGATCGGTCTGGCGCTGGCCATCAAGTTCACCAGCAAAGGCCCGGTGATGTTCGTGCAGAAACGCACCGGCTACCGCGGCCGCAAGTTCGGCATGTACAAGTTCCGGACCATGGTCGCCAACGCCGAAGAGCTCAAGGAGTCGCTGCGCCATCTGAACAAGCACGGTGCCGACGCCATCGATTTCAAGATCGACAAGGACCCGCGCATCACCGGGATCGGCGGTTTCCTGCGGCGTACCAGCCTCGATGAATTGCCCAACCTGATCAATGTAGTGACCGGCGACATGCGCCTGGTCGGCCCTCGCCCGACCTCGTTCAACGCCTACCGCTACAAGGACAGTCACCTCGCTCGTCTGGCGATCTACCCCGGCATGACCGGCCTGTGGCAGATCTCCGGACGCAGCAACATCGACTTCGACCAGCGCGTTGAGTTGGACCTCAGCTATATCGCCGAGCAGAGCCTTTTGCTTGATCTGAAGATTCTGTTGAAAACCCCCTTCAAAGTATTCAGCGGCCACGGAGCAAGCTAATGGACGGTTCAACCAACAAAAGCCTGAGCATTGCCAGCCCCAGCGAGTCGAACCTGACTTCGACCGTGCTGGACCTGGATCTGCGGATCCTGTTCCTGACCGCCGCCAACCCCGGCGCCGGCACCACCACCAGCGCGCTGGCACTGGCCAGTCAACTGGCGCAAATGAGCAGCGGCCAGGTGCTGTACGTCGACGCCAGCCAGTCGGTGAGCAACCTGACCCAGCAACTGAACCTGAGCAAGGAGCGCGGCCTGCGTGACCTGCTGTTCAATCCGGATAATCCGCCGCTGTTGCAGGACTGCGTGGTGCAGGTGTCGAGTCTGCCGTTCCACGTGCTGCCCAACGGCCGGCCGATCCGCACCATGGAACACCTGACCGCCGAGCGCCTGAGCCCGTTGCTCGATCAACTGGGCAGCCAGTACCGCTTTGTGGTGATCGACGGCGACGCGGTGTATTCGGCTGCCGACACGCTGGTCATCAGCACCCAGGTCGACGGCGTGGTGTTCGTGGTACGGGCCGAAGACACCCGCTGGGAAGTCGCGCAAGCGGCGGTGCAGCGGTTGACCCAGGCCGGGGCGAAAGTGGTCGGCAGCGTGTTCAACCGGCGCAAGTACTACATGCCCAAATGGCTGTACAAAAACCTGTAAGCAACCGCGAGGGATGACGCCATGAACGCCAAGATACTGGTTCTGCTGATGCTGCCGCTTGCAGGTTGCTCAAGCACTTCCGAAACCCAGAACATGCCGGTGAATATTCTCACCGCCACCCCGGCCAACGCCCAGGCCACCGACATGCCCAAGGTCGAACAGACCCTGCGCCCGCAAGACGTGCTGGACGTGATCTTCCACATCAGCACCAGCGGCTCGGACGCCTACCGCGTGCAGTCGGGTGACCAGATCGGCCTGAACTTCACCGCCGCCAGTCAGCTCAACGGCAACCAGTTGGTGCTGCCGGACGGCACCATCGAACTGCCGGGCGCCAACACTTCGGTGAAAATCGCCGGGCTGACCAGCGACGAAGCGCGCCAGGAAATCCAGCGCGCCTACCAACGCAAACAGCTGTTCCAGCCCAACCGCAATCAGTTGACGGTGCAGATCATCAGCCCGCTGACCAACGAGCAGAATCTGAAAAACGCCCTCAACCACCCGGCCACCGGCATGAGCCGCGAGATCACCGTCGGCACCGACGGTTACGCGAGCTTCCCGGAAATCGGCGCGGTGCCGCTGCAAGGCATGACCGTCAACCAGCTCGAAACCTTCCTCAACAAGAAGTACGCGCAACTGCCGGGCCGGATGACCGTGGACGTGCTGCTCAAGTCCACCGCCGGCAACGAGATCTACGTGCTGGGCGAAGTCGGTCAGCCGGGCTCCTACCCGATCCGCCGGCCAGTGTCGGTGCTTGAGGCGCTGACCCTGGCGCGCGGCACCAACGTCAAGGCGCGGCTCGATTCGGTGGTGATCATGCGGCGCAACGGCAATCAGGTGCAGGCCGTGCGTTATGACGTCGAGAAAGCGTTGTCGGGCGAGGCGCCGCAAATCGCCTACCTGCAACCGGACGACATGCTGTACGTGCCGAAAACCAAACTGGCCAGCGCCGGCGAACTCGCCCGGCAACTGGCCGACGTGGTGCTGTTCCAGGGCGTGGGCTTCAGCTTCGGCTACCGCGTCGACAACAAAGACAGCAACAACAACTGACTCTCAGGTGACCGACCATGAATCCAAAGGAAAACTACCTGCATGAGTTCTTCAGGATCTTCTTCGCCAACAAGCAACTGGTGAAGCGCGTCTTCCTGATCTTTGCAGTGATCGCCCTGGTGCTGCCGCTGCTGCTCAAACAGAGCTTCGATATCACCGCCCAGGTGATCGTGCAGTCAAAAAAACTCTCCCAGGGCGACGCCACCACGTCGCTGACGGTGGACAACGCCACCTTCATCCCGCCGTCGCTGGCGGACATGGAAACCGAGAGCAATATCCTGCGCTCGCCGGCGCTGATCCGTCAGACCATCAGCGAGCTGCGCGACAAGGGCGAATACACTCCGTCGCCGGGCCTGTTCAGCAAATTGGTGGGCGAACCGTTCAAGCGCTTCATCAGCTCGCCGTTGCGCCAGTACGTGATCAACCCGGTGCGCAACACCCTCGGGCTTGAAACCGATCCGGTGCGCGACACCGCGCTCGATGCGCTGACCCAGCAAGCCATCGACAGCCTGAAAATCGAGACCCTGCCCGGCTCCAACGTGATCTCGATCATCTACAGCTTCCCCGACCCGCATCAAGGCACGACTTTCGTCGCTGCCCTGTTGCAGAACTACCTGGTGAGCCGTCAGGCGCTGCAATCGATCGATCTGCCGCAGTCCTTCTACGAAACCAAGAAGCATCTGTATCAGGTGCGCCTCGATGGTCTGGAGGGCAATCGCCAGGCGCTGCTGGAAAGTGTCGGCGCGTCGGATCCGAAGGAGGAAATCACCTTCCGCCTCAACGCGATCAACACCGAGGAGCAGGCGCTGAACCTGTACCGCGACCGCCTGCTGCAGAGCCAGCGCTGGCTCGAGTACCTGAAGACCGCGCTGGCCGCCGCCAGCAACAGCAAACTCAACGACTACACCTTCCCCTACACCTTCACCACCACCGTCGACAACGTGGCGTTCGAGGACCGGGAAATCAAACAGATGGGCGAGCAATTGACCACCCAGGTCAGCCGCTACATGAACGATCTGGCGGTGTTCCAGCCCGGCAGCGAACCGATGCTGCTGACCCGCGAACAGATTGCCCGCACCCGTCAGCAGTTCCTCAAAGTGGTGAGTAACCGCATCCAGGAACGCACCAACGACCTGGCGGTGGTCCAGCAAGTGATCGATCAGAAAACCGCGCGCATCGCCGACTTCAAGGCGCGTATCCATGAGTTGCAGCAGACCCAGAGCAAGCTGCGGCAGATGGACACTGAAATCGATGCCCTGCACGCCGCGTTCTCGACCTACGCCCAGCGCTTTGCCGAAAGCAGCACCACCCGCTCGCTGAGCGACGACTTGTCCAACGCCCGGGTGTTGAGCCCACCGTTCGAGCCGACCGAAGCAGCGTTTCCCAAACCGATGCTGATCATTCCGTTCGGTTTGTTCACCGGCCTGTTGCTGGCGATTGCACTGGTCTACGTGCGTGAGTTCTTCGACCACCGCTTCAAACACCCGGCGCAAATCAGCCACGAACTGGGCCTGCCGGTGCTGCTGGTGATCAACGACCAGAACGCGCAGCCGAGCAATCCGCACAAGAACTGGACCGTGCCAAGCTTCGTGCACTGGGTGCGCAATTGAACACGCCCGCCACCCGAACGCCGCCCTGCCGATCGTGCATTTGCTCAGCAGCGGCGGGTTCTACGGGGCCGAGCGGATGTTGCTCGATCATTGCCTGGCGACGCCGGGGCAGCACCAGGTGCTGTTCCTCGATGCGCCGCCGGAACTGATCGCGCGCTTTCGCGAAGCCGGCGTCGATGCACAAGGCTGCGCAGGGCTCGCTGCCCTGCTGCGGCACTTGCGTCAGCGGCGCGGTGAACGTCCGTTGATCAACACTCACAATTTCAAAGGCCTGTTGTTCGGCTGGGTCGGCGCCACGCTGTTGCGCCTGCCACTGGTGATCACTCAACACGGCTTCACCCCGCGCAGCCGCAAGCAAAAGTTCTACACCTGGCTGAGCCTGCAACTGTGCCGCACGGCGTCGGTGGATCGGGTGGTGTGCGTCGCCGAAAGCATCGCGCAGTTGCACCGTCAGGCCAGCGTGCGCGCGGAGAAGTTGCAGGTGATTCCTAACGGTCTGCCGGCAGCCGCCGCGTTGCTTTCCGAAGCGCCCCGGCAACGCTGGCTCGCCGGTTACGTCGGGCGTCTGAGCAGTGAAAAAGGCCCGGATCTGTTTCTCGACGCGCTGATTCCGCTGTGTCACCAACACCCGCAACTCGATGCGGTGATGCTCGGCGACGGCCCGGAACGCGAAGACTTGCAGGCGCGAATCGACGCCGCCGGGTTGCAACAGCGCATCCGCTTGCCGGGTTATCAGACCGACATGCGGCATTGGTGGCAGCAACTCGATGCGCTGGTGATCAGCTCGCGCACCGAAGGCACGCCGATGATTCTGCTGGAAGCGATGCAGGCCGGGGTGCCGGTGGTGGCATTCGGCGTCGGCGGAATTCCCGACGTGCTGGAGAACCGCCACAACGGTTTGCTCGCTGCCCCGACCGATAGCGCCGCCCTCGCCCGCCAGCTCGACACGTTGCTGTCCGAGCCAGGCCTGGCGCGGCAACTGCGCGACAACGCAAAACGCACGCAACAGGACCGCTACGACCTCAAGGCCCTGGCCGAACGCTGGTCGCAGCTGTACATCCGCACGGCACGGGAGGCACGCGCATGATTTTCCCGCTCTCGATCGTCAGTCTGCTGGGCCTGGTCTGCATCGCTCTGCTGGCCAGCCCCTGGCCCTATCTCGCGCCGGGCGCCGTGCTCGGTCTGGTGGGGTTCGCGGTGTTGTACCGCAAACCGACCTGGGGCCTGCTCGGCATTGCCGCCCTGGTACCGTTCGAGGGTTTCTTCAAGGACAGCTCACTGTCCGGCAGCAAACTGATCGGCGCTTCGCTGGCGGTGATCCTGATGCTGCAACTGGCGATGCACCAGATTCCCTCGGATCGTCTGCGCAGCAATATCTGGCGCTTTCTGATCGCCTTCATGACCCTGTACTTTCTGAGCCTGCTCGACACCGATGACATGGGCATGTCGCTCGGCCACCTGCGGGAAATCAGCGTCGGCCTGATCCTGTTTGTCATCACCCTGCTGATCGGCCGCGAGCTGAATCTTGACCTGTTCGCCCGGCTGGTGACCCTGGCCGTCAGCATGACCTGCGCCATGGCCATGTTCTCCACCAAATTCCAGGATCAGGGCCGCGCCGCCGGCCTGCTCGAAGACCCCAACGCCTTCGCCCTGCTGATTGCGTTTGCCATTCCATTGGGGCTGCTGCTGGTGATCCGCAGCCCGAACTTGCTGCATCGGCTGTTCTGGGGCGGTTGCTGCCTGCTGCTGCTCGGCGGCATGACCAAGACCGAATCGCGCTCCGGGCTGGTGGTGCTGGCCTTGAGTCTGGTGATCGGTTGCTGGCACTACCGCGCACAACTGACGCGCATTCGTCCCCGTCACCTGGGCTTTGCCATGCTCGGCGCGGCGATCGTGATTCCGCTGGCGATCTACGCGATGCCCGCCGGTTACATCGCGCGCATCCAGTCCCTCAGCGTGTTGAGCGCCGGCGCCAAGGGGCACAACGATGAATCCCTCGGTCGCCGTGCCTCATACATCGTGGTCGGCGGCCAGATGATGCGCGAGAACCCGCTGCTCGGTTCCGGCCCCGGCACCTTCCCCCTGCACTACGCCACCACCGGCTATGCCAAGGCGTTTTCCGCCAACCGCAAGATCGGCGATCTGTACCGTCGGGCGCACAACACCTACCTGGAAATCTTCAGTGAACTGGGGGTTCCCGCCGGTCTGATGTTCGTCGGCATGCTCGCGCTGGGCCTGTACAACCTGATGCGGGCACGCAAGGAATGGATGCAGCGGCGCAACTGGCAACAGGCGGATCTGATGACCCACCTCGGGGTGAGTTTCCTGTCGCTGACGCTGTTCCTGATGTTCCTCAGCGCGCCGAACCAGAAATACCTGTGGATCATGCTTGCGCTGACCAGCGTCCTGCGCCTGAAAGCCGAGCAGGCGCCGATGACGGAGGCCAAAGCATGAGCCGGATCAGTATTGTCATCCCGATGTTCAACGAGGCGCGGCACATTGGTCGCACCCTGCTGGCCGCGCAGAAAGCCGCCCACGCCGCCGATGTCGAATGCGAGCTGATCGTGGTCGACAACGGCTCCAGCGACGACGGCCCGCAGATCGCCCGGCAGTTCGGCGCCCAGGTGCTGGTGATGCCGGGACTGCTGATCGGCGCGTTGCGCAATCGCGGCACGGCCATTGCCACCGGGGAATGGCTGGCGTTCATCGACGCCGATATCGAGATGCCGGAAGACTGGCTGCGGCCGTTGTTCGACATCGAAGCCAGCGGCCAGGCCGACGTCTTCGGTCTCGATCTGCACACGCCCGCCGCCGCGCCGTGGTACGCCACCGCGTGGCAACGCCGTACCTTGCGCCCGACCACGCACACCAGCCATGTCGTCGACTGGCTGCCCAGTGCCAACCTGCTGCTGCGCCGGCGCTGGTTCGACAAGGTCGGCGGTTTCAATGAAAACCTGCGCACCGGCGAAGACAAGGAATTCACCCTGCGCCTGCACGAACACGGCGCGCGGCTGCTGTCGATCAATGAAAACGTCGCGCTGCACTGGGGCTATGAAATGAACTGGCGCGAATGGATGGGCAAGGAACTGTGGCGTCAGGGCAGTCATCTGCAATTGCTCCGTACCCACGGTTTCAGCCTGCGCCTGCTGCGGTTTCCGATGCTGTCGATCCTGGTCTGGATTCTCGATTTTCTGGCGATATCCGCCCTGCTCGACGGTTTCCCCCATCACGCCGCGGTCATGGTGATGCTGACGCTGCTTCCGGGGCTGTTACTCAGCGTGCGCCAGAGCCACCGGCAACATGACCTCGGTTTCACCCTGCAACTGTGGGGCCTGCACTGGATGCGCCTGCACCTGGCGGGCGCCGCGTTCATTCTCAGTCTGTGTCATTGGAACGCCAGGAGGCCTGCCCGTGGCTGAATTCATTTTCTGGATGTGCCTGCTGCTGCCGGTGTACGCCTATGTCGGCTATCCACTGCTGCTGACGCTGCTCGCTCCGCTGTTCCCGGCGTGGCGCCACAGCCCGGCACCGCCGCTGAACATCAGCATCGTCATCGCCGCCCACAACGAGGCGCGGCACATCGAACACAAGCTGCGCTCGCTGCTGTCGCAGGACTATCAGCCGGCCTCCCTGCAAATCATTCTGGCCAGCGACGGATCCACCGACGACACGGTGGCCTGCGCGCACAAAGTCGTCGACCCGCGAATCACCGTGCTCGACCTGCCCCGCCAGGGCAAGGCTGCCACGCTGAATGCCGGTACAGCGCTGGCCACGGGCGACATTCTGGTGTTCACCGACGCCGACAACCAATGGTCGCGGGAAACCCTCGGCTACCTGCTGGCGCCCCTGAGCGATCCGCAAGTCGGCGCTTGCGCCGGGCACATGGTGATCCCGGTTACCGGTGGCGGCTTGAGCGTCGGTGACAGCCTGTACCGGCATTACGAGGGCTGGTTGCGCCGGGTAGAGAATCGCACCGGTTGCATGGTCTCCGCCGACGGCGCCCTGCTCGCCCTGCGCCGCGAACTGTTCGAGAACGTACCGGCGGAGGTCAACGACGATTTCTTCATCAGCACCTGCGCGCCGGTGAAATTCAAACGCATCGTCTACGTGCCCGAAGCGCAAGTGATCGACCACGGCGTGGATGAAGCCGACAAGCAGTTTCGCCGTCGCCAGCGGGTTACTGTCGGTGGCCTGCAAAGCCTGGCGCAACGCAGTGAACTGCTCAATCCGTTCAAGCATGGGCTGTATTCGATTGCGTTGATCAGCCACAAGTTGATCCGCCGCCTGGCGCCGATCCTGTTGCTGCCACTGCTTCTGAGCAATTTATGGCTGTGGGAAGAGCACGGTTTCTATCGCCTCTGCCTGATCGCGCAACTGGTCGGCTACGCCATCGCGATTGCCGGCCTGCTGGATTCGCAACACCGCTTGCCCAAACCGTTTCGCCTTGCGGCATTCCTGCTGGTGACACTGGCGGGCATGAGTATCGGCCTGTGGCAGTTCCTGCGCGGCCAGCGTTATGCCCAGTGGAACCCTGACCAAAACCGTTGAGAGGGACAGCGCCATGGCGATCAAACAACTGATTAAACGCACCAGCGGCTGGCTCTATCTCAACTCGTCCGTGGGACGAAACCAGTTGCACGGCGCCGGCGTGATCCTGATGTTGCACCGGGTGCTGTCCAACGACCGCGCCGCCGACCTGCCGCACCGCAACGAACTGTGCGTCGGGCCCAAGGCCTTCGAACATTTGCTGGTGTGGCTGCGCAGGCATTTCGATTGCGTGCCGCTGATGGAGATCCTGCAGCCCAACGCCTTGCGCACCGAGCGTCCGCAAGTGGCGCTGACCTTCGACGACGGCTGGCGCGACAACGCCGCCAACGCCTTCGCGCTGCTGCAGAAACATCAGGTGCCGGCGAGCATTTTTCTCTCCACCGATTTCATCGGCAGCCGTCAGCGTTTCTGGTGGGAAAGCATCGGCGAAACCCTGTGGGGCAGCCATGGCGAAAAAGCCCGCACGCACCTGATCGAATGCCTGCGATCGATCGGCCAGCCGTTGCCAGTACTGCTGGACGACATCGACGTGGATCGGCGCAGTCTGACTTTGTTGCATTACCTGCAAGGGCTTAAGGCACTTGACCCGATGATGCTCGAACACCTGACCGACCAGTGCCCGCAAGAGTCGCAACCCCAGGCGCTGGACTGGCATCAGGTGCGTTTGATGGAGGCTTCAGGCCTGGTGCGTTTCGGCCCCCACGGCGCCAGTCACGCCATCCTCACCGGCCTTGACGATGTGCGCCTAGGCGAAGAAATCAGTCGCAGCCGCGATGCCCTGCTCAATGGCTGCAACCGGCCATTGCCGGTGTATTGCTACCCCAACGGTGACAACGACGCACGGGTTCGCGAACAGATTGCCAGTCACGATTACCCGTTCGCGCTCGGCACCGGCAGCGGCATTTATCGTGGCAACAGTGATCCGCTGAACCTGCCGCGCTTCGGCGTCAGCCAGCGCACCGCGCGCAATCCGGAACTGCTGTCGTGGCGGATCTATCGCGGGGCGCGGCCATGAGTCGAGGCAATTACCTCAAGCACCTGGCGCTGAGCATGGGCACCAAACTGGCGATGATCAGCCTGCGTCTGCTGAGGAATGTGCTGCTGGCGCGGATCCTCGGCCCCAGCGAACGGGGCCTGTTCGCCCTGCTCAGCACCCTGCCCGATCTGATCAGCGCGGCCACCAGCGGCGGTCTTAATTCGGCGGTCGGTTATCAGGCGGCCAAGCAACGGCCGATGGGGTTGCTGCTGGCTCAGGTGCTGGTGTTCGGCTGCTTGCTCGCCGGTTTGTTGACCTTGCTGGTGGTGGCGCTGGTGCGCGAGTTCGGCAGTGAACTGGACGTGACCATGCAACTCGGTCTGCTGGCGTGGCTGTTGCTGTTGGCGGTGCCGTTGACCGTACTCAAAAGCGGCTTGCTGACCTTGCACAATGCGTCCGGCGGGGTGGTCGCGTTCAATGCCTTGCGCCTGGTGGAATCGTTGGCGCCGCTGCTGCTGTTTCTCGCGCTGTTCTGGATGTGGAAAGAAGCGGCGCTTGAAGCGGCGCTGATCAGTTGGCTGGCCGGCATCAGTCTGGTGGTACTGGTCGGCTGGCTGTGGCTCAAACGCGCGCAGCCGTTGCAGTTGCAATGGGACCGCGCCAGCCAGAACGAACTGCTGCGCTTCAGTGCGCGCAGCCATCCCGATCTGCTGTTCCAGCAGGTGATCCTGCGTTCCGATTACCTGTTCATCGGCGCCCTGCTCGGCAGCACCGCCCTCGGGCATTACGCGATGGCCAGCGCCGCCGCCGAGTTGCTGCTGATCGTCCCGGAAGCGGTGACCACGCCGCTGATGAAACGCCTGCTGCAACAGGACGAAGGCATGGACAAGGTCACCCCGCTGGCCCTGCGCCTGACCGCCACGGTGATGCTCGGCGCCTGCCTGACCATGGCCGTGATCGGCGAATGGCTGATCGTCACCCTGTTCGGCGTCGCCTACCAACCGGCGTATCCGGCACTGCTGGCGTTGCTGCCGGGGCTGCTGGGCCTGTGCTACGCGAGCATCCTGCGCCTGGACCTGATCGGCAAGAATCGCCCCGGCACGGTGTCGTTGATGATGGGGATTGGCGCGCTGCTCAACCTTGCGCTGAATCTTTTGCTGATTCCGGCCTACGGCATCGTCGGCGCGGCGGCGGCTTCGTCGATTGCCTATCTGGCGGTGACCGTGGCGATGCTGGTGTTGTACTGCCGGTTGAGCGGCGTGGCGTTCTGGCAAACCCTGATCATTCTGCCTAACGACCTCACGCCGATGTGGCTGATGTTGCAGCGTCGCTTTTTACAGCGAAAATCGGCATGAAAGGCCTGGCCCTGCTGCTCGGTCTCGGTCTGTCACTGGACGCCTTCGCGGCGTCGATGCGCTGGGGCGACATTCGCGACGGCAGCCTGTACCTGCAAGCCGATCGCCCCGATACGGTAACCGTGCGCTGGGCGCCGGCGTGGCAGGCGCAGGCCAACGAAGAGCACATTTACCTGCTCGACGGCCGGGGCCAATTGCAGGGCGACCGCTTCATAAAAGCCAGCGAAACCCGTGGCAGTCAGAGCTGGCCATTGGCGCCGGGCGCCGCGAGTTATCAGCTGGAAATCCCCGGCTACAGCTTCCGCATATACCGGGTCGAACACGACGAAAACACCGTGGCGCTGTTCGCCCCGGCCAAGGTGCATTTCAGTGCGCAAACCCGTAACGGCGATGAACTGTATTTCAAGGTCGCTGCGGGTGAGCACGCGATATTGGCGGGCAAGTTCCACGGCGGTGTCAGCGGCCTGCAAGCGCAGCGAATCGGCGATGGACAACAGCTGTCATTGGCACTCAAACCCTATCGCGCCTATTGGCAGTTCGATCAGGTGGCGTTGCCGGTCAGCGAACGCGAACAGGTCTGGCGCCTGCGTCTGCAAGGCAGTGGCAAAGCGGCGTTCTGGCTCGATGGCACGGCCAATCTGTTTGCACAGACCCCGCAACAGCTCAAACCGCTGCGCGAAGACGACGGCCAGACGCGCCTGACCCTGCACGACAAAGTCCTCGGCCGCACCCCGGATCTGGGCATCGCCCTGCCCTACGTGATGCCGCCGCCGGCCAGTCATCCGCTGCTCGATGCGCTGAAACCGACAGCCGCCAGTTACTACAGTTTTGTCGACGTGACGGCGAAAAATCCGCACTTCGAAGATGCGTTTCGCCAGGTCTATCAGGATCGTTTCGGCATTCGTCAGGACATCACCTTGCTCGCCGGCAGCCAACGTCAGGCCGATCTGCGCGCCGACGTGCAAAGCAACAGCGGCCTCGACGCCTGGCTCGCCGGCACCCGTGCGCTGGGCGGTAAAGGCACCCACTACATCGGGTTCGCCGACGAGCCCAACCTGAATTATTCGAGTTACGAGCAATACCGTTCGATCTTCACCAGCATGGCCCGGCAAGTGCGCAGCGATCCGGCCAATGCCCAGGCCGGTGTGCGTATTGCGATGCCGGCCAGTTCGCGATTGGTCAACGGGCCGTTCGCTGACAACGCGGCGAACAAGCGTGGCATCGACTGGGCGCGGCGCCTGCTGAGTGAGTCCGCCGATCAGGTCGATGCGCTGGCCTGGCACGAGTGGATGATTCGCGACCTGCTCGCCACCCGCGTCTACCGCGACAGCGTGCGCCGGGCGGCGGATCTGGTCGGCCTCGACGCCAAGGGTCAGCCACGCAAAGCCTTGTTGCTGGACCAGACCAATCTGTCCAGCGGCTCAAGCCTGAGCCCCTACGATCAGGAAACCCATTTCACCTCGCTGTGGTGGGCCTCGGTGGTGATCAACGCCTCTCAGGACGGTTTGCTGACCCTGCTCAACTGGTTCCAGGCCGCCGATGAGCCGCAATACCCCAAAGGCATGTTGCGGGTGCTGGGCGATGACCGCTTCGAATTGAAACCGGTGGGCCTGGCCCAGCAGTTCATTCAGCAGCACTGGCTGCACAACGTGCTGTGGCTGGAGAACGATGCGTTCGAAGTCGATGTGCTGGCGATGTCTAGCGACGATCAGCGCGGACTGCTCGGCGTGAACAAAGGCACGCGTTTGCAGCGTGTCGATCTGGCGGGTGCCAAATGCCCGTTGAACAACGGCGCGCTGCGTTATTTCGGCGCCGACAACCGCAGTCGCGACGCACCTTTTCGCTGTCAGGACGGTCGCGTGCGCTTCGAGCTGCCCGGGCAGACCCTGTTTGCCCTGAGCTGGAGCGCCTCATGACCGCCCTGTTGATGTCCGGCCGCGCTGGCCCCTGGCCGCGCGATGACTCGCCATCAGGAGCAACGACCATGAATGTTCTGCAAAAAGTCAGCGATCACATCAAACGCAAAGGCCTGCGGGCCACCATGGCCAAGGTGTGGAAGCACTACGTCTTTTCTCATCAGGAACTGCTGTGGATGGAGCGCGATCTGGTCAGTCCGGTGCCGCCCCACAGCCTCAAGCCCTACCCGCCGCTGCGGGTGGTGAAAATTACCCCGGACAACGTCAGCGCCTTCGCCCGCCACTTCGGCGACCGCGTCGGCACCATGGCTGAACTGGCCCGGGAACATCACACCGGGCACATGCATCTGGACGATCAGGGCCATGCGGTGGCCTTCATCTGGGGCACCGCCCGGGACTATTTCGACCGCCACTATTACGGCTGCCTGTTCCCGGTGAAACCCGGTGAATTCTTCGAGTTCGGCGGCGAACTGGCCCGCTCGTATTGGGGCACCGAACTGTCGGTGGACCTGCAACTGCAACTGTGGAAAGCCATGGCCGCCCAGGGCTGCGACAAGGTTGTGGACGTCTGCGAGTTCCACAACATTCCGGCGCTCAAGCTGCACCTGCGCATGGGCTATACCGAACAGGGCCGGATCATGAATGTGTATGAGTTGTTCGGTCGCTGGCGCTTCTATCGCGAAACCCGCTACAGCGGATCGCGTCTGGACGCGCTGCGCAAACCTTCCCGTCCACCTGTCACAGCAACGGCGACCTGAGCCTATGGCGCGATTCGAATGGCGCACCTCGTTGTGCGCACCTGACTTCCCGACGGCGGCTCATGAAGCGCTGCGCCTGCGGGTGACGGATCACACGCCGTTCAACAGCCTCGACTGGCTGCGTGCGGCAGAGCAGGCGCTCGACGCGCACGAGCGGCTGCATGTATTGCTGGGCTGGGAAGCGGACGAATTGCGCTTGTGCCTGCCGCTGGTGGCGAGCCATGAACGGTTTTTCGGTTTGCCGTTTCGGGTGGTGCACCACCTGGGTTATCCGCTGGCCGATCGCCTGGCGTTGTTATCACGGCTGAATGCCGAAGACATGCGCCAGGCCTTGCGGCTGATTCGCCAGCGAGTGCCCCACGCCCTGTTGCAACTCAACGAAATCGCCGAGCCGGTCGGCGCCGAAAGCCTGCTCACCGAATGGATGGCCCACAGCTCCACCGGCGAACGTCGCTTGAGCTGCCGGGTGCCGGTGCACCTGATCAGCGACGCCGATCGCCAGGAAGTCTCGGGCGACCCGCGCTATAAGCTGCGCCGGGCGCGCAAACGGATTGCCGCGTGCGGCGCCGAAGTCCGGCGGATCATTCCTGACGCGACCAGCATGGGCCCGTTGCTGCAGGCCATCAGTGAAGTCGAAGCGGTCAGTTGGAAAGGCGACGAAGGCGTCGGAATCTTTGCCAGCGAGCGCAGCCGCCGCTGCATGGAAAACGCCTTCACCGCCCTCGCCGCTTCGGATCGGGTCCGCGTGGTGATGCTGGAGTTGGACGGACGTTGCATCAGCTATCGGCTCGGCCTGTTCGAACAGGGCCGGCTCTACGACTACAACCTCGCCTTCCTGCCGCAATACGCCGATCTGGGCAGCGGCCGGGTGTTGCTGGAGGAATGGATACGCTGGGGGCTGGACGACAATTGGCGCTGGATCGATGCCTCGCGGGTCAGCCTGGAAAACTCCAGCCATCAACTGCACGAACGCATGACCGGGCAACTGGAACACTGGCGCTGGAGCTTCTATTCGTGGCGCCCGAGCGGTCTGTTGCTCGGGCTGGGGCTGCGCGTCTGGCACCGGCTCAAGCCTGCGTTGCAACAATGGCGGGCGAAGCGTGCGGCGGCCAAAGCGGCGGCCATTGCGACAGCAGTGATCAACCCGACCAAGGAGGGCAAACATGCCTCGCCAAGTCATAGTCAACGCTGACGATTTCGGCCTGAGCCCGAACGAAAACGCGGTGATTCTCGGTGCATTCCAGGCCGGGGTCATCAGTTCCGCCACCGCCATGGCCAACATGCCGGCGTTCGAAGCGGCCTGCGCCTTGGCCCGGCTGCCGCTGCTGGAAGGCCGGATCGGCCTGCACTTCAATCTGACCTACGGCCGACCCTTGAGCCGGGCGATTCTCGAACGTCGCACTTTCTGCGACAGCCACGGCGTGTTCGACCTCAACCTGCCTCGCCACAGCTTGTGGCTGAGCCGGGAAGATCGCGAGGCGGTGCAGGAAGAATTGCAGGCGCAGTGGCAGCGCTGCGTCGATCACGGGGTGCGTCCCAGCCACCTCGATTCACATCAGCACGTGCACAACATCTGGCCGATCGGCGAGATCGTCGCGCGCTTCGCCGCCCATCAAGGGGTGCCGGTGCGCCTGGCGCGCAACCTGGGGCAAAACCTCAGCCTGCCCAAACGCGTGTTCAAGGGGTTGCTCAACCGTCGGTTGCAAGGTCTGGCCGGGGTTACGGCGGATTACGTCTGCACACCGGTGGACCTGCGCAACGCGCCCGCGCCGACCGACGGTGTGCTGGAAATAGTCGCCCATCCAAACCAGCTCGGGGCGGACTTCGGTGATGCCTATTTGCAACCCGGAGAGTCTCTGAGCCTTGTGCTAGAGCAGCGGCTGGCGGGCGTTCCACGGGTTTCCTATGCCGACTTGAACAGGGATTTCCTACGCGGTGCCGCGGCACTCTGAACGGTTACATAACTTGCAATAAATTCAAAGCTGGCGCTTTGACATGAACTGGCAAGGCTTGATCTATACCCACAAAAGCGACATCCACAACACCCGGGCTTCGGCCACGGAGGGCATCATGAGCGTCATTCAAAAGCTGCGCGAACGTATCAAGCAAAAAGGCCTGAGCCGCACCTTCGGCACGTTGTGGAAACGCTACGTGTTCTTCCATTGGGAACTGTTGTGGATGGAGCGCGACCTGGTCAGCCCGGTACCGCCGCACAAGCTGCGCCCCTACGACGGCCTGCGCAAAGTCGACATCACCGCCGAGAATGCCGGCGCGTTCGCCAAACACTTCGGTGACCGCGTGCAGACCATGGCCGAACTGGCCAACGAGGGCCACACCGGGCACATGTACCTGGACGCCGACGGCCATGCGGTGGCGTTCATCTGGGGCAGCATTCGCGACTACCACGACCGCCACTATTACGGCTGCACCTTCCCGGTCAAACCCGGCGAGTTCTTCGAATTCGGCGGCGAAATGACCCGCGCCTACTTCGGCAGCAGCCTGTCAGTGGACGTCCAGGTCGCCCTCTGGGAGGCCATGGCCGCTCAGGGCTGCCACAAAGTGGTGGATGTCTGCGAAACCCACAACATCCCGGCGCTGAAACTGCACATCCGCATGGGCTACCACGAACAGGGCCGCGTCACCCACGTCTATTGCCTGTTCGGCAAATGGCGGTTCTTCCGCGAAACCCGCTACGCCGGCTCACGCCTGGACCCGCTGCGCAAACCGGGACGGCCGGTGGTGACGGCGGCTGCGCAGGCTTGATCCAGTTTTGAGATTTGCGGCGTTCTCTCTATCGCTTTCGCGAGCAAGCTCGCTCCCACAGTAATTCTCGGTGAACTACATATTTGTGTACGCCGCAAACACTGTGGGAGCGAGCTTGCTCGCGAAGGGGCTCGTAAGCTCAACACACCGGTTCGCCAGAACTTCAGCTTTTAATGACTACCAACGTAAAACACATCGGCATCTGCGCCTCGCGGTTCTGGTACTGGTCATACACGTCTTCCCGGTTCGAGTGCGGGTATTCCTTGAAGTGCGTGATGTTCAGGCCGGCCTCGATGGCGGCGGTGAAGATTGCGCCGAGGCTGTGCACGAACCAGTAGGACTTCGCCGCCGGCTGTTCGACCTTGCCGACGTAGACGATCGGTTTTTCCAGCACGAAAGGTTCTTGGCGGAAATACGAGGTGGCGAGGCGAAACGGGTCTTCGGCCTCGGGGTCGACCATTTCCAGGAACGGGTGGGTTTCGTAGATCACCAGCCGTCCGCCCGGCTTGAGGGTCGAGGCGACGTGGCGGAAGAATTCGCCGATGTCGGGCATCCAGCCAAAGACGCCGATGGTGATCAGCGCGACGTCGAAACGGGCGCGCAGCGCTTCAGGCAAATGATGAATATCGGCTTCGATGAATTCGGCATTGTGCGGCGAACGCTTGTTCAGTTCGCGGGCCTGTTCGAGAAACGCGCTCGACTGATCGATACCGACCACGCTCCGTGCGCCGAGGGCGAAGAGTGACAGGCTCTCGCGGCCGTTGTTGCAACACAGCTGAACGACGTCTTTGCCATCGACACCGACCTGCTCGAGCAAGCCGCGAAGGGTGTCGTCGAGGCAGGAAAAGTCAGCCTGCGTGACTTCGGTCAGCAAGGCCTGCCAGTCGGGCGAATCCTGATGATGACGGGCGGAATCATTCCACGCCTGACGATTGCTCTCGACGGCATTTTTATTGTTTGGCACTTCCATGGCGCACTCCGGGCGATGCTCACAATCGAGCGGCCCGAGTCTAGTTCAGCCTCGCGCTACAGGTTGTTGCGAACTTGTAAGCCGACAACACTTGCACCAACGCCTGCATCACGGACAGCTATAGTTAACAGCCTTGGGGAAATCCGCTTCCACAGGTGCTGCCATGGGAATGTTCAGTCGATTGCTGCTGTCCGTTTGTCTACTCGCCGCCACCCAGGCTCAGGCGCTGGACAGCAACTTCAATTACTACGGTTCCGACCAGCCTTTCGCCCACCCCGCTCCGCCGTCGCTGTCCGCTCAGCCACCCCGGCCGTTCGATGACACGCCGCCGCAGGATTTCATCGTCATCCCGGATCGCCACGTGTTCCATGACTCGCAACTGCCCACAGTGGCCGATGCGACGGTGCGGGTGTTCATCCGCACCTACGATGCCGAGCGCGGCATTTACGTCAACGACGAAGTGCTGGACCCGACGTGCGTGCTCGAATGCCTGAGCCCGCCGAATCCACGCAGCAACGCCGTTTACCACTGACGCTTGTCCGGACGGGCCAGGCCGAGTTTTTCGATGCGGTAGCGCAGCATGTCGCGGCTCAGGCCCAACAGGCGCGCCGATTTGGTGACGTTCCAGTCGGTCTTGTCGAGCATCTTGCGCACCATGTCGCGTTCGACTTCCGGCAGGTTCATCGACTCGGTGTTGCTCGCCGGACGTGGTTCGAAATGCTGCACTTCGTGCTGATGCTGCGGTGGCAGGTCATCGCACAGACTCATGCAGACATTCAGTTGATGCGCGGCGATGGTGTCGTTCGGCGCCAGCAACACGGTCTGTTCGAGCATGTTGCGCAATTCGCGCACATTGCCCGGCCAGGTGTAACTGAGCAGCAGTTGCTCGGCCTGATCGCTGAAGTGCAGGTTCGGTTTGCCGTAGCGCTTGCCGTGGCTGGCGAGGAAGTGCCGGGCCAGTAGCAGGATGTCTTCGCCACGGGCATACAGACGCGGCACCTTGATCGAGATGATCCGCAAACGGAAAAACAGATCACGGCGAAACTTGCCCTGCTGGACCATCTGCTCAAGGTTGCAATTGGTGGCGCTGATCACCCGCAGGTTGACCTTGCGCTCCTTCACCGAGCCGACCCGGCGGATGGTCCGATCCTCGAGCAGTTTGAGCAGCTTGGCCTGCAACAGCAGGTCCATTTCGCCGATCTCGTCAAGGAACAAGGTGCCGCCGTCCGCCGCTTCCACCAGTCCGACCCGGCGATCCTTGGCGTCGGTGAATGCGCCTTTCTCGTGGCCGAACAGTTCTGATTCCACCAGGTTGGACGGAATCGACGCACAGTTGAATTCAACGAACGGGCCTTTGCTGCGCGGACCGTCGAAGTGCAGCGCGCGGGCCACCAGTTCCTTGCCGGTACCGGTCTCACCTTCCACCAGTACCGGCGGCAGGTCGGTGTTGGCCATGCGCCGCTCGGCGTCGAGCAACTGGCCGATGGTGTTTTTCAGGTACTGCATCGGCGACGACTCGCCGATCAGCGCCTGCACGCCGGATTTCTGCGCTTCGCGCTCCTGGTAGAACGACAGCGTGCGCTCCATCCGTTCGGTGGCCAGGGCCTTGTCCAGCAGCAGTTTGAGTTCCGGCAGCGCGACCGGTTTGGTGACGTAATGAAAGGCGCCCTCCTTCATGGCGACCACCGCGTCTTCGACGTTGCCGTAACCGGTCATCATGATCACTTTCAGTTCCGGCGCGCTGATGCGCAGCTTCTGGATCAGATCGTGACCGCTCATGCCCGGCAGCGAGTTGTCGGTCAGGACGATGTCCGGCATGAAGCTTTCCAGCTGCGTCAGCGCGTCCTCGGCCGAGTGGCAGACCGTCACCTCGAAGTCTTTGCGCTCCAGGTAGGTCTGAATATTCTCGGCCAGCAGTTCGTCATCCTCGACCAGCAGAATGCTGTGTTCCATATTCCCCTCCCGATGCCACTCTAAAGTTGAGACTGACGCGGGTTCCTTCCTGCTCCCGGCTGGTCAGCACGACCGAACCCTGAAACCGCTCCATGATTCTTTTGACCAGCGCCAGGCCGACCCCGAGGCCGCCCTGTTTGGTGGTGAAAAACGGTTTGAACACCAGTTGTTGCTGCTGCGCGCTCATGCCTCTGCCGGTGTCGCTCAGGGTCATGCGCACATGACCGGTGTGCGGTGTTTCAATCTCGACACTCAGTACGCCCCCCTTGGGCATCGCTTCCAGGGCGTTGGCAAACAGGCTATTGAGAATTTGCGTCAGCAGCACCTTTTGGCTGATGACCGGCGGGCAATTTTGTGGCGTGAATCGCACTTCGACGCCATTGCGCCGGATCAACGCGTCAAACGCCCCCAGGGTGTCCTCGACCGCCGCCAGCAGTTCCACCGCCTCGCCGTCGTCACTCATCGGACGCAACGACACCAACAGCTCGCGCACCCAGCGCGACATGCGGTCGACCTGGCTGATGATGTCGCCGATATTGCGCTGCGCACCGGGGCTGGCGACTTCCTGGGCCAGTTCGGCGCTGGAGCGAATGGTCGCCAGCGGATTGCGCAAACTGTGGGCCACCGCCGAGGACATCTCGCCCAGGGCGACAAAGGTTTCGTTACTGATCAGTTGCCGTTGCTGGCTCTGCAGCAGGGTCGAGGCGCGCCGCACGATCCAGAACAGCCCCAGGTAAATCACCGCGCCGCCGAGGAGGGTCGCGGCCCAGATCGAAGCGAACCCTCGATCGATGCGGTCCACCAGATCCGCCGGTTCCTTGTAGATTTCCACCATGGCGACCACTTTGCTTTTGTCGGCGTTGAACATCGGAATGTAGTTTTCGATGAACAGGTATTTCGGTTCCCGCGACAGCCGCTGCTCGGGTTTTTCATCGTCGATCTTGTGATAGCTGGAAGACACCGGGACTTTCATCTCGAACGACTCATCCAGTTCGTCGTCGTCTTCAAACTTGACGTTGATCAGCTCGGGGTTGGTCGACCAGATGACCGTGCGATCCAGGGCATACACCGTGGCCAGCAACACGTCGGGCAGGTGTTCGACATGATCGAGAAACTCCGCGCGGGCCGCGGCATGGGCCAATTGATCGACGTCGGGGTAATTCTGATCCTGGCGCGGGTCGAGCATTTCGCCCATGGTCCGTTGCGGCGTGATGTTGGCGTGGCGCATTTCCGCATCGCCGATGGCCTGCACGAACTGCGCGGTGAGCAGTGCATCGCGCTCCACGCTTTCGGTAACCACGAAGCGCGTGGAGATATAACCCAGCCCCAGCGCCACGGCCGCGATGATGAAAAAACTGGCCAGCGAGAACCAGCGCAGCAGGTTGAACTGTCTGCCCCAACTCTTGATGGCTGCCAACGCCACGTTCGGCGCTGCTGTTTTTTGTTCTTCCAGTCGCTGCATGGGAATGCCCTGGCGTTTTTGTGTCGAGCCCGTTACAGCCGCCTTCTCGAATGAGTGTAGGTGGCAATGACCGTGGCATACGGTTCAATGATGCTATTTAGCCGCTACTGCATACGACTCACCGCTTCGCTGGCAGAGCCCGGTTTTACTGGCGTCAACGCCCCGTCGGCCAAGGGCTGCACGGACGGATGCTGACGCTCGGTTTCGGCACTCAGAAAGTCGATGATCGACTGCGCCGAAGCCTCGTCCAGACGCAGATTCGGCATCGGGATGCGCTCGTATTGCTCGAACAGTTGCAGTGCGATCGGGTCTTTCTCCGCCAGCACGCGATCCGGTTCGCGGATCCAGCGATTGAGCCAGGCCGGGTCACGCTGGCGGGTCACGCCGATCAGGTCCGGGCCGATGTTGCGCATGCCGATGCCCTCGCCGTCCTGCGGGCCGAGGCTGTGACACGAAGCGCAACGGGTGCGGAACAGTTCTTCGCCATTGCTCGGCGGACGGATCTGCGGGGCGTCGGCATAGCTTTCTTCAGTGCTGGCCTGTTTCCAGTTCTGCAAGGTATTGGCGAGCTGATCGGCGAGGATCCACGGGTTCTCGAACGGCGAGGCTTTCATCCAGCGCCCGGTGCTCTGGTTACCGACAATCAGGCTCAGGTTGTGATCCTTGGTGCGACCGTTGTCGACGCCTTCGATGAACAGCCCGAGCTTCTTGCGCAGCTCGGTGACGTCTTCGAATTCACCCGTGAGGAATTTCCAGCCGGGGCCGACCTTGAAGCGTTGCGAATAGGCCTTGAGCACTTGGGGGGTGTCGCTCAGCGGATCGATGGTGATCGAGTAGAAGAAAATGTCTTTGCCGACCCGGTCCCCCAGCAGCTTCTGCACCTGGCGCAGGCGCGCGGTTTCCAGCGGGCAGGAGTCACTGCACGAGGTGAAGATGAAGTTGATCACCACCACTTTGTCTTTGATCAGGTCATCGAAAAAACGCACCTGCCGACCGTCCTGATCGGTCAGCAGGGTGTTGGGGAAATAGTCGCCACCCCACGGGGTGGCGGATTCACTGGCGCCGTCGGGCTGCGCCTGATGGGCGATGAGCACCTGACTGCCAAGCAGGCAGGTGACCAGCACCAGAATCAGGTGCATGCCCAGGGCGCGGGAGCGCGGCGTTGGCTGGGTCATGTCGGCTCCCTCCCTGCTCATGGTTTCACGGTCACTTGCGGGCCGAAGCCGTCGCCGGTGCGGAAGGTCGGCAGCGCGGCGGAGTTGACGTAGCGCACGCCATCCCAGCTCGGCAGCGGCGTCGGCATCAACTGCAGTTGCCCGGGTTTTTCCAGGTCCCAGCGCAGCAGCATCGAGTTGTCCTCATGCTGGGTGTTGTGACAGTGCTCCATGTAGGTCCCGGCAAACTCGCGGAAGTTGATCGCCATCTCGACGTTATCCAGCCCGTCGGCTTCCGAACCGATCCGGTAGACGTCCTTGCGGGCCCATTTTTCCCACTCAGGCGGAGCCTTGCCGCCACGGCTGAGGATGATGCCTTCCTCAAAGTGCACGTGCACCGGATGGCTCCAGCCCTTGCCGCCGGCCTTGATATTCCAGACCTCCAGGGTGCCGATACCGCTGACCCCGGCGTCGGTCGGGCCGCTGGCCAGTTTGGTCGAGGCATTCAACCGGCGCGGATCCATGTGAAAGCCGAAACCGCCATCGGTCTTGATCGTCCACGGCGCTTCGTCGGTGCCGTCGGCGCGACCGAAGATGAAGGTCCGGTGCAGCGCCCTGGCGAGTAGCGCCTTGTCGGCAGCGTTGTCGCGGTGGATCTTCAGCGGAATCATTACCATGCCTTCGGCCTTGCCCGGTTTGGCCGGCTCGTAGGCCGCCGGGTCCATGGCCAGGTCCTGACCGGTGTAGGCCTTGACGTTGAGTTGCAGGACCTTGCCCACCACCGGGTCACCCCTGTCCCACTGCGGCCCCTTGCTGGTCTGCTTGATCACCGGCAGGTATTTCTCCGAGAGCACGTCGGCCAGCGGGATCACTTCTTTCGGACCTTTGCCGTCGTCCTGGGCCTGCAGGTTGACGAAGAACAGCTTGTCACCCGGCTTGATGCCGTTTTTCGCGAAGTTGACGATGATGTCGAACCGCTCGGCGATGCCCTGGGTCGGCAGAATCGCATTGTGGTTCTGTTTGTCGCCGTCGGCATCAAGGTCCATCGAACCGTCGAACGGCACGCTGTGTTCCATGATGTTGCCGTCGTTGGCGATCATGTGGAACGGCACACGGCTGTACGACACACCGGCGTTTTTCGGCCCCGGGAATTCGCCGCCGTTGCCTTTGACTTCACGCACCAGCGCGAACTTGAAGTAACGCGATACCGAACCGTTGAGGATGCGGAAGCGATAACTGCGCGCCCGCACGTCGAGGGTCGGCTTCCATTGCCAGTTGACCAGCACCTGATCACCGATGAAGCCATCGGTGTTGAACGGGTTGAACCACAACTGACCTTGCTGATCCCAGGCCTTGTCGGCGAACACCAGGTTGACGTCGTAGTCGCGGTTGCCCCACGGCAACGCGCTGCCGCTGGGGAATCGCAGGTTGACGCCGTCGTTCACCGATTCATTGCCGCGATCCAGGGCGCTGTAGTAGTTCATCATCGCCGCGTTGCCCTTGTAGACGTTCTGCGCGGTGAAATCGAGCATGTGGTCGTGGAACCAGTGGGTGCTCATGGTTTCGCGCCAGTCGCCACGAATCTTGATGGTGCCGTGGTCGCAGGTCTTTTTCGCAGGCTGCACGTCGTTGACCCACAGGGTTTCCCCCGGCGCGCACGGGAATGCCGCGCGTGGGTCTTCAGCCTTGGTGTTGATGCTGTCGTAACCGGCGAGCTGGATCGGCCAGCGATAGTCGTAGTACTGGCCGGGAAAGAAGAACGCGTTGGCATAACCATCGCTTTCCGCCGGCGCGTGGCCGTTATGCTCGTGGGTGGTGATGGTGTGCAGACCGAAACCGCGGTTGGCGGAAGGGTCGATCGGCAAGCCGTTGTAATGACGCATCAGCACCGGTTGGCCGTAGCGCACCATCAACAGTTTCGGTGGCAGCGTGCCGTCAAAGGTCCACACCGAATTGTGGTCCTGCACCGGCATCGCCGGGTGGAAGCGCGCATCGACACCCTTGGCCGTGCCATCGGTCGCAGGCACACCCGCGACGTTATGGTACAGACCACCGGGGCCGAACTCGCCAACCGCATAACCGTGCATTTGCCGACTGTCACGCAGGCCGCCGTTCAGCCGCGCACCGGTCTGCACGGTCTTGTAGGCGACTTGCGGGTAGAACTCGTTCCAGCGCTGGTGGGCCCAGCCTTTTCCCGGTGGCCGGCCTTCGGCAGAAGAGCCGATATGACGGTTGAGGAACAGTTCGATCTGCGCCTGCCACGGGTTGCGGTCAACCACGTTGGCAAACTGGCTCGGGAATGGCGTGAGCCCCGGCTGACGCAAAAACGCGTCCAGCGCGGTGCCGGGAGGCGCACTGCGGGCGATGTTGTTCGGGTCCTGCGCCGGTGCCGGGCCGATGGCCGCTGGCGGGAAACTCAAGGGCGCTGCCGGTGTGGTGGGGTCGAGTTTTTCCGGGCCGAATTCTTCGAACAGCACCAGTTGCTGAGTGAACGGCTGGGCACCGTACAGCGGGCTCGGCTTGCCGTTGGTGGGGTAATTGAAACTGGTCTGGACGGCGGGCGGCAGGATGTTTTCCGTGCGCGTCGTGTTGCGCGTGCCTTTGACCCCGTCGGGCAGATCGAAGGAGTCTTCGTTGGCCTCGGGCATCGTCAGGATGGCGTTGAGTGCCGCCGGTTCATCGGCCGGCTCGTCGTAGTACGCCGACGGGTCGGACGCTTCCGGCTGGTTTTCGTCGTCGATCGGACTCGCTCGAACCCCGGACATATTGCCGAGGGTCAACATCAGAACGACGCTCAGTGGCGTCAACAGGAATAGCTTTTTGGGGTCACGCGTTGTTCTGTCCATCACCAACCGCCTCATCTAAGGAAGGGGTGATGATGTTTTGCAATTACCTCGCCAAAAAATCTTTTCCAGTTGTAACAGTGGCTTGCGCGCGCTGTTGCATTCCCCACTCCCCGGTGACCGGGGCCTGACACCCACTGCTGGGGGAAAGTTCACCCCAACTTACTGAATGAGCTGAAACGCCAGACGAACGGTGGTGCCTTCGCCTTCGCGGCTGTCCAGACTCACACCGCCGCCGAAGCGCTCCATGATCCGTTTGACCAGCACCAGCCCAACGCCAAGGCCGCCCTGTTTGGTGGTGAAGAACGGCCGGAACGCCATGCTGCGCTGTTCTTCGTTCATGCCTTTGCCGGTGTCGCTGAGCATGACGATCACGCCACGGCTGTCGCCCGGTTCGAGGGTGATAGTCAGCGTGCCGCCCTTGTCCATCGCTTCCAGCGCGTTCGCCAGCAGGCTGTTGAGGATCTGTGCGAGCTGCACCGGCTGACTCAGCACCATCGGCGTCTGCTGGGGATGAAACACCACGTGCACGCCGGCCTTGGCGATCTGCTGCTCGAACGCCATCAGGCTGTCGTGCAGCGCCGCCACCAGGTTCACCGGTTCCGGGTCGTCATTGAGCGGTCGCAACGATTGCAGCAGCTCGCGCACCCACTTCGACATGCGATCGACCTGGCCGATGATGTCCTTGATGTTTTTCTGCGCAGGTCCCGCATCGAACTCCAGCGCCAGCTCGGCACTGGAACGGATGGTCGCCAGCGGGTTGCGCAGGCTGTGAGCCACCGCCGAAGACATCTCACCCAGGGCGACAAAGGTTTCGTTGGCGATCAGTTGTTTTTGCTGGGCTGCCAGCAGGATTGCCGCCCGGCGCACGATCCAGTACAGCCCCAGATAAATCAGTCCGCCGCCCAGCGCGGTGGCCAGCCAGATCAGCGCCAACCCGCGCTCCATGCGGGCGATCAGGTCTTTGGGCTCTTTATAGATCTCGACCATCGCCGTGACGTTCTTGCCCTCGGCGTCGAACAGCGGGATGTAGTTTTCGATGAAGATGTATTCCGGCGGCACCACGAATTTCTGCTCTTCACGGGCCTTGTCTACATCGTGATAGCTGGCCGACACCGGAATCCTTTGATCGAACGCCCGGTCGAGGTCTTCGTCGGCATGAATGCGGGTGTTGACCAGTGCGGGATTGGTCGACCAGATCACGGTTCGATCCGGCGCATAAACGTTGGCAAGGATCACATCCGGCAAATGTTCGATGTGATCAAGAAATTCGCCCCGCGCGCTGGCCCTGGCTTGCGGGTTCACATCGGGAAAGTCGTTGTCCTGACGAGGGTCAAGCAGCTCCCCCATGGTGCGGATATTGGGGATCGAGACGTGGCGCACTTCGGCCGAGGCGATGGCCTGAATGAACTGCGCGGTCAGCAAGGCATCGCGCTGCACGCTTTCCTCGATCACGAACCGTGTCGACACCGCCCCCAGCGCTACGGCCACAGTGCCGATCACCGCCATGCTGATCAGTGAAAACCAGCGCAACAGGTTGAACGACTGTTTGGGCGAGCTCAGCCGCTGGCTGCCCTGCTCGACCGGTAGCGATGTTGACTGCATGTTCATGGCGGCGACTTCCCGATACGTCCCTATAGGGTTATAGCCCACGGTTGGGTGTTTGCCCGGATGCGGGTCCCCACAAGCCCCCGGATAACCAGCGCCCTCCCCACAATCCCCAATGCTGGGGAAAGTCGCCCTGTCCGGGCGGGCGTCCCTGTCCCCCACGGCAAGCCGCGAACCCTTGCGCCACGGGCCTTTGCCGCCAGCTGGCGCGTCGTTGGTATGGAAGTTGTAAAGCCCTCTGCAACTGACCCATCCCCAAGGGGCAGGTACTTTGATAGAGGGATTAACTCATGCACCCTTTACTGTCCAAAACCGCGACCGTCCTGGTCGTAAGCGCCTTGGCCCAGGGCATTGCCCAGGCCGCTCTGTTCGCCGTCGACCCGGGTCCCTACACACCGGCCAATGGCGGTTTCGCCAGCTGGTATCAGGACACCCACGGTCGCACCCTGGATCTGTGCCTGTCCAAAGCGCTCAGCTCCCGCGTGCCAAGCACACCGGGCGCCCCGTCGTACATGTGCTCGCTGTTGCCGACCCCCGGCGTGTTCGATGACACGCAACCGCTCGTATTCCCCACCAACTTCCCCGATGAAGCATTCTGGTTCACCGGCGATACTTCCATCGTCGATGCGGCACGCGGCATCGACCTGACTTACGTCAGCGCCGTCGAGGCCGCGTTCGGGGGCGGCGACCCTGCGGAAGGCGACCAGATCAGCTTCGCGCGGATCCGCATCCGGGTCGACGTGCCCACCGCCGGCACCTACGTCATCACCCACCCCTACGGCGTCGATGTGTTCACCGTCGACACCCCCGGTCGCCGCGCGATCAACATGACTCGCGACATCGGCATCGGCACCCCGCAAACCTACGACGGCGCGCTCAAGGGTGACATCGGTCCATTCCTGCGCAGCGTCAACGGGCCTTACACCGAGACCAACCCATTGACCGGTGCGGCCGAGCAGTTTGTCGGCGACCCGAACCTCAACGAAGCGGTGACCGGCAGCCCGTTCAACACCAACTACGTGCGGATCGAAGGCCCGGGGGGCATTGACCTGCGCACCACGACCTTCGCCGTGTCCGGCAAGTTGTCGACGGTGGTGCGGCCAACCCCGCTGATTGCGCAGCGCAGCACCTACTCGCGCAAACCCGGCGACAGTGCGCCGGTGGCCCAGCAGGACGTGTTTGTCCAGGCGCCGCCAGCGCCCGGTACCGCCGCCATCACCAGCAGCACACCCGTGGTGAACATGACAGAAGCCGACAGCACCGGCAGCTGGTACGCGCAATCGGCGGTCAACCCGGCCTTGCCGACCGTGCTGCAAGTGACCGCCGACAACCACCTGGCGATCGCCACCAGTTCACCGACCACCCTGCCCATGACCCTGACCGACCTGGTGGTGATCCAGCGCGCTGAGTACAGCCTCAGTTCCGGGCAATTGACTGTGGAGGCTTCGACCAGTGACGAAACTTCGCCACCGGTACTCACCGCGACCTCCGGCACCGGCGCCACCATCGGTGCGCTGGGCGGTGATGGCGCGGTGAAAACCCTGTCCACCGGGATCACACCGATTCCACCGGCCAGGGTTCGGGTGACGTCGTCCAACGGCGGCAGCGATACCGAAGAAGTGGTCATCGTGCAATGAACGCTCACATGCCCAGATCCGCATCAGGAGGCATCATGAACAAGTGGCCACGTTTCGCGCTCAACGCGCTCGGGCTGACAATCTCGCTGACCGGCAGTGCGTTCGCGCAACTGGCCGCCGTCGATCCCGGCCCCTACACCTTCGCCACCGGGAAATTCCCGATGTGGTACCAGGACAACAATCAACTGTCGATGGAGCTCTGCCAGTCCCGCGCCGCCAGTTCGCGGGTGCCGGTCAGCACCCCGCCGGCGTACATGTGCACCCTGCTGCCGGAACCGGGCGTGTTCGATGACACACTGCCGATGGTGTTTCCCGACAACTGGCCACCGGAAGCCTTCTGGTTCCTGGCGGAAACCAACATCCCGAACAACGGCGCCGGTTTCGGCGTGGATGCCTACGTGGCCGGTATCGAAGCGGCGTTCGCCTCGGGAAATCCGGTCGATGGCGATCAGCAAAGCTTCGCGCGGATCCGCATCCGGGTGAACGTCCCGGTGGCCGGCACCTACACCATCACCCACCCGTACGGTGTTGAAACCGTCAATGTCACCACGCCGGGCCGGCGGGCAATCAACATCACCAAGGACGTCGGTATCGGCGCCCCGGGCAACTTCAGCGGTGCGCTCAACGGGGCCATCGGCCCATTCCTGCGCAGCATCAACGGCCCGTACACCGAAGTGAACCCGGACACCGGCGGCATCGAAACCTTTGTCGGCGACCCGAACCTCACCGAAGCGGTGACCGGCAGCCCGTTCAACACCAACTTCCTGCGGATCGATGGTCCGTCGGGTGCCGGCTCGATTCAGACCAACCTGTTCACGGTCGCCGGCAAGGTCCTCGACAACCGGCAACAGACCCATGTCGCCGTCGACCGCGCCACTTATCGCCGTACTTCGGCCGGTGTGCGCGCCGAGGTGTTCGCCGAGGCCGACAGCAGCTCGACCCTGTGCTTCCGTGAAACGTTGGCGTTGCTGCCCGGCCCACCGCCGACGCCGTGCCAGACCAGCCTGCTGGGTGACAACAACGGGCTGTTCTTCGGCCAGCGTCTGGGCACCGGTACCCTGCCGTCGGTGGTGGTCGTGACCGCGACCAACCCGGCCGGCACGACCCGTCCGACCGCCGTTTCGGCCAAGCTCACCGACGTGGTGAAAATCCAGACCGCCCGCTACAGCTGGGCCAACCATAGCCTGTTGATCGAAGCCACCTCGACCGATGAAGTCGCGGTGCCGGACATGGTCGCGCAAGGTTACGGACGCCTTTCGAAATCCGGGACTTTGCAAAAAATCACCGTGGCCGACCTGACCCAGCCTCCGGCCACCGTCACGGTCAAGTCCGCCGCCGGCGGCAGCGACACCGAGCCAGTGGTGGTGGTCGGTACCGCACCGGACACCGGCGAGAACCAGGCACCGCTAGCCGTTGCAGACACCGGCAGCACCAGCTTCGGCGTGCCGATCACCCTCAGCCTGTTGACCAACGACAGCGACCCGGACAACAACGTGCCGCTGACCATTACCGCGCTGACGCAACCGGCCGCAGGCCAGGGCACCGTCGCGCTGAGCGGCACCACCTCGGTGGTCTACACCCCGCCAGCCGTGGTCAACACTCCGCTGACCACCACCTTCACCTACAAGGCCCAGGACAGCAAAGGCCTGGCCTCGGCCAACCCGGCGACCGTGACGATCTCCGTCGCGCCCAACCGGCCACCGACCGCCGTCGCCGACAGCGTTGCCACGCTGGGTGTCGCAATCCCGATCAACGTCCTGGCCAACGACACCGATCCGGAAGGCAACACACCGCTGGGCGTCGCCAGCCTGACCCAACCGCCGGCAGGACGCGGCACGGTCAGCACCGATGGTACGGTGATCACCTACACCCCACCGGCCACCGTGACCACGGCCTTCACCACGACCTTCACCTACATCGCCCGGGACAGCTTCGGCGCCCAGTCGACGCCGGCGACCGTCACGGTGCAAGTGTCGCCACGGCCAGCGGCGGAAACCTTCACGATCACCACCTCGACCGTGCAGGCCCGCTCCGGCGGACGCTTCAACTGGGACTTCGCGGGCACCTCATCGGTGACCACCGGCAACACCATCACCGTGCAGGTCACCACCCCGAGCGGATTGGTGACGCTGGGTACAACCACGGTACCGGTGACCGGACGCTGGCGGCTGACGCTGAACAACACGCTGGTCGTGCCGTCGGCCAACCCGACCGCCACTATCCGTTCGTCCCAGGGCACCGTTCGCACCGTATCGGTGACCACGCTCTGAGCCCATGCCCCACCCACCCCACACCGTTCAATGCGCAGTGGGTGGGGCCCGCTCAGCCCGGATTTCGGATTCAGGAAAACACAGGACAACGCCATGAACACGCCGACCGCCGCCCTGCTTTGCCTGCTCGCCCTGTGCGTCAGTGCGGGCGTGCGCGCCGACGACCTGATGGAAAACGATGACCTGGCGCCCAACAGCGCCGATCTCGGCGAACTGCCGCCCCCCGTGGGCCAGCAAGCCCTGATCGACCAGAACGGCCAGGTCAACCTTTCCCTGCTCTCACAGAACGGTCAGTCGCTGCTGGGCAGAATCGTGCAGTCGGGCAGCAATCAGGAGGCGTACATCCTGCAACAAGGCAGCGACCTGATGGCCTTGATCACCCAAAACGGCTCCGGCAACGCCGCGTCCATCACGCAAACCGGCAGCCACAACCGTGCGCAGATTTCGCAAAACGGCAACAACAACGACGCCAGCATCGAGCAGGCGGGCACGGGGCTGCAAAGCGCCGTGACCCAGTCGGGCAACGGCATGAGCGTTTCGGTCAAGCAATATCGCTAAGCACTGCAATCATCGGAGAGTTCATCATGTTCAAACTGACGCCCCTCACCGCCGCCATCCTGGTCATGATCAGTGCCCAGGCCATGGCCGACGACAGCATTTCCACCCAGAGCCAGCTCGGCACCGCCAACATCGCTGATGTGAAGCAGACCCAGGCCCCGTTCAGCACCGCGACCCAGACCCAACTGGGCCAGGGCAACAACGCCGCCGCCGTGCAAGACACCGCCACCAGCGTCATCACTCAGGACGCCGTCGGCGATTACAACGCCGGTTACGCCGAACAGCTGTATGAAGACAACAGCACCATCACCCAACAACAGACCGGCGCCTTCAACACCGCCCACGCCAGCCAGTCCCTCGGTTTCGGCGCCGGCAACCAGGCCCTGCAACAACAGCAAGGCACCGGCAACTTCTCGTTCGTCTACCAGGACTCGCAGAACGGCAGCGAAGGCAAGACCTTCCAGTTCGGCGACAGCAACGAAGCCAACATCGAGCAACTGTACGAAGGCACCGGCAACAGCTCGGTGATTACCCAATACGGCACCGCCAACTACGGCACCGCCGAACAAGTACTGCACAACGGCGGCCAGATCGGCATCAACCAGGCCGGTGAAACCAACTACGCCTATGGCGACCAGCGCAACGGCACCGGCGGCAACATCACCATCAACCAGTTCGGCAACCTCAACGGCAGCGAAATCTGGCAAGACTCGCAACTGGCCAGCCAGGCCACCGTCAACCAGCACGGCGACAGCAACGAAACCGTGGTCGACCAGAGCTATGGCGAAAACAACACCGCCGCCGTCACCCAGGTCGGCAACACCAACGCCATCTACGCCGACCAGTTCGAGTCGGTCAACTCGACGCTGGCGCTCTATCAAGTCGGCAACGGCAACGTGCATTACACCTACCAGAACGGCGACAGCCACACCCTCAACGCCACCTCGGTGGGCAACGACAACAAGGTCTACGCCAGCAACTGGAAAGGCCCGCAACACGGCGGCCAGTTCGGCAGCAACCAGCGTGCGACGGTCAATCAGGCCGGCAACGGCAACATCGCCAGCTTCACCCAGGACGGCGTCGGCCACATCATGACCACCAACCAGACCGGGACCGGCAACAAAACCACGGTCAGCCAGGCGGACTCCTACAACGAGCTGTACTTCGATCAGAACGGCAGCGACAACATCCTCATCGCCGACCAGCGCGGCACCACCAACCTGGTTCAGGGCTCGTCGAACGGCTCGGGCAACAGCGCCGAATTCGATCAATCCGGCACTGGCAACCAGGCCTACACCGCGCAGCTGTACGGCAGCGACAACATGATCACGGTCAAACAGGCTGACACCATGAACGTGGCGTACGTGACCCAGGGCGGGACCGGGAACATTGCCAATGTGGATCAGAGCGGGATGACGCAGACCGCGAATATTCAACAGTTCGGGTCGGCTAACCAGGCGACAGTGTTGCAGCAGTAAGGGTTGGGTGTTGGAAAACCGCGACCTGTTGAGGGTCGCGGTTTTTTTTTGCGCTGACGCTTGAGTGGCGTCCTACGGAAAACATACCGTTTTCAGAAAATCGGGGACTTTTCTGACGAATTCTGGCGGTTGGCCGTCGGAAGTGCAGGCTCTAGGATTTGCCGGGACAACTTGATCCTCATGGAGCTTGGCCAACATGCAATTCATCCAGACAGCGACGACAGCGATACCGTTACCGAATAGACTTCCAGGCACCAAACCCGGAGGTTCCATGATCGACCCGTCTTTGATCGACCCACTGTGCCCGGTTGTTTCGGATCTTGGTCCCGAGGAGCAGGCTGCGAGTTATGACCGTTGGTTTCGGGCCGAAGTACAGGCCTCTCTCGATGATCCGCGTCCGAGTATTCCCCATGAGCAAGTGATGGCGGAAATAAACGCCTTGATGGAATCAATGCGCAAAAGCGCTGATGCAGATTAAGTGGCGACCCAAGGCTCGGGTCGAACTCTCGAAAATACTGAAGTACATTGGCGAGCGAAATTTTGTAGCGGCGACAGCACTTCACAAGTCAGTCGTAAAAACTACATCTGCGCTTCCTTGGCATCCACACCTGTATCGCAAAGGTCGCTCTCCCGGCACTCGGGAGATTGTGGTAAGCCCGAACTATCTCGTCGTTTATCAAGTGGCGGACCGAATTGAGATTGTGAGCATCTTGCATGCGCGTCAGGAATACCCTCGACGCGACCCCAGTTAAGATCGCGTCCTCGTATCAACACGAAAAACCGTGCTTCCCGTGGAAGTACGGTTTTTTTGTATCTCAGTACTCAGCTAATTGAGATGAAATATGCGGTTTATAGCGGCTCGAGCCTTCTTGCCGTCAGCAACGCAAAGCACTTATATCGCCTCAAGCTTTCTTCGTTTTTCCTCCATCAGGGCCGACATTTCAGCAATCACCTGCTCATTCGGAATGCTGGGTCGTGGGTCATCGATTGAAGCCTGTACTTTGGCAATCAACCAGCGGTCGTAGCTGGCGGCCTGCTCTTCGCTTTCGAAGTCCGCAACGACTTCTGAAATCAGGGGATTCATGGTGGCTCCAGTTTGAATGTGAAAAACGCGACCCATTACTGGGCCGCGTTTTTTTTATTGGGGATGTGCTGGATCAGCCCTTCAGTTCGACGTGATCCAAGGCCTGATTCACGGCCAGTTCACCCAGCATGAGGATCTGCGCGATGCCCAGGGCGGTTTTTCGGTGGGCGGGGTCGAGGGTGGCGGCGAAGTTGTTGAGCATTTCGCTGGCCGAGCCCAGGGATTCGCTGGCGTTGGCGAGCAGGGATTCGGTGTTGTAGGCCGGGTTGGCGAAGTACATCGGGGCGGGTTCGTTGACGCTGCCCATGATGTGGGCGCCGGGGCAGAGGTAATGATCGAGGGCGCGTTCGGCGGCTTCGTGGAGTTTTTTCGAGTTGATGGAGGTGTATGGGGAGGTTGGGTCGGTTTCGAGGTTGGATTGGGTTTCGGGTGGGTTTGGCGTTGGTTTTTTCATGGTCATTTCGTCCTCATTGATGATTGCAGCCGGCCCAATCGACTTCCAGGAAGAATGGGTGGCAGCTGTACGCGGGCTGGAAATCCGGGGGAGAACGCGACCCGGCAGACATAAATGTCTCCCGCGCACAGCCGCCATAACAGCGTGCACACAATGAAGGTGCGCAAGCATACGTTATGAACAGCGTTTTCGCCTTCTCACATTCCCGGGTTTCCAGGCCCGGCCGCTGAATTGGCAGCGACCGAAACAGGCTAGAGCCCGCGCTTCCGACGGACAACCTGAAAACCTTGTGGGAAGGATCGCTGAAACAGACACAACTTTTAAACATTCGAGAATGGGACGCGGAGCGTCCCGGGCTGCATTCCCACGCGGAGCGTGGGAACGATCAAAGCAAAAGCAATCCGCTTTTCGCTTTTCGCTTCTCACCACTCAACACAATGAGCGTTAGCTCGAGTAAAGCTTTTGACGTGCTGGCCCCTTCGGAAGGCTGAGTGGAGGGATTCATCCGGGGGAGGGAGCGCAGCGACCGTGCGGCGCAGCCGCATGCATCGAGAGGAGGTGCAGCGAAGCAAACCGTAGGCGATGCCCCCGGATGAATCCCGGAGCGAAGGAACCCCGAGCCCCAGCGAGGGGCCGAACGCCGGGGCCCAGACCTTTGGTTACTTTGGGGCGTTTGCCAAAGTGACCCGCCGTAAGGGCGGAACCGTCAGCGGCCGCACCCAAAGAAACGGATATTCACACCCCCCAAAGGAACCTGGTCGGCCCAAAGGCCGCCACGTTCACTCCGCATCCGGATCAATCTTGTTCTGAGTCAGGTACCGATTCAAAACATCATCCTGCGAAGGCGTAGAAGCATCCCCCGCCACCTGCCACAACCGCCGCTCAATCCCCTGCGCCAGCAAATGCCCCACCGCCGCCTCGATCGCCGACAACACACAAAGCTGAGCCGGCTCATTGGTCGTGTACCCCGCCTCAGCCTCAAGCAACTTCTTGAACTCGATAAACTTGAACACCCCGGCACTGCGTGCCACCGAATAAATCGTCTTGCTGGTCATCACATTCGCCAACACCTGCCCGCTGCGCACATCCACCGCGCGCAAATTCACAGTCACCTGATCCACCCGATACTCCCGGGTCAGATCAATCCCCAGATACCGCGCCCCTTCCCCACCGCTGCGCACGTTAGTGTCGTAAGCGATGATCCCGCCCTCGAGCATCATGTTCGCCGCCTGCAACGGTGGCAGCTCACCCTGAATATTCACCGGCGTATTCGGCTTCTTCTGCGACGCCCGAATGATCTTGCGTTCCGTCAGCAGGTTCTGCAGACCTTCCCGCTCAAGCACCACAAACCAGCCGCTGGCCTGCATGGCGTCCATCAACATCGACGCCGCGCCCTGGGTGACGCTGGTGGAAAACGAACTGGCCGGGGTCGGTTTGTACTGCCCGGTCTGGTCACGGAAGCCGTACACCACCGCCATCAGCCGGCCCTTGGGTCGCGGCATTTTCAGCAAGTCGTAATAAGTCGAGGCCCTGGGGGTCAGGGTCGGGGTCTCGGTGTCCTGCTCGGCCGGCATCGGCTCGCGCAGACTGCACCCTTGTAATGCTGCCAACATCAGCCCTAGCGCGATTATTTTTTTCATGTCCATCACTCCCCGGAACCGTCATCCCGTCATGGATTGAGGCCGTTCACCTGAATTTCGGAAACTTCGCCACTCGCTCGGTCGGTCACTTCAATCGTGAGTGCCCCCGAGTCATCAACGACGTTGACGATAAAAGCGTCGGTAGACAGGCTCCCCGTGTTGCCGGTGGAGATGTTGTCCAGCAGTTGCCCCAGCAACCGCGACTGCAATTGACTGGTGAAACGTTCGAGTGCCGAGGTGCCGGCCACCGTCGAGCGCTTCTTGAGATCCGGATCGTCGTGGTCGTTTTGTGCCTGGGCGTTGTTGAGCAGCCAGGTGCCGTTGAGCGGGTTGCCGCCGAACGACGGGTTGACCGGCGTGTAGACCAGTTCGGTGGCCTGGACGGCAGCGGCGCTGGCAAGCCCGATCAACAACCCCGAGATCCAGAATCCGCTGCGCCGTGAGAACGTTGTCGTGTTCATAGTTCGTCCTTCTCAAGGTCGGTGGTGTCCTGCAACAGGGCTTCCAGCTTGCGCCGGACGACCTCCAGGCGAACCGAGTCGGCGGCCTCGTAGGCCTCGTCCTTCAGTTCCACGGTGTTCGGCGGCAGGAAGCGCCGATACACCAGGCGTTGTTGATATTCGACGGTCACAAGGCTGCCCCAGCGCGCGTCGGGGCGCTCGCGCACCACCAGGTTGAAATCCATGCGGCTGGTGTCGCGCAGGCGTTCGCTGAACGAGTAGTAAAAGTCGTGGCCGATGTGCGAGATCGTGTCGTCGACGATGAAGCCCATCATTTCGTCTTCCTCGCTGGCGATGGCGCAGGCCGCCGCTAGCGAGAGGATCAACGCGCACCACCCTTTTGCGTTCATGGCTGCAACGCCTGCGGCAGGGCCGACTGGCCTTTGGCCGGCCCCCCGCTGCCGGAGCCGGCGCCATCGAGAAAGGCTTTCTCGGCCACGAACTGCCAGTCCGAATAACGCTGCATGCCCTCGAAATCCGACCACTGCGACGGGAAGTCCGCCTGCTTCAACGGCACCTCGGTGGAGGCACTGTTGATGCCGGTGATGCGCCCGTCGAAGCCGCGTTGCAGTGCCCATTCGCCGCCACCGATCGGGTCTGGATAGAGTTGGCGGATATGGTGACGCGCCTCGGGAAAACGCTCGTCATCGAGCAGGTCCACCAGTTCTTTCGGGTACTGCGCCAGCCCCGGCGAACTGCGGTAGTAGCTGCGCAGCGCCTGGGCGTATTGGGTGCCGACCCACAGCAGTTGCTTCTCGCGATCGCGGCGCGACACGGTCGACCACAACTCGCCGGCACTGGCCAGGCCCATGCCCATGATCACGATCAGGAACAGCACGCCCAGGTAGGTGAACCCACCCTGCTCCGCGTGCTTACCACTCGGAATACTGGCTGCCATCGCGCGCCCTCCCGGTAGCTCCGCTCTTGATGTCGGCAACGCCGCCCGCCACGCCGTCCGGTGGAGCGATCAGCACCCATTGGTCATTGCGTTCGGTGATCGGGTCCAGCGGCGCGTTGCGCAGGTAACGCATCTCCACCAGTTGCTCAATGGAGTCGGGATAGCGCCCGGTGTCGCCGTAGTAGTGATCCAGCGCCTCGCGCATGGCCGACAGGCTCTGGTGCAACGTGGTCTCTTTCGAGGCCTCAAGGCTGTTGAAGTAGCGCGGCAAGGCGATGGTCATCAGGGTCGCGATGATCGCCATCACCACCATCAGCTCGAGCAAGGTAAACCCCTTTTCCCGGCGCATGAGAGTCACCACTCGCGGTACGCGATGCCGTTGAGACCCTTGCCCCGGGCATGGGAGTAGACGTCGAACACGTCCTCGCCATCGCGCGGGTTCTGGGCCGAACTGTTGTAGGCCCGCAGGCCCCAACCGCCGTTGTCGTCACGCTTGGCCGGCACCAGCGGATCCCGCGGTATCCGGCGCAGAAAATAGAACTTCGCCCCCTTGGCGCTGCGCACGTCGCGCACGCCTTCGACCAGCACTTTCAGGTTCGGCGGATAGCCGCTGCTGTTCAGGGATTTCTCGATGTAGCCGGCATCGAAGGCACGCTTGTAGGCGTCGATGCCATCGCGGATCTGATACAGCGCGGTACGCAGTTCCTGCTCCTTGCCACGCCGTACCAGGGTTTCGGTCAGCGGCGCGGCCATGCCGGCCAGCAGGCCGATCAGGGCCAGCGTCACCACGACTTCGATCAAGGTAAAACCGCGCTGGGAGGCGTTCATGATCAAGGCTTCTCGACGGTCACGTGAGTGGTTGCCACGGCCGCTTCACCGACTGCACGAGGCTGCGCGGCAGGCGCTGGCATGGTGTAGTTCTGCGAACGGTCCGGCGCCTGGATGTGCATGCTGGTTTCGGTACCGGTCGGGAATTCCATGTCCGACGGGCTCTGGTACGGCAGGTTGCGCACGATCCGTGGGGTGATCGAGAGCACCAGTTCCGATTTGCCGATTGTGTCCTTGTTGCTGCCGAACAGCCGGCCCAGACCGGGAATGTCGCCGAGGCCCGGAATCTTGTTGCCGGTGGCGCCGTGGTCGTTGCGCATCAGGCCGGCGAGGATCTGGGTTTCGCCGTCATGCAGACGCAGCGAAGTCTGGGCGTTGCGGGTATCGACCTGCACCGGAATCGTCCCCTGGCGGGTCGGTTCCAGCGGTGTGGCGTTACTCACTTCCAGGGCGATCTTGATCGCCACTTCGTTGTTCAGGTGCACGGTCGGCTGCACTTCGAGCTTCAGGCCGACGTCGAGGTAGGTCACGCTTTCGGTGATCACCGGGCCTTGAGTCGAAGGCACCGAGGTGGCGCTGATGATCGGCACGCGCTGACCGATGTGGATGCGCGCCTGTTCGCGGTTGCTGACGCGGATCACCGGGCTGGCCAGGGTGTTGATGTCGTTGTCCTGGGCGTTGATCTTGGCTTGCGGCGACGGCGAGATCGAAATCCGGCTGGAGTTGATGCCTTTCAGTTGATCGAGAATGGTCACCGCCGAACCGTCGCTGTTGACCACCCGAAGGTGTTCGGCCATTGCAGGCCGAGGTCGAGAATGCGCTGGGTGGCAACTTCCATCACTTCCACTTCCAGCACCACTTCGGGGTTGGACTGGTCTTGCGATTGCAGGAGTTTCTCGGCCATGCGCACCGCGTCTTCGGTGTCACGCATGGTCAGGGTGTTGAGGCGTTCGTCGACGAACACGTCGCGGGTCTTGAGCATGGTTTTGATCATGTTCAGCGCGGTGTTGGCGTCGATGCTGGTCAGGTAGAAGGTGCGCATCACCAGCTCTTGATAGTCCTTCAGCTTCTGCGGCGAGTCCGGAAAGATCAGCAAGGTGTTTTCGTTCACCACTTTCTGGTGCAACTGGTTCTGTTGCAGCAGCAGTTGCACGGCGTCTTCGATGCGCACGTCACGCACGAAGATCGTGGCTTTCATGTCCGGGCGCAGGTCCTTGTCGAAGATGAAGTTCAGGCCGGCGACCTGCGACAGCACTTCGAAAATGGTCTTGAGGTTGGCGTCGCGAAATTCCAGGGTCACCGGGCGGTCGAGCCGGGTGCGCAGTTGCGGGTACTGGACCACGTTGCGGCTCTGCACCAGACGAATATTGCCTTGCAGCTCCAGCGCGCCTTCGTTGGTCGGGTCGAGTTCGAGTACCTGTTTCACCTGGCGGTCGGCGCCGTAAATGTCACCCCGGCGCAGGTCGCCACGGGCCAGTTCGATCTTTTCGTCCATGCTGCGCAAGTATTCGAGCTGGCGCAGTGCGTCCTGGGCGCGGCGGTTGTTGGGCTCGATGGTCAGCACGCGGTTGTAGGCGGTACGCGCCGAAGCGAAATCGCGGCGGGCGCGGTCGGTGTCGCCGGAGGTCAACAGCGCAGTGATTGCCTTGGCCCGGCCGCTGTTGAGCAGCAGGTGCAACTCGGTGTCGCGCGGATTTTCCCGCAAGCCTTCCTCGATCCGGGCCAGGCCCGCCTCGTACTGCCCCTGTTCGATCAGGTCGGCGGCTTCCTTGTTGGCGACCTGCGCGGAACTGCACGCGGCCAGCCCGGCACACAGGCCCAGGCTCATCAGCAAACGGGATCTGTTCATTGCGTACTCCCCACAGACAAGGTCTGCGACAAATGCAAAGGCAGGTAGACCAGGCTCAGCTCCAGATCGGAAATCGCCGCAATCTTCCAGGTGTCGTCGATCACATCCCCGCTGCGCACGACGTAGATTTTCTCGCCGTCCTGCAAAAACACCTGCAGGTCGCTGCGGTCATGCAGCCTGCCGACGAACTGGAACGGCACCGGTGGCAGGCTCGGGGCTTGCACCACCGGGGTCGGGTTGATCGCTTGTTCGGTGACCGTCGCCAAAGTCGGCGCGGCCTTCCAGGATTTGCTCGCAAACAGATCGCCGGCCGGGCTCAGGTCCTTGATCGGCGCCGCATCCGCCTTGGCGCTGCTGGCGGGCAAGGCGCCACGGGCAGTGGTTTTCGCCGGGCTGGCCACGGCAACCTCGGTCGAATCCGCCTCGTCGCTCGGCGAGAAATATTCCGGCAACCAGGCCAGCGCCGCCGCCACGCCGAAGAACGCCACCCAGCCGGTTATGCGTTTGCTGTCCATCACGACCTCGACAGATAGAGGGTCATACGGATCCGGCCGCTGAGGTCGGTGTCGGCGATTTTCTTGCGCTGAAATTCGACGTCTTCCACCACCACCGCCGGCAACTGGCCGAGCAAGGCGTGCAGGAAGCGGCGCAGTTGCGGGTAGCTGCCGCGCACCGGCAACAGGATCTGGTAGCGCGCCAGATGCGTCTTGGGATCGACGCCGAGGGCGTATTCACCGCGCGCCAGGGTGATGTGTTCCTGAGCGGCCAGGGCGTAGATGCGGTCGATGGCGACTGTGGCTTGCGGCTGGGCCGGCAGCTTGTTGCGAAAATCGTCGAGCTGACGTTGCGGCACCAAGGGCGGCGCGATGCTGCCGTCCTCGACTCTGGCCAGGTATTCGCTGGCCTCTTGGGTTTGCTGGCTGAGCTGTTGCAGCGATTGCCAGCCCGGCAGCAAACCGCCGAGTGCCCAGGCAACCGTGACCAGCAGCAGCGCCAGTCCGGCCAGGCCTGGAACACCGAGACCTTGCAGGTACTCGTGAACGATCAGTCTAGGGATTCGCATCGCCCATCTCCCAGGTCGCCGACAGGTTGAATTGCACCGGTTGCTCCGGCGATTTGACGACGATTTCGTGGCTCAGCAGCGACACGTCGGACAGCTCGTCACTGGCTTCCAGCCGTTTGTGAAAATCCAGCATCGCTTGCAGATCCCGCGCCTCGGCGCTGATCCGCACCTGGCCCTTGCGTGCATCCGGGGTCAGGGTCAGCAAGGCGATGTCGTCGCGGGGCATGGCTTCGAGCATGGCGAACAGGCGTTCCCAGGGGCGGCGCAGTTGCTGCGAGACCTTGCGCATTTCGGCGAGGTTCTGCGCCTGCTCGCGGGTTTCTGCCGGGCTCAGCGTGGTCTTGGCGCCGCTGTCGCCGGTGAGCTGGCGCTGGGTGTGTTGCAAGTGACCTTGCTGTTGTTCGGCCTGATCGTCGAGGTGCTGCTGCACGCCGAAGCACGCCAGCGCAAGGAATACGCCGCCGCCGAACAGGCTCCAGCCCAACGGGCCGGAACGCGGACGAGGCTGGAAGTCAAGGTTCAAGGCGCGCATGTCAGGCCACCGCCCGGGACATGACGTACAAGGCGTCACGCACAGTCATCGATTCGTCTTCGAGGGTGCGCAGGTGCACCCCCGCCACAGCCGGTTGCGCATCGAGGCGTGCCGGGGCGTGCAGGTAAACGTTGAAGGCGCGCTCGCTGGTGGAAGCTTGCAGTTGCCGTTCGCGACCGATCAGCGCGCTGAGTGCCGCGTCGCTGTCGCTGCCGCCCACCGAGCGCACCGACGACCAGCGCCCTTCCCTTGCCAGCAGCAACACGCTGCGTTGCGGTTCGGCGACGATGAACAGGAAGTCGCCGGCGTCGAGGCTTTTGTCGAAGCGGTTGAACGCAGTCATCAGGTACGGCTGCACCGAGCGCAGACGCAGGCCGCGACCCGTGACCAGCGTGCGCAGGCGTTCCAGCAAATCCTGCGGCAAGGCGCTGGCGATCCGGTCATGCCCGGCCGGCTCGGCCGACAGCACCAGACTCCACGGTTGGGTCGGTGCGCCGAACAGGTCTTCGAAGCACAACCGGGCGAAGCCGCGCAGTTCTTCAGGGCTGCTGATCTGTTCGCTCCAGGGCACCAGGCAAAAGCGGCTGAAATGGCCGGAGATCACCACGCTCAGCTCGGCACCGGCGCGGGTGTGTTCGCCGAGCAGACGGTCGAGGGTGTCCAGCGCCACCGCGTAGCTCTGGAAGCCTTCGTCGATGTAGCCGACGCTGCCCAGCCACAGGGTGTCGCTGCCCCGGCGCTGGCCGAGGCCGACACCGCTGGCGCCGAGCACGGCGATGAATTGATCACGCGATAAAAGTGACACGATTGATCTCCTCCAGCGTGGTCCGACCGTGCTCCACCAGTTCCAGTGCCGATTCGCGCAACAGGCGCAAACCACGGGCGCAGGCCAGGGCTTTGATCTGGGTGATGGGTTGGCGCTCGACGATCATCTGCCGCAGTTCGTCGTCCAGATGCAGCAGCTCGGCAATCGCCGTCCGACCGCGATAGCCGCTGCCGCGGCAGTGGCCGCAACCTTTGCCGTGGACGAAGTGGTAGTGATCGACTTGCTGTGGATCGAGGCCCGAGGCACGCAGCTCTTCATCGCTCGGGTTGACCGGAGTGCTGCAACTGCTGCACACCAGCCGGATCAGGCGCTGGGCGAGAATCGCGTTGAGCGCCGACACCAGACTGTAGGGGTCGATTTCCATCTGGGTAAAACGACCGATCACGTCGAACACGTTGTTGGCGTGAATGGTGGTGAACACCAGGTGCCCGGTGAGTGCCGATTGCACGGCGATCTGCGCGGTGTCCGGGTCGCGGATCTCGCCGACCATGATCTTGTCCGGGTCGTGACGCAGGATCGAGCGCAGGCCACGGGCGAAGGTCAGGCCCTTCTTCTCGTTGACCGGAATTTGCAACACCCCCGGCAGCTGATATTCCACCGGGTCTTCGATGGTGATGATCTTGTCCACACCGTGGTTGATCTCGGTGATCATCGCGTACAGCGTGGTGGTCTTGCCGCTGCCGGTGGGGCCGGTCACCAGCACCATGCCGTAGGGTTCGGCAGCCAGACGGCGCAGTTGCCGCAGGGTTTCGTCTTCAAAGCCCAGCGCCTGAAGTTGTACGCCGCAGACCTTGTCGGCCAGGTCCTGTTTGTCCAGCACCCGCAGCACCGCGTCTTCGCCGAAGATGCTCGGCATGATCGACACCCGGAAGTCGATCTGCCGGCCGCTGATGCCGATTTTGAAGCGACCGTCCTGGGGCACGCGTTTTTCGCCGATGTCCAGTTCGGCCATGACCTTGACCCGCGAGATCACCTGCTCGGCGAACTCGCTGCCCTGGATCTTGCCGATGTTGTTCAGCACGCCGTCGATCCGGTACTTGATCACCAGGCCATGGCCGGTGGTGCCGAGGTGGATGTCGCTGGCGTGCATTTTCAGCGCGTCGTACAGGGTCGAGTTGACCAGTTTCACCACCACGCTCGAGTCTTCGCTGATGCTGGTCAGCGACAGGCTTTGCAGGGTGTCGGTCTCGCTGCCGGCATCGGCCTGGGCGTTGAGCGATTCGACGGCGTGGAAGCTTTCTTCGTGGCGGGCCAGATAGGCCTTGAGGTCGTCGGCGTGCACCAGGTACAGCGGCGCGCCGTGCAGGCATTCGTCGATCCAGGCCAGGCGCGACGTGTCGAAGGGGTCGGCGAAGACGCCGATGACTTCGTCGTTGTGGCGCAGCAGGATGAATTCACGTTTGAGGCATTGCGCGAGGGTGACCCGGTCGAACACCGGGGTCGCCAGAAACAGCGTGTCGGTGTCGAGCACCGGGTAATGCAGGGTGGCGCCAAGGCTGGCAATGAACGGCATCGGCGCCAGCTCACAGAGCACGGCCAGCGCATCGAGCACCCGTTCCCCGGAAGTGCTGGCCCGTGCCCGGGCCTGGGCCAGTTGCTCACTGGAAAAGCGGGGCGGGGTCTGTGCCTCCTGTGGAGGAGTGACCGACAGCGGTTCGACGACAACGGACAGACGATCCATGGCTTGCTCTCCAACACCCGGGGCTTGAGGCCCTGACGGCGCGGGAGGCGGGTTCGGCGAGTGCCGGAACGTCTATCGCGCCATTACTCCCCGGTGAGCATTTGATCGTCGTCCGGTGCCATGGCCTCCGACCGGTTTCGTCGGCGGTCCGCCAGCACCCAACTGCCATCGTACAACTGCAACGGGAAGCTCTCGGTCCTGCTCTGGCGTCGTTCGACGAAGCCTTCGGATGGGCTCGCACCGGGTTTCTCTTCGCGCTGGATCCCCAGAAGGTCACAGACAGCTCGGGCCAGTTCCGCCAGTGGAAACGGTTTGAACAGGATGTGACTGACCCCCAGTTGCCGCGCCCGCTCACAGACTTCAGCGGTCGGGTGACCCGTTATCAGCACGAAATGACACGTCCTGTTCTGGCGGACCGCGTCGAGCACCTCGAACCCTTCCATATCGGGCAAGCGGTAATCGAACACCAGCACGTCGGGGGCGAAAGTCTCGGCCAGGCCGATTCCCTCTGCGCCGTCATGTGCAATCCGGACTTCCAGCCCTTGCGCCGACAGATAATCCTGAAGGTTCTGTGCAAGCAGCTGTTCGTCTTCGACAACCAGTACTTTGTTAACCAAGGTGGACTCCCTGAAACCTCAAGTGCCGGCAATTGAAATTCAATGACCCGAACCTGCTGGAGTGCGCCTCACAAGAGGTAACGCACACTTCATGCCAGGCTGAGTGCCGGTAATTTTTTGTCTTCATGTCCTTGAATTGAATGGAAATGCCCGCTCGTCCCGGTACCCCGTTCCCCAGAAACGGGGAAGCACCTGAATGGGCATCGAAGCCATTCCCCACTTTTGGGGGGGAACCTTCAGTCGTCGTCAATTCGTTCGATCCTGTTCTCTGCCCGCAACTGCGCGAGCACCTGACGACGAGCCTGGGTCTGTTGCTGTCGGGCGAGGTACGCCCTGACTGTTTCCAGCCCTTGCTCCTCTGGGACATCGGCCGCCTCCTTGTGGTTCTCGACAAAAATCAAATGCCAGCCGAACGGTGTACGCACCGCCTCGCTGACTTCGCCAGGCTTGAGGGCAAACGCCGCCGTTTCAAAGGCCGGCACCATTTGCCCACGGGCGAAATACCCCAGGTCCCCGCCCTGGCGGGCGGTGACATCTTCCGATCCCGATTGGGCGACGCTAGCAAAGGTTTGCCCCTCAGCGATAGCCGCCCGCATTTGCATCAAGCGTAGCCGCGCCGCTTCAACCGTGGCGGCGTCGGCATCGCCGGCAACCTTGATCAGAATGTGCCGGGCCTGCACCTGCTCCGGCGCGCCCATTTCAGCGCGGTGTTCTTCAAAGAAAGCCCGCACCGTTTGCTCGTCCGGGGCCTGGACCCGGGTCAGCTCGGCGAACATCCGCTGCGCCGCCAGTTCGCGGTGGGTGTACTCGGTGAACGAGGTCTCGTCGAAACCGGCGTCTTGCAAACGCTGGAGGAATTTATCGGTGCCACCGATCGCGGTACGGGTCTGCTCGACCTGATCGCGCACCGTTTGCTCATCGATCCTGACCCCGCGCTTGCGCGATTCCTGCCAGAGCAGTTCCTTGTCGATCAACGCATCCAGCGCGGCCTGCCGCAGTTGTTTATAGGCCTTCGGGTTGCGGATGCTCGCCACCGCGCGGCCTTGATCTTCCAGGTACTCGGCGAAATAGCGTTCCAGGCGAAACCCGGAAATCGCCTCGCCGTTGACCCGGGCGGCCACCGGTTCATCGTTCGCGAGCGCCACCGACAACCAGCCTGTCAGCAGCAAACACAGGGTTTTGAGCTTCATGATCAGGGCCTCCGGTCAGGGCGTGGCAATAATCGGTTTGTAGGGAGCGACTAGGTAAAAACGCTGGTCGGGCAAGTCAACGGTGACCACGTGCGCCCCGCTCAGGCCTGATCGTCGGCCGGGGCCGAAGCTCAGGCGCGGGGTCAGGCCGGTGTCGAAGTCGTGCAGGCCTTCGAGCGCCGCCACCAGTTTTTCGCGGCTGGCGTCGCGGCCGGCCTGCTTCATGCCTTCGCTGAACAACAGCATCGAGGCGTAAGCGCCGACTTGCAGCACCGCGTGCTGGGCGCCGAGGCCCTGATGTTCGCGCAACAGCGTCAGCGCCATGCGCCCGGCCTGGGTCCAGTCGCTGGGCACGAACGGATACGCCAGAAACACTCGCCGGGAAAATCCCTCCGGCACTTGCAGCAGATCCCCCGCCACCTGGCTCGATGCGGCAAACAGATAAGGCACCTGCCCGGCATTCTGCAATCCGGTCGCCAGCCGACTGAAACCACCACCGCTGCCCAGGTAAAACACCGAGCGTGAGCCCAGCGGCAAGCTGTCCGCCGCCGGGTCGTAAGCCTGCAGATGGACTTTTTGCCAGCCGTGATCCTGCAGATAACGGCCGAGGGTCTGCGCCGCCAGCACTTGCGCCGGGTCATCGGGATAGGCGATCAGCGTCGGCCCTTGCAGCACGCGCAGACTGGCGGCAGCGTAGTCCGCCAGCGCGATCAACTGTTCGCGCAGACCCGGCAGCGGTTCGAAAATCTGCGGGCTGGCCTGTACCGGGCCGAGCAGCGACATGGCGCCGATCAACGGCACACCGGACTGTTCCAGGCGCGGCGCCAGCTCACTGTCCAGCGCCGGGGCCAGCGGTGCGATCAGGGCGAAGACTTTTTCCTCATCGATCAGCCGTTGCAGGGCCCGTTCAGCACTCGCGCGATCCGGGCCGGGATCGGCCACGGTCAGGCGCAACTGCCGGCCGTGAATCCCGCCGGCCTGATTGATCCGCGCCACGCTGCCGTTGAGCACCGCCGCGATGGTTGCGCCCTCCTCGGCCAGCGGCCCCTGGCTGGGCAGCAAGGTGCCCAGGTGCAAGGTCTGGTCATCTAGCCCCGGATCGCGGTCATCGGCCAGGCGTTTGAGGTAGGCGGTGAGGTTGCGCTGATCCTTCATCGACAGCAGAAAGCGCGGCATGCTCGGGTCGAGGCGATTGTTGCCGGGGTCGCGGCCCTGCTGGATCACCTGCGCCAGACTGCTCTCGGTGTAAGCCGGGTAATGGCGGCCATTGATTTGCTGCTGACCGTGGACGCTGGTCAGCCGCGACCAGTTGAGTTCCGGCGGACGCACCCCGCCTTCGGGCCGACCGAGACCGTCGGCGCCGTGGCAGTTGGCGCACGGCAGGCTGGTGGCCGGCAGCAACACATCCGCCGCGCCGACCCGCGCCATGATCGGTTCGCCGCTGGCGGACAAACCTTCGCGGTACAGGCGCTTGCCGGCGCTTTCTTCATCGGTCAGCGGCAACGCGGCCGCGCCGAGGCTGACGCCAGCGAGCAGGATCAGGGCGAGGACGCGGCCGAGGTTCATGGCGCGGACTCAGCGGCCGGCCACGGGCATTGTCAGCAACTGCAAGCGCTGGGCAATGGCGGCGGCCGGGGCATCGGGACGGATTTTGCTCCAGCGTTTGTTGGCGACATCGCCGACGATCAACTGGGTCGAGTGCTGCTCGGGCGTCGGCACGATCTGCCCGATGCGGCCCAGCACCAGGTCCATCTGCGCCTTGTCGCCGGTGAGGAAAAGCCAGTGAGGGTCATCGGCACCCTGCTTCAAGGTGTAAGCCTTGAGCACCGCCGGCGTGTCGCGCAGCGGATCACTGGTAAGGGAAATGAAGGTGATGCCGTCGGCCTCGTCGCCCAACAGCTCGCGGACTTCCTTGAGCTTGCGGGTGATCAGCGGGCAGGCGTCATTGCAACGGGTGAAGATCACGTTGAGCAGCACCACGCGGTTGTGCAGCGCGTCGCTGTAGAAACGCTGGACGTCACCGTTCTGATCCAGCAGCGGCGTGTCGGTGAACCAGGTTTTCGCGTCGTGGGTGCCTTTGGCCGGTGCCGGCGCAGCGCTGGCCGTTGTCGGTGCAGGTTGTTCGTGGCCTTCGTGGGCCAGGGCCATGGCGCTGAAAATCCAGAAACACAACGTCAGGGTGATCCAGTCCAGGGTTCTCATGGTTGTTGCTCCATGGCAATCGCGGTGTGTTTGGCGTGGGTGCGCAGGCCGCTGAGTTTCTCGACTTCCCTGGCCAGCAATGCCGGGTCGGTGAAACCGTAATAGCGCGTCCAGTGGCGGCTGTTGCCGTCACCGACGAGGATCAGCGGCTGGTGATTCTTGAAGTCGCCGCTGAAACTGCCGAGGCCCTTGAGGGTGGCGGTGATCGATTGCGGCGAACCGGTGAGCCAGCTCCAGCCCGGGCCTTTCTGGAAGGTGCGGGCGTAATCCTGCAAACGTTTCGGGTCATCGCGCTGCGGGTCGATGCTGATCGACACCAGTTGCACTTCGGTGCCGACCCGGGCACCGAGCTGTTTCTGCACCTTGCCCATGATCGACGAGACCACCGGGCACACCGTCGTGCAGCTGGTGTAGATGAAACTCATGACCACGATTTTGTTGTGCACCAGATCCTGCTCCAGGTGCACGGTCTTGCCGTTCTGGTCGAGCAGCGGCACGTCGGCGAATTTGACCTGGGCATGCTCCTGGCTGTTGGCGACTGGGGCCGTGTGCCCGGCATGCTCGTCCGCCGAGTGGGCGCTGGCCTGCTGGATACCGACGGTCAACAGGCACAGGGTCAGCAGGCCACGGGATGCAAATCGGTTCATGGTCGTTACCTCGTCACTGGGTCTGGCCGGGCAGCACCCGGACACTGGCAAATGTCTTGTCGTCGAAACCGGCGCCCAGCGAGGCCGCGCGCACATGCAGGTACCAGGCGCCGCTGCGGTCGAGGGTCACCGGCGCTTCGTACACGCCGTCGGCGACTTCCTGTGCCGCCACTTCGCGGGGGCGCGAGGTCGGCGCGAGGAAGTAGCGCAACTGCACGTCGGTCACGCCGCTGCGCTGGATCTTCTGTTTGCCCTGGACGATGCGAAAACGCACCACGTACGGGTCGTTGAGGGCCACGGCGGTCTTGTCCAGCAGGAACTCGACTTTGGGCACGCCCAGATGTTTTTCAGGCGCGCCGTCGGACGCTATCTGCGCGGTGAAGCAATGAATGATGTTTGGCTGGTTGAGCAGGAACGCCACGTCGAAGCGCCCCGCCGCCGGCAGCTTGACCCGTGCGTTGTAGAGCCCCGGCGATACCTCGCGCAGGCTGCGGTCGATCACCAGCGCGGCACGGGCGATCTGACCTCGGTTGGGGTAACCGGACATCGGCGCGTTCATGCCTTCGGCGTAGAAATAGGTGGTGTTGTCCACCGGGTTGACCACGAACACCGCGTTGTCATCGCGCGATACCGCGAGGCTCGACGCCAGCGGCAGGTCCCCGGCCAGCCGTGGCGGCTGCGGCCCGGCCTCGAAACCCTGAGTAATCGGCTGACGCCCTTCGCCCAGCGAAGACAGGTTGATCATGGTGACTTTCGGCGAGGCCAGTCCGCGCACGTAGGCATAGGCCTGGGTGAACACCACTTGATAGGGTTCGGCTAAAACCTCCAGGTCATGGATCGCCGAATCGTTGGCCGCGTCGATCACCGTGGCGCGGTTCTCCACCGTGTTCAGCACCACGCCAAAACGGCCGTCGGCGCTGAAACCCATCGGGCCGAGGCCCTGTTGCAGCTTGATTACCCGCCTTACGGCGCGGCTGTTGCTGTCGATCACGGTGACGGTGCCGTCCTTGCCATCGGCCACGTACACCGCGCCGGACAGCGGCGAGTACGCCACCGACAGCGGGCTGGAACCGGTTTGCACCTGTTGCAGCAGGCTCAGGCTGGCGACGTCGATGACGCTGAGGGTGCCGTCGTCGCGGTTGCTGACGAAGGCGAAACGGCTGTCCTTGCTGAAGGTGATTTCGTGGTGGCCGCGACCGGTCGCCAGGTGTTTCAGCGGTTTGAGGCTCTGGGTGTCGATCACCGTGACGCCTGACGCTTCAGCCTTGCTTGCGTTGTTGCCGACCCACAGCAGGCGCTCGTCCGGTTGCAGCGCGACTCGCACTGGCTGGCTGCCGGCGGCCACCGAGTCGATGACCTTGAACTGCTCGCTGTCGATCACCGCCACTTCTCCCGCCGCCGGCATCGACACGAAGACCTTTTTGTTGTCCTTGGGCGTGACCCAATCCATCGGCGATTGCTTGAGTTCGATCCGCGCGAGCGTGCTGGTGATGCCGCCGACCGAGACAGAGGGATCGACCACCGAAACGCTGGCATCGCGGTTCATCACCAACAGGAAATAGCTGTTGAGATCGAGCAATGGCCGCGCGCCGATGTTGGATTTGAGGAACGTGCCGACCCGCGACTTGCAGCTCTGATCGCGGCCCTGGGCCTGATCGGCGGCAACGGTTTGCGGATCGATCCACGCCCCCGGCGCCACACCGGACAACGGCTGGCCGGACGCGCCGTCCGTGACGCGAAACTGCACGTCGGCGAACTCGCCCTCACGTAACTGGCCGTCGCTGGCCAGCGGCTTCAGGTTGAAGGCGATCGATACGCCGTCGCGGGTCAGCACCTGCCCGGCGCCGGTTTGCGCCAGGGCTATCTCGCTCAGCGTCAGCAGCGCGCCGGCCATCGCCAGCAGGCAGATGCCGATAATGTTGATGATCCTGTTCATGTCGCTCTCCCCTGACACATTGTCCGAAACACCACCGCCCTGTGGGAGCGAGCTTGGTCCGGGCGGCGTTCCGACGAAGGCGTCAGACGCCTCACCCCTCGAAACCGAGTTGCTTTCATTCGCGAGCAAGCTCGCTCCCACAGTTTTTGCATCCACCGATCCATCGCATTCCAGCTACTGAGCAGGCGGCGCCGGCTCCGGCTCATTGGTCACCCGCAGCAATCCCCACAGCCCCGAGGTATTGCCGTAGGCGGCGTAATCGCGGAACAGGTAGTCCCCCGGTATCGCGTTGCTGCCCCCGGCGCTCGGGATCATGAAGCTGAAGTGCGCCGCCGGCAGAACGCTCTCGTGAGCGCCGATGTACATCGACATCGGGTTGTAGCCGAAGCGCACCGAGCCCACACCCGGCGTGCCCATCGGGTAGCCACCGGTGTCGCTCTTCTCGGCCTGGAACGGGTTGAGCGACCAGACATGTCCGTCGAGCTGGAACGTCGTGCCGCGACTGCCGCCGCTCGGCATCAGGATGTGCGTACGCAACGGCTGCCCCGGTTTGGCATACAGCACCGGCGTCTGCGGATCGCCCCCCACCAGCGCATTGCTGTAGGCCATGTGCGCGTTGGTCATGTCGCCGTAGCCGGCGCCATCGGCATGGCCGAACGGCGCATCCGGAGCGAGGCCGAAGCGATACCACAGCGGCTCGGTCTTGTAGTTGATGGCCATGCTCGAGTTGTCTTGCGGATCGGTCGGCACACCGAAGCCCTCGGCAGCGATGCCTTCGACCGGCCGGCCATTGGCCCAGCGCGTGTTCAGCGCCTTGTGCCAGACCATCGCGAAGTCGCGGTAAGTCGTCTGCCCCGGTGCGGTGACCGTGGCGTTGACCTTGCGCGCATCGTCGACCCAGGTCGCGCCGATCGGCAGGATGCTCATCGCACCCCCCAGACCTTTTTGCGGTTGCTTGATCACATCCGCCGGGGTGATGTTCAAGCCACCGAATTCCACGGCCGTGGCGTTGATGTTGTCGACACTGCGCCCCAGTTGAGTCACCGGTTTGCCTTCACGCTCCAGGTGCCCGGCGTAGTACTGATAGGTACGGGTCGGGTAGGCGCCGCTGCTGCCAACCCGTGGCGGCACGGTCTGGATCGGGTTGGCGCCGACGTTGGCACCGTCGGATTTGGTGATGTCGTAGGCCAGCAGTTGGGCGTGCAGCCCCACGTGGCTGGACGGCCGCATCAGGTTGTTGCTGAAAGTGGTCGAGCCCAGGCCGCTGTTGCGGTCGCGCTTGACGATGCCTTGCATCACCGCGGTCTGGGTCAGGTCCGGCATCACGCTCGGCAGACGGTTTTCCAGGGTGATGTTGATGCAGTCCCCCGCCGCTGCGCGCAGTACCAGCGGTTCGACCGGAATGCCGGGTTTGAGCTTGCCGCTGACCGGATCGAGGTCGGATTTGCGCACGTACAGGATCGCCGTCGGATCATGCAGCGGCCCGCTCTGGCCACCGATGGTGATGGTCTCGCCGTCCTCCGGATCAGTCACGGTCACTTGCGGGATGCTCACCGTGCGCGAGTTCAGCACCAGGGTGCCGCCCGCCGGATTCAGCGGCCCGCCGACATGCTGACCGAGCCCGGCCGAATCGCCGATGCTCAGGCCCAGCGAATTGCCGAGGATGTCGTTGGCCAGCGCGGCGACCACTTCATAGTTGCGCTGCACCGTCGGCCGGGTGCCGATGCCGTTGGGGTTGGCGCTGATCCGTGGGCAGCTGCCTTCAAACGCCACGGTGTTGCGCATGCCGGCCGGGTTCGGGTTGTTGGGGATGGCGAACAGGTCATTGCGTTTGGCCGTGTAGTTGCGCATCACGCCCCAGATCCCGCTCCAGTAGCCTTCGATCGAAGCGTCCATCGAGTACAGATAGTCACCGGTGGTCGCGGCGGAACTGGACAGCATCGACACGGGTGCGATGAAGCCCATCTGTTCAGAGATGCCGATCATCTGCGAGGCGCGCCAGCCAGAGTTGGAGCTGTTGCCGAAACCGGAACCGCTCTGCAGCCATTTCACGCCGTGCAGGGTGACGTTGTGCTCTTCCTCGTGGCCGCCGGCATGGACCCGCAGACGCACGTTGTCGCCGGTGTAGGTACGCAGCATCGGGGTGAACGGATCGCCCGGCTCGCTGCCGCCCTTGTTGATGTGCGGCGGGAACAGCGTGGTGCCGCCGGTCGGGCCGGTGGCAGCCGTCACCAGATTCGGCGCCAGGTTCATCGCCGGGATCGCCCGGTCGGTACGGCTTTGCATGGCGTACGCCAGATCGCCGCCGAGGCCGTCGGCCTGCATGCCGCGCTTGCCGTCCGGGCCGACCTTGTTCGGGTCGTAGACCCGCAGGGCCAGCGGCTCGTTGCGATAGTTGACGACGAACATGCCCGGATCATCCACGGAGATCGCTTGCGGGCAAGGCCGGCTCGGGCAGCCCGGCACCTGACCGCCCTGCATTTCCAGCACGCCCTCAAGCAAGGAGCTGGCGTTGCTGCGCACCGGCGGGTTGATCGCGTAGCGGAAGCTGTCGGCGGTGGCCGGAAACGCTTGCGGATCAGGCACGCCGTTAGGGCCGGCGCCCACGTACACACCGGCTTCATAGGCGTGCTGGAAGTCGCTGTATTCGAGGAAGAACTCACGGAAGCTGTCGTTCTTGCCGTCGCCGTCGAGGTCGCCGGTGTTGATCACCGCCTGCCACGAGGTCGGCCCGCCGTCCTGGCGCGCGCCGCTGTACAGAGGCTCGCCGGTTTCGGCGTGAAACCAGGTGGAACCGGCCGGCTCCGCCAGCACCGTGGCATACAGCCCGATCTGCTGGTGAGTCGATGGGCCGAGGTGGTCGTGGGTGAAAATCGTGCCCAGCCCCCGGTCCACGCCCTTGGCGTTGACCACCGGATCGACGAACCACCGTTGCATGGCCGTGCGTGCGCCCATCCAGTCGCTGCGCCCGAACTGGCCGAAGAATGGATGCGCCTTGGCTTTCGGGCACGCCTGGGTGCCGTCGCGCGGGTCGCTGCCCTCGCACTGGTTGTACTCGCGGATCGCGTGAATGCGTTCCTGAACAGCGCCTGGGGAGAGCACGCCGTCCTCGTAGTTCCAGCCGTTGGAGGAACCGTCGGCGGACGTCAGGTCCCACTTCGGCAGGTGGATGTGCTGGCCGATCACGTCGGTCGGGGTGCGCACCTGATAGTCGTCCATCTCGTAGGTGGCGGGCACCAGGTTGGTTTGCTGGTATTGCACGCAGTCGAAGGTGTTCATGCGCATCACCAGCGGCTCTGGCGGACGCTGCTTGGTGATCACCGGCCAGGCGTCTTCCCACAGCGCCAGAATCCGGGCTTGCGGGAAGTGATAACCGACCTTGTTGTAGACCGCATCGAACTGGATGTTGGCGGCCTTGTAGATCCGTGGCCGGTCGGCGGTGAAGGTCGAAGCGCCGACGAAGGACATGCCGTCCAGCCGGTCGCCGCTGGCGAATTCACCGCTGCCGGCGCTGCTGGTCAGGCGTTTTTGCCGGTCGTCCATGCACGGTTCGTAGTACGGCGCGCCGGCCATCGGCAAGGCGCCGTTGGTGCGGAAGGCCTTGGCCACGATTTGATTGCCGGGCAGCAAGGCAAAGCTTGGGTGGTCTTTTTTCGCGTGGAACGCCATCGCGGCCTGTTCCACTTCCGTGCCCTCTTCGGGCAGGTAAATCGGTTTGGCGCGAGTGACTTCCTTGGAGAAGTCCAGCGAAGTGGTCACGGTGTGTGCCTCGCCTCCGGCCGCCACTCCGTCGAGGGCGTGCCGCTGCAAGCCGCCATCCCAGCCGCCGGACTGGTTCGGGTCGAGGTTGGCCCACAGCGCCTTGCCGCTGGCTTTCAACGATTGCGCGGTGGCGGCGTCGAGCATGTCCAGCGGTGGGGTTGGCGGACGCTGACCCACCGAACTTTCCATGCCGCCAATCCAGAATGGATAGCCGGGGTTTTTCAGGCTGCCGTCGGCGTTGCGGTTGGCTTCGCTGCGATCGACCAATGCCAGGGAACCGATGGCTTGCGATCCGCCGTTGCCGCTATGGTGTTCGCCATCGTCATCGCCCTCTTCTTCCTCATCGTCGTCATCGTGGCCGGCGACCAGGGTTTCACCGATTTTCGGCACGACCACCACTTTGCCCGGCATCGGGGCCATGGCTTTGCCGGGCAGCGGCACGACGGCCGGAATCGGCGTGCCGGCAATGATCTCGCCATCCGGCAAGGCGCGGGCACCGGCAGCCGGTTTACCGCTGCGCAGTGCGTAAGGTTCGCTGTGATAACCATCGGCGCCCTGTTGCGACACTTCCAGCCGGGTGCCTTCTTCGAACACATCGTGCACCCGCCACATCGACCACATGCCCTGAGCGAAATGCGGATAGAAGTGACAGTGATAGATCGCATCGCCGGCCACCCGGTTGCGGTTGCCGGAGCCGCCGTTGGCGATTTCGTAGGTATAGCCGGCGCCCGGACCAATGCCTTGGGCATCGACATAATCGGAGTTGTCATCATTGGGGTTGAACAGCCACTGGTGACCGTGCAGGTGAAAGATGTGCTGCTCGTGGCCGTTGTGGGTGTTGCGGAATTTGACGAAGTCACCGATGTAGCTGTGGTTGACGTTCGACGGCTCCGACGGATAAAGGGCCATGGTGGCCTTGACGCCGACCTGATCGGCGCTGGGTGTCTGGCCGGGGGCGATGCTCTCGAGCCCGGTGTTGGCCGGCACATCCACCAGCATCGCCACGTCACCGACGGTGTGCGAGCTGAGGAAGAATTCTTCGTAGGCGCAGGACAGGCAATCGTGCATCGGCCCCACGCCGAGACGGTTGGCGACCACTTCAGCGCCCATGCCGCCGGAACCGTAGTTGATCATGAACGAGTCGCGGGTCGGCTCCAGCACATGGGCCATGACCGGGTCGGCCCAGTAGGCGGGGAATGCCTGGGTGGCGGCAGTTTCATCCTGGAACTGCGAGGCGAAATCGCGAAATGGTTCGAGGCGGTTGGGGATCGCCGGGTTGCGTTTGCCCATCGATTCCAACGGATAGGTGCTGGGCGCAAAACTGCCATCGGCATTGCTGCCCATGACAATCGCATCGCTTTCGCTGGAGATGATTTCGTTGCCGTCGACCATGCTGATGATCGGCGTGCCAGCCTTGCCTTCGCGCAGCCATGGTTCGCGCTGCGGGTAGCGAGCCTGGTAATCGACGATGGGTTGACCGGCCGGTGTGCGACCGGTGGTGGCCAGACGCATTTCTTCTTCAGTGAGAGTGTTGCGATAGGTGCGGCCCGACTTCGGCACCACCACGACCTGGCCGAACAGACCATTGGCGGTATTCCCGGCCGCGCCCTCGCCACCGAATGTCGCGCCGCGACTGCTGACGGCAAACGCTCCTTCGCGCTCGGCGTACAGCACATACGAACGGCTCGCGCCCGGCGGCACCAGGGTATTGGCGTTACGCCCGGTATAGGAGGAAATGTCGTCGATGCTGTTCACCGCTTGCAGGCCGTTGACCTGGAAACCGACATGGCGGTCGGCGACCTGCTCGTCGACTTTGAAAGCATCGGCGCCGTTGGCGTTCTCGGTGCCCTCCTCGCCTTCTTCGCCTTCAGGGCCTTCGAAATGCTTGTTCGGGTTGGCCTGATAATCGAGCAGGTTCTGCAGGTTGATCGTCAGGCAATCACCGGCGGCCACCCGCAGCACCAGCGGCCGCGGGCGCTTGTCCGGCCGCAGCGAGACTTTGCCCGGCACCGCGCTGCCGCCATTGGCCAGCGAAACGTCATGCTCATCCACCACATCGCGGCGCAGCGCGTACATCATCCCGTTGGCATTCTGCGCACCGAGGCGGTTGAACATCAGCGGTTGATCGAAGGCGACGACGTTGGCCACCAGATTGCGCTCACAGCGCACGGTGGCGCTGGCCAGTTCGACACTGAGCATCGAGACCAGCAACAGCAGCCAGTTCAACAGGGACGGTGCGTGGTGAATGCCAACCATGATCGGAAACCTCGTAGTGGGTGCTCACAGGGAACGATTCTCGATAAACCCCTTGGAGCAATCCGCATGCCACAAAAAATTGCTTTCCATCTCAATCAGTTACACAAGCCATTTGAGAATCCGGGGGATATTCCCCACCCGTTTCCCCACTTTTCCGGCCCCTCGGATTTGCCCCGAAAGTGGGGAAAATCCGTGTCCGGACCTACAACGGCGCGTCCACTGCCAGCCCTTGCAGACGCCGGTACTGGCGCAAGACGCTGGGCACGTAACGTTGAGTTTCGGCGAACGGCGGGATCACCCGGCCGCGGCTGAGCACCGCGTCAGGTCCGGCGTTGTAAGCCGCCACGGCCAGGGCGATGTCGTTGTCGAACAGGGTCATCAGGCGCTTGAGGTATTTGGCCCCGCCCTGGATGTTGGCCTTGGGGTCGTAGACGTCTTTCACCCCCAGCTCGCGGGCGGTGTCGGGCATCAATTGCATCAGTCCGCCGGCCCCCTTGGGCGAGGTGGCGCCGGGGTTGTAATTGGATTCGGACTTGATCACCGCGTGCAGCAAGGCTTCAGGCAGCTGATTGGCGCTGGCCGCCGCTGACACCAGCTCGGCATAGGGCTGGTTGGCGATCAATTGTGGTTGCCGGTCAAGGCTGACCAGCGGCGCATCGGCTTCGCGGATCACCCGCTCGTAAGTGCGTCCGGGACGGTGGACGTTGGACAGCACGTAGCTGCCCTTGGCGTCCACGGATACGAAGACATCGGCTTGCGCGACACCGACTGACAGCACGCAGCCGAGCAGTCCTGCAGTGAATGAACGGATCATTGGGCCTCCCCTGACAGGCCCCGAAAAATTGGGGGAAATGCCCCACTGACCCGTCGTCATCCAGCCCTACGCAAGCACTGTGCCGAATCTTGAAGAGCCCGTAATACAAGGGCTACAGCCCGACAGCCGAATTTATCGGGGGCTGAGCATGGCAATTGCATAAGCCCCTGTGGCGACACGGCTGCCACTCACGGGAGGTCATCATGAAGCTGCATTTTCGTCCGCATGCCCAACGCGGTTTCACCCTGCTCGAATTGCTCGTGGTGCTGGTGGTGCTTGGCCTGCTGGCCGGGATCGTCGCGCCCAAATATTTCGCCCAGCTGGGGCGTTCCGAAGTGAAGGTCGCCAAGGCGCAGATCGAAGGCCTGAGCAAGGCGCTGGATCTGTATCGGCTGGAAGTCGGCCACTACCCCTCCACCGAACAAGGCTTGCAGGCGCTGGTGACCGCACCGAGCGACGAAGCCAAATGGACCGGCCCGTACTTGCAGAAAAAACTGCCGCAGGATCCGTGGGGGCGTAACTACACCTACCGCTATCCCGGCGAAAACGCCGAGTACGATCTGCTCTCGATGGGTAAGGACGGCCAGCCCGGCGGCGAAGGCGAAAACGCCGAAGTCACCAACTGGCAATGAGCGGAGTACAGCGCATGCGTTTTCATTTGAAGGCAGTGGGCAAGGCCGGGGTGGTGTCGCTGAGCGTCGAGGCGCCCGGCCAGAGCGAAGCGCGGCGCATCGCCGAGGATCAAGGCTTGCGCGTGGTCAGCCTGCACGCCGAGCGTCACTGGCGCTCGTTGCGTCTGAGCAAGCGTGAAACCTTCAACCTGGTGCTGTTCAGCCAGGAACTGACCACCCTGCTCAACGCCGGCCTGCCACTGATTGATGCACTGGAAAGCCTGGCCGAAAAAGAAACCGCCCCCGCCGCCCGCAAAACCCTGAGCGAGCTGGTGCGACTGCTGTACGAAGGCAAATCCTTCTCCCAGGCACTGGGCCAGTTGTCGGCGGTTTTCCCGCCGTTGTACGTGGCGTTGGTACAGTCCAGCGAGAAGACCGGTGCGGTCGGCGATGCGCTGGGCCGCTACGTGAGCTATCGCCAGCGCATGGACGAGGTGCGGCAGAAGATCGTCAGCGCCTCGATCTACCCGCTGTTGTTGCTGGTGGTCGGCGGTGGCGTGGTGCTGTTTTTGATGGGCTACGTGGTGCCGCGCTTCAGCCTGGTGTTCGAAGGGCTGGGCTCGAACCTGCCGTGGCTGTCGCAGATCCTGATGAGCAGCGGCATGTTTCTGCACGCCCATCAGGGTGAGTTTTTCGGCCTGTTGGCGACAATCGTCATCGCCCTCGCCGTGCTGCAGAAACAACCGGCGTTTCGCCGTGGGCTGGATCGGCTGGTGGAGAAACTGCCCGCCGTGCACCAGCGGATTTTCATGTATGAGCTGGCGCGGTTTTACCGGTCTCTGGGGATTCTGCTGCAAGGCGGGATTCCACTGGTGACGGCCATGGGCATGGTGCGCGGCCTGCTCACCGTAGCCTCGCGGGCGCGGCTGGATCAGGCCTGCGAGCGGGTGCGCGAGGGGCAATCGCTGTCCACCGCACTTGAGCTCAACCGGCTGGTGACACCCGTGTCCCTGCGCCTGCTGCGCGCCGGCGAACAGTCCGGCAACCTCGGGCAAATGATGGAACGCAGCGCCGATTTCTACGATGAGGAAATCAGCCGCTGGATCGAGTGGTTCGTGCGTCTGTTCGAACCGCTGCTCATGACCTTCATCGGCCTGTTGATCGGGGTGATCGTGATCCTGATGTACATCCCGATCTTCGAACTGGCTTCGAGTATCCACTGACCTCGGGAACGGGTCGGATCACACGCAAAAACAAGGCACATCCACGTTCCCAATCAAGACAACAAAGACGGAGAACGATATGCACATTAAAAAGCTAGTGCTCGCAATGGCCATCGGCGCAGTCCTGTCGGCGTCTACCGTACTGATTCCGGACAACCTGTCCGGGCTGTCGAGTGTTCAGGCCAAGGAAGGGGGTAGCGGTGGCGGCGGTGGTGGAGGTAGTGGCGGTGGCGGCGGCGGTGGACACGGCGGTGGTGGAGGCGGTAACGGCGGTGGTGGCAGCGGAGGCGGTGGTGGCGGTAATGGAGGTGGCGGCGGTGGCAATGGTGGTGGTCACGGCGGCAGCGGCAGTGGCAATGGTGGTAGTCACGGCGGCAGCGGCAGTGGTGGCAACAGTGGCAGTGGCGGCGGAGGCAACAGTGGCCACAGCGGCAGTGACCACGGTTCGGGCCATTCCGGCAGCACGGCGTCATCGGGTCGCAGCGGAACGCATTCGGAACCCGGCGATGACCACGGTGTGCATCGCGCGGGCGAAGTCGGCGACGACCATGGAGTACACCGCGCCGGCGAAGTCGGCGATGACCATGGCGTACACCGCGCCGGTGAAGTCGGCGATGACCATGGCGTACACCGTGCCGGTGAAGTCGGCGATGACCGGGGCCAGCATGCGGCGGGCGAACCCGGTGATGATCGCGGCGTACATGTCGGCGGTGAGCCTGGCGATGACAAGCGGGCCAACTGACTCACGTTGAAACACACCACCTGTGGGAGCGAGCTTGCTCGCGAAGGCGTCGGCACACACAACCTCTTCGAAGGCAGACAGAGAGCTTTCGTCGGAACGCCGCCCGGAGCAAGCTCGCTCCCACAGTTATCGGCTACTGAATTTTTGAGCGGCTACAAAATCGCTTGTGCCTTATCCAGCCGCTCACGCAAAAACTCGATCAACGCCTGCACCGGCCGTGACGCCTGACGATGTTGCGGATACACCGCCGACAACGTCAGCGGTTCGGGCCGAAACTCGTCCAGCACCGGCACCAGCCGCCCATCCTTCAGCGCCGCGCCGACAATGAACGTCGGCAGATAGGTAATCCCCATCCCCGCCACCGCCGCATCCCGCAGCAATTCACCGTTGTTGACGCGCATCCGCCCGGTGACGTTCACCAGCAGCGGCTTGCCCTGCCCCGCGTTGAACCGCCACTGCACCGAACGCCCGTGGCCGTAAGGCAGGCAGTCGTGGCCGAGCAGATCTTCCGGTTTGACCGGCGTACCGCGCTCGGCCAAATACCCCGGACTGGCGCAGTAAACCCGCTCGATTGACGCGATGCGGCGGGCGATCAAGGTCGAGTCTTCCAGCACACCGATACGTAGCGCCAGATCGTAACCCTCGCCCAGCAGATCCACCGGCCGATCACTCAGATCCACTTCCACCGTGACCTCGCGATAACGCTGCAGAAACGGCGGCAGCAGGCAGCCCAAATGCGCCAGTGCAAACGACAGCGGTGCGCTCACGCGAATCGCCCCGCGCGGCTCGGCGGTCTGCCCGGCGATGCTCTGCTCCACCGATTCCACTTCGCCGAGCAAACGCAGAGCCGACTCGTAATAACTCTGGCCCAGCGGCGTCACGTCCAGGCGCCGGGTCGAGCGGTTGAGCAATCGAACGCCGAGGCGTTCTTCCAGCTGCATCAACCGACGGCTGACGAACTGCTTGGACAGGCCCAATTGATCGGCCGCCGCGGTAAAGCTGCCGGAGTCCATCACCTGGCAAAAAATACGCATGTCTTCGAACGGGTTCATTGTCACTCTCTGGTTGACAGTTAAACGCTTTATAGCCGCTTTTTCACTTTCCGGCACCTCATTAATCTGTGCTCACGGTGTTGCTGAGGCCTGAAGCCCAGCGCCACAGCAGCCCGATCCCAAGGCATACAAAAACTCAAACGACTTAAAAAGGAATTACACATGAACATCAAGAAAACCCTCGCCGCGTCCCTCCTCGCCCTGTCCATCGGCAACGCATTCGCCGCCCAGAACACTGGCGTCGAACACAACACCCAGGCCTTCCTCGATGCCCTCGCCGCCGGTGGTGGCAAACCGCTGGAGCAACTGAGCCCGAAAGACGCCCGTGCGGTGCTGACCGGTGCCCAGGCTTCGGTGAAGGTTGACCTGTCCGGCGTTGAAGTCAGCGACAAGGCGATCAAGGTCGATGGCCAGACGATCAACCTGAAAGTGGTGCGTCCGGCCAAGGTCAAGGGCGAGCTGCCGGTGTTCATGTTCTTCCACGGTGGCGGCTGGGTGCTGGGTGACTTCCCGACGCACCAACGCTTGATCCGTGATCTGGTGGTGAGCTCTGGCGCGGTTGCGGTGTATGTCGATTACACGCCGTCGCCGGAAGCGCAGTACCCGACTGCGATCAATCAGGCTTACGCGGCAACCAAATGGGTGGCCGAGCACGGCAAGGACATCGGGGTCGACGGCAAGCGTCTGGCGGTGGCCGGTAACAGCGTCGGCGGCAACATGGCGGCGGTCGTGGCGTTGATGGCCAAGGAGCAGAAAACCCCGGCCCTGCGCTTCCAGCTGCTGATGTGGCCGGTGACCAACGCCGGGTTCGATAACGGCTCGTACCAGCAATTCGCCGAGGGCCACTTCCTGACCAAAGGCATGATGCAGTGGTTCTGGGACAACTACACCACCAACCCGGCCGAGCGCGCGCAGATCCATGCCTCGCCACTCAACGCCAGCGCCGAACAGCTCAAGGGCCTGCCCGCCGCGCTGGTGCAGACCGCCGAGTTCGACGTGTTGCGTGACGAAGGCGAAGGCTACGCCCGCCACCTCGACGCGGCGGGTGTGCCGGTGACCTCGGTGCGTTACAACGGGATGATTCACGACTTCGGCCTGCTCAACCCGCTGAACGGCATCCCCGAGGTGAAAGCCGCCGTGCGCCAGGCAGCGGCAGAACTCAAGACCCACCTGAACTGAGTGCAACCCCTCGCCACACCTTCGGGTGTGGCGTTTTCTTTTGTGCCCGCCGGAGTTCACCTCATGAGCCTTTTTTCTGCCCATCTGCTGTCCTGGAGTGCCCTGCTGCTGGTGCTCGACGCGCTGATCTGGCACCTCGCGCCGTTCAAGCATCGCGCGCAACGGGTCGCTGTGCGACTGGTGCTGTTTCTGGCCTTCAACGCACTGGTCATCAACGCCGGCGTCAGCCCGTTGCAGGTGCCCATGTTCGCCGATGACCCGGTGGCGCAACTCGGGGCGACGGCCCTGGGGATTCTCTGGTGGCTTTACGCCGCGCGGGTGCTCACCGAAGTCATCGGCCTGATCCTGATGCGCCGCATCGGCCACAGCGGCCGTCTGTTGCAGGACGTGATCGGTGCGCTGGTGTTTCTGGCGGCCATCGTCGCGGCAGCCGGTTATGTGCTGGATCTGCCGGTCAAAGGTCTGCTCGCGACCTCCGGCGTGGTGGCGATCGTCATCGGTCTGGCGCTGCAAAGCACCTTGGCCGACGTGTTTTCCGGCATCGTGCTCAACACCACCAAGCCGTATCAGGTGGATGATCTGGTGGTCATCGACGGCGTCGAAGGCAAAGTGCTCGACATCAACTGGCGCGCCACGCACCTGCTGACCAGCACCGGCACCCTGGCCGTGGTGCCGAACTCGGTGGCGGCCAAGGCCAAGATCGTCAACCTCAGCCGCCCGAACAACCTGCACGGCGTGTCGATCAGCATCAAGGTGCCGAACCACATACGCCCGCGCCGGGTACTCGACGCCCTCGACCGCACGCTGCAGGGCAGCAGCAGTCTGTTGCTGTCGCCTGCACCGAAAGCGGTGCTGAAAGAGGCCGGCGAAGAAATGTCCGAGTACGTGGCCAGCGGATTCATCGCCGAACTGGGCAAGAAAAGCGACGTGCGCAATCAACTGTTCGACCTCGCCCACCGCCACCTCGAAGCGGCCGGTATTTCGCGCCACCCCGACGGCGTGATCGAACCTTCGACCCGCGCCCGTGCCTTGCTCGATGAAGTGAAAATCTTCCGCTCGCTGAGCCATGAGGAACGCGATCGTCTTGCCGAATCGATGGTCGCGCAGCAGTACAGCGCCGGGCAGGTGGTGCTCAATCTGGAGGAAGTCCCGGACAGTCTGTTCGTGATCGCTACCGGCGTGGTCAGCGCCAGCGTGCCCGACGGCAACGGATTCACCGAGGCCGGGCGCATGGGGCCGAGTGAAGTCATGGGCGAACAGAGCATTCTGGCGGATACGCCTTCGCAGGCGACGTTTACCGCACTGACGTCTTCGATCATTTATCGCCTCGACAAAAACCTGACTCGCCAGTGCATGGAACAGCGCAGTGAAGTGGGTCGGGCGTTGAATAAACTGCAGGCGGTACGGCAGCAGAATAGCCGGTTGGCGTTGATGGCCAAGCCTGCGCCAGTGAGGAAAGGTGGATTCCTGGGCTGGTTGCAAAAACGCTGAGCCCTTTTCAGAAGACAAAAAGAGGCCCGCCACTTTGGCGGGCCTCTTCGTTACAAGCTTACTTGGCAGTGAACTTGGTATAGCTGTTGATCAGGTTGCGATAGTTAGGCAGGCGCTGGGACAGCAGATTCGCCAGACCTTCCATGTCGTTGCGCCAGTCACCCTGCAGCTCACACGCCACAGCAAACCAGTTCAGCAGGTGTGCACCCGCCGCCGACATGCGCGCCCAGGCCGCTTGCTGCACAGTGGTGTTGAAAGTGCCGGAAGCGTCAGTCACCACAAACACTTCAAAACCTTCAGCGATGGCCGACAGAGTCGGGAACGCCACGCACACATCAGTCACCACACCGGCGATGATCAGTTGCTTGCGGCCGGTGGCCTTGATGGCCTTGACGAAGTCTTCGTTGTCCCAGGCGTTGATCTGGCCAGGGCGGGCGATGAACGGCGCATCCGGGAATTGCTCTTTCAGTTCAGGCACGATCGGGCCGTTCGGGCCGCTGTCGAAACTGGTGGTGAGGATGGTCGGCAGGTTGAAGAACTTGGCGATGTCACCCAGCGCCAGCACGTTGTTCTTGAACTCGTTCGGCGAAAAATCCTGCACCAGCGAGATCAGACCGGTCTGGTGGTCGACCAGCAGGACCACGGCGTCGTCTTTGTTCAGGCGTTTGTAAGGAACGTTGCTCATGTGAAACTCCTCGGGATGGGTGATGCGGCAAGCGCCGGCCACGAAGACCGGCGCCGTTTACGGAATCAGAAAGCGAAGCAGGAGCAACCGAACGCGCCCCAGAAACCGGCAAAATCGCTGACCGGTGCATTCGACATCCGCGCTTTTTCATGGCTGTGGGTATGCACCGCGCACGGGCCGCTGCATTGGTGGACCTGGGCCTGCAATGGCGAATTCGGGCGCCAGTGGCCCGGGACTTTCACCACTGGCGACCAGTCCGGCAGCACCGGCAAGGCACGCGGGCCGAGGTCTTCGAAGTCGCCGGCGGAATAAACGATCTTGCCGCCGACCACGGTCAGCACCGACTCGATCCACTTGATCGCTTCTTCCTCGACACTGAAGAAGTCCGCGCTCAACGCTGCCAGATCCGCCAGTTGCCCGACCTTGATCTGGCCCTTCTTGCCCTGCTCGGACGAGAACCAGGCGCTGCCATGGGTGAACAGTTCCAGCGCGGTGCTGCGTGGCAGACCTTCTTCGTACAGCGCCAGACCGCCGACGGTGCGACCGCTGACCATCCAGTACAGCGAAGTCCACGGGTTGTAGCTCGACACCCGCGTGGCATCGGTGCCCGCGCCGACCGGCACGCCTTCGGCAAGCATGCGCTTGATCGGCGGCGTGGCTTCGGCGGCTTGCTTGCCATAACGGTCAACGAAATATTCGCCCTGGAACGCCATGCGATCCTGAATCGCGATGCCGCCGCCCAACGCTTTCACCCGCTCGATGTTCTGCGGGGTGATGGTTTCGGCGTGGTCGAAGAACCATGGCAAGCCGTTGAACGGAATGTCGCGGTTGACCTTCTCGAACACATCCAGCATGCGGCTGATCGATTCGTTGTAGGTCGCGTGCAGACGGAACGGCCAGCGTTGTTCGACCAGGTGGCGCACCACCGGCTCCAGCTCCTGTTCCATGGTCTGCGGCAGGTCCGGGCGCGGTTCGAGGAAGTCTTCGAAGTCCGCCGCCGAGAACACCAGCATTTCGCCGGCGCCGTTGTGACGCAGGAAGTCGTCGCCCTGATGCAACTTGACGCTGCCGGTCCAGTTCTGGAAATCGGTCAGTTCTTCCTTGGGCTTCTGGGTGAACAGGTTGTAGGCGATGCGCACGGTCAACTGGTCGTCTTTGGCCAGTTGCTCGATCACCTGATAATCGTCCGGGTAGTTCTGGAAACCGCCGCCGGCATCGATGGCGCTGGTCAGGCCGAGGCGATTGAGTTCGCGCATGAACTGACGGGTCGAGTTGACCTGATATTCCAGCGGCAGCTTCGGCCCCTTGGCCAGCGTCGAGTACAGAATCATCGCGTTCGGCCGCGCCACCAGCATGCCGGTCGGGTTGCCATTGGCATCGCGCACGATCTCGCCGCCCGGCGGGTTCGGCGTGTCGCGGGTGTAGCCGGCGACGCGCAACGCGGCGCGGTTGAGCAGCGCGCGGTCATACAGGTGCAAGATGAAAACCGGGGTGTCCGGGGCCGCCTGGTTGATCTCTTCAAGGGTCGGCATGCGTTTTTCAGCGAACTGGAATTCGTTCCAGCCACCGACCACGCGTACCCATTGCGGAGTCGGCGTACGGTCGGCCTGATCCTTGAGCATGCGCAGCGCATCGGCCAGCGACGGCACGCCTTCCCAGCGCAGTTCGAGGTTGTAGTTCAAGCCACCACGGATCAGGTGCAAGTGCGAGTCGTTGAGGCCGGGGATCACGCAGCGGCCCTTGAGGTCGACCACTTGAGTGCCAGCACCTTTGAGCGCCATCGCCTCGGCATCGTTACCGACGGCGACGAAGCGCCCGTCCTTGATCGCCACGGCGCTGGCGAGGGGTTTTTCGCGGTCTACCGTATGAAATTGGCCATTGAACAGAATCAGATCGGCGTTCATCGCAGTTCCTTCGAGATAAGTGAAACGGAGCCCGGACCCACCACTTCAGCGCGGCGGATTGGCATTGGATTCGAGGTGTTTGTGTGACTGACCGGCTTCCAGCCACGGCGCGAACAGACGGGTCACCGGCGGCATGAACACGTAGACCACCGACAACACGATGGTCAGGGTGATCAGGAATGTGGCGACCACGTAGTTGGAGAGGAAGGCATTGAGCTGCAGCAGCGGCCCCCAGATCAGCGGCACCAGCAAGGTGTGCGGCAGGATGACCAGCAGCGTGACCACGGCCTGCTTCCAGCGCGGTGGCGGCGAACCGGCCTCGTCGGTCGGCGTGAACCAGAATTCGCTGGCGGTATTGACTTCGGTCTGGTCGCCGTCGGCGAGCATCGGTGCCGCTTCGTCGATCAGCTTCTGACGCTGCGGTGAATCGAGCCAGCGCTGCATCGCGTCGGTCGAGCAATAACGCAGCACGCAGGTGAACAGCGCGAGCCCGCCCTGCTGGCTGCGCATCACGTCCACGCCCAGATGCCCTTCTTCGCGCCCCGCCACACTGACGATATTGCGCAGCCAGGCTTCGTACGGCTGCTCAAAACCGGCCTTGACCCGGTGCTTGACGATCAGCGTCACGGTTTCTTCGGGCCCCGGTTTTTTCAGGGTCTGGGCATCAGGCATAACGGAGTACTCCGGGCAAACGAACATTGAGCGCCAGCCGTCCGGGCCCGGCGATCAGAACAGTGGTGAACAGGATCAACAGCAACCAGCCAAACTGCCCTTCGGCCACACTCCATTGCGGATGCACAAGCAGCAGCGCCACCAGCAACACAAACAGAATAGGCAAGCACGCCAGACGCGCCAGCACCCCGGCGACGATCAGTAGCGGACAGAGGACTTCGGCAAAGATCGCCAGAATCAAAGTGAGGTGGGCACCGAGGTGGAACGGATCTTCGATCAGTTGCAGCTGCGCAGTGAAGTCCAGCAGCTTGGGCAAGCCGTGGACGAACAGCAGAAACAACCCGCCGGTCACCCGCAGGAACAGCAGGCCGAGGTTTTGCGCCTGGTCATTGCGTTGTACAGCGTTCATGGGCCCATCCTTGATCAATCATTGCAGGCATGGTGCAACGATTGATCGGGGGAAATTGGATGGGTGTGCTCTCTTTGGCGTGTTCAGGGCCGGAACCGTGATCGTTCCCACGCTCTGCGTGGGAATGCAGCCCGGGACGCTCCGCGTCCCAAAGAGCGGACGCAGAGCGTCCAATGAGGTATTCCCACGCGGACGGTTCGACGCCTCGACGTGGGAACGATCAGTGGAAACGATCAGGCTATAGCGGGCGCCTCAGCCTTCACCTCCAGGTTATCCAGCACCCGATTCACCGCCAGTTCCCCCAGCATGATCAGTTGCGCAATCCCCAACAGCACATGCCGCTGCGGGCCGTCCACCAGTCCGGCGAAGTCATTGGCCATGACCTTGGCCGAGGTCAGGGTTTCGCAGGCGTCGGCCAGCAGTTCTTCGCTGTCGATGCCGGGGGCGATGAGGTAGCGGGTATTGGGTTTGAGCAGTGGTTTGCGGGGGAGCAGCGGATTGAGATAGTGATCGAGGGCGCGTTCGGCGGCTTCGTGGAATTTCTTGGAGTCGAGGGTTTCGTAGGGGGAAGTCGAATCGACTTCCGGAGGGTTTGGCGTGGGTTTGATCATGGCAAATCTCCGTGATGGGACTGAGCCGCCACGACTCATCGCTAAACAAGTAAAGGTGGCGGCTGTACGCAGGTTAGCGATCCGGGTCACAGAAACCCCGGGTAGACCCGAAGGTCTCCCACGCACAGCCACCATTACGCCAAGTGCAGAGAAAAGACTGCAATTGGTATTGGGCGTTGTTGCGTCTGTAGGGAGCCGGATCGCTAAACCCGATCGCTGCTTTTCAGCGACCGCCAAACAATAGAACCCGCCCCCTAGGCGCACAAGCCGGCGGATTCTGGCGGATGCGTAGGCAAAGGCGCAAGGTTATGTAGCTTTGCGGACATAAGTTTCAACACTCTTCAACGAGGGTTTCCGAAGGCTCGGAAACGACAAAACCCGCGCTCCCCGTTGAAAGGAAGTGCGGGTTTTCATAGTGGGGACTGATAAATAAATGCGCCCCCTTTTATTCTCTTTTATTCTTAGTTTTGATTTCTCCACTTTTAGTTCTATTGATTCAATATAGCAATGCTCTCATATATATTGTCATTCCCTGGAGATCCAGGTCCCGGACTCCGTCCCTTAAATTGATGCATGACGTAATAGCGGCTGCTGCTTTGTAATTCAGTTGATGCATTCAGAAGGTCTGAAAACGAGTTGAGAACAATAAATTTGATTTCAAGTATTATCGCGTCACCGAGCATTTGTGCGTATGATGCATACGGGGTTGCGTTTTTTTCTCTTGCCCATTGCAGGTATTGAGAGTGAGAAATAGTTGAGCTACTTTGAATGTGTACGTATCTTTTTACATTGCTGCAAGTAACCTTATAACTTTTTACTTGGCCTGTTTTATCCTCCACTGTGATGTCGGCCGTTCCGTTCCCCTCACTGCACACAACTCCATCATCATCAACCGAGGCAATCAAGCTGTTAGAGGTTTTATATATGTATGGACCGATTCCGCCTGTTGCTTGGCGCGTCGCACTAGTTCCGGGAGGATTGCCGACTTTCTCCCACTTGAGCGAAGTACCCGCGATTGAGACATTGGCTCCATTCAAATTCATCTGAGATGGATCAATCCATAGAGGACTTAATACGGTGAAGCTCCGCGCTGCCGACGTCTGGCCGGAACCATACAACGCCCTGGCGGTGAAGCTGTGAGGCGCGACGGTCAGGTCGGTCACTGTCAGCGTCCAGATCCCGGTCCCCGGATCGGCGGGAGGCTGCCCTTTGGATGTCGTGCCATCGAATACCTCGACTTTCTGACCCTTGGCGGCGATGCCGGTCAGGATCACGCTGGTTTCGACAGTAGTATCTCCGTTGGAAATTTCTTTATTGCTTGGCAAGCCCTTGACCGAGGTGATGGTCGGCGCCGTGGCGGGGGTTACGGTCAACGTCCACGCTGCCGACGTCTGGCCGGAACCATACAACGCCTTGGCGGTGAAGCTGTGAGGCGCTACGGTCAGGTCGGTCACTGTCAGCGTCCAGATCCCGGTCCCCGGATCGGCGGGAGGCTGCCCTTTGGATGTCGTGCCATCGAATACCTCGACTTTCTGACCCTTGGCGGCGATGCCGGACAGGATCACGCTGGTTTCGACAGTAGTATCTCCGTTGGAAATTTCTTTATTGCTTGGCAAGCCCTTGACCGAGGTGATGGTCGGCGCCGTGGCGGGGGTTACGGTCAACGTCCACGCTGCCGACGTCTGGCCGGAACCATACAACGCCTTGGCGGTGAAGCTGTGGGGCGCTACGGTCAGGTCGGTCACTGTCAGCGTCCAGATCCCGGTCGTCGGATCGGCGGGAGGCTGCCCTTTAGATGTCGTGCCATCGAATACCTCGACCTTCTGGTTCTCGGCGGCCGTGCCGATGAGCGTCACGCTGGTTTCTACAATGGTGCCGCCGTCGGGGATTTCGAAGCCTTCGGAATCCTCCGCTCGGGTGATGACCGGTTTCACATCCTCCACGGCCTTGATGGTGTAAGTCCGCACCGGAAAGGTCACCGCATCGCTTTCCTGCAGACTGCCACTCAACCCGGCCTTGAATTCGATCGTGAATGACGAGCCATCCTTGAGCGCCTGTATCTCGGTCTTCAACACCGTTGAGTCGTAGTAGCCACGGTCGATCCAGCCCTGGTTTGTCCCAGCGTTTCCACCATTCCAGATGGTTTTCGCATAAGGCGTGTTGTCATTGTTCGTACCGGACAGGCGCATCCACACTCTCTGCCCCAACGCAATGAACGGCCAGACCATGGCGCGCAAGGTCGCATTGCCGGTCAGAGCCGCGACGTCCAGCTCCGGCCCGTCACCGTGGTTGGCCGCCTGAACGATCTTCGGCACGTTGGAAAAATCCAGCACCAGCGACTCTACCGCCAAAGTACGGGTATTCGAAGGCAGTGGTGTCGCATTCCCGCGTTTCACCGTGTAGCTGACCGTCACCGTTTTGTTCAGGTTGAAAGCCACCACGCTGTTGGCCAGCGGTATCTCCTGCGGCCCGAGCACGGTGACGGTTTTTTCCGGCGCCGTGTGTGAGCCTCCTGCTGGTGTGCCCGCCGCACCGGTCCAGGTGGCAATGATTTTGTCACCGAGCTGCATGCCGGCGTAATCCACAATGGCGGTCAGGGCATCCTTGGCGTTATTCGGGATCAGGCTGAGGTCATTCGGCGCTTCCTTGATGCGCGGTGCCGTCAGGTCCAGCGCCACACCCACACTGAATGCCTTCTCATCGGAATAACTGGTCGGCCGTCCATCCGCCCATTTGATGGAGTAGAACGCCTCGACCGTTCCCCCTTCATTGTCCTTGATCAACTCGGCGTTGATGGGGAACGGCACCGGTTGACCGGCAGTAAACGAGGACAGCTTGAGCGAGTCGTCATACCGACCGGTTTTCGAGCCCAGCCACACACCGGTCACCTCGTCACCCTTGACGGTGTTCAGGTATTCAACGGTCAACGTGGTGCCGGCCGTGTCCGCCGGCAATACGCCGTCCACCACGCCGTCCACTTTCGGCTCCGGCAGCTCTTTCCTCGGTTCGCCGACGTTCAGGATCTCGGCGTGAATCGAGTCGCGGATGGCGTGGGTGGCGTTGACGCGGTTCATCGTTCCCAGCACCGCGTCGTCGATCAGCAACTGGTAATACAGATCCAGCGTGCCGCCTTCGATCTGTTTCAGATGAAGGCCCGGGACGTTGATCAGCAAGGGCACACCGGCCGTGATATCGCCATTGGTAATCGGGCGCAGCGGCAGGTCAGGCAGGTAGGTGCTCAGGTCAGGCCGGGTGCCGAGCCAGATCAGCTTGATCGCCTGGCCGGCCGCAAAGGCGCTGTCGAATGGAATCTCGATGCGCACCTGTGCCAAGTCCGGATCGAGCGCGCCCTGTGCCGCGTCGAGGGCGACCGGGGCCTGTAACCGCTGGATCTCGCCGATGACATTGATGAACTGGGTCTTGGACAGCAGGTCGGCGGAACCGTCGGCTTTTTTCAGGCGAAAGGACAGGCTGATCTGGGTCTTGGCCAACTGCCGCAGCGCGGCATTGGGTATCGGGATCTCGGGGATGCTGGGGACACTGGCCAGCGCCTCGCCGGTGATTTCCATGTCGATCGGTGCCCCTTCAACCGGTGTGCCCTTGAGCCGGACGATGGGGGTGTCACCCACCTTGAACTTGTTGCTGTCCACGGCAAGGATCTGCGCCGTGCCACAGGCATCCCCCAGCTTGTCGGCATCCAGCTCGTTATTCACCGCTTCCTTGCAGATGGGGGCGGCCAGTCTGTCGGTATCGGACTCCACCCTGACACGCTGCGCGTAACTCCAGTCTTCGGAGCGGTTATCGACCATGTCGTAGAGCTCGAAGGCCACGGCGAGACCGGCATCTGCGGAGTCACCCGCCTCGCGAATGGTTGCCTCGGTGATCTGCACGACAAGCGGCACTGTACCGTCGGCCTCCTCCTGAGTCAGCGGCCCGTGGATGACGAACACCCCGCCCCAGGTCACCTGAACCAAATCGCCGGCCGTTGCATTGGCGTAAGGCTGCGGGCCGTCGTCGGAGGGACCAATGGTGATCGGCACACCGGCGGCGATGTTGTCCTTGTCGATGCCGCCATCGAGAATTTCCCTGGGGATCGTCATTTTCAGTTTCGAGTGCCCCGGCCCTTCGTCGGTGTCATGGCCACCGGGGCGGGTGAGCTTGATCAGCACCTGCATCACTTCGGAGGGCTCGGCCGTTCCACCCTGCCGGGTGACGGCGTAGGACAGCGTGGACGAGCCATCACTGAAGCGCGCGGCGGGCACAAACATCGACAGCGCCGTGCCGACCTCATGATCGTCGACGGTTTTGTTGAACACCGGCTGGCCGTCCAAATAAATCACCAACCGGTCGCCCCGGTACATGGCCCCCCACGGCCCGGCGCGGCACAACAGGCCCTGTTTGGGGAAGTTGTCCCGCACGGCCGCAAGGTTGAGGCCCCAGACATCCGGCGATTGCGACACGGGGCCGGTGCGCCCGGGAATGTCGAGCGCTTTGAGCAGCAGGGGTGATGAACCAGCGGGAATGTTGACAGTCATGGCGTGAACTCCGATCGAATGGCGGGGCGATGGAGGTATTGAATGGCGCTGAACCGAGGCTGGCTACTGTCAGAAATTACAGGTGCGGGCGGGTTTAAGACGAACGGTCCCCCTATTTGCCACCGATAAAAAAACGGCCCACTGGCCGTTTTCCTGTATCCGAGTAACTAAACCGCCGGAATATCCAGCGACACCGACATGAACTGACTGATCCGCGAACGCAGCCATTTCTCCGCCGGATCGTTGTCATGCACCCCGCTCCACGCCATCGACAGTTGCGCCGCATCAATCGGAAACGGTGGATCTTCAGCCCGCAACGCACACCCCTCAACCAACGCACACGCCGCGTAATCCGGCACGGTCGCGATCATCTCGGTGCCGGCCAGCAGCGCGCGCAAACCGCTGAATTGCGGCACGCCGAGCACCACACGACGGCTGCGACCGACCTTGGCCAGGTCCACGTCGATGTTGCCGCTCAGGTCGCCGGAGAAAGACACCATCGCATGAGGCCGCTCGCAGTATTCATCCAGAGTCAGCGGGCCCGGGCGGTTGTCGCCGCGCAGCACCTTGCACGGAATGTCACGCAGTTTCTTGCGCTTGGCGTTTGCCGGCAGATCGGTGGTGTAACTCACGCCGACGGAGATTTCCCCGGAGGCCAGCAACGTCGGCATCAGCAGATAGTTGGCACGGCGCACCACGACCACGATCCCCGGCGCCTCTTCCTGCAACTGGCGCAGCAATGGCGGGAACAGACCGAATTCGGCGTCATCCGACAGGCCGATGCGGAACACGTCGCAGCTGGTGGCCGGATCGAACTCCTTGGCCCGACTGACCGCGCCGGAAATCACGTCCATCGCCGGTTGGAGCTCCCGAAGAATCGCCAGCGCCCGCGCCGTCGGCTCCATGCCGCGACCGTTGCGCAGCAACAGTGGATCGTCGAACAGATCGCGCAAACGGCCCAGCGCCGCGCTTACCGCCGGCTGGCCCATGAACAGTTTTTCAGCAACGCGGGTCAGGTTTTTTTCGAACATCAGTGCTTCGAAAATCACCAGCAGGTTCATGTCGACGCGGCGCAGATCATTACGGTTCATAGGGCACGTTTTCCTTGTTTGAGCCTGACGTGAAAGGTGGGCACTTTACTCGATCAGCGGTACTTTGGCCGCGCGTTTGTAGGGGCCGTATTCAACCGGTACCCACTGGAAGTGCTTGTCGACCGCCGTGATGTGGCCGATACCCGGAAACGGCAAATGCGCGGCCGTCACCCAGGTTTTGCTGGCGGCCGCTGCGCTGAACACTGCATGACGGCTTTTGATCGCTTGCTGATTGTTGACGTCAAAACTGATCGACACTTCGGGATGATCGAACTGCACCGCCAGGTTATGCACCAGATCGCCCATGAACACGATGCTCTGGTTCTGCGAAGTGAAGCGGTAGGTGGTGCTGCCCGGCGTGTGCCCGGCTTCCAGTGTGGCTTCGACCACACCCGGCAAAGGCGACTGGCCCTCTGCGAACGTCTTGAAGCGCCCGGCCGCCACGTAAGGCGCAGTGGAGTCCTGGGCGATCTTGAAAAACTCCCGGGCACCGGCCGGCGCCTTGGCCATTGCCTGCGGATCAAGCCAGTAATCGGCTTCAGCCTTGGCGGCGTAGACCGTAGCGTTGGCGAAGATCGGCTGTTGCTGGCCGTCGACCAATCCACAAACGTGATCCAGGTGCAGATGGGTCAGCAGAATCGCATCGACCTGTTCAGGCCTGTATCCGGCGGCCTGCATGTTTGCCGAGAGCTGGCCGGCGGTGGCGCCGATGCACTGGCCCGCGCCGGTATCGACCAGAATCAGTTGCTTGCCGGTATTGACCAGAAACGCATTGAACGCGGTCTGCACACCCGGCGTTTCAATCGAGCGACGGGCCAGCAATGCACGGATCTGACTCTGGCTCAGGCCCTGCAACAGTTTCGGCGACAGATCGTTGTAGCCGTCGAATAACGCGGTGACTTCGTAATCGCCCAGTGCCAGACGGAAATAACCAGGTGCCTGAGTACCGATCTGTGGCGCTTGCGCCATGGCACTGCTCATCACACCGGCAAGCGCCAGGCCAGTCACGGCGCTGAACAATCCTTTCATGCGTATCCCCTTGGTCGAGCCCGAAACTGCGGCCCCCAATGGTCCGCCTGTCCTTGCCATCCTGCCCGGCCTGCGCCGCGAGGACTTGCAGCGGTGTGCTGAGTTCAGGTTCAGCCAGCGTAATTAACAACGTTTAACTCGTCAGCCCTCGCCCCTCGCCGAACAATGAAACCCTCTGCGCAACGTTGTTTTTTGAACCAAGGGAAAGCCTGACAGTGCATTCCCCCCGACACGGACCCTGGCCATGGCTCATTCACAACAAACCGTCGCCCTCGCTCCTGCCATCGAACCACGCAGAACCGGTACGGGCGGCCTCAGCCCGCAGCGGGAGCGGCTGGTGAAACAACTGATACTCGAACGCCTGGGCGACAGCCTCGAAGTCACCGAACTGGCCAGCGCCTGCTCACTCTCACGCAGTCATTTTTCCCGGGCGTTCAAGTGCAGCACCGGGTACTCGCCGCAAGACTGGATCCGTACCCAGCGCATAGCCAGGGCCAAGTTGTTGATCCAGCACACCAACCACAGCCTTACACAGATCAGCCTGGAATGCGGATTCTGCGATCAGGCGCACTTCTGCCACATCTTCACCCGCAGCGAAGGAATCAATCCGTTTGCGTGGCGGTGTCAGGTCATGAAAAACCGCTGAGGCGGTTTCACTCCCGAGCCATCCGCTGAGCCAGGCGTGCCACCCGCTCGCCCAGGTGTGCGGCGGTCAACTGGTCTTCCGGCGGAGGGGCTTGTTCAGGCGGTTGCTCGACCGAGGACTGGGACATCGCCCCGAGGGAGCTGCCGAGGCGATTCAACTGGCCGTCGAACACCCCTTCGCACGCACGCGCCGGCAGCAGATCGAGCCCGACCCAGATCATTGAATGCTGGGCGGCGAACACCGCCATTTGCAGCAGGGTATTGAGTTTGTCACCGCACAGGCTGCCGGAATTGGTGAAGCCTGCCGCGAGTTTGTCGCGCCATGGCCGGGCGAGATAGAACGACGCCGTGGCCTCCATGAATTGCTTGAACGCGGCCGAGGCGCTGCCCATGTAAGTCGGCGCGCCGAAGATGATGGCGTCGGCGCGGTGCAGGTCATCCCAGCGGGTTTCGACGTCTTCCACCGCCAGCAACAGGCAGGTGCTGCCCACGTGGCGCTCCACCCCCTGGGCCACTGCCTGCGCAATGACGCGGGTGTGCCCGTAGCCACTGTGATAGACCACCACTACTTTGCTCATCGCAGCGTCCTCCGGACGTATGCATTCCATTGCCCCGGAGTTTTGGCTCTGACGCGGGCGCGGACGAGTTAATCGTTGTTAATTTTTCCCGGCTGTCGGCTGAGCGGGCACAGGTTCTGCCCTTTAAATACAGTGGTGAAGGCGCTGGATGCCGAGCGGTGCCCGAACGCCTGCCTCTCGCGCAAGTTGCACTGGCGGCAAATCCTGAGGAATATGCCCGGATACTGCGGATCAGACGGCTTGCGTGACCTTCGAGTCGCTCTGCGCCCTGCCCGTCACGGATTCTTCACCCCGACGGATCAGGATCAAAAAAACGTCGAAGGAGTGAGCGGTTGAGTCTTTCCCCGAATCAGGCCATCGGTTTCGGCCCCTATCGGATCCACCCCGGCCAGCGGCTGGTGCTTGAAGGCGACCAGCCTTTGCGCCTGGGCCGGCGTGCCATGGACATTCTGCTGATCCTGCTGGCCAACGCCGGCGAGGTGGTGAGCAAGCAGCAACTGATCGCCGGGGTATGGCCGGACAGCGTGGTGGAAGACATCAATCTGCGAGTGCACATGGCCGCGCTGCGCAAGGCCCTCGGCGACGGTCAGAACGGCCAGCGCTATATCATCACCGTTGCGCAACGCGGTTACAGTTTCGTCGCGCCGGTCGTGCTGCAATCGATTGAACAACGCCCTGCCGCCACCCACCTCGGCCAGCATAACCTGCCACTGCGTCGCACGCGGATGATCGGTCGCCAGTCGGTGGTCGACAGCCTGATCACCCAACTGCCGCGCCAGCGCTGCATCACCCTGGTCGGCCCCGGTGGCATCGGCAAAACTACCGTGGCCCTGCGCGTCGCCGAGCAACTGATCGGCCGTTATCGCAACGGTATTCGTCTACTGGATCTGGCACCGCTCGATGACCCTGCTTCGATCTGCTCGCACCTCGCCGCCCTGTTGGATCTTTCGCTGCACGACAGTGAACCGATGGCATGCCTGATCAACAGTCTGCGAGAGCGGCAGATGCTGCTGGTGATCGACAACTGCGAGCATTTGATCGATGCCGTGGCATTGCTCAGTGAAAGCATTCTGCGCGGCGCGCCGCAGGTGCATATTCTGGCCACCAGCCGCGAAAGCCTGCGAGCCGAGGGCGAGTATGTGCAGCGCCTGGAGTCTCTTGATTGTCCACCGCCGATTGCGGTGCTCGAACGTGATCAGGCGATGGGGTTTTCTGCGCTGCAACTGTTCGTCGAACGGGCGATGGCGGCCCACGAACACTTTGAGCCGGGCAACGCTGATCTGCCCTCGATCATCGAAATCTGCCGCCGACTGGATGGCATCCCGCTGGCACTGGAACTGGCTGCCGCGCAGGTGGCGGGCCTTGGGCTGGACGGTTTGCTGAGTCAACTTCAGGGGCGGTTGCCGGCAGGCAATCAGACGCGTCTCGGCAGGCACGAAACGCTGCGCGCTACGCTGGACTGGAGCTTCAATCTGCTCAACGCCTGCGAACAGACCGGCCTGCGCCGATTGAGTGTGTTCCGTGGCGCCTTCACGCTGGAATCTGCGGCGGCGGTCATCGTCGGTCAGCACATCGAGCCGAACGAAGTGTTCGCCTCGATCACGCAACTGGTGGCCAAGTCGCTGCTCACCGTAGAGGTCGGTGATGAAGAGGTGTTCTATCGCCTGCTCGACACCACCCGCCGCTATGCACTGGAAAAACTTGATCAGGCTGCCGAGCTCGGCGAAACCCGCGAACGCCATGCCGAACGCAGCCTGGCGCTGATGCACCAGGCCCAGGCCGACTGGGAGAACACCGCGACTGAAGTCTGGATCGAGCGCTACGCCCGTAGCCTCGAAGACCTGCGCGCGGCGCTGGACTGGACGCTGAATGACGAAGGCTCGCGCCCTCTCGGCGTTCGACTGACGGCGACCTCGGCGCCGTTGTGGCAAGAGTTGTCTCTGCTAAAGGAATACGGCGTTCACGTGCGGCGGGCACTCGCATTGCTGGCGTCATCCGACGAGCCCTGCCCGCGACTGGAAATCGCCTTGAAACTGGCCCTCGGCAGCGCCTGCTATCACACCTGGGGCGGCACACCGGAAACCATCGAAGCCTTCGTCAGCGCCCGTCTGCTGGCGCAACGGCACGACGACATGGCCGGGCAATTGCGCGCCATATCGGGGCACATGGCGGTCAATCTCAGTTGCGGGCATTACCAGATGGCGCTGGAGCAGAGCGAGCAATTCGAAAGCCTCGGCGTGCACGGCGATGCGCAGTTGTCCTTGAGTACCCACCGCTTGCGGGTGCTCGCGCTGCATTACGCCGGCGATCAGCATCAGGCGCGGATCCACGCCGAACAGGTGATCCAGCGCATGGCCCACAGCGGCCACCTCAACCGCTTCACGCACGGTTTCGGCGTGCAATACGATCAGAGCGTCGCCTCGCTGACCGTCCTCGCCCGGGTGCTGTGGCTGCAAGGTTTTCCCGAGCAGGCCTGGCGCACGGCGCGGCAGGCGCTGGACATCGCGGTGCAGATCAACCACGGCACCTCGATCTGCTACACCCTGGCACTCGCCTCGTGCCTGATCGCCCATTACAACGGCGACGTACAGAACGCTCGCGCGCTGCTGCAACTGCTGCTCGAACAGGCGCAGAAGCATTCGGTGCTGCTGTTCTACACCTGGGCGCGGCACTACGCGCAGGTGATCGACGCCGACAAGGCCCCCGCCACCCCGCCCGCCGATAGCGGTCTGGTCAGGGAGATCATGGTCACGCTGGATCCGGTTTTCGTTGATGATGCCTTGCTCGAACGAGCACAAAGCGGAGCGGCCGGCTGGAGCACTGCGGAGATTTTGCGGGCCCGCGCCGAGCGATTGCTGGCGGCTGAATCGCCCTGCCATCACACGGTCGAAAGCGCCTTGCAGCAATCCCTTGAAATTGCCCGGGCACAAGGCGCACTGGCCTGGGAACTGCGCAGCGCAACGTCGCTGGCTCGGTTGTGGCAGCGCCAGTCGCGTTTTCGTGAAGCACTCCAATTGCTGACACCGATCTACCAGCGCTTCACCGAAGGCTATGCCACCCCCGATTTGCGCAAAGTGCGTTTACTGCTCGACGAATTGGGCGGTCAGCCGGCTGCGTGAGGCTGGCCGTGTGCGGCCAAGGTAACGCGCGTGCCGACGCTCGACATCGTTCAGTTCGCCGCTCTGCTCGAGTTGCTCGCGGGCGTATCGGCGCGTGGTGTTGAGCATTCGATAGCGCAGTGTTCCGCTGGATCGATCCATTGTCAGCAGCGACTTGGACGCCAACCGTTCAACCACAGCCACCAGCGTCGAGGGTGGTAATTGGGCACAACTGATCACGCCGATGGCGGCGTCCAGGGTGAATGCCATCTTGAACACCGATAACCTTTGCAGCACTCGTTTTTCCTGCTCGCTCAAGCGCTGATAGCTCCAGTCCAGCGCAGCCTTCATCGACTGATGGCGTGGCACGGCGGTGCGGCGACCGTGACTCAGGACTTGCAGACCTTGATCCAGTTGCGTCTGAAGGCCGACCAGCGCCAGCGCATCGATCTGCGCCGCTGCCAGTTCGATCGCCAGCGGCAGGCCGTCGAGTCGTCGACAGATATCGCGCACCGTTTCCAGATCCTGCTCACGCAGACCGAACCCGTGTTGACGCGCACGGGCACGACTGACAAACAGCTGCACCGCCGAATAGCCCATGACCTCATCGACGCTGTTAAGCGCCGTGGCTTTGGGAAGGGTCAGGGACGGCAGTGGTTGCAATACTTCCAGACCGAGACGCAACGGTTCGCGGCTGGTGGCAAGAATCGACAGACGGGGGGAAACGTCGAGCAACGTTTCCAGCAGGCTCCGGCAGGCTTCGTGCAGGTGCTCGCAGTTGTCCAGCACCAGCAAGGCGTGGCGCGCGGCCAGTGTGGGGAAGTCGATGTCGAGGGTTTTCAGCAGGTAATCGAGGAGCGGAGTATCTTCGTCGACCAGCGAGAGATCGACCTGCCAAACGCCGTCACGAAAATGTTGCAGCAGCAATTCCGCTGCGCGCAGCGCCACGGTGCTTTTGCCGACGCCGGCAGGTCCCGTCACCGTCAGGAGCCGGGACAACGGCAGTTGCCGGACCAGACCGCCGACCAGTGAGTCGCGCCCGGTGACCGGTGTCAGCCGTGCGGGCAAGTTGTGCTGGGGCGCTTGCAGGCTTTCGAAAACCACCTGAGCAACGCTGTCGCCCTGCACCGGTGCCACGAAGCTGTACCCGCATTGCGGCACATTGACGATGTAGCGTTGACCGTTCTCGCCGTCGCCGAGGGCCCGGCGCAACGCGGCGATGTGCACCCGCAGGTTGATCTCCTCGACCACCGAGGTCGGCCACACCAGAGCAATCAACTGCTCTTTGCTGACCACCCGCCCGGCGCGCTCGACCAGCACCTGCAGAATGTCCAGCGCACGACCGCCCATGCGCAATTGCCGATCCCCTTCGAGGATCAGCCGTTGACGCAAATGGAACGCGTACGGCCCGAAACGCAGGACCGACGCCGAGTTCAATTCGTTGAAGCTGTTCATGTCCGTTATCTTCGCAGGCCTCGATGACGGAACAACCACCACGCGGGGTCCAACACGGACATCCGGATGCCCGTAACGGACAGAACCGCTCTAGCTGAACTGTTCGCGATATTGCGTGGGGGTCAGCCCGAGCTTTTCGCCGAACAGGAAACGCATGTGCCGCACGCTGCCGAAACCGCTTTTATAGGCAACGGTCTTCAACGGCAGATCGCTGGTTTCCAGCAGGTTGCGCGCGCAATCGATGCGCGCACTTTGCAGGAATTCCATGGGTGTCATGTTGACCTCGCGGGCAAACACCCGAGCGAAGTGTCGTGCACTCATGTTCGCAAGACTTGCCATACGCTCGACAGTGAAAGCTTCCTCCAGATGCTCCAGCACATGGTTCTGCACCCGGGTAATCGGTGTTTGCTGGGGCGCCACTGCTGCCATCAACGGGCTGAACTGCGCTTGTCCGCCCTGACGTTTCATCACCACCAGCAACACCTTGGCCACGTCCTGGGCAATCTTTTTGCCATGATCGCGAGCGACCACCGCCAACGCCATATCGATGCCGGCCGTGACGCCCCCGGACGTGATCAGATTGCGATCCTCGACAAAAATCTGGTCAGTTGCGACGTTTGCCATTGGAAAGCCCTTGATCAGGCGTTCGGTGTAATTCCAGTGGGTGGTTACACGGTAGCCGTCGAGCAAACCGGCGTGTCCAAGCACGAAGGCACCGGTACAGATCGAGCCATATTGCCCGGCACGCGTGACCGCGCCCTGCAGCCAGGCGAGCAACGGCGGGTGTTTTTCGTTGTAGGCGCCGGGGCCGCCCGGCACCAGCAACAAGTCATAACGCTCATCGGCTTCGTCGATGTGCCGATCGGCGTGCACGAGGACGCCATTGGACGCACGCAACGGCCCGTGCTCGGTGCCCAGGGTCGTCAGATGATAGTGGGCTTGCGGTTTCAGGTAACGGTTGGCAACTGAAAAGACCTCCAGCGGCCCGGCCATGTCGAGCAGCAGAAACTCCGGGAACAGCACCATTGCCACGGTCTTCATGGGGGTATCACCAAAATCCATGCAAAATCATAAGTCTGCGCATTATGGCCGGATACGCTGGAGCCGTCGGAAAGAATACGTGATCCAGTGCACACAACTGTCAACTCTAAAGGGACAGTATTTCAATTTTCATCTACTTATTGCATCCCAGGGTTACCAGTAACCTTCTCCTCACTCGGACGAATCAACGTCCTGAAAGGAGATTTCATCATGCTGACCCTTCGTAAAGCTTCCGACCGCGGTCTGGCCAATCATGGCTGGTTGAAGTCGTTCCACACCTTTTCCTTCGCCAGCTACCGTGACCCGCGTGAACAGGGTTTCTCCGACCTGCTGGTGATCAACGATGACCGCGTCGCCGCCGGCAAGGGCTTCGGCCAACACCCCCACCGGGACATGGAGATTTTCTCCTATGTGCTCGAAGGCGCCCTGGAACACAAGGACACCCTCGGCACCGGCTCGGTGATTCGCCCCGGCGATGTGCAACTGATGAGCGCCGGCAGCGGCGTGGCCCACAGCGAGTTCAACCATTCGGCGACCAAACCTGTGCACTTCCTGCAGATCTGGATCGTACCGGACGTCAGCGGCGCGAAACCGCGTTACCAGCAAGAGCACTTCAGCGAGCAGAAAAAACGCGGTCGTCTGCAACTGATCATCTCGCCCGAAGGCAACCACGGCTCGCTGAAAGTGCGCCAGGATGCACGGGTGTATGCCGGGCTGTTCGATGGCGAGGAAAGTGCCACCCTCAAGCTGCCTGCCAACCGCTTCGCCTATGTTCACGTCGCTCGCGGCAGCGTTGAACTCAACGGCCTGCAGTTGAAGGAAGGCGACGGCGTACGGGTTCGTGAAGAGCAGGCACTGACCCTGAGCAATGGCCAGGACGCCGAAGTCCTGGTGTTTGATCTGCGCCCGCAGGAACTGCCGGAAATGCCATGATTCGGTGGTTTCATCGCTCGACAAAAACGGCCTTCATTGAAGGCCGTTTTTCATTCTGCAGGCAAGATCGCCAACTGATGTAGCCGTCTTGCACCGCCTCAATGAACTACTCATTCTCCAGTACGAACGCTTCGACAATGTGTTCGATCACCGCCCTGACCCGCGCGGTATGGCGCAAATCCGCATGGGTCACCAGCCACACTTCATAAGGCAGCGGCCGCGTGCGCTCCGGCCACAGTCTGACCAGACCATCGCGCTCGCCCATGTAAACCGGTATTTCTCCTACACCCAGACCGGCGGCAATCGAGCGTCGTACCAGCAAGCTGGAACTCAGACCGGCGACGATCCGCCCGCGAGTCACGGGCTCGTTCACCAAAGTCAGGTCCTTGTTGCCTTGCAGATACGGCTGGTACACCACCAGATCATGGCCCTCGAATGCACTGCCCGGCGCCGGCACGCCATGGTGGTCGACATAGGCCTGCGAAGCGAACAACCCCACCGGCCAACGCGCGATGCGCCGGGCGATCAGGTCCGGGTTGTCCGGGCGGGTGTTGCGCACGGCGATGTCCGCTTCTCGTTTGGCCAGGCTGAGGATCTGCGTGGAAGCGTCCAGCTGCACGCGCACGTCCGGATGCTGTTCGTGCAACTGCGCAATGGCCGGGATCAGGAAATCGATGGCCAGTGAATCGGTGGTGCTGACCCGAACGCTGCCGGTCAGGCGATCGTCCAGGCCCTGGATACGCCGCTCCAGCTCGAGCGCCGAATGCTCCATTTTTTCCACTGACTTGAGCGCGGCTTCACCGACTGCCGTCAACGCATAGCCCTCGGAGGTGCGCAGAAACAAGGTCGCGTCCAGCGACTTTTCCAGCGCCGTGATGCGTCGCCCGACCGTCGCCTGATCCACGCCCAGCACGCGCGCAGCGCCGCGTAATGTCGACTCGCGGCAGACCGCAAGAAAAACCCTTGCATCATCCCAGTTCATAACATTCCCCATTGATGCATAAACGCATCATAACAACGCAAACTCGCTGCATTAACGCAGCAACGATAGCCGATATGCTGGGCGCCATAAACCTTTCCCCAGGACCGCCATCATGCGCACTACAACTGCTTCGCCCGAACGCCCGGACACGAGTGTCTGGCTGGCGATCTTCGCCGGACTCTGCGCCAGCCTGGTCAGCATCGGACTGGCGCGTTTCGCCTACACACCGCTGATCCCTTCGCTGATTCAGGCGCAATGGTTTTCCGCCCATGATGTGGTTTACCTCGGCGCGGCCAACCTGGTCGGTTACCTGATCGGCGCCCTCCTCGGTCGCCCGCTGGCACGCCGGGTCACCCAGCGAACAGCTCTGCGCCTGATGATGCTGGCGGTGACCGTGGCGTTTTTTGCCTGTGCATACCCCGTATCGGTGAGCTGGTATTTCGGCTGGCGCCTGCTGTCCGGCATCGCGGGCGGCGCGATCATGGTGCTGGTGGCCGCGACTGTATTGCCCCATGTACCTGCCGCGCGCAAGGGCCTGGCCAGTGGTGCGATTTTCCTCGGCATCGGTCTGGGCATCGCCGGCTCCGGCACGATCGTCCCCCTGCTGTTGAGTCTGGGCCTGCAAGCGACCTGGCTGGGACTGGGCGCGCTGTCGCTGACACTGACGGCATTGAGCTGGTTCGGCTGGCCTTCGGAGCTGCCCCAAGCAATTACCACAACGGCTCAGGTGGATCCGGCAGAACCCACACCGCCTGCGGTGTATCTGTTGTTTGCCCAGTACGCGTTCATGGCCGCCGGGCTGGTGCCAGCCATGGTTTTCCTGGTGGATTACGTCGCCCGTGGGCTGGGCGCCGGGGCGCACGTCGGCGCGCTGGTCTGGGTCATGTACGGTCTGGGCGCCATCGTCGGCCCGGTGAGCTATGGTTTTCTCGCCGACCATCTCGGTGCGCGGACCGGCATTCGTCTGGTGCTTGTGATACAGGCGATCACTCTTGGCTTGCTGGCCGTTTCGCATTCGTTCGTGGCGCTGGCACTGCTGGCGGTTGTGCTCGGTTCGTTTCCGCCGGGCATTGTCCCGCTGGCGTTGGCCCGGGTGCATGAGCTGGTACCGGATCATCATCGCCAACAGGTGGCGTGGAGCCGCGCCACGGTGTCGTTCGCCACGTTTCAGGCGCTGGCCGGCTTCGCCTATTCGGCGCTGTTCAACGCCACAGGTGGACAGCATGTGCTGCTGTTCGTGATTGCCGGCGGTGCCATCGTGATCGCACTGATACTTGAGCACGTCATGAAACTGCTGCCCTCCTCGATCGAACAACGCCGCTGCGCCCATTGACGGGAATCATTAGGCCCTGACTGCGCTCCCATCTACTGATCACTTGTTTCAAGAGGAACTGAAAATGACATTGCCCACTGAAATGACCCGCATCGAAATCACCGAACCGGGCGGGCCCGAAGTTCTGCAATCCCGACGCGTGCCGCTGCCGATTGCTTCAGAAGGCGAAATACTGATCCGCGTGCACGCCGCCGGCATCAATCGCCCGGACGCTTTGCAACGCGCCGGCCAGTACCCGATGAAACCCGGCATGAACCCGATTCCGGGCCTTGAAGTGGCCGGCGAGGTTGTGGCGATTGGCAGCGGTGTCAGCAGATTTGCGGTGGGTGACCGGGTCTGCGCGCTGACCAACGGCGGAGGATATGCCGAGTACTGCACAGTCCCGGCCGGCCAGGCCCTGCCAATCCCCGATGGGCTGGACTGGATTCAGGCAGCGGCAATTCCGGAAACCTTTTTCACGGTGTGGGCCAATCTGTTCGGCCTCGGCGGCGCCAGCCGTGGTCAGCGCGCCCTGATCCATGGCGGCACCAGCGGCATCGGCACCACCGCGCTGATGCTGTGCCGCGAGTTTGGCATCGAAGCCTTCGCCACCGCCGGCAGCGCGGACAAATGCGCAGTGATCCGCAGTCTGGGCGGCGAAGCCATCAACTACCGGGAACAGGATTTCGCGACTGTTATCGCCGAGAAAACCGCCGGCCAGGGCGTTAATGTGATCCTCGACATCATGGGCGGCTCGTACCTCAACGGGAACATCAGCGCCTTGGGGATGGATGGGCGGTTGGTGATGCTCGGTTTCCTCGGTGGCGCGCGAGCCAATGACATCGATCTGCTGGCGATCCTCGGCAAGCGTGCGGTGGTCACCGGCTCCCTGCTGCGTGCCCGGACCTCTGCGGAAAAGGCAGCCATCGCCGATCAATTGCGCGAACACGTCTGGCCGGTGTTGGCCGCCGGACGCTGCCTGCCGATCATCGACCAGATCTTCCCGCTCGCCGAAGCGGCCAAAGCCCATGCGCGCATGGAAGCGGGCGACCACATCGGCAAGATCGTGCTGAAGGTCAACTGAGTCGTTGCAGCATTTTGTAATCGTTGCAGGCGTGCGGTGGTCGAAAATGTCACGCGCGGGTCAAGGCATCTGGTAAAAAGCGTTCTTTGTCCACGCCGTGGTGAAACGTTTAATGTTCCTTGCCTTCATGACCCGACTTCGACGCCGCCGTCTGGCGTTCGCCTGCATGGCTGCCCTGATCATCGGCGTGCCGGCGAGTTGTGCCGTGCTGGAACACACCGAACGCAAACTCTTGTTTCGCATTGAACCGGGCACCGCCGGCTGGTATCACGGATTGCCCGGCAGCGTGCAGGAACTCGACCTGCAACCGAAAAGCTTCAAGGCCGGGCAAAACATTCACGCCTGGTGGTGGCCGGCGGAACGTGCCGATGCGCCGGCCATCCTTTATCTGCACGGCGTACGCTGGAATCTGACCGGGCAACTGTTCCGTATCGAGCAACTGCGCGCGGCGGGTTATTCGGTATTGGCCATCGACTATCGCGGCTTCGGCCAAAGCCGTGGTGATCTGCCGTCGGAAAGCACGGTTTACGAAGATGCCCGTGTGGCCTGGGAACGCTTCCAGCTGTTGCAACCTGATCCGAACAAACGCCTGATCTACGGCCACTCGCTGGGGGGCGCGGTCGCCGTCGACCTGGCTGCCGAACTCGGCCGCGATGCCGCCAGAAATCACACCCCATTGCCGGTGCGCGGACTGGTCATCGAATCCACCTTCACTTCATTGGCGGATGTAGCGGCAGCCGTGGCCAACACCTCCCTTCCAGTCCGTTGGTTGCTGTCGCAGAAGTTCGACTCCATCGACAAGATCGCCGAGATCCACATGCCGTTGCTGGTGGTACACGGTCTTGCCGATGCGTTTGTGCCGTCACGTTTCAGCGAGCAACTGTTCGCCGCCGCCCGGCAGCCGAAACACCTGCTGCTGGTGCCCGGCGCAACGCACAACAACAGCATGGCGCTGGGCGGACAGAACTATCGCAAAGCGATCGATGCGCTGATGCAAACCCGACCTGTCGCCCGGGTGGCGGGCGCAGCGGTGCAGAAGAACCCGCGCGACTCCTGACGCCCTCTGCGCAGACCATCGGTCGCCCCGACAGGAAATTCTTGCAGCATCGGCTGGCAAACCGGCGTTCCAACGCTTTGCTGGATGGAGTCAATCCATGATGCTGTTTCGGCACACCCGGCCGCGCAGCGTTCCACTGCCTATTCGGGAGCACTACCATGAAAATCAACCCGTACCTGATCTTCAACGGCGATTGCCGCGCAGCTTTCACGTTTTACGAGCAATGCCTGCAAGGCAAGCTCGAAGCAATGATGACCTTCGGCGAAACCCCAGCCGCCGAACATGTGCCCAAAGAGCATCACAACCTGATCATCCACACCTGCCTGAAAGTCGGTGACCAGATGCTCATGGCTTCGGACACCACACCCGACCGCCCGACCCAAGGCATGAGCGGATGCTCGATTTCGCTGAATGTCGACAGCATCGCCGAGGCCGAACGAGTGTTTAACGCGCTGGCCAGAGACGGTCGCATCGACATGCCGCTGGAAGCCACCTTCTGGGCCGCCCGCTTCGGCATGCTGGTGGATCGTTTTGGCGTGTCGTGGATGGTCAATTGCGAAAGTGACAAATGATGCTGTCATTGCACCGGAGATGAAAAAGCCCGACCTCTTCAGGTCGGGCTTTTTCGTTCAACGTTGGGCCAACTCGTGCCGAACGCACTGTTCGTAATAGGTCTGCTTGACGGCCGCCGGCTTGAGCCGCGACGCGCTGTCGTAGGTCTGCTCGGTGATGCCCATGGCGGTCATGCGCATCCAGGGTTGCTGAAACTTGCGCGCCTGCAAGCGCTTGCGTGCGCCATACAGGGAAATCCCGGACAGCTTCGACTGTTGTGCGCCGGCGGCGATGTCCGACCCCCAGGTACAAGCAAAACGATGGCTCTTGCTCAGTTCCCTGGCCTGGGCCTCCACCGCGAACAGAGCGAGGGAAAGCGTTGCTACGGTGATGACAATCGTCCGCATATAGCCCACCTAACCTTTTGAAAAAAGGCGAGTTTGCCGGGACCGGAAACATTCGGGGGCCAGCAATTTGCCGCCTATTGCTTTCGTGCGCGAACTTCAACCCTCAACCGGGATGCGCCCTCTTCCTCGCACTGGATGACGATCGGTACAAAACGCTCGATCACCGAAATGTTGCTGTGCAAATGCTCGGTCATCCTGGGCGTGGTAAGCGATCCACCTCCGGCCAGCACCATCGGCAACAGCAACTGGTCCGCCAGATGTTCTGCCACCGCTGCACCGCTGTGCAACCAATCGGCCGCCTGATCGATCACGGCGTCCGCCACCTTCTCCGAACGTAGAGACGCTTGACCGAAAGCGCTGAAAACTTCGGTGACGTGTTCAAACGCATATTCCAGCAGCAACACGTTGCCCGGTCCGCAGGCCGGATCAAGAATGACCGCGTTCAACTCCGCTGACGCCATGTTCAATCGCTGGGCCACCCTTTCGAGCTCGCGGACACCAACACTCGGCGCCAGTCCCGCCGTCAGCGCACACGCCTGTTGCGAGAGCGGCAAGCCGCGCTCGCACAGGTGCAGTGCTGACAACTTCGATGGTTGCACCCTGACGTCGATTTCACCGCCACCCGCCGGTACGAACCCGTGGCGCAGCAACGTCAGTTCAACCTCCGCGCCCATCCGTCGCAGCAGCGGTAACCAGCTGCGGCTGAGAAAGTCGGTCGGTGGCGCCAGCGGATTATGCGTGCCGCCGCTGATCCGCACGCGGCTGGCTTGCGGCGCAAGCAATAAAGCGGGCAGCAAGGTCTGCAACACCAATGTGCAACTGCCGGCGGTTCCAATGGCAAAGCGAAAATCGCCACCGCGAATCGGCCCCGGCTCGAAGCTCAATGTCTGCGAGCCCAGCTCAGCCCCCTGGATCTTTGCACCACAGACTTGAGCAGCCGCAGTCACCGCGGTCAGGTGCTGGCGCAACAGTCCGGGACGACTGCGTCTGGCCCGAATCCGCTCGATGCGGAACGCCTGGCCCGTCACCATCGACAGACTCAGCGCACTACGCAACACCTGGCCACCACCGATGGCGCCGTCCAGTTCAATAACGTCCTGTTTCATTTTTTTCCTTATGCGTACAAACCAACGGTTTCCCGCAGGTATCGATCGAACTGCCGCGAATCTTCCCGGGTTCTTGGCAATGCCGGCACCGCACGCTCGAGTTCCGCCTCGATGAACGCATGCAACGCCGGACGACGAGGACCGTAAGCGCTCTCGTTGGCATTGCGTTTGAGCGCGAGCAGTTCGTCGACTTCATCGAGCAATGCACGATCATCGACGGTACTCAGCAGATCGCTGAACGTCATCGGCGGCCGACCACGCCCCTGATCGATCCAGCGCACCGCCAGCAGCGGCCGCAGTACGTAGAAATACTTCTTGAACCGCACGCTTTCACCCTGCAGATAACCACGGAAGTTCTTCTTCGCCATCGACAGATAATGATTGCGCGCGGCTGGCGGGCTGTAGAACGCCTCGGCCAGCGCCCGCAGTTGCGCAACCGCTGCGGTCTCGCTGCGATAAACCAGCGGGGAGTCGAGCCACTCCAGCAAGGTCGGGTTGGATTTGCGCAACAGCCCGAGGGTCTTGCGCAGCTCCCAGCCACTGACATCCAGCTCGTCATCCAAAGGCCGCTCGATGACATCACCTGGCGCATCGACCTGGACGAACCACTCCGGTTTCTCTACATAAACGAAGCGCACATCGTAATCACTGTCCGGCGAGGCAAAACCCCAGGCCCGGCTGCCTGATTCGCAGGCATACAGCACCGTGACATTGCGCTCACGCTCTATGCGCGCCAGTTCTTCCAGCACCCGGGCGCGCATGGCGCTGCACAGCGGATGTCGTTCTTCGAATTTCATGTCTTTCAATCCTTGTTCCGGCGCGCCTTTCGGCACGCGTTATCCCTTGACGCACACCACCTGACGCAGGGTGTGCAGCACTTCAACCAGCTCACGCTGGGCGTGCATGACTTTGTCGATGTCCTTGTAGGCCATCGGAATTTCATCAATCACCGCAGCATCCTTACGGCATTCAACATGCGCGGTGGCGCGGATCTGATCTTCGACGGTGAAGGTGTTTTTGGCCTTGGTACGGCTCATGGTCCGACCGGCACCGTGGCTGCAGGAGCAAAACGATTCTTCGTTGCCCAGACCACGCACGATGAAACTCTTGGCGCCCATCGAACCGGGAATGATCCCCAACTCGCCCTTCTTCGCTGACACCGCGCCTTTGCGGGTGACCAGAATGTCCTCGCCGAAATGCCGCTCTTTCTGCACATAGTTGTGGTGGCAGTTCACCGCTTCCAGCGCGACTTCGAATGGCTTGCGTATGATCTGCCGCGTGGCCTGAATCACCGCTCGCATCATCAGCTCCCGGTTCTGCTTGGCGAAATCCTGGGCCCAGCCCACGGCTTCCACGTAATCATCGAAGTGCCGGCTGCCTTCTTCGAAATACGCCAGATCACGATCCGGCAGGTTGGCGATGTGCTGGCGCATATCCGCCTGGGCCATCTGGATGAACAGGTTGCCGATGGCGTTGCCGACACCGCGCGAGCCGCTGTGCAACATGAACCAGACCCGGTTGGCTTCATCCAGGCACACTTCAATGAAGTGGTTACCGCTGCCCAGTGTTCCGAGATGCCCGCGGTTATTGGTGTTGGCCAGTTTCGGGTACTTGTCGGTGATCGCCTTGAACCGTGGGTTCAGCGCCGCCCAGGCCTGATCCGCCTGTTGCGGAATCTCGTCCCAGGCGCCTTTGTCACGGCGCGATCGGGTCGAACTGCGGCCATGAGGCACCGCTTGCTCGATGGCACTGCGCAGGCCATGCAGGTTGTCCGGCAGATCGGCCGCGGTCAGCGAGGTGCGCGCGGCAATCATGCCGCAACCGATGTCCACCCCGACCGCTGCCGGGATGATCGCGCCGACCGTGGGAATCACGCTGCCGATGGTCGAGCCCTTGCCCAGATGGACGTCCGGCATGACAGCCAGATGCTTGAAGATGAAGGGCATCTTCGCCGTGTTCATCAACTGCTCGCGAGCTTCGTTTTCCACCGGGACGCCCTCGGTCCAGAGCTTGATCGGTTTGCCGTTGGCGACTTCCAGCAGTTGGTAAGTGTGTTCTTTCATCATCTCGATTCTTCAGGTAGTTCCACCGGTATTCGCCGGCAGATTCAAAAAAGGTGGCACGACAAAGGTTGGTGACTGTTGCGCGTTACCGCGCACCGGGATTAGCCGGCCTCAGATGTACAGCCATCGGCATTCGTGCCGTCACGCGCACTGACAAGGGTTTGGTGAGACGTCTTGGATGTAGTCCCACCGGCATTCAGTGCCCGTGACAAATCAATTCATTGGGTGGCTGATTGCCTCATCCCATGCATTCAATCGCTTCGACCCAGTGCTGCGGTCCGTACCGGCCGGCAGTGAACTGCTCGATCACATCAAACACCGCATCACTGAAACCGCCGACATTCAGGATGTCGTCACGATCCGCCACCGGTGTCGCCCAACCTGGTTGCAGGTCAATGCAAATCAGGCGTGCCTGCGGGTTGATCCGCTTTATTCGCTCCCATTGCAACATTGTCTCGCTGGCGCCCTGACGTCGCGCATCGATCCAGGATTCGTTGTCGGACACCATGAGCAACGTATCGACCCTGGCCTTGCTGTCCGCCAGTTTCTTCAACGGCGCCGAGCAGCAGGTTCCGCCGCCGAAAATGCCCGCAAGTTTTTCGGCATTGCTGATCACACTGTCGCGCGGGTTGAGGGTGATATCCACCACCTTCCATTCGAACGGCATCACCCGTGCCGTCGGCTGTTTACGCAACACCGCCGCCGTAATCAGCGCCGCCACATCGATGCAGCGCACCGCGGTGGTCGCGCCCTGACGATAACCGGTCAGCGGGCTCCCCATGGATCCGGAAACATCCGGGCAAACCACCACAGCCCCCTGAAGCTTCGGCACATTGGCCAACGACAGCTCCAGCGCATCCTGCAAAGCCTCGCGAATCAGCGCCGGCACGTCATCGCCGACCATCCGGTACGCTGCCAGCAACTGGTACGGATACACCCGTGCCCCGACCACTGCTTCGGGATCCGCCAACCGTGCGGCCACGGTTTCGGTGCAACCCGTCACTTCAAAAGCACCATGGCGCGCAAGCGTATTGAGGTTGATCCGCAGCCCCTGCCAGCCCATGTTTCGCGCCTGCTCTGCCCATTGTTCCTTGCTCAACGTTTCGTTACCGAGCAATTGAAAAGGCACTTCAGGCACTTGATCACTCGCTCCGCTGCGAAATGCCAGCAGATCGCGAGTCAATCCGGGCAACGCCTGTGCATCCACCGGTTTGCCGATCACCCAGGCAAAAAACGCTTCGCGCCAGGCCTCGGACGGTTTTGGGTGAACCATCTTCACCACATCCGCCAGCGAAGGCTGATTGCCGATCGATGCCTGCAAGAGCTGGCGTTCGGTCGCGCTGTTCAGCCAGTTCTGCACCAGACGCTTGGGCTGAGAACCCAGGGAGCGGCGACCGGTGGCGCCACTGCGCAGGATTTGCACGAAATTGCGCAGCATTTTGCCGCTGTCCACGACCTTCTCGAACACCTCCGGCACCAGAGCCGAACGCTGAGCCGTCAGCGCTGCCAGCAACAAGGCCGGCATGTCTTTCATGTGTCCTTTCTGGCGAGCATAAAGAGCGACATTTGCCACGAAACGGCTGTCCAGCTCCGCCACCAGCTTCAACACCTGATCCAACTGACTTTGAGCGGATGCGTAAAAGGTCGAATTCAGGCAACCGGTGACTGCCAGCTGGGCCAGCTGATGCTTGGGTGTGTAGGCATAAGCCGCGGCACCGGAAGCATTCAAGGCGTCGCACGCCGGCAGGCTTTTCGATTGCGTATTGAAGAGGTTGAAATTGGCCATTCGTGGCGTCTCGCTATGTTGTCCTGTTCGTTGCGACAGGTATTGCAGTCGCTGTGCCAGCTTTTGAAAAAGTTCGAAAATTATTCTTATCTATTTGATTTTTAAAGATTTTATTTTAGTTTCAATTACCTATGAACTCTCATCACGACAAATAACACGCTTAAACATTATCATTGGGTATCGTCATTTATCTTTAAGGATCATCAATGTCCGGCAAGCGCACCGTCGCCATCGGTTTCATCGGCGCCACCCTTGATCGCGTAGGCAAAGGCGCCAACCGCTGGAACCATTGGCGGCCTAGCGTGGGCCTGTGCCAGCAACCGGATGTATTGATCCATCAACTGGAACTGATACACGGCACAGACGCCCGGGACACGAGCCTGGCCGAACGCATTCGCGAGGACATCCATCAGGTGTCGCCCGGCACAGAAGTGCGCCTGCACCCGATGCCGTTGCGTAATCCCTGGGATTTCGAAGAGGTCTACGGCGCGCTCCATGACTTCACCTCCGAATACACTTTCGATACCGAGCGTGAGGACTATCTGGTGCACATCACCACAGGAACCCACGTCGCGCAGATCTGCTGGTTCTTGCTGACCGAGGCGCGCTACTTGCCGGCACGCCTGATCCAGACCTCCCCCGCCCGCCGCAAGAATGAAGAAGAACCGGCCACCGGCACACACGCCCTGATTGACCTGGATCTGTCGCGCTACGACCGGATTGCCTCTCGCTTCACTCACAGACGCCTGGAAGGCCTGGAGTTTCTCAAGTCCGGCATCGCCACCCGAAACACCGCGTTCAACCGCTCCATCGAACAGATCGAACGCGTGGCCGTACGCTCCAAAGCGCCGATGCTGCTGATCGGTCCGACCGGCGCCGGCAAGTCTTTTCTCGCCCGACGCATTTACGAGCTCAAACGCAGTCGCCATCAAATGCAGGGACGCTTCGTTGAAGTCAACTGCGCCACCCTGCGTGGGGACGGTGCAATGTCCGCGCTGTTCGGCCACGTCAAAGGCGCCTTTACCGGCGCACAAAACGCACGCGACGGCCTATTGCGAGCGGCTGACGGTGGCATGTTGTTTCTCGATGAGATCGGCGAACTGGGCACGGACGAACAAGCCATGCTGCTCAAGGCCATCGAAGAGAAGCGCTTCTTCCCGCTGGGCTCGGACAAGGAAGTCGACAGCGACTTCCTGATCATCGCAGGCACCCACCGCGACCTGCGCAGTCGTGTCGCCGAAGGCCTGTTCCGGGAAGATCTCTACGCTCGGATCAACCTCTGGACGTTCGACCTGCCAGGCTTGGCGGGCCGCCGCGAAGACATCGAACCCAACATCGATTTCGAGCTTGAACGCCACGCGCGCGAACACGGCCAAATGGTGCGCTTTAACCTTGAAGCCCGACGGCGCTACCTGGGGTTTGCCAGCTCACGGGAAGCTGCGTGGCTGGGTAACTTCCGCGAGCTTTCGGCCTCGATCACGCGCATGGCGACACTGGCCGACAGCGGGCGAATCGATGAAGCGCAGGTCGAGGAGGAAATTGATCGACTGCGGTACGCGTGGGGGCTGGCGCAACCGACAGGCGTGACTGATGAACTGCCGGGCAATGCCGAGACACTGGACCTGTTCGATCGATTGCAATTGAAGGCGGTGCTGGAAGTTTGCCGCCAGGCAGACAGCCTGTCGGATGCCGGCAGACGACTGTTCGGCGTGTCGCGACAGGCCAAAGCGCAGCCCAATGATGCCGACCGATTGAGGAAGTACCTCGGGCGGTTCGGCATTGACTGGAACCAGTTGCGCGAGCAGTGAAACATGACCGTAGCCAATTGGGTCGATGAGATAAACTGCGCCGCACCGCGATACCGGCACCGAACAAAGGACAAAAACGGATGGACTTACTGGAGTTTTTTTCAAACCTGCTATCGGCTCTGAATAGCTTCCAGACGTCCGGCCAAAAGCCTCGCAGAGTCTTCACCCGCGGATTTGTAGTGACCTGCGTCTTCGTGGCGATCATCGAGCTGTTCTTACTGAACCATATCTATAGCGGGCATCCGTGAACGAATAGCTACGAGTTCCGCCCGTCAGTTGACCGGCACTTTACCCCGGGTCAGAACTTCCAACGTCTATCAACCTGACGCGGAAGCCCGACGATGAACCGAACCATTGCAGCCCTCATGCTTGGAAGTCTTTTATCCGCCAATGCCTCCCTCGCAATGGCGGGAAGCAGCGTCCCGCCAACCGGCATTCCCGGGGTCAACCAGGGAGGCACCGAGTCCAAGGAAGAAAAGGCCGACAAAAAGGGTGAAGAGGCCTCGGGCTCGAACTCCGGTGCAGAGGCCCATGAAACCGAGAAGGATGCGCAAACGTCCAGCGGCTCAAAGGATGGGATGAAAGAAAAGAAGCCCTGAGCGAGTTAGCCGCCTCATAAGTTTTTGCAGGCATAAAAAGGCTCGAGGGGCGGCTGGTTGTTACAAGGGATGGAAAGAAGAGGAAATGCAGGGCTTCTATGATGTACGAGGATTGCCGCTGCAACCTGTATCAGAAAGTCGGAAAGGATGGGCAGAAAATCGCAGGCCATGCCAGTGAGAGCACGACCAAAAACTAACAGAAGGACCGTGCGAAAATCGTCTGGTCGGACGCAGCTTCGGACCTGAATATCAGCGAAATTACCGGGTAATTTTGCGCGGGTTTTGCGCAGGCACAAAAAAGCCGATCCAGATGATCGGCTTAAGTGTCTGATGTTACTCAGGAATTATGGTCGGGACGGAGTGATTCGAACACTCGACCCCTAGCACCCCATGCTAGTGCGCTACCGGACTGCGCTACGCCCCGACTAGGTTTGAAACTCGTTCTTCATCTCGAAGAACGCTCAAGAATATATCGCAAGCTTTTGAAAACTGGAAGTATTTAAAAGCAGGAAATTATTTTTGAGAACCACCAGCACATCTTCGAGCTCGGCGATCATCTGGCGGATCATTTGCTTGTATTGGGTGGTGTCGTCTTTGGCTTCATCGCCGGACAGACGCAGGCGCGCGCCGCCGATGGTGAACCCCTGATCGTAAAGGAGCGCGCGGATCTGCCGGATCATCAGCACGTCCTGGCGCTGATAATACCGGCGGTTTCCGCGGCGTTTGACGGGGTTGAGCTGAGGAAACTCCTGCTCCCAGTAGCGCAGCACGTGCGGTTTCACCGCACACAGCTCGCTGACTTCACCAATGGTGAAGTAGCGTTTGCCCGGGATGACGGGTAGTTCGTCGTTATGACTTGGTTCCAGCATAAGCCTCAACTCGGGCCTTCAACTTCTGCCCTGGACGAAAGGTGACCACACGGCGAGCCGTGATCGGGATTTCTTCCCCCGTTTTCGGGTTGCGGCCAGGCCGCTGGCGTTTGTCCCGAAGGTCGAAATTGCCGAAACCCGACAGTTTGACCTGCTCGTTGTCTTCAAGAGCGTGCCTGATTTCCTCGAAAAACAGTTCAACCAATTCCTTGGCTTCCCGCTTGTTCAGGCCCAGCTCTTCATACAGACGTTCCGCCATCTCTGCTTTCGTCAAAGCCCCCATACGTCACTTCCTTAACGTGGCGTTCAACCTTTGTTCGAGCGAGGTGAGGATATTTTGCGTCGTCGAATTCACCTCATCGTCATTAAGAGTGCGCGATGGATGCTGCCAGGTCAAGCCGACTGCGAGGCTTTTTCTATCAGGATCAATGCCTTTACCCTGATACACGTCAAATAGCCTGAGGTCTGTCAGCCATTCGCCTGCATTTTCACGGATTACGTCCAGTACAGCCGAGGCTGCAACGTCTTTGTGCGCAATCAGTGCCAGGTCACGACGCACTTCAGGAAAGCGCGACAACTCGTGGAATTTCGGCATTTTCCCCAGAGCGACTTCGGCCAGAACCAGCTCGAAGACGAAGACCGGACGGTCGAGACCCAGGGATTTCGAAAGCTCAGGGTGAATCGCGCCGATAAAACCGACTTCACGCCCTTCCCGCTCGATGCGCGCGGTCTGACCCGGATGCAGCGCAGGGTGTTTGCCCGGTACGAAAGTGAACTGATCCAGCGCACCGGCAAAACCCAGCACCGCTTCTACGTCAGCCTTGACGTCGAAGAAATCCACGGTCTCGCGACCTTGCGCCCAGCCTTCCGGCAGACGGCTGCCGCACACCACACCGGCGATCATCGGCTCTTGCTTCAGACCTTCCAGCTGACCGACAAAGCGCAGACCGCTCTCGAACAGGCGGACACGATCCTGCTGACGGTTGAGGTTGTGTTGCAACGCCTTGACCAGCCCTGGCCACAGCGACGAACGCATGGCAGCCATGTCATTGGAGATCGGGTTCGCCAACAGCAGCGGCTCGACGCCCGGGTTGAACAGCTCGAATTGCTTCGGATCGATGAAGCTATAAGTGATTGCTTCCTGATAGCCACGAGCTACCAGCAGACGACGCAGCTCTGGCAGATCACTACGCGCTTCAGCCTTGGCTTGTGGCGCCAGACGAGCTTGCGGGTAACGAACCGGCAGGCGGTTATAACCGTACAGACGCGCCAGCTCTTCGATCAGATCGACTTCCAGGCTGATATCGAAGCGATGGCTTGGCACTTCCACGCGCCATTGCCCAGCTCCGTCGGCGCAAACCTTCAAACCCAAAGCATTGAGCAGACGCTCGACTTCGGCGGAATCCATTTCCATGCCCAGCATCTGGGTGATGCGCTGAGCACGCAGAGTAATGGCCGCGATCGACGGCAGATGCTGCTCGCTGACGGTTTCGATGATCGGGCCAGCTTCGCCACCAGTGATTTCCAGCAGCAAACCAGTGGCGCGCTCCATGGCTTCACGGGCCAGTTGCCAGTCCACCCCGCGCTCGTAGCGGTGCGAAGCGTCAGTGTGCAGACCGTAGGACCGAGCCTTGCCCGCCACAGCGATCTGATCGAAGAACGCACTTTCAAGGAATACGTCACGAGTGGTCGCGGACACACCACTGTGCTCGCCACCCATCACGCCGGCAATGGCCAGAGCGCGAGTGTGGTCGGCGATCACCAGCGTATCGCTACGCAGGCTGACTTCCTGACCGTCGAGCAGCACGAGCTTCTCGCCCTCTTCCGCCATGCGTACCCGGATGCCGCCATTGATTTCGGCGAGATCGAACGCGTGCAGCGGCTGACCCAGCTCGAGCATCACGTAGTTGGTGATGTCGACGGCAGCGTCGATGCTGCGGACTTCCGCGCGACGCAGGCGTTCAACCATCCACAGCGGCGTAGGCTTGGAAAGGTCAACGTTACGGATGACCCGGCCCAGATAACGCGGGCAGGCAGCAGGTGCGAGGACCTCTACCGAACGCACTTCGTCGTGCACCGCCGGAACGGTCATCACCACCGGGCGAGTGACCGGAGCGTCGTACAGCGCTCCGACTTCACGGGCCAGACCGGCCAGGGACAGGCAGTCGCCACGGTTCGGAGTCAGGTCGACTTCGATGCTGGCGTCTTCCAGGTCCAGATAAACACGGAAATCTTCGCCCACCGGCGCATCGGCCGGCAGTTCCATCAGACCATCATTGCCTTCACCGACCTGCAGCTCGGATTGCGAGCACAGCATGCCGTTGGACTCGACGCCGCGCAGCTTGGCCTTCTTGATCTTGAAGTCGCCCGGCAGCTCGGCACCGATCATCGCGAACGGAATCTTCAGGCCCGGACGCACGTTTGGCGCACCGCACACGACCTGGAAAGTTTCCGCACCATTGCTGACCTGGCAAACGCGCAGTTTGTCGGCATCGGGATGCTGCTCGGTGCTGAGCACCTCGCCCACCACCACGCCACTGAAAACACCGGCGGCCGGCGTAACGCTATCGACCTCAAGACCGGCCATCGACAGACGTGCAACCAGCGCGTCGCGATCTACCTGCGGGCTGACCCAGCCACGCAGCCATTGTTCACTGAATTTCATCCTGCTCTCCTAAGAATTCGTTACGACTAGCGAAATTGCGCGAGGAACCGCAAGTCGTTGTCGAAGAACAGACGCAAGTCGTTCACGCCGTAACGCAGCATGGCCAGTCGCTCGACGCCCATGCCGAAGGCAAAGCCCGAGAATTCTTCCGGGTCGATCCCGGACATGCGCAGCACGTTCGGGTGAACCATGCCGCAGCCCATTACTTCCAGCCAGCCGGTCTGCTTGCAGACGCGGCAGCCTTTACCGCTGCACATCACGCATTCCATGTCGACTTCGGCGGAAGGCTCGGTGAACGGAAAGTACGAGGGACGGAAACGCACGGCCAGTTCTTTTTCGAAGAACACCCGCAGGAACTCTTCGATGGTGCCTTTCAGGTCGGCGAAGTTGATGTCGCGATCAACCAGCAGGCCTTCGACCTGATGGAACATCGGCGAGTGGGTGATATCGGAGTCGCTGCGATACACACGGCCTGGGCAGACGATGCGGATCGGCGGCTTTTTCGATTCCATGGTGCGGACCTGTACCGGCGAGGTATGGGTGCGCAGCAACATGTTCGCATTGAAATAGAAGGTGTCGTGCATCGACCGGGCCGGGTGATGACCTGGGATGTTGAGCGCCTCGAAGTTGTGATAGTCGTCTTCGACCTCAGGGCCTTCGGCAATGCCGTAGCCGATATGGGTGAAAAACTGTTCGATACGTTCCAGAGTCCGGGTTACCGGATGCAGACCACCGGAGGTCTGACCGCGGCCCGGCAGGGTCACGTCAATGGATTCGGCAGACAGCTTGGCAGCCAGTTCGGCTTCCTCAAACAGAGCCATGCGCGCATTGAGAACGCCTGTGACACGTTCCTTGGCAACGTTGATCAGCGCGCCGACCTGCGGACGCTCTTCTGCCGGCAAATTCCCCAGGGTCTTCATCACCTGAGTCAATTCACCCTTTTTGCCAAGGTATTGAACCCGGATTTGCTCCAGGGCATTGATATCTTCAGCGCTTTGCACAGCCTCTAGTGCTTGAGAGACCAGCGCATCCAGGTTTTCCATGTACAGACTCCAGATACAAAATAGGGGAAGAGCTTGAAGGCTCTTCCCCTATTTATGACGTTTAACACCTGGCCCCACAGAGGTGAAGCCGGGTGACTGTCGGGGGTACTTAAGCCAAGGTGGCTTTAGCTTTCTCGACAATCGCAGCAAACGCCGCTTTTTCGTTCACTGCCAGATCAGCCAGAACCTTACGGTCGATCTCGATGGACGCTTTTTTCAGGCCAGCGATGAAACGGCTGTAGGACAGACCGTTAACACGAGCACCAGCGTTGATACGAGCGATCCACAGAGCGCGGAACTGACGTTTTTTCTGACGACGGTCACGGTAGGCGTATTGGCCTGCCTTGATTACCGCTTGCTTGGCAACACGGAATACGCGGGAGCGTGCGCCGTAGTAGCCTTTAGCAAGTTTCAGAATTTTTTTGTGACGTTTACGGGCAATGACGCCACGCTTTACACGAGCCATGAGTTACTTCCTCTATTCTTGATCCAAAAATTAACGAAGGCGCAGCATGCGCTCGACTTTTGCCACGTCAGACGGATGCAGCAAGCTGCTACCGCGCAGTTGACGCTTACGCTTGGTCGACATTTTGGTCAGGATGTGGCTCTTGAAAGCGTGCTTGTGCTTGATACCGTTAGCAGTTTTCAGAAACCGCTTAGCAGCACCACTTTTGGTTTTCATCTTTGGCATGTTCGGATACTCCGCATTCAGTTGATAAACATAATCAGAAGGCCTGCCGTGCCCTGTTGATTACTTCTTCTTTTTCGGGGCGATGACCATGATCAGCTGGCGTCCTTCCATCTTAGGATGCTGTTCGACCGAACCGTACTCGAGCAGGTCTTGTTCAACCCGCTTGAGAAGCTCCATCCCCAGCTCCTGGTGGGCCATCTCACGGCCGCGGAATCGCAAGGATACCTTGGCCCTGTCCCCGTCACTCAGGAAACGTACCAGGTTGCGCAGTTTTACCTGGTAATCCCCTTCCTCCGTCCCTGGACGAAACTTGATTTCTTTTACCTGAATCTGCTTCTGGTTTTTCTTCGCCGCAGCAATCTGCTTCTTCTTTTCGAAGATCGATTTGCCGTAGTCCATCACACGGCAAACCGGTGGGACTGCGTCGGCAGAGATTTCTACCAGATCAAGCTTTGCTTCTTCAGCAATACGAAGCGCTTCATCAATCGAGACGATGCCAATCTGCTCGCCATCAGCGCCAATTAACCGAACCTCGCGTGCCGAGATATTCTCGTTGATCGGGGCTTTCGGTGCAGTTCGTTTATCTTGTCTCATTTCACGCTTAATAATAATTACTCCGAATCTGGGCGACCACGCCGGGAAACCGCTTGCGCGAGAAACTCAGCGAACTGGGCGACGGGCATCGAGCCCAGGTCAGCACCTTCACGAGTACGCACAGCGACAGTCTGCATCTCGACTTCCTTATCCCCAATAACCAAGAGATATGGAACCTTGAGCAAAGTATGCTCGCGGATTTTAAAGCCGATCTTTTCATTTCTCAAGTCGGACTTGGCACGAAACCCGCTTTCGTTGAGAGTTTTTTCGACCTGAGCGACGAAATCTGCCTGTTTATCAGTGATATTCATGATCACCGCCTGGGTTGGCGCGAGCCACGCAGGGAATGCACCTTCGTAGTGCTCAATCAGAATCCCGACGAAACGCTCGAACGAACCGAGGATCGCACGGTGCAACATCACTGGATGCTTGCGGCTGTTGTCTTCGGAGACGTATTCGGCTCCCAGGCGCACAGGCAGGTTGAAATCGAGCTGCAAGGTACCACACTGCCACACACGACCGAGGCAATCTTTCAGCGAGAATTCGATTTTCGGACCATAAAACGCCCCCTCACCCGGTTGCAGATCGTATGGCAGGCCGGCGCTATCAAGCGCTGCAGCCAGGGCCGCTTCGGCGCGATCCCACAGCTCGTCGGAACCGACGCGTTTTTCCGGGCGAGTAGACAGCTTCATCTCGACATCGGTAAAGCCGAAGTCGCGATAAACATCCATGGTCAGTTTGATAAACGCAGCGGATTCAGCCTGCATCTGCTCTTCGGTGCAGAAGATGTGGGCATCATCCTGGGTGAATGCACGGACACGCATGATGCCATGCAGGGCACCCGATGGCTCGTTACGGTGGCAGGCACCGAACTCGGCCAGTCGCATCGGCAGCTCGCGGTAGCTCTTCAGGCCTTGGTTGAACACCTGCACATGGCATGGGCAGTTCATCGGCTTGATCGCGTAGTCGCGGCTTTCCGACTCAGTGGTGAACATGTTGTCGGCGTAGTTGGCCCAGTGCCCGGACTTTTCCCACAGGCTGCGGTCAACGACTTGCGGCGTCTTGATCTCGAGATAGCCGTTGTCGCGCTGCACTTTGCGCATGTACTGCTCAAGCACCTGGTACAGCGTCCAGCCATTCGGGTGCCAGAACACCATGCCCGGCGCTTCTTCCTGGGTGTGGAACAGGCCCAGGCGCTTGCCGATCTTGCGGTGATCGCGCTTTTCAGCTTCTTCGATACGCTGGATGTAAGCTGCCAGCTGCTTCTTGTCTGCCCAAGCGGTGCCATAAACGCGCTGCAATTGCTCGTTCTTGGCATCACCGCGCCAATAGGCGCCGGACAGCTTGGTCAACTTGAAGGATTTCAGGAAGCGAGTGTTCGGCACGTGCGGACCGCGGCACATGTCGACGTATTCTTCGTGATAGTACAGGCCCATGGCCTGCTCGTTCGGCATGTCCTCGACAAGGCGCAGCTTGTAATCTTCGCCGCGAGCCTTGAAGACTTCGATCACTTCGGCGCGCGGAGTGACTTTCTTGATGACGTCGTATTCGGTATCGATCAGCTGTTGCATGCGCTGCTCGATGGCAGCCATGTCGTCCGGAGTAAAAGGACGTTCGAAGGCGATGTCGTAATAGAAGCCTTCGTCAATGACCGGACCGATGACCATTTTGGCCGTCGGGTACAGCTGCTTGACCGCATGGCCAACCAGGTGAGCGCAAGAGTGGCGAATGATTTCCAGCCCCTCTTCATCCTTTGGCGTGATGATTTGCAGCGTCGCGTCGCTGTCGATGATGTCGCAGGCGTCGACCAGCTTGCCATTGACCTTGCCGGCCACGGTGGCTTTGGCCAGACCTGCGCCAATGGATGCGGCGACCTCGGCTACGGAAACCGGGTGATCGAATGAACGTTGACTGCCGTCGGGAAGAGTAATAGTTGGCATGGCGCCTCCTCTCCTAGTGGTGACCCCTACCAAAGGTCACGTGGGTTGGGATGAGCCAGTACAAGATCCGATCCAGGCCATTCAATGACGAACGCCTGCCTTACAGCGGCAGGAGCCTTGCGGCCAACCGGAAAACCGAACCAGAGTGACTGGGATTCAAATCAGAAATTCGTACATTGCCGCCACCGGGACTGAAGGTCATCCGGAGCCTGCGAACGCCCGAGCGAGGCATGCTAGCACAGATGAACGGTCACCGATGCACTCTGGTTTTTACCGGGAGGCAAATCGTCTGTTTTATGCGAGAGTGCTGAACTTGATCGGCCTTCAGGCCCTCAAATAACAAGACATTGACCCACAAGGAGCATCCCCGCATGCGTCTTAACACCCTGCTTGCCGCAGTCGCCCCTCTCATTTTGCTGCTGCCGTTGAGCGCCCACGCCGACTGGCCCAAGGGCGAGCGTGAGAAATACATGGCTCAGTGCACCCAGGCCGCGACTCCGCAAATCGGTGCTGCTGCCGCGAAATCCCACTGTGCATGCGGCGCCGATGCCATCAAGTCCTACCCTGCCAGCGATATTCAGGCGCTGATGGACAATAAGGCCAGTCAGGAATTGCAGCAGAAAGCCCTGGGACAAATTGCCAAATGCAAGGCCAACGTCCCGGCAAAAAAATGATGAAACATGCCTTTTCAATGCCTCCGGCACCGCTGAAAAGCATCTGATTCAGGCTTTTTCGTACGATTTATGCAGGTTTTACAGGTTTTTTTATTGTCTTTATTTTTCGCTCGAGGCCTTTTAAACCGGGGCCTCCAGCCGAAACAGGCAGACAAGAAAACAAGACCGATTGGCAAACAGCACGTCCGGGGGGCTACCAAAGCGAACATTTCGACTATGATACCCCGGTGTGCCCAGTTGGCCTGAGCAGCACAGTACTACTGAAAATATATGTTTCTTGGAGATACACCATGTCTAATCGCCAAACCGGCACCGTTAAATGGTTCAACGATGAAAAAGGCTTCGGCTTCATCACTCCTCAAGGTGGCGGTGACGACCTGTTCGTACACTTCAAAGCTATCGAAGCTGACGGTTTCAAAAGCCTGAAAGAAGGCCAAACCGTTTCCTTCGTGGCTGAGAAAGGCCAAAAGGGTATGCAAGCTGCACAAGTTCGCCCAGAGTAATTTCCCGGCGCACTAAAAAAACCCCGTCCATGTGACGGGGTTTTTTATGGGTGAAACAAAAGCCCGAAAGGCTCAGCCACAGTTGACGCGTGTAACCACCAGGTTCTGATCGGTATTCAGGTTGAGGCGATCGGATCGGTACTCCAGAGTAATCATGTCATTGGGCTTGAGGAACCGGGCGTTCTGCGCACCGGCCTTTTTGCGTGCCTGCTCCAACAGCTCCGGCGAAGCTTTCTTGCCGAGAGCGAACTCCGCAGCAGATGCCTCACAACGACCATGGCCAGCCTCAGTCGCCACGGGATCCTTCTGCGACTCGCTGGAGGTTGTAGAGCAACCAGCCAAAAGAGCAACGACCATCAGTGCACCCAGTGACGCGAACTTGCAAGGCATTGAAGCCTCCTTATTTCAATTTTGAGCAGAGATCGTGCGACCGCCAATACAGCGTTTGGTTTCACGGTGAGTGCTATCACCCTGCCCTACGATCGGAAAAACGCCGAGTGTGCCTGAGCATCACCTGAAGCATCACCCCGTAAAACGTCACTGAATATTAATGACGTTCAATAGACATCAATGTAGTCATAGGGCGGGTTCGGCCAGTTGTCCTTGAGCGCATTGAAAATCTGCATGACCCAGACTTCGTCGCTGGCCGCGACATTTCCCACGTATCCCGAGCCTTTTGCCCAGGTCTCCAGACGAAACAGCAGGCCATCGATCTCCTGGCCGCCAGTGACGCCCGAAGAGATATAAGCGATGCCGCCCTTGGTCACGCGCAGCTGGGTGTGCTCGTCATCACTGGCCGACGCCAGCATGCGACGCACAGCATGAAGAGTCAGGCCGTCGGGGCTGTTCAAATCGATCTGCACAGCGCAATCCTTGTTTTTTGCGGAAATGACCAAGTGTCGCATAGCCCTGCGCTCATGCCTAAGTCGCAGTGCCAAACACTCGGCAAAGTGGTTAACTCAAAACTCCGATCCCGTGACCGAGCCCCGCCATGACCACCGTAAGCATCACCGCCGACATAAAGGCCACCTGGCCACAAGGGCATAGCTCTTACAGTCCGGGCAGCCCGGAGGAATTGGCATTGATCAGCATCGACTTGCTGGTGAAGACGTTGGGAACACAGGGCGCGCAATCCTTCATTGCCCAGCTGTTCGAAAAGTATCCCGATGCCTTCAAAGGGACATCGGGTACCGAGAGGGAGTAAAAGCCCGCAAACTGGCACCTGCAGGCGCATGGCTTATTTCAGACGCTTCAGACGCTCGGTCAGCAGATCGAAGAAGCCCTGGGCGTCGCCGTTCTCCACCCAGAAGGCGTTCTTGGGCGCCTTCAGACCGTCATACCAGTCGACAACGGTCTGGCCGAACGTCGGGCCTTCACGGCTGTCGACCACCACATTCACCGAACGACCAGTGAACAGCTCAGGCTTGAGCAGATAAGCCACGACGGTAGCGTCATGCACCGGACCACCCGGAATGCCGTAGTGCTCCATATCCCCTTTGATGTACTCGTTGAGGATGTCGCCGACAATCTTGCTCGCATTGTTGTTCAGTGCCGCAATCTGCTTGAGGCGTGCATCGCTGGTCAGGATCTTGTGGGTCACGTCCAGCGGCAGGTAAGTCAGTTTCACACCGCTCTTGAGCACCACCTCAGCCGCTTGCGGGTCGGCGTACAGGTTGAACTCGGCCACTGGCGTGATGTTGCCGCCATTGAAGTGAGCGCCGCCCATGATCACCACTTCCTTGATCCCCTGAACAATCTCCGGCTCCTGAATCAGTGCCAGGGCCAGGTTGGTCTGCGGACCGAGCATCGCGATGGTGATGCTGTGCGGCTTGGCTTTTTTCAGAGTGTCGATCAGGTAATTGACCGCATTACCTTCAGCCAGGCCTTTCTTCGGCTCATGTACCGTGACACCCGAAAGGCCTTCCTTGCCATGGATGTTTTCGGCGTAGATCGGCGTACGCATCATCGGTTTAGGCGCACCGGCGTATACCGGAATCTCTTCCCGCCCTGCCCACTCACGGGCCAACCGGGCATTGCGCGAAGTCTTGTCCAGACGGACGTTGCCAGCCACGGTGGTCAACGCGCGAATGTTCAGCTCCTCCGGGGAGGCCAGGGCAAACAACAGGGCGACCACGTCGTCGGCGCCCGGATCGGTATCGATGATCAGGTCGATCTTTTCCGCCGCGTGGGCGCCGGTCGCTGTTATCACAGACAAAAGCAGCAGACTCCGAATCAATTGATGAATTTTTTGAGCATAGCGTTGCATGGCGCATTCCTTGTGCAGATGAAATCAAAAGGGGCGAACCCCGTCAGAATGTAACTCCGGACACCAGCACGATGTTGCAGTACGGCTGACATTCTCCCGTACGAACAATCGCTCGTGCCTGTCGGCTGAGTACCTTGAATTGCTCGTGACTGAGCAGATCGCGCCGCCCGAGCGAGCCTTCGTCATTCAGCTCTTCCAGCGTGGACAGCGCGGTCGGTTGCTTGTCGAAAATCTCCTTGGCCAGCGCATGGCTTTCCACCTGCATCTCGCTGAGCACGACTTTCAGGGTGCTGACGAAATCCGGGACGCCGTGCGTCAACGCCAGATCGATCAGTTCAACACCCGGCGGCACCGGCAGGCCGGCATCACCGATCACGACCATGTCGCCGTGACCGAGGGAGGCAACCAGCCTCGACAGGGCGACATTGAGCAAAGGAGTCTTTTTCATGCGGATTTGAATGCCTGTACGTCGGAGGTAGTGGGAATGGACGGCTGGGCACCTGCCCGGGTAACCGACAGGGCCGCCGCTACTTGCCCGAAACGAATGGCCTCGTCCTCGGTTTTGCCGGCCGCCAGTGCAGCCGCAAATCCGCCGACAAAGGTATCCCCGGCGGCGGTGGTATCGACTGCCTCCACTTTGGGTGCCGGAAAATGCTGGTAACCCTTGCCATCGGCGAACAGTGAACCTTGAGCGCCCAGTGTGATGATGACCTTGCCAGCGCCCAGTGAAATCAGGTGTGCAGCGGCTTTCTCGGCGGTCTCCAGCGAATCCACCGGCAAACCGCTGAGGGCGGCGGCCTCGCTCTCGTTGGGAATCACGTAATCGATGGCGGCAAACCAGTCCGTCGGCAACGGACGACTGGCCGGCGCCGGGTTGAGGATGACCGTCTTGCCCAGTTCACGCCCGCGTTTCAGCGCATGGCCCACAGTCGCATCGGGAATTTCCAGCTGGCAGATGATCACGTCGGCCGCCTGCAGCACTGCGTCGAACCGGTCGATGACCGCCGGGGTCATCGAACCATTGGCGCCGGCCACGATGACAATCGCGTTCTGGCTATTGTCATCGACCACGATCAGCGCCACACCACTGGAACCCTCCACCACGCTGACTGCCTGACAATCAATCTGCTCGGCCAGCAACGCGTCGCGCAATTGCAGGCCATAGTCATCATTGCCGACACAACCAACCATCGACACTTGCGCACCCAATCGAGCAGCGGCCACCGCCTGATTGGCGCCCTTGCCACCGGACACGGTCGCGAAGGAATGGCCGATCAGCGTCTCACCGCCCCGGGGCAAACGCGGCGCCCGGGTGACCAGGTCCATGTTCAGGCTGCCTATTACCACTACATTTGCGGACATACATCACTACTCTTCAATTCGTTTCAGCGGTATTCGGTGAACACGCCGGACAGCGGTGCAGTCGATTCACGCAGGACAATACTCGGGGTCACGATCCGCTGATCCGTCGCCAGACCCGGAGCGGCAATTCTTCGCAACAACACTTCCGCCGCCATTTCTCCCAACTGAAGGATCGACTGGCCCACGGTCGTCAGCGCGGGATATACGTAGCGACTCATCTGGATATCGTCGAAGCCGATCACTGAAAGCTCGGCGGGCACGCGCACGTTGCGTTCCGCCGCAGCCCGCAACACACCGATGCCGATCATGTCGTTACCAGCGAAAATCGCGCTCGGCGGGTTGCGTTCAAGCAGGACCGAAGCCGCGTTGTAACCGCCGGTGCTGGTGTAGTCGCTTTCCAGCACGCGCGACGGGGACACTTCAATCCCGGCCTCTTTCAGCGCTCGAGAAAAACCGGCCTGACGCATTTGCGCAACACTGGTACTGGCAGGACCACCGATCGTGGCGATGTCGCGATGCCCGAGTTCAAGCAGATGCCGTGTCGCGAGGTACGCGCCATATTCGTGGTCGATGCGCACCAGGTCGGCGTCTACGCCTTCGAGTCCACGGTCGACGATCACCATCGGCGTCTTCACGCCCGCCAGCCCTTGCGCCAGGCCGCTGTCACCACCGGCAGAGGCGACGATCAGGCCGTCGATGCGTTTTTCCAGCAGGACCCGCAGATAGCTGCGCTGTTTGTCCGGGTTGTCGTCGGAGTTGCAGAGGATCACGCAGTAACCGTTACGCTCGCAGTAATCCTCGATCCCGCGCGCCAGTTCGGCGAAGTACGGGTTGAGACTGTTGGGCACCAACAAACCGATGGTTGCAGTGGTTTTCGCTTTCAGCGAACGGGCCACGGCGCTCGGCACATAGTCGAGACTCTTGATCGCCGCCTCGACCTTGAGCCGCACTTCTTCGCTCACCGGTCGGGTCTTGTTTACTACGTGGGACACGGTCGTGTAGGAAATTCCTGCAAGTGCCGCCACATCCTTGATCGTTGCCATTTATCAGCCCCGTCGGCTTGCACGTTGACTGCGGTAGGTGTCGAGCACCACGGCGATCACGATCACCGCACCGGTGATGATGCGCTTGGTCGGCTCGGTCGCGCCAATCTGCGCCAGACCGGCCGCCAGCACGGAGATGATCAACACACCGAAAAAGGTACTGATCACCGAACCACGCCCGCCCATCAGGCTGGTACCGCCGATCACCACAGCGGCGATCACTTGTAGCTCCAGGCCGGAACCGGCGTTCGGGTCGGCCGCTTCCAGCCGGGAAATCTGGAACAGCGCCGCAATACCGGCGAGCAGCCCCATCAGGCTGAACACCAGGATCTTGTAGGGTTTTGGATTGATCCCCGCCAGCCGCACCGCTTCTTCGTTGGTGCCAATGCCGATCAGGTAGCGACCGAACACGGTACGGGTCAGAACGGCCTGGGCAATAAAAATGACCAGCAAGGCAATGATGAACGATGGCGAAATGCCGAAGGCAATCGGGTTCGAAAGCCAGGCGAAGGAATCACCGATATAGGCGGTGCGCGAACCGGTCATCTGATAGGCCAGGCCACGGGCCATTTCCAGGACACCCAAAGACACGATGAATGACGGAATTCGCCACGCCACGGTAATCGAGCCGGTAACTGTGCCGGCCAACGCCGCGACGGCCATACCCAGTAAGGCAGCCGGCATTACGCTCCAGCCCCAGCCAAGAATCGCCACGCTGACAGTGGATGCCGCGAGTGCCAGTACCGAGCCTACCGACAGGTCGATTCCGCCAATGATCAGTACGAACGTCATGCCCACCGCCAGAACCATCAGATCGGGAATCTGGTTGGCCAGAGTGCTGAAGGTGTTGTACGACAGGAAATGGCTGCTCATGACCGAGAACAGCGCAATCATTGCCAGCAAGGCGCCAGCCAGGCCCAGATAAGTGCCGAGGCCGTAGAAATTGCCACTGGATTTGCCGGCGGAAGATGCAGTTTTCATGGGAGATCCCTAGGCGCTGCTTCGTTGAGCAACGCATCACGTTTCTGGTAGCCGGCGAACGCGGCAGCAAGCAAGTCGTCCTGGGTCCAGCTGTCGCGCTCGAAAGTGTCGATCAGGCGCCCTGCCGACAGCACGCCAATACGATCACAGATCAGCATCAGCTCGCGCAGGTCGCTGGACACCACAACCAGCGCCTTGCCCTGACGGGTCAGTTCACCAAGCAGGTTATAAATGTCGAATTTGGCGCCGACATCGATACCGCGAGTGGGCTCGTCGAACAGCAGCACCGAACAGTCGCGCTCCAGCCAGCGGCCGATCACGACTTTTTGCTGGTTGCCACCGGACAACTCGGACACCAACTGGGTCGGGCTGGAACTGCGGATGCGCATGGCGTCGATCTGCCGCTGCGCGAGCTTCGTTTCATCGCCGTTGTTGACGAACCCGCCGCTGGAAATTTCCGGCATGTTACCCAAGGCAATGTTGGCGCTGATCGACTGACTCAGGAGCAGGCCTTCGCCCTTGCGATCTTCGGTGATCAAGGCGATGCCGTTGCGCACAGCATCGACGGGCGAACGAATGCTCACCGTTTTGGCCGGCGAACCGAGCGCCACCGTGCCGCTGTCCGCGACGTCGGCGCCGAAGATCAGCCGCAAAAGCTCGGTGCGCCCTGCCCCGATCAGCCCCGAAATGCCAAAAATCTCACCGGCGCGCACTTCAAAGGACACGTCGCGAACCTTGTCGGAGCGGGTCAGGCCTTTGACCGTCAAGGCCGGCGCGCCGATATGGCGAGTCCCCAGATCGATATGCTCGCCCAGCTCGCGGCCAACCATCAGGGTGACCAGTTGCTCGCTGTTGTAATTGGCCATCGGCTCGACGCAAACCAGGTTGCCGTCGCGCAACACGGCAATGCGCTGTGCGACCCGGGCCAGTTCTTCGAGACGGTGAGAGATGTAGATGATCGAGACGCCGCGCGCCTGCAACCGGGTGATTTGCTCGAACAACATCTCGACTTCGCGGGCGGTCAGCATCGCGGTCGGCTCGTCGAGAATCAGCACATGACAATCGCCGATCAGGTTACGGGCGATCTCGACCATTTGCTGGTGACCGATGCCCAGCTCGCCGACCAGTGTGTCCGGATCGATGGCATCGAGGCCGACTTGAGCCATGGCTTCGATGGCGGCCTTGCGCAGTTGCTTGCGGCTGATCCAGCCACCGTTGCTCGGCAGATTGTCGAGGAACAGGTTCTCCGCCACCGAAAGCGTCGGCAGCAGATTGAGCTCTTGCATGACCATGCGCACACCCTGCTCTTCAGCTTGCGTGCGACTGCCGGGGCGATATTCCTTGCCCTGAAACTGCATCTGACCGGTGGTGGGTGTGACCAGCCCGCCGATGATCTTCGACAAGGTGCTTTTGCCGGCACCGTTCTCACCGGTCAGCGCCAGTACTTCACCGCGCATCAACGTCAGGTCGATGCCGGTCAGAACCGGTTGCGCGTAGGTCTTGCCGATACCGCTGACCGAGAGGACAGCGTTCGGAGCGGAAACTGACATAAAAATCTCCATGCGCTCGCCCGGACGGACGAGCGCCGTTGTGTCGCCAAAGGACTTATTTGGTGACCAGCTCGACCGGCGTTTCGATCACGCCATTTGCACCACTGTCGACTTTCTCGCCCTTGATGATTTTCAGCGCGGTCTCGATGCCAAACACCGCTTGTTTCGCGGCGTACTGGTCGGCAGTCGCCAGAACGCGGCCGTCCTTCAGCATTGGCTTGATGGCATTGATGTTGTCATAACCGACAACCTGCACCTGACCGGCCTTGCCGGCAGCGCGCACGGCGGAAACAGCACCCACGGCCATGCTGTCGTTACCGGCCAGCAGCGCCTTGACGTCCGGGTATTCGCTGAGAATCGAAGCGGCCACCTTGTTGCCTTTGTCGATTTCCCAATCGCCGGACTGCAGGGAAACAACCTTGATCTGCGCAGCTTCCATCGCATCCTTGAAGCCAGCAGTACGCTGCTGGGCGTTGGTCGTCGTGGAGACACCTTCAATGATGCCGACTTCGTCACCGGCCTTCAGTTGCTTGGCCAGGTATTCGCCCACCAGACGCGCGCCCTTGCGGTTGTCCGGACCTACGAACGGAACGCTGATGTTTTTGCTTTTGATCACGGCCGGATCGAGCTGGTTGTCGATGTTGATCACGGTGATACCGGCATCGACCGCCTTTTTGATCACCGGCACCATCGCCTTCGAATCAGACGGTGCGATGACCAGAGCGTTGACCTTCGCCAGAATCATCTGCTCGACGATGCGCGTCTGCCCCGCCGTATCGGTTTCGTCCTTGATGCCGTTGGAGATCAAGTCGAAATCGGCGGAATGTTCTTTCTGGTAGGCTTTGGCACCGTCTTCCATGGTCAGGAAGAACTCGTTGGCCAGGGATTTCATGACCAGGGCGACTTTGGGTTTTTCAGGGGATTCGGCGAAAGCCGAAGAGACAGGCAGTGCGGCGGATGCGGCAGCCAGCATGGCGACAGCAAGAAGACGTCCAGCGAATGGCAGCTTCATGGGTTCACTCCGATCTTATGATTATTGTGAGCAACGCTTGCGCTGGCGTAAGCTCGTTGCACCCCACGATGATCAATCATCGCGAAGGCCGCGCAAACGTTTGCGTAGACCGAACTATGCGAATCACGCCGACATTTGTCAACAATCAGAAATCGGTATTGCGTTGCAGGGCGAATCCATCGATCCGCCCCTGGAGTGCTCAAGCCGTGGTGTTGACCACGTTACCGGCGGAGGAGCCCTTCGACATTTCCTTGACCAGTGCAGCGGAGACCTCCAGCAGCGCACCGCTGGTTTGGGCGATCTGCCCCTGGATTGACATCACCGCTTGCGACTTGGCTTCGGGCGTTGGATAACTCGCAGCCTGCGCGGCAGCCAGTTGCTGTTGCTGCTCCTGAAGCTGCTTTTGCAATTCCTGCATGCGTTTCAACAGCGTCTTGATAGTGACGCTCAGATTGTCACCGCCTTCAGCCTCGCGCGCGCTTGCTTCCTGGGCAGGACCACCGGTTCTGACCTGATTGGTTTCAACCTTCTCGATACCCAGTGCCTGAGCAGACGCGTCGGCTTCAGCTTCACTCATTGCATTGATCGTAGCAGCCGTTTTTCCGCCGATAGTGACCGCGCCGGGATTTGGCAAACCGATAGTCAATGACATTTGAACTCCTGAAAAATTGGATCCCTATCAAGACGCATCGGCTAACGCACCGTTTTCTTTAGCTGAGATCTGAAAAGCTGCCAGCTCAGGCTGTGGACGAGATTCGTAGTCCTTTTCGGTGAGCCGAACAAGAAAACATCCCGCGTTCGGAAACCCGGATGAGTGACGGAAGCTCACAGCCAGCCTTCGAATAAATCTTGATTTAAATCATAAGGTTAAACATTTCTCTGAAGCAGATTACGACTGGTACAGATCCTGCTCCCTACCTGCACCCCTGGCATTCAGATTGGCCCGGGGCGCATCTAGATGAACCTGCATCAGCACCGTCTCACTACTAGAGAGAAAAATAATGACATCTGCTTTGAAGAGTTTCGTTCCGGGCGCTTTGGCCCTTCTCCTGCTCCTGCCCACCGCCCTCCAGGCAAAAGAAGCTGAAACCCAGGCCAAACTGGCCAACGTGGTGGTACTGGCCACCGGTGGCACCATCGCCGGCGCTGGCGCCAGTGCAGCCAATAGCGCGACCTATCAGGCTGCGAAAGTGGGCATCGAACAATTGATCGCCGGCATCCCCGAACTGAGTACGCTGGCCAATGTGCGTGGCGAACAGGTCATGCAAATCGCCTCGGAAAGCATCACCAACGAAAACCTCCTGCAACTGGGTCGTCGCGTTTCCGAGCTGGCCGACAGCAAAGACGTCGACGGCATCGTCATCACCCACGGCACCGATACACTGGAAGAGACCGCGTACTTCCTGAACCTGGTGGAAAAAACCGACAAGCCGATCATCGTCGTCGGCTCCATGCGCCCGGGCACTGCCATGTCGGCGGACGGCATGCTGAACCTGTACAACGCCGTGGCCGTCGCCAGCAGCAAAGAGGCTCGCGGCAAAGGCGTACTGGTGACCCTGAACGATGAAATCCAGTCGGGTCGCGATGTCAGCAAGATGATCAACATCAAGACCGAAGCCTTCAAAAGCGCCTGGGGCCCGCTCGGCATGGTGGTTGAAGGCAAATCCTACTGGTTCCGTCTGCCAGCCAAGCGCCACACCATGGATTCGGAGTTCGATATCAAGAACATCAAGAGCCTTCCTGATGTAGAAATCGCCTATTCCTATGGCAATGTCAGCGACACCGCATACAAGGCTCTCGCCCAGTCCGGCGCCAAGGCGATCATCCATGCCGGCACCGGCAACGGTTCCGTTTCCTCCCGCGTGGTTCCGACCCTGCAAGCGCTGCGCAAGGACGGCGTGCAGATCATTCGCTCGTCACACGTCAATGCCGGCGGTTTCGTCCTGCGTAACGCCGAACAGCCTGATGACAAATACGACTGGGTGGTGGCTCACGACCTGAACCCACAGAAAGCCCGCATCCTGGCCATGGTCGCGCTGACCAAGACCAACGACAGCAAAGAGCTGCAACGGATGTTCTGGGAATATTGATTTGCCTTCGTCCGATCCTTTCCTGATCGGCCACTGGCTTCACCCTTCGTCAACCTGACGGAGGGTGAAGCTCCCGCCTCGCTCAAAGAAAAATTTCATCTGCGTGACATCAAAACCGGAAAACCATTGTCAGAGGATTTTCTTGAAATTTAAGCAGTTGCGAAAATGCCTACAGTTAAATACTGTATGCACGTACAGCTTAATAAGGATAACCTCGTGGTCACTTCCCCTGATGCTCCTGACGCTTACGAACGCATGGGCATGCGCGTTCAAAAAATTATCAACTCCCCCACCGCACAAAAAGCCAAAGCCGCACTGATCTTCCGCCTTCCGGACGAACCGGTGGATGAGTGGGAGCGCTTGCTGGAAGAGATCGACGAAAACGACAACGTCACCCTCGCCTACCGCGACGATGGCGGCGTGCAGATTTTCTGGGTTGTGCCGAAGGAAGATTGATTCAATGATTCTGCGTTTTGCTGCTGTGCTGTTGCTGTTCATTTCCGTGGGTGCGCAAGCTGGCGCGCCGCGTACTTTCACCGAGGCCAAGAAGGTCGCCTGGAAGCTGTACGCCCCACAATCCACCGAGTTCTATTGCGGGTGCAAATACACCGGCAACAAGGTCGATCTGGCCGCCTGCGGCTATGTCCCGCGCAAGAACGCCAAGCGAGCGGCCCGCATCGAATGGGAGCACATTGTTCCGGCCTGGGAGTTCGGCCATCAGCGCCAATGCTGGCAGGAAGGCGGACGCAAGAATTGCACCCGCTACGACCCGAGTTATCAGAAAGCCGAAGCCGACCTGCACAACCTGGTGCCGAGCATCGGCGAGGTGAATGGTGACCGCAGTAATTTCAGCTACGGTTGGCTGCCGGTCGAAAAAGGTCAGTACGGCTCATGCCTGACACAGGTTGACTTCAAGGCAAAGAAGGTCATGCCCCGCCCTTCGATTCGCGGCATGATCGCCCGCACCTACTTTTACATGAGCAAACAATATGGCTTGCGCTTGTCGAAGCAGGATCGGCAATTGTACGAAGCCTGGGACAAGACTTACCCGGTGCAAGACTGGGAACGCCAGCGAAACCAGAGCGTGGCGTGTGTGATGGGACGCGGCAACGATTTCGTCGGCCCGGTGAACCTAAAAGCCTGCGGATGATTGCTTGATCAAAAGAAAAGGCCTTGAGCGATAAACTCAAGGCCTTTTTTTGCTCAACCGCCGGACTTGTTGTAACGCCAGTAACCCATCAGATTGAGTGATTCGCGAGGGATGCCGCGCTCCTTTATCAGGTATTTGCGCAGGCTCATGACCGCCGCGGATTCTCCTGCGACCCAACCATAGAATCCCTCGCTGGCCGTATCGGCGATCTCCCACAGAATCTCTTCTTCGATGTCGACATCCGCCAGTTCGACCGCTTGCCCAACCGGCGATGCGTCAACAGGCAACGTCGCCTGCCGCACAGCCTCCACCATCAACGTACCCGCAGCCGCGTGATCGCGAATCAGCCATTGCACCGAAAGCCCGGGCCAGTCAGGAACGGCCAACATGTCATCACGACTTTCGACTTCAAAAAACGCCTGAGTCTGCGGCGGTTCAGCCAGCGTCGCCAGCTCTTCCAGAATTCCCATGGCGGCCGGCAATGCTGTCGCGTCGGCGACCAGGAGAAGTTGCTTGAGCGTTTGCGGAGGCTTCCATTCAAATCCCCCCGCCTCTTGTGCCGAGAATTGGCTGTCGGGGGCTAGAATCTGCATCGACTCGCCGGGCTGTGCTCGCAACGCCCATCGGGAGGCCGGGCCGGTCCCGCCGTGCAGGACGAAATCGATATCGACCTCACCTGACCCAGCGCGCAAATGACGGATGGTGTAGGTGCGCATCACCGGGCGACGATCAACCAGCATCGAGCGAAACCGGGCATACCACCCCTCCCCCTCAGAAAGCCTGGCGGGCGAACCGTCTGCTGCCGGAAAAAACAGTTTCACTCGCTGATCCGGTGCCCAGGTTGCCATCTCGGTGACAGCGGGGCTTGCGAGCGTGACTCGCATGAGATGCGGGCTCAACTGCTGCTTGTGACGCAAAACAACGTCGAACAACTTGTAAGGATTGGCGGAGGCCATGCGGAGCTCCTTTTGAGTGTCTTCAGTGATGGCTTTAAAAACGAATCACGTGGGACACCCTTTAGTCAGCTCCGCCGAATGGATCGCTTATTGCGCGGCCGTGCGCTCAAGTACCAGCGTCTCGATGTTCTGCTTCTTCGCCTTGATCAGCGCGGCATTCACATCCGCCTGACGCGCCTCGGCGTCAGCCTTCGAATTGAAAGGGCCAAGGAGAATCCGGGTCTTGCCGCTGGCGTCCTTGATGACACTGGCCACAAAGCCATGCTCGATCAGCCAGCCGCTGAGGTCGCTGACGGCTTGAGGTGTTTCACCGCGCACTTCGAGATCCCACTGCGGGCCCACCGCAGCAGGCGCCGTTACCGCCGCCGGTTTCGGCTTTTGCGCATCCACACTCTTGCCTTCGCCACATCCTGCCAGTGCCAGTGCCGCGACTACCCAGACCAATTTGCGCACAACGCTTCCCTCTGAATTTTCAAAGCGGCGATCTTAACATTCGAGAATAGTTTCTGAGCCCCGCAAAATGGGCACAAAACTACGAGATTGATGCTGGCGGCCCCTGTATAGTTACGCGCTGGGAATTAATGCCGCTGCTGCGCGTCAGAAAGAGGCACCCAAACAGTAAGACTTCGCACTAATCTATACGTACCACCGACCTCTGCACTGTCTGAATCAGGTGCCCTACAAAGCAATCAAGGAGAAGACCATGCTGATACTCACCCGCAAAGTCGGTGAAAGCATAAACATTGGTGATGACATCACGATCACCATTCTTGGCGTCAGCGGCCAGCAAGTTCGAATCGGCATCAATGCTCCAAAGAACGTTGCAGTGCACCGGGAAGAAATCTACCAGCGCATCCAGGCGGGCCTGACCGCACCGGACAAGCCACAAACGCCCTGAGCCCTATCGTAGTCAGTAGCCAGTTTTGCCTGCGCGCAATGACTGGCTAAAGATTCAAGCGCCGTATTGCCATTCCCCCACCTCCCTGGTGACGGCGCGCGCCACGCCCCTTCCTGCCTCAAGCCTTTTCGCAACCGATACTAACCTTCATTCAATGGGCTGGCTGTCGGACATTTCCGAATAGCAGCCGGGAATCTCGCCTGCTTAACCAAATGTGACGCCACGCGCCATCCCGGTAGCCGCCACGACCATCAATATCAACAGCAGCGCTTCGGCATGACTGATCCGCGCGAACACCTTTGCTCGCCCAGTATCAGGGGCAGTGCCGCGCGCCTTGGCCACGCGCCATTTGATCAGGGTGATCATCGGCAAAAGCTCCAGAAGCAGAATCAGCACAAACAACGTCATCTTTAGATGGAACAGCGGCTGGTGCAGGTAGTAATCGGTTCCCTTCTCATAACCTCCAAAAGCCCGCATGCCACCGGTGATAAGCAACACCAGCGCCGAAAGCCCCCATAGACTGTCGGCAAGCAATACGCGCCCCACCTCACCCGAGCCGGACGCCAGGCGGCTGAAAGACGTCCCACGGGTCAACACCGCCCAGAAACCCATGGCAAATGCCAGTAAATGTATCGCCGCAAGAAACCAGTGAACCAGCATCGATGTGCTCCCGTCCGGCAGAGTTGAAATCCGCCTGACAGTAGTAGTCGAAAAAGTGTGGACTTGCCTGTCACCCTTCCCGGAAACAGGAGCGAGCGAGACGAGAAACGGGCAGAGGTGTGGGAAAGGCAAATAGCAGGCAAAAAAAATCCCAAGCAGCTGATGGAAGCTTGGGATTTAAAAATGCATAAACCGTGGTGGTGAACGCGGGGCGGATATTACTGACTTATTCGTCTTGTAACAACGTATTTTTGATAACCGGATGGTTAATAAAATCCGTAACCCATTAAATATCCACACTATTTAAAAGGGAGATCGCGAAATCGGCGACGAATGGATCAAAATCCATCGCAGCCAATAAGCGCCTGACCCAGGATTTTACAAGAATGAGTCAGGATCGCCCGGATCAAGGTTCTTCACCGTTCCGCTGTGCGGATACCCGAGATTGATCAGCAGCTCTCGCATCAGCGAGTTGGACGTATCAGTCGTCCCACGCCGCAACGCCTGTTCGCACCGGAGACGACCACGAGACGTATGAACAACTCAGCGTGAAAATTTAGACCCAGGCATCCGTAGCCGGAGGGAGCGCTCATCTCGCATGCAGACCAGCACTCTCCCTGCTCTCACGACTCTTGCGACAGAAGCTATCTTTTCCATCGACTGAATCAATCTTCAACAAACTTTCAATATCGCCTGAACCCGCGCGCCTGAGTTGGCGAATCATGAATACATTCCTGCAAATGTGCCGGAGTGCAGCTGTGATCGACCGAACCGAAATTTGCAAATGCTGTGAAATCGCAGACAACAAAAAAGGGCCCACCTTTCGGTGAGCCCTTTCAGACCGCCCAGCAGAGCGGATTTTGTTTGGTAGGCGCGATTGGACTCGAACCAACGACCCCCACCATGTCAAGGTGGTGCTCTAACCAACTGAGCTACGTGCCTGCTGTGAGGCGGCATTCTACGGAATTCCGGAGGGGTGTCAACACCTTTTTTTCACCTAACCCTATGAATATGCAAAATATTTAATTTCGACCCGCCACAAGAAGATTTCCCGGTGGCTGGCGGAGGTTTTTCAACTGGGGTAGGATCGCCTCACTCGTAAAATATATTAAACAGAGGCTGCAGGATGGCGAACACCCCTTACCCAGAGTCTTATTACGCTGCGTCGGCCAACGCCGTACCACCACGCCCTGCCCTGCAGGATGACGTGGAGACGGATGTCTGTGTGATCGGTGCTGGTTACACGGGACTGTCCTCGGCTCTGTTCCTGCTTGAGAACGGTTTTCGCGTGACCGTGCTGGAGGCCGCCAAGGTTGGCTTCGGTGCTTCGGGGCGCAATGGCGGGCAAATCGTCAACAGCTACAGCCGTGACATCGACGTGATCGAACGTAGCGTCGGCCCAAAACAGGCACAATTGCTCGGGCAGATGGCGTTCGAGGGCGGCCGGATCATTCGTGAGCGCATCAGCAAGTACAACATTCAGTGCGACTTGAAGGACGGTGGCGTATTCGCCGCCCTCACCGCCAGGCAAATGGGCCACCTGGAATCGCAGAAGCGCTTGTGGGAACGCTTCGGCCACACCCAACTGGAACTGCTCGATCAACGCCGCATCCGCGAAGTGGTGGCTTGCGATCAATACGTTGGCGGCATGCTCGACATGAGCGGCGGCCACATCCACCCGCTTAACCTTGCTTTGGGCGAAGCCGCTGCCGTGGAATCCCTGGGCGGTACCATCTATGAACAGTCGCCGGCCGTGCGCATCGAACGCGGCGCCAATCCGATCGTGCACACGCCGCAGGGCAAAGTCAGGGCCAAATTCATCATCGTCGCCGGCAACGCCTACCTCGGCAATCTGGTGCCGGAACTGGCGGCCAAATCGATGCCGTGCGGTACTCAGGTGATCACCACCGAGCCATTGGGCGATGAGCTGGCGAAATCCCTCCTGCCACAGGACTACTGCGTCGAAGACTGCAATTACCTGCTCGACTACTACCGCCTCACCGGCGACAAACGCCTGATCTTCGGCGGTGGCGTGGTGTATGGCGCGCGGGATCCGGCGAACATCGAGGCGATCATCCGCCCAAAAATGCTCAAGGCCTTCCCGCAGCTCAAGGACGTGAAGATCGACTACGCTTGGACCGGCAATTTCCTGCTGACCCTGTCGCGCCTGCCGCAGGTCGGACGCCTGGGCGACAATATCTATTACTCCCAGGGTTGCAGCGGCCACGGCGTGACGTACACGCATCTGGCCGGCAAGGTATTGGCCGAGGCACTGCGCGGACAAGCCGAGCGCTTCGATGCATTTGCCGATCTGCCGCACTACCCGTTCCCCGGCGGGCAACTGCTGCGCACACCATTTGCCGCACTGGGCGCGTGGTACTACGGACTGCGCGACAAGCTCGGTTTCTGAGCAAAAAAAGGGCCGCTGAACAGCGGCCCTTTTAACATCCGGCATCAATCACAACTGATCCCGCGCGATCCCGTTGCGAATCCGCAGGATATCCGCCAGCACCGCCAAAGCGATTTCAGACGGGGTCTTGCTGCCCAGATTAAGGCCGATCGGCGCATGAATCCGCGCCAGCTCGCTCTCCCCCAGACTACCGATCCGGCGCAAGCGCTCGAAGCGCTTCTGTGACGTCTGCAACGACCCCATCACGCCGATGTAGAAAGCCTCGGTGCGTACGGCCTCCATCATCGCCAGATCGTCGATGCGCGGATCGTGGGTCAACGCCACCACCGCCGTATCACGGTGGCACCCGCCATCGGCGATGAACACCGACGGCAGTTGCCGGCGAATCTCCACACCGCTGAGCGATACGCCTTCCAGTACTTCATCACGCGGGTCGCAGAGAATCACTTCGAAGCCGAGACCGACCGCGAACTCCGCACAGGCCTGCGCCACGCTGGAATACCCCGCCAGGAGCAAACGCTGAGCGGCACCGATGCGAATCCGCACCCGGTCGATTTCACGCTCGATCCGTGCACCTTGCTCGCGATCGGCAAACAGGCTACGCGCGCCCGTGGCCAGATCGACCTCGCGAATCAATCGACGCTGCCCCAGCAATGCCGATTCGAGTTCACGCAGGTGCGCCTGCACATCGCAGTCGGCGTCAAATTTCTCTACCAGCACGTCGAGAATGCCACCGCACGGCAGGCTGACCCGCGAGCGCGGATCGTCACCTTCGCCATAACCCACGACGTTGATCGCATCGAGAAACGCACCTTCGGCGACGCGCTCGAGAAAGTCTTCCTCGACGCAACCACCGGACAGCGACCCGATCCACTGCCCGCCGTCGTTCACCGCCAGCAGCGAACCCGGCGCGCGCGGCGCCGAACCGTAGGTCGTCAGGACGGTGCAGAACCAGATGCGCTGCCCCGCCGTCGCCCACTCCAGCGCCCGACGCACGACCTGCAGATCGAGATGCTGCATGATCAGTGCGCCTTGTGTTCGATGGACGGGGCGTTAGCCTGAAGCTTCTGCACATCGCCGACCGCCAACTCGGCCGATTGACCACCCCAACCCTGGCGCAGATAGTTCAGCAGATCGGTCAGCTGTTCGGCACTGAGCTTGTCGGCAAAACCCGGCATTGGCTGCATGTGTTCGAACCCGGCGAATTTCTGTTCGCCGATACCATCCTCGATCACTCGCAACAGGTTGCGCGGGTCTTCCAGGCGCAGCGTAGTGTTGCCGCGCATGGCCACCGCGATGTGCGGCTTGCCCTCGCCCCCCGCCGCGTGACAGCCGGCGCAGACGTTCAAGTATTCCTGTCGGCCGCGTTGAGCGCTGGCACTGAGTTTTTCCAGGGGCACTTCGGTCAGTTCTTTTGCCGCCGGCGGCTTGTCGCCGAGCAGGAAGGTTGCCATCGCTGCCAGATCCGGATCATTCAGGCCCTGAGTGCTGTTGTGGAACACCGGGAACATCTCGTTGAACATCGTGCCCTGGGCGCTCATGCCGTGCTTGAGGAACGTGCTCAGGTCTTGATGATTCCAGCCGCGCGCCGCCAGATCAGTGGCCAGCAGGCTCGGTGCCAGATAGCCATTGAGGATGCCGCCAATCAGGCGCTTGTCCAACTGCATCGCGCCCGGAAGGCCGCGTGGCGTGTGGCATTCGCCGCAGTGGCCGAGCACTTCGACCATGTACTGGCCGCGTTTCCAGGCGTCGCTTTTTCCTTCGGCCGGCTCCAGCTTCAAGGCTTTGCCGTACATCATGTTCCAGCCGATCAAGCCCGGACGGACGTTGAACGGAAAGCTCAGACTCGTCACCGGCGCTGCACGCTCAATCGGCTCGATGGTTTTCAGATACGCATGAATCGCATCCGAATCGGCACGCGGCATCAAGTGATACGAGGTATACGGCATCGCCGGGTACAGATTGGCGCCGTCACGACGCTTGCCTTCGGTGAGCGCGGCGAAGAACTCTTCATCGGTGTAAAGACCGATGCCGTGCTCCTTGCTTGGAGTGATGTTGGTGCCATAGATCGTGCCGAACGGCGACACGATCGGCAGGCCGCCGGCAAACGGCGCGCCGCCTGGTGCTGTATGGCAAGCCATGCAGTCGGCAGCGCGGGCGAGGTATTCGCCGCGCTTGACCTGATCATCCGCGTGCACCGCCAACACAGGCACGGCCAGCCCGACCGCCAGGGTCAGGCGGGTCAGTAATTGCTTCATGCTTAACCCTCCTTGACCAGGCCGAGATCGGTCAGCACATTGCGGGTGGCGTTGTAGTAACGCACGTACCCGGTGCAACGGCAGACGTGATGGCCGAGGCTGTCCTCGATGACTTGTTCCAGTTTGCTTTTGACGATCGGCTGGCGTTGCAGCTTTTCCACCAGCACGGTTGCGGCGTTGACGAAGCCCGGGGCGCAGTAGCTGCACTGGAAGGCGAATTCGTCGACGAAACGCTGCTGGATCGGGTTCAGTTCGATGACCTGGCCTTGCTCGTCACGTTTGGCGTGGCCTTCGATGGTGCGGACTTTCTTGCCCTCGAAGTAATGCGCGCCGGTGATGCAGGTGCGCACTTCTTCGCTGGTGCCGTCCGGGTTGTCGACGATCACCACGCAGGCGTGACAGATGCCTTGCCCGCAACCCAGGCGCGAGCCGGTGAGGTTCTTGTATTCGTGCAGATAATCGATCATCGGCAGGTCATCAGGGATGTCCACCGGGCCGACGGATTGACCGTTGAGGGTCAGTTGAAGCGGACGGTTAGCCATTGAGGGCCTCCTTGATGCGCGCAGCAGTGATTGGCAAATCGCGAACACGTTTACCGATGGCGTGGGCCACGGCGTTACCGATGGCACCGACCACCGGGATCATCACCACTTCGGCAATGCCTTTGGACGGGTCGCTTGAGGACAGCGGCGGCAGGATTTCCGACGTCTGCTTCCACACCGCCACATGGCGCGCCATCGGCAGGCGATAACGGTTGAAGTTCCAGTCACCCTCCCCCGGCCCGCCTTCGTACAGCGGCATCTCTTCCATCAAGGCGTGACCGATGCCCATGGCGATTCCGCCTTCGAGCTGGCCACGCACCAGTTCTTCGACCAGTACTCGACCGCATTCCAGCCACGAGTGATGGTTGAGCACTTCGACTTCTGCCGAACCTTTGTTGACCTTCAACTCGACCAGCGTTGCGACCGGGCTGTAGTAGGTCACGGCGGCGTTGTTCAGTTGAACCACCGGATAGGCGATGTTCTGCCGATCCAGCAGGTGGAAACCGGCACTGGTCATCTGTGCCTTTTTCGCTTTTGGCGCACCATCACCGTATTTCACCGCCAGACCGTCGAGCGGCAGACGTTCGCGCACGCCGTCGATGCTGTATTCAGCTTCTGCCCAGCTCCAGCGGTTGAAACCGTGAACCGTGGCGCCAGTGACCAGACCGCGCTCGTGAGCACGCTTGGCCAGCTCTTCGAAGGTCAGCGGCTGCATGCCGTTGGCAGTGAGTTTGCCGTCAACCCAATGCGCATCTTCGCGGCGTACCACGTAGGGGTTGGCCTGGCCGCCGTATGGGCCCTGACGCCAGATCTCCAGCGCTGCCGGCCACAGACCGTGGTTGAACAGCACGCGCGCCGCTTCACGGGTGGCGTGGCTGAAGTAGTAGGCAGAGTTGGTCGCGGACGACGCGGAAGCCAGCTTGCCGACCCAACGCGGATTGCGCAGGAAGTTGTCCTGCTCGGCCTGGCTCATGATGTAAGGGTTGCCGGCGGTCACTAGCTGCAGTTCATCCCACTCGGTTTCACCGGTCTTCACATCGTGAGCCGCGCTGCCGAGGAAGTCAGCCACCACCAACGCTTGCGAGGTGGACATGCCGGTACCGATCTCGATACCGATGTGCCGCAGGGAAATGCGCCCGTCGGCGGTGAACTCGATGCTGGCCATCGGCGCTTCGGAACCGGTGCCGAAGTCTTTCTGGCAAATGGCGAAACCTACGCCATACCAGTTGTCCGGGTCTGCCGCTTCACGCTGTTTCTTGATCGCGTCGCGGTTTTTCCAGACTTCGTGCAGCGAAGCCTTGTCGAGAATTTCGTGCAGGCGCAACGCACCGGCCGGGATCGCACCCTGGGTGTTTTTCATCCCAGAACGCAGTGCGTTCTTGCGGCGCAGATCAATCGCGTCGACACCAAGGCGATCGGCAATTTCGTCGACCATCATCTCGGTGGAAGCCATGCTCTGCAGCGTGCCGTAGCCGCGCATCGAACCCGCCTCAACCGCGCGGGAATGGTAAGCGGTGACCTGCAGGTCGTTCTGCGGCATGTAGTAGATTGACTGCGCCGCCGTGGCGCCAACGGCCGCTACCGACGGGCTGTAGTTGATCCGGCCGCCACCGTCGACGCTCATTTCGGCGCGGAAAATCTTGAAGCTGTGGTCGGTCTTGTCCACCGCCAACTGGTAGCGGATGTCGAACGGGTGACGCTTGATGCCGCTCTGGAACTGCTCGTAGCGGTCGTTGGCCAGGCGAATCGGCACACCTGCGCCGTACAACGCCGCCAGAGCCGCGTAGTAGACGAAAATGTTGTGGTCCTTGGAACCGTAACCGACGGTGTAACCCGGGTGCATGTTCAGGTTCGCCAGGCCGAAACGCGACGGCCCGATCATCTTCGCGGTCTCGGTAGCGGTTTCCAGCGGACATTGGGTGGCGACGACGAAATGCAGGGTCTTGGTCGCCGGGTCGTACCAGCCGTTACCGTTGTCCGGTTCCATTGCGGCCGGTTCGATCGACGGGGTTTTGTAGCGCTCGTCGAACACCAGCCAGTTGTCCGGCGGGGTGTCGATCTCTTTCTTCATGCGGTCGGCGTAAAACAGGCCGCGCTCGGTCAGGTTGCCGTGCAGGTTCGGCTGAGAATTCCACACCGGACGACGGTTTTTCAGCATCGGGAACAGGATCGAATCCTTGAGGCTGGCGAACTCATCCTCGTCCGCCGACGTCGGGCCACCGACGCGCACGTAGCGGAAACTGCCATAGGGATCGCCTTCGTAGAACGGTACTTGGGCACCGTAACGAATTGCCTTGTCATTGAATTTGAGTTTGTTCTTGGCCTGGCGGAAACGCTCGAAGTCGTTCCAGATCAGGATCGCGACCGGGTGACCGATGAACATCGGTACCTTGCCTTCCGGCAGTAGAGGATCCGGCGCGTGCTCTTCAGGGAACACGATGCCGTCCTTGTCCAGATCGGCGGCGGTAACGATACGATCAGGCTGCAGATCGGCCCCGAGCCACGACAGGTCGTATCCGTCGTAGATGCGGTCGGCCTTGATGGTTTTCAGCAACATGGCGTGGCCTTGCTGCTGGGGCCAGCCCGGCATGTCCTTGGAACGGATGTCGCGGGCAAATACCTTGCTGCCGCAGACCTTGGACAAGGCATCGTTACGCTGGCGTGCCTTGCCATTGTTGCCGAGCCACTGCTCGGACGGCACGGTCACGCTGTTTTCCATCAAGGCACCGAGCGCCTGACTGCTGAGCGGTGTGAGTGTAACGCTCACACCCGCCACCAGCCCGCCCTGAAGGAACGAGCGCCGGGATATTTCACGGTTGGACATGGATCATCCTCTGGACGGTTATGGATCCGCCCTTCTGGTTATCTACTGGGAATCTCGAGTCTTGCAGAAGCCCTTTTTGGCTAAACAAAGGGCGTGATGACAGTGCAAAGCTGACCGAAAGGTTAACTTTAAAGGTTTCTGGGCTCGCAGCAAACAACCAGTTACAAAAATTTGACCAAAGAATCAAAATCAATGCGGCATTGCAGCGCAGCGGCCCGTGGCCGCAGGCCAGATTGCGCGGCAGCATCGAACGAGCCACGGCTCGCGCTCATCGCCGGCTAAAGAGGAGAAGTTTGGGAAAGGTCAAATTTCAGACACAAAAAACCCCGGTCTTTCGACCAGGGTCTTTGCTATCGATTCCGAATCAACCAGAGGTTGCTTTCGGTGTCTCAAGGCGTTCAGTAGTCCTTGAAACAGATATGGCGCAGCGGACGGGACTCGAACCCGCGACCCCCGGCGTGACAGGCCGGTATTCTAACCGACTGAACTACCGCTGCGTATCGCTTTGAGCTTGAACTCAAGTAACTCGTTTGACTGAAAGCTTCGGTGCTTTTCAATCGCGAACCAGACATTGCCTGATTCGTTAAATATGGCGCAGCGGACGGGACTCGAACCCGCGACCCCCGGCGTGACAGGCCGGTATTCTAACCGACTGAACTACCGCTGCGCGTCGGTGCAGGCACTTTCAGCCTACGTTCTTGCTTACGCAAGTATCTCGGGAGTGGTGGGTGATGACGGGATCGAACCGCCGACATTCTGCTTGTAAGGCAGACGCTCTCCCAGCTGAGCTAATCACCCGTTTGCATCTCCGAGGCCGCGAAATTTACGCAGGTAGCGAACCTAAGTCAATAGCAGGATTGAAGTTTTTCTAAAAAAGACGAAATTGCTTCATTCCGTATAAATCATCTTCTTGGTCATGCCGCCATCGACCACGAATTCCTGCCCGGTCACAAACCCTGCATTCTTCGACAGCAACCACGCCACCATCGCCGCAACGTCCTCAACCGTACCTACCCTGCCCGCAGGATGCTGGGCATGATCGGTATCGCTCAGCGGCTCCGCGCGTCGGGCAGAAGGGTCCCGCGCATCGATCCAGCCCGGGCTGACCGCATTGACGCGAATCTCCGGCCCCAGACTGACCGCCAGCGCGTGCGTCAGTGCCAGCAATCCGCCCTTGCTCGCGGCATATGCCTCCGAATCCGGTTCCGACTGCGCCGCACGGGTCGAGGCCAGATTGACGATCGCCCCGTTGTGCGCACGCAGATACGGCGCGCAGTGCTTGGCCAGCAACATCGGCCCACCGAGGTTCACTGCCAGCACCCGATTCCAGTAAGCCAGATCGAGGCTTTCCAGCGTGATGTTGTGCGGATCGGCCACGGCAGCATTGCACACCAGCGCATCCAGGCGGCCAAACTGCCCGAGCACTTCCGCGACTCCGAGCGCCACCTGACTTTCGTCCGCCACGTCCATGGCGATGAACCAGGCGTTTTCGCCCAGCACCTTTGCCACTTTCGAACCCCGCGCACGATCCAGGTCCGTCAGCACCACCTGCCAGCCTTCGCTGATCAGCCACGCTGCGATTCCCAGACCTATCCCGCGCGCAGCACCCGTGACCAATGCAACGCGGCCATGGGTGCCAGTCTTCGGCGTAGGCAACTCGATCACAACGCCGCCAGGCCGCGCGACAGGTCGGCTTGCAGGTCAGCCACGTCTTCCAGACCGACCGCAATGCGGATAAGACTGTCACGAATCCCGGCAGCTTCACGTTCCTGCGGCGCCAGACGGCCGTGGGACGTCGTGCTCGGGTGAGTGATGGTGGTCTTGCTGTCACCGAGATTGGCGGTGATCGAAATCAAACGGGTCGCATCGATGAAACGCCAAGCGCCCTCTTTGCCACCCTTCACCTCAAAACTGACAACTGCGCCGAAGCCTTTTTGTTGACGCCGAGCCAACTCGTGTTGCGGATGGCTCTTGAGACCGGCGTAATGCACCTTCTCGATGCCGTCCTGCTGCTCCAGCCATTCAGCCAGTTGCTGGGCGTTGGCGCAGTGCGCCTTCATCCGCAGGTTCAGGGTTTCCAGACCCTTGAGGAAGATCCAGGCGTTGAACGGGCTCAGGGTCGGCCCGGCCGTCCTCAGGAAACCGACGACTTCTTTCATCTGCTCGCTGCGACCAGCAACCACGCCGCCCATGCAACGGCCCTGGCCATCGATGAACTTGGTGGCCGAGTGCACAACGATATCTGCGCCCAACTTCAGCGGCTGCTGCAAGGCAGGCGTGCAGAAGCAGTTGTCGACCACCAGCATCGCGCCCTTGGCGTGCGCGATTTCCGACAGCGCGGTGATATCCACCAGCTCAGCCAACGGATTGGACGGCGACTCGACGAACAGCAATTTGGTGTTGGACTTGATCGCTGCGTCCCAGGCCGACAGATCGGCCAACGGCACATAATCGACTTCCACGCCAAAACGCTTGAAGTACTTCTCGAACAGGCTGATGGTCGAGCCGAATACGCTGCGCGACACCAGCACATGATCGCCGGCACTGCACAGGCTCATCACCACCGCCATGATCGCGGCCATGCCGGTCGCCGTGGCCACCGCTTGCTCGGCGCTTTCCAGCGCCGCAATGCGCTCTTCGAACGCGCGGACGGTCGGGTTGGTGTAGCGCGAGTAAACGTTGCCCGGCACTTCCCCGGCAAACCGTGCGGCGGCGTCAGCGGCGGTACGGAACACGTAGCTGGAAGTGAAGAACATCGGATCACCGTGCTCGCCTTCCGGCGTACGGTGCTGACCGGCACGTACGGCCAGGGTATCGAACGCTACGCCTTCGAGGTCGCTGTCCAGCCGACCGGCATCCCATTCCTGACTCATGCTGTCACTCCTTGCCCTTTTCTCGATAAATAAAAAGTCTTTTGCCAGATACAAAACCGGCCCCTAAGGGCCGGTTGAAACTCAGTTGTTGTACAGATCAATGATCGCACTGACCGCCTGGGTCTTGACCTTCGAGGCATCGTTGCGTGCCTGTTCGATCTTGTTCAGGTAAGCCTCGTCGACGTCGCCGGTGACGTACTTGCCGTCGAACACTGCACAATCGAAGTTTTCGATCTTGATCTTGCCGCCACCAACCGCTTCGATCAAGTCAGGCAGATCCTGATAGATCAGCCAGTCGGCGCCGATCAGATCAGCCACATCCTGGGTCGAACGATTGTGCGCGATCAACTCGTGAGCGCTCGGCATGTCGATGCCGTAAACGTTCGGGAAGCGAACGGCCGGAGCCGCCGAGCAGAAGTAGACGTTTTTCGCGCCGGCTTCACGGGCCATCTGGATGATCTGCTTGCAGGTGGTGCCGCGAACGATCGAGTCGTCCACCAGCATCACGTTCTTGCCGCGGAATTCCAGCTCGATGGCGTTGAGCTTCTGACGTACCGACTTCTTGCGCGCAGCCTGGCCGGGCATGATGAAGGTACGACCGATGTAACGGTTCTTGACGAAGCCTTCGCGGAATTTCACGCCCAGATGGTTGGCCAGCTCCAGCGCGGCAGTGCGGCTGGTGTCCGGAATAGGGATGACCACGTCGATGTCGTGCTCCGGGCGCTCGCGCAGGATCTTCTCGGCCAGCTTTTCACCCATGCGCAGACGGGCCTTGTAGACCGACACGCCGTCGATGATCGAATCCGGACGCGCCAGGTAGACGTGTTCGAAGATGCACGGGGTCAGGGACGGGTTGGTCGCGCATTGACGGGTGTGCAGCTTGCCGTCTTCAGTGATGTACACCGCTTCGCCCGGCGCCAGGTCGCGAATCAGGGTGAAGCCGAGCACGTCCAGCGAAACGCTTTCGGAGGCGATCATGTACTCGACGCCTTCGTCGGTGTGACGCTGGCCGAACACGATCGGACGGATGCCGTGCGGATCACGGAAGCCGACGATGCCGTAACCGGTCACCATTGCCACGACGGCGTAACCACCGACGCAACGGTTGTGCACGTCGGTCACGGCGGCAAACACGTCTTCTTCGGTCGGTTGCAGCTTGCCGCGCTGGGCCAGCTCATGGGCGAACACGTTGAGCAACACTTCCGAGTCGGAACTGGTGTTGACGTGACGCAGATCGGATTCGTAGATCTCTTTGGCCAACTGTTCAACGTTGGTCAGGTTACCGTTGTGCGCCAGGGTGATGCCGTACGGCGAGTTGACGTAGAACGGCTGAGCCTCGGCCGACGTCGAGCTGCCGGCAGTCGGGTAACGGACGTGGCCGATACCCATGTGGCCGACCAGGCGCTGCATGTGACGCTGCTGAAACACGTCACGCACCAGGCCATTGTCCTTGCGCAAGAACAACCGGCCATCATGGCTGGTCACGATACCGGCAGCGTCCTGGCCGCGGTGCTGGAGCACGGTTAGCGCGTCATACAGCGCCTGATTGACGTTCGACTTACCGACGATACCGACGATGCCACACATGCGACGCAACCCCTACTTAATGGATCTGAACTGAACAACACTCACTGAGGCGTTTTGGCCGACGGCAAGAGTTGTTCCTTGAACGGAATATCAGCGGGTACGCTGATTCCGCTGGCAAGCCACTGACTGCTCCACCCAAGAATCAGGTTTTTGGACCAGTCTGCGACCAATAGAAACTTTGGCACGAGCTGTGATTCTTTCCACCACCCGTCCTGCTGTACCGGCCCCAGGCTCAATAGCCCGACCGCCACGACCACCAGCAACACGCCACGCGCAGCGCCGAAGGCCATGCCGAGGAATCGATCGGTCCCGGACAACCCGGTGACGCGAACCAACTCGCCGATAAGATAATTGATCATTGCGCCCACGATCAGTGTGGCGACAAACATGATGGCACAGCCCGTGATCACACGAGCCGACGGTGTTTCGATGTATCCGGCGAGGTACTCGGACAGTGAGCCACCGAACATCCAGGCAACAACTCCTGCGATGATCCAGGTCACCAGCGACAATGCTTCTTTGACGAAGCCGCGGCTCAAACTGATCAAAGCGGAGATGGCGATGATTGCAACGATCGCCCAGTCAACCCAGGTAAATGGCACAGTGCAGCCTACAGACGGATAAGGCGGCGCATTTTAGCAGAGCGCAGGGCTGTCGGTAAGCTGCGAATGTCAGTGCATTTCAATCGGGGCGATAGATTTCAGCCACGCTCAGGCTGGAAGCGCACCACAAACCCCTTCAGGTTCTGCTGGCGGCTCAAAAGATCACGCAGACGATCGGCTTCGGCGCGCTCGATCAGCGGACCGACGAACACCCGGTTCTTGCCATCGGCGGAACGGATGTAAGCGTTATAGCCCTGGCTACGCAGGGTTTTCTGCAGGCTTTCGGCGCTGGCGCGACTCGACAGACTGGCCAGTTGCACCGACCAGCTCACCGACAGGCCATTGGCGTCGACGCGGCTTTGAGTGGTATCAGGCTTGGTGGAAAGCGCGGCGATCGGCTGAGCAGGTGCTGTAGCAGGTTTTACCACCGGAGCGGGAGCCGGAGCCGGCGCAACCGGTTTGGCTACCGGCGCCGGAGCCGGGGCTGGTGCAGCGGAAGCAATCGGCGCTGCTGGCGCCGATTGCTCGGCGACTTCGTCATCGCTTGGTACTGGCTCTTGCGGCAGAACCTGCGGCTCGGGCACGGCCACGGTTTCCATCTGGATTTGCGCCACGGCAGGCGCTTGCGGCGCTGCCGGTGCCTCGACGGTTACCTGACGCTGTTCATCCTGACGGGAAAACAGCATCGGCAGGAAAATCACCGCCAGCGCCACCAGCACCAGGGCACCGACCATGCGCTGCTTGTACGCTTTATCCAGCAAAGCCATTTGCCGCTTCCTCCGTGGAGCGCCGAGACAGCCATTCGAGGGCCTCGGCGACACAATAAAATGATCCGAACAGCAAGATCTCGTCGTCGCTGGTGGCCACTGCACACTGCCCTTCCAAAGCGGCCGCCACGCTGTCATAAGACGTGACCGACGCGCCAAGGTTCTGCAGTGCAGCATTCAATTCGGCCACCGGACGCGCACGCGGCGAATCCAACGGCGCCACCGCCCAATGCTGGACGCTGGCATTCAATTCACCGATGACACCGTCCAGATCCTTGTCCGCCAACAGGCCGAACACCGCCAGACGCTTGCCGACCGGCGGACGCGCAGCCAGACGCCGCGCCAGATATTCCGCCGCATGCGGGTTATGGCCAACGTCCAGCAGCAGATTCAGACGCTTGCCATTCCATTCGAACGAACGACGATCAAGACGACCGACCACGCGAGTCGCCTGCAACGCCGCAACAATCTGCCCGGCATTCCATGGCAAACCGAGCAGCAGATAAGCCTGCAACGCCAGCGCGGCGTTCTCCATCGGCAGATCGAGCAAAGGCAAATCGTGCAGCTCGACGAGCTGACCCTCAGCATCGGTGCCGCGCCATTGCCAGAACTGATCCGTGATACCCAGATCGAAATCACGCCCGCGCAGGAAGAACGGGCAAGCCAGCTCGCGCGCCTTGTCCAGCAGGGGTTGTGGAGGATTCAGATCGCCGCACAGCGCGGGTTTGCCCTGACGGAAAATACCGGCCTTCTCGAAAGCCACGGATTCGCGGGTATTGCCCAGGTAATCGGCATGATCGACGCCAATGCTGGTGACCAGCGCGATATCGGCATCGACCACGTTGACCGTGTCCAGGCGCCCGCCCAGCCCGACTTCCAGCACCACCGCGTCGAGCCCGGCCTGTTGAAACAGCCAGAACGCCGCCAGGGTGCCCATTTCGAAGTAAGTCAGGGAAGTGTCGCCGCGCCCCGCCTCGACCGCTGCGAAGGCTTCGCACAACTGCGCATCAGTGGCTTCGACGCCATTGAGCTGCACCCGCTCGTTGTAACGCAACAGGTGCGGAGAATTGTAGACACCGACGTTGAGGCCCTGCGCCCGCAGCAATGAAGCCATGAAAGCGCAGGTCGAACCCTTGCCGTTGGTGCCAGTGACCGTAATCACCCGTGGCGCCGGCTGGCCCAGTCCCATGCGGGACGCTACCTGTTGCGAACGCTCCAGCCCCATGTCGATGGCCGATGGATGCAACTGTTCGAGGTAGGCGAGCCACTCGCCAAGGGTGCGCTCGGTCATACGTTGGCAGGCACCGGCGGAACGACGATCGGCTCAACAGGTGCAGCGACAAATGTCGGCGTGGGCTGACCAGTCAGCTGCGCCAACAGGTTGCCCAGACGCGGACGCAGCTCGCGACGGTCGATGATCAGGTCGATTGCACCGTGTTCCAGCAGGAATTCGCTGCGCTGGAAGCCTTCCGGCAGTTTTTCACGCACGGTCTGCTCGATTACGCGCGGACCGGCAAAGCCGATCAGGGCTTTTGGCTCGCCGACAATCACGTCACCCAGCATCGCCAGACTGGCGGAAACGCCGCCGTAGACCGGGTCGGTCAGCACGGAGATGAACGGAATGCCTTCTTCACGCAGACGCGCCAGCACAGCCGACGTCTTGGCCATCTGCATCAACGAGATCAGGGCTTCCTGCATCCGCGCACCACCGGAGGCGGAGAAGCAGACCATCGGGCAACGGTTTTCCAGCGCGTAGTTGGCGGCGCGCACAAAGCGCTCACCGACGATGGCGCCCATGGAGCCGCCCATGAAGCTGAATTCGAACGCCGAAACCACGACAGGCATGCCCAGCAGGGTGCCGCTCATGGAAACCAGCGCGTCTTTCTCGCCGGTCTGCTTCTGCGCAGCAGTCAGGCGATCCTTGTACTTCTTGCCGTCACGAAATTTCAGACGGTCAACCGGCTCCAGGTCGGCACCCAGCTCAACACGACCTTCTGCATCCAGGAAGATGTCGATGCGCGCGCGTGCCCCGATGCGCATGTGGTGGTTGCATTTAGGGCAAACGTCCAGGGTCTTTTCCAGCTCCGGACGATACAGCACGGCCTCGCAGGACGGGCATTTGTGCCACAGACCTTCAGGCACCGAGCTCTTCTTGACCTCGGAACGCATGATCGAAGGGATCAGCTTGTCTACCAACCAGTTGCTCATGCTTTCTTTCTCCAGTACCGGCGGCCCGAACGCTCTGGTTCGCGGCCCCGCGTATGCCCTTCAGCTAAATTCATGTGTGGCGATGATCGTCCGGGCTGCCGGGTCAGCGGAACTGACCTGCGTACACCCCGAAAAGACCCTCAGCCTCTTTTCTACAGAGCTGTGGACGGCGGCAGTCTGCCAGCCGTCACATCAGCGTACGGCGTTGATGAATGCACGAATCTTTGCGTGATCCTTGATGCCCTTGCTCGCCTCCACCCCACCGCTGACATCCACCGCATACGGCCGCACCCGGGCGACCGCATCGGCGACGTTCTCCGGCGTCAGGCCGCCGGCCAGAATCAACGGCTTGCTCAAGCCTTGCGGAATCAATGACCAGTCAAACGCTTCGCCGGTTCCGCCGGGCACGCCTTCGACATAAGTGTCGAGCAGCACGCCGCTGGCACTCGGGTAGGCATCGCAGGCGGCGGCAATGTCATCGCCCGCCTTGACCCGCAAGGCCTTGATGTATGGCCGGTGCCAGCCTTCACACTCGGCGGCGGTTTCGTCGCCGTGGAACTGCAGCAGATCCAGCGGCACGGCATCGAGGATTTCCCCAAGCTCGCAGCGGCTGGCATTGACGAACAGCCCGACCGTGGTCACGAACGGCGGCAAGGCGGCGATGATCGCCCGCGCCTGCTGCACGGTCACCGCCCGGGGACTTTTGGCGTAGAACACAAATCCGATGGCATCGGCCCCGGCCTCGACGGCTGCCAACGCATCTTCCATGCGGGTAATCCCGCAAATCTTGCTGCGAACGGCTGACATGTCGATAAAAACCCCAAGGCAAACCCGAGAAAGTCCCGGATGGTAACAAATGCGTTCGAGGGCGTCAGCCGTCAAGTTCCGAGAAACCCGTAAGGAAATGTGGCCCGATGAAACGCTCGGGCAACGGGAACTCGTCGTGGTACTCGACCTGCACCAGATACAGACCGAACGGATGCGCCGTGACGCCGCCGGAACGCCGCTCGCGACTCTCCAGCACTTCTTTCATCCACTCCACCGGCCGCTCGCCCGCACCGATGGTCATCAGCACGCCGGCGATGTTGCGAACCATGTGGTGCAGGAACGCGTTAGCGCGGATATCCAGAACGATCATTTTGCCGTGACGGGTCACGCGCAAGTGATGCATCTTCTTGATCGGCGACTTGGCCTGGCACTGGCCAGCACGGAAGGCACTGAAATCATGGGTACCGATCAGGTACTGCGCGGCTTCGGCCATGCGTTCGACGTCCAGCGGACGGTGATTCCAGGTGATCTCTTCGTTGAGATGCGCCGGGCGGATCTGATCGTTGTAGATCACGTAGCGATAGCGTCGGGCAATTGCCTTGAATCGCGCATGGAAATGCGCCGGCATGACCTTCGCCCAACTGACGCTGATGTCGTGGGGCAGATTGATGTTGGCGCCCATGACCCAGGCCTTCAGCGAGCGGTCGACCCGGGTATCGAAATGCACCACTTGCCCGCAGGCATGCACACCGGCGTCAGTGCGCCCGGCGCATTGCAGCGAGATCGGCGAATCGGCGACCTTCGACAGGGCGTTTTCCAGGGTTTCCTGCACGGTGAGCACACCGGTGGACTGGCGCTGCCAGCCGCTGTAGCGCGAGCCCTTGTATTCAACGCCCAGCGCGACGCGGAAAAAGCCTTCGGGGGCCATTTCGGCGGCCGGGTTATCTATGTTTGCCAAGTCGGTACAGCCTGCTGATCTACAAAGGCGGGCATTATAAGGCGGCGGGACGGGGAAACCAGACCCAAACAAAAACGGCAACCTCATGGGCTGCCGTTTTGTTTAGTGCTGAATGCCGACTCAGGCCAGATGCGAGAGCATTTCGCTCGCTTCGCTCTTCTGCTTGTCGTTCCCCTCGCTGATGACTTCATTGAGGATATCCCGTGCACCGTCGTTGTCGCCCATGTCGATGTAGGCCTGAGCCAGATCGAGTTTGGTAGCGGCTTCGTCGGTGCCGGACAGGAAGTCGAAGTCATCCTCACCCAGATCATCGCCCAACGCGGCATCAGCTTCGGTGAAGCTTGGCTCGTTGATGCTACTCGACAGGCGATCCAGCTCGGCGTTGACGTCGTCCAGTTCGGCGGCGAACGCATCCGGCTCGGCAGGCGCCGCGTCCATTTCGTCAGCCAGAGACAGGTCGAAATCGGCTGGCAGTTCCAGATCGTCCTGCGGCACGTCGGCCACGGCCGGGGTGTCGACCAGCGGCAGATCCTTCACGCCTTCGTCCAGATCCAGCAGGAAATCATCGTCCGCCAGCTCGACCGGCGTAGGCGCAGGATCGGCACCGAGGTCCAGATCCAGGTCGAAGTCCGACAGGTCGTCGAGGTTTTCCTTGATGTCGGCCTGCTGTTGCAGAACCGACTCGAAGCTCAGATCGTCGTCAGTCGGGAATGCGTCCAGCTCGACCGGCGCGTCAGGCTCGACAGCAGCCACAGGTTCTACCGGCGTGATGTTGTCGAGATCGTCGAGGCTCAGGTCGAAAGCGCTGTCCAGTTCGTTATCTGCCGCAGCAGGCGCTTCAGGCTCATCGAGCAACAGCTCCTTGACGTATTCCGCGTCCAGCTCGGCAGCAATGGCCGCTGCTGCCAGGCCGCTGGCCGCGACGACCGCCATGGCCGGGAAGCGGCTTTTCAGCTCTTCGACCTTGGCGAAGTTGTCGCCATTGGCAACCAGTTGGCGCTCCTGACCGACGAAGGCATCGCGATCACCCTGGCGACCGTAAACCTCCATCAGTTTCAGACGCAGATCGCTGCGCTGCGGCTCCAGGCTCACGCCCTCCTCCAGCAACGCGGCGGCCTGGTTCAGACGACCGCCGTCGATGTGCGACTGCGCCTTGTCCAGCACGTCGTCGGAACGCTCGGCAGCCGGCGCCACCAACGGCGCGGCGATCGGCTCGGCCATTACCACCGGAGCAACCACGGCAGCGGCAGCAGGTGCCGGAGCCGGAGCCGGAGCCGGGGTCAGCTTGACGCTGGCGGCTGGTACTTCCAGACCTTCGAAGCTGCTTTCCGGCAGGTCGAGGTCCTGGGAGAAGGATTGCTCCTCCAGAGCACGGGCCATACGCAAGTGCTTTTCGGCTTCCTGTTGCGCCTTGCGGCGACGCGCCAGCAGCAACAGCAGGAGCAGCAGAACCACTGCACCGCCACCAACCAGACCCAGCAGGATCGGATTGGTCAGCAGTTCATTGAAGTTCTTCTCGTCATCGGCGGCGGGCGTGGTTTCAACCACAGGCTCGACAACCGGCTCGACCGGGGCCGGAGGAGCAGCCTCAGGCACAGGCGCGGCCGGAGCAGCCTCTGCCGGAGTTGCCGGCGGCGTGGCAGCCAGTTCCGCGGTGATCGCCGGCACCACTGGCGCAGTGGCAGCGCCGGCTGGGGCAGCACCCGAGCCTTCGGCCTGCATTTTCGCCAGTTGACTGTTCTTCAGCTCGATCAGGCGCTGCAGCTTGTCCAACTGACTTTGCAGATCGGCCATGCGGCTTTTCAGTTCTTCGTTGTCGCGACGGGTGGTGTCGAGACTTTCCTGGGTCACCGCCAGTTTGTTGCTCAGAGCCTTGGCATCGCCGGCCGGCCCCTTGCCACGCGCCTTGGCGCTTTCGGCGGACACCAGGCTCAGGTTGTCCTTGGTGTTTTGCGCAGCGCCGGTATTGGCGCGCCCACGATTGGTCGCATCGAGCTGCTGCTGACCGGTGCCCGGTCTGGCCGCATAACGACGGCCCTGACGCCAGGCTTCGTTCTGCGCGGCCACTTCGGCAATGGCCTTGGATTGCGGTAGCGCAGTGCTTTGCACCTGATCCGGCAGACGCAGCACCTGGCCGGTTTTCAGGCGGTTGATGTTGCCGTCGATGAACGCGTCCGGATTCAGGGCCTGGATCGCCAGCATGGTCTGCTGCACCGAACCGCCGGTGCGCGCCTTGGCGGCGATTTCCCACAGGGTGTCGCGCGGCGTGGTGGTGTGGGTCGAATGCGTGGCACCGGTGGTCGGTGCGGTGATGGTTTGCGCTGGCGCTGGTTGAGCGGCAGCATCAGCGGTCTGCGGCGAGAACTTCGACGGATCCAGCAGGACGCTGTAGTCACGCAGCAGACGGCCGTTTGGCCACATCACCTGCACGAGGAATTTCACCATCGGTTCCGACAGCGGCTTGCTCGATGTTACGCGCAGCACGCTTTTGCCGCTGGCGTTGAGCACCGGGGTGAAGGTCAGATCATTGAGGAAGGCCTGGCGATCGACGCCGGCCTTGGCAAAATCTTCCGGCGAGGCCAGGCTCGGCACCACTTCGGCAGCGGTCAGATCCTTGACATCGAGCAGCTCGATTTCCGCCACCAGCGGCTGGTTCAGGGTCGACTTCAGGGTCAGCTCCCCGAGCCCGAGGGCATGCGCCATACCGGAGGACAGCGCCGAGGCGGCCGCTATTGCTAACACCAGTTTGCGAACTTGAACCATAGCCTCTTCCTTTGTTTGAACGTTCCTCGGCCAGCGAGAAGATGTTGATTGTCGCTGCCGTAAGGCATTGCGCGCGACGACGACAGCATGCCGCGCGCGATCATTTCTTTGATGCCCCGGAAAGTCCCGGAGGGTGACACGTCATCGAGTGCTCGGGGCAAGCATAGCGCTCGCCTAGAATCAGTCGACAAATTGTTGCCAAGTATCTTTTACAGCAGGTCTTTTATCAACAACTCGGCGACCTGCACGGCGTTGAGGGCCGCACCCTTGCGTACGTTATCTGACGTCAGCCACAGATTAAGTTCCGACGGCTCGTCGACACCGGCGCGCACCCGCCCGACATAGACCACGTCCTGCCCGACCGCATCACCGACAGCAGTCGGATAATCGCCGGCCTCGACCAGCTCGATACCCTCGGCATCTTCAAGCGCAGCATTGACCTTTTCCAGGTCGACCGCGCTCGCTGACTGCAAGGTCACGCTAAAGCTATCGCCAAAAAACACCGGGGCTTGAATGCAAGTCGCGGAAATCTTTAAAGAAGGCTGCGCCAGCACCTGACGCAGTTCGCGGACCAGGCGCTTTTCCAGCAGCGTATGGCCTTGCGCATCCGGCGTACCGACCTGGGCCAGTACGTTGAATGCCACCTGCCGATCAAAGAATTTCGGCTCCAGCGGACGCAGATTCAACAGTTCAGCGGTCTGGCGCGCCAGCTCGGAGACTGCTTCGCGCCCCTGAGCGGAAATGGCCAGACTGGCGGTGACATGCACGTATTGCAGCTCGATCAGCTCGCGCAATGGCGCCAGCACCACGGCCAGCGCAGTGGCCGACGGGCTCGGGCTGCTGACCTGAAACGGCGCTTTCAGACCGGCCAACACCTCGACATTGGCTTCCGGCACCACTTGCGGGGCCTGGTCGGCCGGCAAGGCACCGGACAGATCGATCAGTGAACAACCCGCGGCATGAGCGCGAGCCGCGTAACTCAGGGTGACCGCAGGCCCCGCGGTAAAGAAAACCAGTTTGACCTTGGCGAAGTCGAACTCATCGACCTCACGCACCCGCACGTTCTTGCCACGATACGACACTGAGCTGCCAGCCGATTCGCTGCTGGCCAACAGATGCAGTGTGCCAACCGGGAAGTCGCGCTCTTCGAGAATCTGCACAAGCGTTTCGCCGACAGTACCGGTGGCGCCGATCACGGCAATATCAAGGGTCTGGGTCATGTTGCTACCTCTGGCGAAACGGGGGGAGCGGCACTTTACCGGGTGAGTCGCACACAGGCAATTCGCGCCCGCCGCGAAGAGCGGACGCGGAGCGTCCATGGCTGCATTTCCCACACAGAGCGTGGGAACGATCAACAGGTACAAAAAAACCCGCGCCTCTTGCAAGGCGCGGGTTCTTTCATTGCGTCAAGCGATCAACGCTCCAGCAGGATCCGCAGCATGCGACGCAGCGGCTCGGCAGCGCCCCACAGCAACTGGTCGCCGACGGTGAACGCGCCAACGAACTGCGAACCCATGTTCAGCTTGCGCAGACGACCGACCGGTACGTTCAGGGTGCCGGTGACTTTCGTCGGGCTCAGCTCCTGCATGCTGATTTCACGGTTGTTCGGCACCAGCTTGACCCAAGGGTTGTGCTGGCTGATCAGCCCTTCGATGTCGGCGATCGGCACGTCTTTGTTCAGTTTGATGGTCAGCGCCTGGCTGTGGCAGCGCATGGCGCCGATGCGCACGCAGATACCGTCGACCGGGATCGGGCTCTTGAAGCGACCGAGGATCTTGTTGGTCTCGGCCTGGGCCTTCCACTCTTCGCGGCTCTGGCCGTTCGGCAATTCCTTGTCGATCCACGGGATCAGGCTGCCGGCCAGCGGTACGCCGAAGTTTTCGGTCGGGTAAGCGTCGCTGCGCATGGCTTCGGCCACACGACGGTCGATGTCGAGAATCGCGCTGGCCGGATCGGCCAGTTGATCGGCGACAGCGGCGTGGGTCGCGCCCATCTGCTTGATCAGTTCACGCATGTTCTGCGCGCCGGCACCCGAGGCCGCCTGATAGGTCATGGCGCTCATCCACTCGACCAGACCGGCCTCGAACAGGCCGCCCAGGCCCATCAGCATCAGGCTGACGGTGCAGTTGCCGCCGATGTAGTTCTTGGTGCCCGCGTCGAGTTGCTGGTCGATGACCTTGCGGTTGACCGGGTCGAGGATGATGACGGCGTCGTCGTTCATCCGCAGGCTCGAGGCCGCGTCGATCCAGTAACCCTGCCAGCCGGCTTCGCGCAGCTTGGGGAATACTTCGCTGGTGTAGTCGCCGCCCTGGCAGGTCAGGATCACGTCGAGGGTCTTCAGCTCTTCAATGCTGTAAGCGTCCTTGAGCGGAGCAATGTCCTTGCCCACGGACGGGCCTTGGCCACCGACATTGGAAGTGGTGAAAAACACCGGCTCGATAAGATCGAAATCCTGCTCTTCCAGCATCCGCTGCATGAGCACGGAACCGACCATGCCGCGCCAACCGATCAGACCTACACGTTTCATCGCAACTACACCTTCTTGAAAAGTGGGCCGCTGCTTTGTATTGAATTTCGCAGCGGGCCCGAGAGATTACAGATTCCGCAGCGCGGCGACTACTGCGTCACCCATTTCCTGCGTACCGACTTTAGTGCAACCGGTCGAAAAGATGTCGCCGGTGCGCAGGCCTTGATCCAGCACCACGCTGACCGCTTTCTCGATGGCATCCGCCGCTTCGTGCAGATTGAAGCTGTAACGCAGCATCATCGACACCGACAGGATGGTCGCCAGCGGGTTGGCGATGCCTTGGCCGGCGATGTCCGGTGCCGAACCGTGGCAAGGCTCGTACATGCCCTTGTTGTTGGCATCCAGCGAGGCCGACGGCAGCATGCCGATGGAGCCGGTGAGCATCGACGCTTCGTCGGACAGAATGTCGCCGAACATGTTGTCGGTGACGATCACGTCGAACTGCTTCGGTGCCCGCACCAGTTGCATGGCAGCGTTGTCGACGTACATGTGACTCAGTTCGACTTCAGGGTAATCCTTGGCCACCTGCTCGACCACTTCACGCCACAACTGGCTAGACGCCAGCACGTTGGCCTTGTCCACCGAGCACAGCTTCTTGCCGCGGACCATGGCCATGTCGAAACCGACACGGGCGATGCGGCGGATTTCGCTTTCGCTGTACGGCAGCGTGTCGTAGGACTGGCGCTCGCCGTTTTCCAGGGTACGAGTGCCGCGCGGCGCACCGAAATAGATGCCGCCGGTCAGCTCACGGACGATCAGGATGTCCAGGCCGGAAACGATTTCCGGTTTCAGGCTCGAAGCGTCAGCCAGTTGCGGGTAAAGGATCGCCGGACGCAGGTTGCCGAACAGGCCCAGTTGCGCACGGATTTTCAGCAGGCCGCGCTCAGGGCGGATGTCACGCTCGATGGTGTCCCATTTCGGGCCGCCCACGGCGCCCAGCAGCACGGCATCGGCAGCGCGAGCGCGATCGAGCGTTTCGTCGGCCAGCGGCACGCCGTGCTTGTCGATGGCGGCGCCACCGATCACGTCATGGCTCAGCTCGAAACCCAGGCTGTACTTGTCGTTGGCCAGCTCCAGCACCTTGACCGCTTCGGCCATGATTTCCGGACCAATACCGTCGCCTGGGAGAATCAGAATCTGCTTGCTCATGCTTTCCTCGTGTCTTCAATCGGTGCCCCATCGACTGGCGCGCCCGGAAAAATGCTTGTCGTTCTAAGTTTATTTCTCGGCCCAGAGCACCAGTACATCTGTACTGAACGATCCATCGGCCTCAATCTCAAAATATTCGCGCACTTCGTTGCCCATCGATTGCTGCAACTGGCGGATCGCGGCGCGCATCACTTCTGGCGTGCGCATGCGCTCGACCCAGCTGCTGTACTCCAGACGCAGGCGCTGACGCGTGGTGCTGCGTGTGTGCAGACCGGCCTCGCTGACCTGGCGCAACCACTCACCGGCCGAATAATCGCGCACATGACTGGTGTCGCGCAGCACTTCGACGCTCTGCAGATAGGTGTCGAACAGCGGACTGCCCGGCGACAGCACATCAATGAATGCCGCCACGCCGCCCGGCTTCAGCACCCGACGCACTTCGCGCAAGGCCACGCCGAGGTCGCTCCAGTGGTGCGCCGAATAGCGGCTGAACACGAAGTCGAATTCGCCATCGGCAAACGGCAGACGCTCGGCGGCGCCGTTGACCGTGGACACGTTGCTCAATCCGCGATCAACGGCAGCGGCGGCGACCACGTCGAGCATCTGCTGCGACAGGTCGTACGCGACCACTTCCTTCACCAACGGAGCAACGTGAAAACTCACGTGCCCGGCGCCGCAACCCAGATCCAGCACCCGCGCCTCGCCCTGCCCCGCCAGCTCAGCCTGCAGCAGCGCAAATTCAGTGCCTTGAGCGTGAACGGCGCTGCTCAGGTAGGCGGCGGCCTGCTCACCGAATTGCTTTTGTACAACCTGACTGTGGGCGGTGCTGGTCATGGTCACATCCTGATTTCTATGTTGTTTGAACTGCCCTTTTCGCGAGCAAGCTCGCTCCCACAGGGGAATGCACTTCAAATGTGGGAGCGGGCTTGCCCGCGAAGGGTCCAGCCCTGACTACATCATCTCGAATCAATCACGCGTCGCGGAACAACCACGGCTGGCTCGCGCGATGCCGGGCTTCAAACGCGGCAATCGCATCGCCGTCCTGCAGGGTCAGGCCGATGTCGTCCAGGCCATTGAGCAGGCAGTGTTTGCGGAAGGCATCGATCTCGAAGCGATAGACCTTGCCGTTCGGGCTGGTCACGGTCTGCTCTTGCAGATCGATCTGCAACTGATAGCCCGGCTCGGCCTCGACCTGCTTGAACAGCTCGTCGACCTCTGCGTCGCTCAGGATGATCGGCAGCAAACCGTTCTTGAAGCTGTTGTTGAAGAAGATGTCGGCGTAGCTCGGCGCGATGATGCTGCGGAACCCGTATTCTTCCAGCGCCCACGGCGCGTGCTCACGGCTGGAACCGCAACCGAAGTTCTCGCGGGCCAGCAACACGCTGGCGCCTTGATAACGCTCGGCGTTGAGCACGAATTCCTTGTTCAGCGGGCGCTTGGAGTTGTCCTGATACGGCTGACCCACATCGAGGTAACGCCACTCGTCGAACAGGTTCGGGCCGAAGCCGGTGCGCTTGATCGATTTCAAGAACTGCTTCGGGATGATCTGGTCGGTGTCGACGTTGGCACGATCCAGAGGTGCGACAAGGCCGGTGTGCTGGGTAAAAGCTTTCATGCTGCGCTCCTCAGATCAATTCACGAACGTCGATGAAACGACCGTTCACCGCCGCCGCAGCGGCCATGGCCGGGCTGACGAGGTGGGTACGGCCACCGGCGCCCTGACGGCCTTCGAAGTTACGGTTGGAGGTCGACGCACAGTGCTCGCCGGACTCCAAACGGTCCGGGTTCATCGCCAGGCACATCGAGCAACCCGGCTCGCGCCACTCGAAACCGGCTTCCAGGAAAATCTTGTCCAGACCTTCGGCTTCAGCCTGTGCCTTCACCAGACCCGAACCCGGCACCACGATGGCCTGTTTGATGGTCGACGCAACTTTGCGGCCCTTGGCGATCACCGCGGCAGCGCGCAAATCTTCGATGCGCGAGTTGGTGCAGGAGCCGATGAATACGCGATCGAGCTGAATGTCGGTGATCGCCTGATTGGCGGTCAGACCCATATATTTCAAGGCGCGGACGATCGAGTCGCGTTTGACCAGATCCATTTCCTTGGCCGGGTCCGGCACGTTCTGATCAACGGCCAAGACCATTTCCGGCGAAGTGCCCCAGCTGACCTGCGGCTTGATCTGCGCGGCGTCGAGCTCGACCACGGTGTCAAAATGCGCGTCGGCGTCGGACACCAGATCTTTCCAGGACTCGACCGCCAGATCCCACTCGGCGCCTTTCGGAGCGAATGGGCGACCCTTGACGTAATCCACCGTCTTCTGGTCCGCCGCTACCAGACCCACGCGGGCGCCGGCTTCGATGGACATGTTGCAGATGGTCATGCGGCCTTCGATCGACAGATCGCGGATCGCGCTGCCGGCGAACTCGATGGCATGGCCGTTACCGCCAGCGGTGCCGATCTTGCCAATGACGGCGAGGACGATGTCCTTGGCGGTCACGCCGAACGGCAACTGGCCTTCGACGCGCACCAGCATGTTTTTCATTTTCTTGGCGACCAGGCACTGGGTGGCGAGTACGTGCTCGACCTCGGAAGTGCCGATCCCGTGAGCCAGGGCGCCGAACGCGCCGTGAGTCGAGGTGTGCGAGTCGCCGCAGACCACGGTCATGCCCGGCAAGGTCGCGCCCTGCTCCGGGCTGATCACGTGAACGATGCCCTGGCGCACGTCATTCATCTTGAACTCGACGATGCCGTATTCATCGCAGTTGTCATCGAGGGTCTGAACCTGCAAACGCGAGACCTGGTCGGCAATGGCTTCGATGCCGCCCTTGCGCTCCGGGGTGGTCGGTACGTTGTGGTCCGGGGTGGCGATGTTGGCATCGATGCGCCACGGCTTGCGCCCGGCCAGACGCAGACCTTCGAAGGCCTGCGGCGAGGTCACTTCGTGAATGATGTGACGATCGATATAGATCAGCGCCGAGCCATCGTCGCGCTGCTTGACCAAATGCGAATCCCAGAGCTTGTCGTAGAGCGTTTTGCCGGCCATCAGACGGTTCCTCATCAGCTTGTTTCTATGCCCTGGGCTTATCAATAACCCTTTGGCTTGTGAGGCCGATCCTATGGCGTTAGATTAAATAACTCAAATTCATATTTTTTATGCTTTGGATAACCAGCTGGAATACAAACATGGACCTGGCCAACCTCAATGCTTTTATCGCGATTGCCGAAACCGGAAGCTTCTCCGGCGCCGGTGAACGCCTGCACCTGACGCAACCGGCCATCAGCAAACGCATCGCCGGGCTGGAACAGCAATTGAATGTGCGACTGTTCGACCGGCTCGGTCGTGAAGTGGGCCTGACCGAGGCCGGCCGCGCCTTGCTGCCACGGGCTTATCAGATTCTCAACGTGCTCGATGACACCCGCCGCGCCCTGACCAACCTGACCGGCGAAGTCACGGGCCGCCTGACCCTGGCCACCAGTCACCACATCGGTCTGCACCGCTTACCGCCCTTATTAAGGGAATACACTCGCCGCTACCCACAGGTTGCGCTGGATATTCAGTTCCTCGATTCGGAAGTGGCCTACGAAGAGATTCTTCACGGCCGGGCGGAACTGGCGGTCATCACGCTCGCGCCGGAACCACATACGCTGGTCAAGGCCACGCCGGTCTGGGATGACCCGCTGGATTTCGTGGTCGCCCCCGAACATTCATTGATCAGCAACGGCGCCGTCACATTGGCGGACATTGCCGGTCATCCGGCCGTTTTCCCCGGCGGCAACACCTTCACCCACCATATTGTCCAACGGCTGTTCGAGGCTCAGGGCCTGACGCCGAACATCGCGATGAGCACCAACTACCTGGAAACCATCAAGATGATGGTGTCGATCGGTCTGGCGTGGAGCGTTTTGCCGCGCACGATGCTCGATGAACAGGTGGCGCGCATACCTTTACCGGGCATACAGCTTCGTCGCCAGCTAGGCTATATCCTGCACACTGAAAGGACGCTGTCGAATGCTGCACGGGCATTTATGGCCCTGCTGGACGCTCAAATCGATCTGCCAGGGACTCTCGGCTAACTTGTGCTACTCCTATAGAGCTGCCGTCCCTGTGCCAAACGCCCACATCAGCTCAAGGCCCCTTAACAATGCCGAAATCTGTTGACCGTATTCCGCCGATGCCGCGTATTCAGGCCATTGACCCACGGCGTTCCGAGCAGAGCTGGGAGAGCGCGCCGCAATTGCTCGCGGCGCTCAACGGCGCTCGGCTTGGTGCCTGGTATTGGGATATCGAGCGCGGGCAGATCAGTTGGTCGCGCGGCACTCAGGCCCTGTTCGGCTTCGACCCGCGGCAACCGCTGCCCGAAGACCTGGAATACCTCGACTTGTTGCCACCGGAAGACCGGGCGAAAACCATTCGCGCCTTCCACGCGGTCATCGCCGGCGCGCCGCTGGAACAGGCGATGCACCACCGCATCCGCTGGCCCGACGGCAGCCTGCACTGGCTGGAGATCAACGGCAGCCTGCTGCCGGACAAACACGGCCGGCCCCGAATGATCGGGGTCATCCGCGAAATCACCCACCAGCGGCAACGGGAACAGGCGCTCAGCAGCTCTGAAAAACGTTTCGCCACGCTGTTTCACCTGTGCCCGAACATGGTGCTGCTGACCCGTCAGGAAGACGGCCTGATCAGCGAGGCCAACCAGTATTTCGAAAGCTTGTTCGGCTGGCCGGTGCAGAGCGCCATCGGTCGCACCACCCTGGAGCTGGGCCTGTGGGTCCATCCCGAACAACGGGCGGAGCTGGTCAAGAAGACCAAGGCCAAGGGCGAACTGATCAGCATGGAGGTGCAGTTCCGCGCCAGCAACGGCCAGATCCACGACGGCATCCTCAGCGCGCAAAAGGTCGAACTCGAAGGCCAGCCGTACCTGCTTAGCACCTTTCTCGACACCACCGAACGCAAGGCCGCCGAGCATGCCCTGAAGGACAGTCAGGAACGCCTCGACCTGGCGCTGGATTCGGCACAGCTCGGCACCTGGGACTGGCACATTCCCAGCGGCATGCTCTACGGCTCGGCCCGGGCCGCGCAATTGCACGGTCTTGAGCCGAAACCATTCCATGAATCGTTCGAAGAATTCTTCGAGGGCGTCCCCGGCGAAGAGCGCGACAGCATGCGCGACGCCTATCGCAGCCTGCGCGAAGGCCCGGCGGGCAATTATCAGCTGACTTACCGCGTGCAACTGCCGGATGGCAGCTCGCGCTACCTGGAAAGCCGCGCCCGCCTCTATCGCGACGACAACGGCGTACCGCTGCGGATGGCCGGCACCCTGCTGGACATTACCGATCAGGTCGAGCGCGAACAACGACTGGTGGCTTCGGAAGAGAAATTCGCCACGCTGTTCCAGGTCAGTCCCGACCCGATCTGCGTGACGCGCCAGGAAACCGGGGAATTCATCGAGATCAATTCCAGCTTTTCCCAGACTTTCGGCTGGAGCGCCAGCGATGTGATCGGCCATACCGCCGAAGAAATCGGCCTGTGGGACGCCTCGGCGAAAAGTCTGCAACGCATCGAACGGGTGATCCGCGAACAGGGCCTGAGCAATGTCGCGATCATCGTCCAGCACAAGGACGGCCAGTCGCTGACCTGCGTGATTTCCAGCCGCCAGATCAGCGTTGGCAACCAGCCGTGCATCGTCACCACATTGCGCGACATTACTCAGCAACAGCGCTCGGAAGCGGCACTCAAGGCCAGTGAAGAGAAATTCGCCAAGGCGTTTCACTCAAGCCCCGACGCCATCACCATCACCGAACGCGACACCGGGCGCTATCTTGAGGTCAATGACGGTTTCTGCCGCCTGACCGGTTACCGCGCCGACGAAGTGGTGGGTAAAACCGTGTATCAGATCGGCATCTGGGCCGAGGAAAAACAGCGTTCGGCGTTGCTCGCCGAACTTCAGATCAAAGGCCGCGTGCATCATCAGGAAATGCTCGGGCGCAACAAGCGCGGCGAGATACTGACGGTGGAAGTCTCGGTCGAACCGATCACCCTCAATGAAACCGCCTGCCTGTTGCTCACGGCCCGGGATGTCAGCCTGCTGAAGAACGCCGAGGCGCAGATCCGCCACCTGGCCTATCACGATCCGCTGACCAACCTGCCCAACCGCGCGCTGCTGATGGATCGACTGAGCCAGCAGATCGCCCTGCTCAAGCGCCACAACCTGCGAGGCGCGCTGCTGTTTCTCGATCTGGATCACTTCAAGCACATCAACGATTCGCTCGGCCACCCGGTCGGCGACACGGTGCTGAAAATCATCACCGCGCGCCTTGAAGCCAGCGTGCGCATGGAAGACACCGTGGCGCGACTCGGTGGCGATGAATTCGTGGTGTTGCTCAGTGGTCTGGAAGGCACGCGTAATGAAGTCAGCGCCCAGGTGCGCGAGCTGGCCGACACCATTCGCGAGTTGCTGTCGGAGCCGATGTTCCTCGACGGCCAGCGCCTGCAAGTGACGCCGAGCATCGGCGTGGCGCTGATTCCCGATCACGGCTCGACGCCGACCGATCTGCTCAAACGTGCCGACATTGCGCTGTACCGCGCCAAGGATTCCGGACGAAATACCACCCAGATGTACCACAACACCATGCAGAAAGCGGCCAGCGAACGGCTGCGCATGGAGACCGACCTGCGCCTGGCGCTGTCCCGGGGTGAATTCGACGTTCATTACCAACCGCAGATCGACGCCCGGGACAATCGCATCATCGGCGCTGAAGCCCTGGTGCGCTGGAACCACCCGGAACTCGGCGCGCAATCGCCCGCCGAATTCATCAAGGTCCTGGAGGACAGCGGGCTGATTCTGGAGGTCGGCACCTGGATCCTCGACGAGGCGTGCGAAGCCTTCAAGCAATTGATCGCCGAACAGCTGATCGATCCTCTGGCCTTCACCCTGTGCGTGAACATCAGCCCCCGGCAGTTCCGCCAGAACGACTTCGTCGAGCGCATCGAGCACAGCATGAGCAGCCACGGCCTGCCCTGCTCACTGCTGAAACTGGAAATCACCGAAGGCATCGTCATCCAGAACCTGGAAGACACCATCAGCAAAATGCGTCGCCTGAAAAAACTCGGCGTGAGCTTTGCCATGGACGATTTCGGCACCGGCTATTCATCGCTGACCTACCTGAAGCGATTGCCGGTGGACACGCTGAAGATCGATCAATCGTTTATCCGTGACGCCACCAGCGACCCCAACGACGCCGAAATCATCCGCGCCATTGTCGCCATGGCCCGCAGCCTGGAACTGGAAGTGATCGCCGAAGGCGTGGAAACCCCGGAACAGCTGGCCTTCCTGCAGGGGCTGGGTTGCCATTTGTATCAGGGTTATCTGCACAGCCGGCCGTTGCCGCTGGAGGGGTTGAAAGGATTGCTGGAATGACGGGCACAAAAAAGGGCGCCTTTCGGCGCCCTTCTTCCCGGTCGGCTTATTGCAGGACCGGCTTCTCCGCCCCGTTGATCGGGATGCGCTTGGCTTTCGCTTCTTCCGGGATCACTCGCAGCAGGTCAATGCTCAACAGACCGTTACGCAGGTCGGCAGCCTTGATCTCGATGTGATCGGCCAGGCGGAAGGACAGCTTGAATGCACGTTGGGCGATGCCCTGGTGCAGGAAAGTGACGCCTTCGTTCGCGTCACGCTTGCCGCCACTGATGGTCAGCACACCTTTCTCGACTTGCAGTTCCAGGTCTTCTTCCTGGAAACCGGCCGCCGCCACGACGATGCGGTATTGATCGTCACCGTGTTTTTCGACGTTGTAAGGAGGATAGCTGCTGCCTGGCTCGTTGCGCAGGGCGGTTTCGAACAGGTCATTGAAACGGTCGAAACCTACCGAGGAACGGAACAGTGGAGCGAGGGAAAATGCAGTACTCATGGTTCAAATCTCCTGAAAACAATCAGCAAGTTTTTTGTCTCCGCGACCCGAATTCGGCATCGCGTAACCCTTAGATAGGGACCTGCATTTTGTTTTCAAGAGACGATTTGAAGATTTTTTTCAGGCCGCTTCGGCGACCGGCAAGCCCAGCAAACGCGAGACCTGATCCGGTTCGGTTTCGCGGCGAAGCACGGTAAACAGCTCGGTGGCTTCGGAGTAATTGCGGGTCAGCATCGCCAGCCATTGCTTCAGGCGGCCCGGCGATTGACGCGCGGTCATCTGTGCCTTGGCTTGCAGCCAGAAGTCCTGGATCAGCGGCAGCAGCTCGGCCCAGGTCATCTCGACGACTTCCTCGCCGGCACGGGCGGCGGCGATCTGACGGGCCAGATCCGGACGCGACACCAGGCCACGACCGAGCATGATGTCTTCGACACCGCTGATTTCCCGGCAGCGACGCCAGTCTTCGACGCTCCAGATGTCGCCATTGGCAAACACCGGCACCTTGACCACGTCCTGCACACGCGGAATCCACTCCCAGTGAGCCGGCGGTTTGTAGCCGTCCATCTTGGTCCGGGCGTGAACCACGATGTGCTCGGCACCGCCCTCGGCCAGCGCCGTGGCGCATACCAGCGAACCATCCGGGCTGTCGAACCCCAGGCGCATCTTGGCAGTGACCGGAATGTGCGCAGGGACAGCGCGACGGACGTGCTCGACGATCTGGTTGAGCAGTTCCGGCTCCTTGAGCAGAACCGCACCGCCACGGGACTTGTTGACGGTCTTGGCGGGGCAGCCGAAGTTCAGGTCGATCACCTCAGAACCCAACTCGCAGGCCAGTGCCGCGTTTTCCGCCAGGCACACCGGATCGGAACCCAGCAACTGCACGCGCAGTGGCACGCCGGAAGCCGTGCGCGCACCGTTGAGCAGTTCGGGGCCGAACTTGTGGAAATAGGCCGGGGTCAGCAACTGATCGTTGACCCGGATGAACTCGGTCACACACCAGTCAATACCGCCGACACGGGTCAGGACATCGCGCAGGATGTCGTCGACCAACCCTTCCATCGGCGCCAGAGCAATTTGCATGGGAAACACACACTCAAGGAAAAACGTGCGGCAGTTTACTGGGTTTCGCGGGTTAAACCCATGTCCGCCGTCTGTATGGCCGGGCCGTAGCCTTCGATGAACTCGGCAGGCATGCGCTTGGGCTTGCCGGTCGACAGCTCAATGCAGACGAAGGTGGTCTGGGCGCGCAGCAGCGTGGCGTTGTCGCTGGGGCGAATCAGCTGGAAGTGACGGGTCATTTTCAGGCGCTGATCCCAATCGACGATCCAGGTCGCCAGTTGCAGCTCGTCGCCTTCGTAGGCGGCCGCCAGGTAATCGATTTCGTGTCGTACAACGGCCATTGCCCGATCCAGACGCCGGTACTCGACCAGATCCAGACCCAGGCGCTGCGAGTGGCGCCAGGCGCAGCGCTCGAGCCAGGTCACGTACACCGCGTTGTTGGCGTGGCCCAGCCCGTCGATGTCCTCGGCGCCCACTTGCAGATCAATGGTAAACGGCGTCGCCCGATCCCAGCCCATGCCCTACTCCCGGTCAGATTATTCAACCGGGGCAGTGTAACGGATGACTACGCCGATTGCCGCGCCTGAAGGCTTCGCCCGGCCAGCAGTGATAACACACCATCAATCACCCGAGGGTCGGCCAGCACTCGCTGATGGCCGCCGGTTTCCAGACGCAGCAAGCGGCTGTCGAACCAGGATTCGTGGATCAGTCGGGATTCCTTGACCGGGACGAACGTGTCGTCCTCGGCATGTACGATCAGGCCTGGCATATCCAGTTGATAGTGGGCGACATCGAGAGTGGCTGCGCGCATGCCAACGTCCTGCTCGACTTGACGAATGAACGCGGAACGAGCTCTGGGTGGCATGCCGACGTAACGGGCGAATCCGCGCAAAACACCAAGGATTCGCGCCGGAGCGGCGATACTCACCAAGGTTTCAGTGCGCAAGCCCAATTGCACGGCGAGCATGGCGCTGGCACCGCCCATGGAGTGGCCAATGACCGCTTGCAACGGTGGCAACTCTGCAGCGGCCTCAAGCATCGCACGAGCGAACAACACCATATTGGCTTCGCGCCCCGGCGAGCGGCCGTGGGCCGGGCCATCCAGCGCGACTACGGTGTAACCCGCTTCGACCAGCGCCGTGATCAATGCGGCAAACTGGGTGGGCCGCCCTTCCCAGCCGTGCATCAGCAAGACAGTCGGGCCTTGCCCCCAACGGAGGGCCGAGAGACCGAAACGCAACGTGATGCGCTCGGATTTCTCCAGCAGCGGCAATTCCCAGTCCCGCGGCGCATTCGCGCGCGGCGTCATGAACGCCAGCCGCATTTTGCTCGCCACCAGTTTCGGTGCGAACCAGCCCAAGGTGCCATTAACGCCACGAACCCACTTCAACGTGCTCATCGCTCTCTCCTCGGGCTTGTAGCCTTCAGGTCAACGCACCGCCGACTTGGCAGCGCGCAGCAATCGATCGGATAAATCCCCAGGACCCAACGCCCTCGCGAGCGCCAGACCACCTACCATCAAGGCCACGTCGGCCAACGCTTTATCGGTGTCTTCCGGCGTTGCGGCCAACTGCGCAATCATCAATTCCAGGTGTTCGTTCAATGCGATCCGGAACGCTTCTGGCAGACGGCCCAGCTCACCAATGGAGGCCGGAATCGGGCACGCCGAATCGCTGGAATCGCGATGTTTGCGCGACAGGTAGAACGCAGCCACCAGGGCGCGGCGCTCTTCACCGGTCAGCTCGCTGTCCATGTCGGCAATCAGGTCGCGACGGCGACCGAGCAATTGCTTGAACGCCTCGAGCATCATTGCGTCCTTGCTTTCGAAGTGTGCGTAGAAGCCACCGACGGTCAGGCCGGCAGCGCCCATCACTTCGCCCACGCTCGGTTCAGCGGGGCCGCGCTGGATCAGTGCAGCGCTGGCGGCCTTGAGAATGCGTTCGCGGGTTTGAGCTTTCTTGTCGTTCATCGTCGCCTCCGAATATTACGATAGCAATATTATTCTCATAATAATATTCCGCAAGTCACACGAGTGACCGCTGGTCTGAAGCACAGTGTTAAGGAAAAAGAGGATTTGGCCAAACGCCAGACAAACAAAAGGGCCATTCAATAATTGAATGACCCTTATAAAATCCCGCAAAGCGGGTAATCGTGGCGTCCCCTAGGGGACTCGAACCCCTGTTACCGCCGTGAAAGGGCGGTGTCCTAGGCCACTAGACGAAGGGGACACAAACCTTCTATACAACTGATCAGCGCTGAGTACTGATCGATTCAAGGCCGGTGTGGCCAGACCTTGAACTGTAAATTGGTGGAGCTAAGCGGGATCGAACCGCTGACCTCCTGCATGCCATGCAGGCGCTCTCCCAGCTGAGCTATAGCCCCGGATTTTTCGCCTCTCGGCGGAGCGACATCTTGCAACATCGCTTCTGTAAAACTGGCGTCCCCTAGGGGACTCGAACCCCTGTTACCGCCGTGAAAGGGCGGTGTCCTAGGCCACTAGACGAAGGGGACGCAAACCCTTCTATACAACTGATCAACGCTGAGTGTTGATCGCTTCGAAGCCGGCGTGGCCAGGCTTCGAAGTGTAAATTGGTGGAGCTAGACGGGATCGAACCGTCGACCTCTTGCATGCCATGCAAGCGCTCTCCCAGCTGAGCTATAGCCCCTCATCGTTGATGTCATCGCTGAGGACGGGGCGAATCTTAAGGGCGTATCGAAAGGCTGTCAAACTTATTTTTGAAAAATTTCAAAATTTTTTGTCGGCATAACAATCACTTACCACCCTCCCCCCATAAATTCGGGAGAAAACGCCGAAGGACGGGATCAAAAGATCCTGACCTGCGGCGCATCCTGCAGAGTCAAACCCAATCAGGCGATGGCGCCCAACAGCTTTTCCCACTCTTTGTTTTCTTTCTTCGACACGCCGCCCAGCAGGTCAATCGCCTGGCGCAGACGGAAACGGGTCAGGTCCGGCCCGAGGATTTCCATCGCATCAAGCACCGACACCGAGCTCGCCTGACCGGTGATCGCCGCAAACATCAACGGCATCGCATCACGCAGCTTCAGCTCGAGGGATTCGACCACCGCCTGAATCGTCGCGGTGATGCTGTCCTTCTCCCACTGACGCAGGCTTTCCAGTTTCCACAGGATCAACTGCATCAGTTGACGAACCTGATCACCCGAGAGCTTTTTCGACTCGAACAGCTTGGCATCCGGATTCACGCCACCGGCGAAGAAGAATCCGGCCAGCGGTGCAACCTGGCTGAAAGTTTCGACACGGCCCTGAACGTGCGGCGCGATCTTCATCATGTATTCAGAATTGAACGCCCACTTCTGTACACGAGCAGCGAACTCTTCGACCGGCAGATCACGCAGCCACTGGCCGTTAAGCCACGACAGCTTCTCGATGTCGAAAATCGGCCCGCCCAGCGACACACGCTTGAGGTCGAAGTTGTCGACCATTTCCTGCAGCGAGAACTTCTCGCGCTCGTCCGGCATCGACCAGCCCATGCGGCCCAGGTAGTTGAGCATCGCTTCCGGCATGAAGCCCATGCGCTCGTAGAACGTCACCGAGGTCGGGTTCTTGCGCTTGGACAGCTTGCTCTTGTCCGGGTTACGCAGCAGCGGCATGTAGCACAGCTGCGGTTGTTCCCAACCGAAGTATTCATAGAGCAGGATCAGTTTCGGCGCCGACGGCAGCCATTCTTCACCGCGCAGCACGTGGGTGATGCCCATCAGGTGATCGTCGACCACGTTGGCCAGGAAGTACGTCGGCAGGCCGTCGGTCTTCATCAGCACCTGCATGTCCATGCGATCCCACGGGATCTCGACGTCGCCACGCAGCATGTCCGGCACCACGCAGACGCCTTCGGTCGGCACTTTCATGCGGATCACGTGGGGTTCGCCGGCAGCCAGGCGACGGGCGACTTCTTCCTTGGACAGCAGCAGCGCACGGCCGTCGTAACGCGGGGTTTCGCCGCGCGCCATTTGCTCGGCGCGCATCTGGTCCAGCTCTTCGGCGGTGCAGAAGCACGGGAAGGCGTGGCCCATGTCGACCAGTTGCTGGCAGTACTTCTGATAGATGTCGCCGCGCTCGCTCTGACGGTATGGGCCGTGCGGGCCGCCGACGTCCGGGCCTTCACTCCAGTCGATACCCAGCCAGCGCAGAGCGTCGAAGATCTGCTGTTCGGACTCGCGGGTCGAACGCAACTGATCGGTGTCTTCGATCCGCAGGATGAACTCACCGCCGTGCTGCTTGGCAAAGCAGTAGTTGAACAGTGCGATGTAAGCGGTACCTACGTGGGGATCCCCGGTAGGCGATGGCGCGATGCGAGTGCGGACGGTGGTCATGGCATGTCTCGAAAAGAATGAAAAGCAAAGAACAATCAAGCGGCGAATGGTAACAGGCGACACCCGCCCCGCTCCAGCGGGCAGGGCATTTAAGCCAAGGTTGCGTCTGGAACGCCCGTTGGCCGTGATGAATGGCCGATTATCAACAGACGGCATTTACCGCTCATCGGCTGTATGCCAGATTCGCCTGCTGATAACTTTCCTTACAATTCCTCGACTACAGTTTGCCCATGCCTGCCCAACTCAAGCGTCGCCTGTTCATTTTCCTGTTGCTGGTCCTGTTGATTGCCGGGGGCTTTTTCGCCCATTGGTTTTTCAAGGGCCGCTTTTATGAAAGCACCGACAACGCCTATGTCCAGGGTGAAATCACCCGTGTGTCGAGCCAGTTGAGCGCGCGTATCGACGAAGTGCTGGTGCAGGACAATCAGCACGTGGAAAAAGGCCAATTGCTGATCCGTCTCGAAGGCGATGACTTTCGCCTTGCCGTCGATCGGGCCAACGCCGCCCTCGCCACCCGCGAGGCCGAGCGTCTGCAAGCCCAGAGCAAACTGACCCAGCAAGCCAGCCTGATCGCCGCCAGCGACGCACAAGTGGCCACCACCCAGGCGACACTCGGCCGCTCGCAGGTGGATTTGTCGCGGGCAGAAACCCTGCGCAAACCCGGCTACGTTTCCGAGGAGCGTGTCACCACCCTTTCTGCCGAAGCCCACATCGCCCGCTCGCAAGTGGCCAAGGCGCAAGCCGATGCCCAGAGCCAGCGCCAGCAGGTCAATGCACTGACCGCCGAAATCAAACGCCTCGACGCGCAGATCGCCAACGCCCGCGCCGACCTTGCCCAGGCCGAACTGAACCTGACCCGCAGCGAAATCCACGCACCGATCAGCGGCCTGATCGGCCAGCGCGCCGCCCGCAATGGGCAAGTTGTGCAGGCCGGCGCCTATCTTTTGTCGATCGTTCCGGACGAGGACATCTGGGTCCAGGCCAACTTCAAGGAAACCCAGATCGGCCACATGCAGCCGGGACAGAAGGCCGAGCTGATCTTCGATGCCTACGGCGATACGCCGATCGAAGCGCGGGTGGACAGCCTGTTCGCGGCCTCCGGCGCGCAGTTCAGCCTGTTGCCGCCGGACAACGCCACCGGCAACTTCACCAAGGTCGTGCAGCGGATTCCGGTCAAGTTGACCTTCAAGGCCGATAACCCGCTGCACGGCAAAATCCGTCCGGGCATGTCGGTCACCGCAACCGTGAATATCAAAGACGCCCCTGACAATGGCCGGTGACCAACTGATCCGCCCGGCCGGCGAACCGACCCGGCGGGACTGGATCGCCGTGATGAGCGTGATGCTCGGCGCCTTCATGGCGGTGCTCGACATCCAGATCACCAACTCATCGCTCAAGGACATTCAAGGCGCCCTGTCGGCGACGCTGGAAGAAGGCTCGTGGATTTCGACGTCTTATCTGGTGGCGGAAATCATCATGATTCCGCTGACCGCCTGGCTGGTGCAGTTGCTGTCGGCCCGGCGGCTGGCGGTGTGGGTTTCGCTGGGTTTTCTGATTTCGTCGCTGCTGTGCTCGATGGCCTGGAGCCTGGAAAGCATGATCGTGTTTCGCGCCATGCAAGGCTTCACCGGCGGCGCGCTGATCCCGCTGGCGTTCACCCTGACGCTGATCAAACTCCCCGAACACCACCGGGCCAAAGGCATGGCCATGTTTGCCATGACCGCCACCTTCGCCCCGTCCATCGGCCCGACCCTCGGCGGCTGGCTCACGGAAAACTGGGGCTGGGAGTACATCTTCTATATCAACATCCCGCCGGGACTGATCATGATCGCCGGGCTGATGTACGGCCTGGAGAAGAAAGAAGCGCACTGGGAACTGCTGAAAAGCACCGATTACACCGGCATTCTCACGCTGGGCGTCGGCCTCGGTTGCTTGCAGGTTTTCCTTGAGGAAGGCCATCGCAAGGACTGGCTGGAATCGAATCTGATCGTGACGCTGGGCAGCATCGCCCTGCTGAGCCTGATCACCTTCGTGATCGTGCAGATCTCCAAGCCCAATCCGCTGATCAACCTGGGCATCCTGCGCAACCGCAATTTCGGTCTGTCGAGTATTTCCAGCCTCGGCATGGGCGTCGGGCTGTACGGCTCGATCTATCTGTTGCCGCTGTACCTGGCACAGATCCAGAACTACAACGCCCTGCAGATCGGTGAGGTGATCATGTGGATGGGCGTGCCGCAGCTGTTTCTGATTCCGCTGGTGCCGAAGCTGATGAAATTCGTCTCGCCAAAATGGCTGTGCACGATCGGTTTTGGCCTGTTCGGGCTGGCGAGTTTTTCATCTGGCGTGCTAAACCCGGATTTCGCCGGGCCGCAGTTCAATCAGATCCAGATTATCCGCGCCCTCGGTCAACCACTGATCATGGTGACCATTTCGCTGATCGCCACGGCTTACATCCTGCCGCAGGACGCGGGCTCGGCATCAAGTCTGTTCAACATTTTGCGCAACCTCGGCGGCGCCATCGGCATCGCCCTGCTTGCGACGTTGCTGGACGCGCGCACCAAGACTTACTTCGATTACTTGCGTGAAGCGGTGGTGCCGACCAATCCGCAGGTGGCCGAACGCCTGGCGTCGATGACCGATCGGTTCGGCAGTGACACGGCGGCGTTGGGCAAATTAAGCGAGATCGTTCATCAGCAGTCGCTGATCATGGCCTACAACGATGCGTTTCATTTTGTCGGGATTGCGTTGGGGATCAGCATGTTGGCGATCTTGCTCACCAAGAAACTGCCCGCCGGACTGAAGGCCGGGGAGTCTCATTAAGACCGAGTCGCCCCATTCGCGAGCAAGCTCGCTCCCACAGTTTTTTTGTGAACGACACAACTCCAATGTGGGAGCGAGCTTGCTCGCGAAGAGGCCCGACCAAACACTGCAAACCTTCAGACGGCCAAAAGGCGCTCACGCAACTTTGCAATTTCGTCGCGCATTTGCGCCGCCGCTTCGAACTCCAGGTCGCGGGCCAACTGGTACATCTTCTCTTCAAGTTGGCGGATGCGCTTGGTGATCTCGCTCGGCGAGCGCAGTTCGGCTTCGTACTTGGCGCTCTCTTCGGCGGCCTTGGCCATGCCCTTGCGCTTCTTGCTGCGCGAACCGGGCACGGTGGCGCCTTCCATGATGTCGGCGACGTCCTTGAACACACCCTTGGGCGTGATGCCATTGGCCAGGTTGAAGGCGATCTGCTTGTCGCGACGGCGCTCGGTTTCGCCGATGGCGCGCTCCATCGAACCAGTCATGCGATCCGCGTAGAGAATCGCCCGGCCATTGAGGTTACGCGCCGCCCGGCCGATGGTCTGAATCAGCGAGCGCTCGGAACGCAGGAAACCTTCCTTGTCCGCGTCGAGAATCGCCACCAGCGACACTTCCGGCATGTCCAGGCCTTCACGCAGCAGGTTGATCCCCACCAGCACATCGAACGTGCCGAGACGCAGGTCGCGGATGATTTCGACCCGTTCGACGGTGTCGATATCGGAGTGCAGATAACGCACACGAATGCCGTGGTCGGCCAGGTAATCGGTCAGGTCTTCGGCCATGCGCTTGGTCAGCGTGGTGACCAGCACCCGCTCCTCCAACGCCACCCGCTTGGTGATTTCCGACAAAAGATCGTCGACCTGAGTCAGCGCCGGACGTACTTCAACCTGCGGATCGACCAGACCGGTCGGTCGCACCACTTGCTCGATCACCCGACCGGCGTGCTCGGCTTCGTAGTTGCCGGGCGTGGCCGAAACGAAGATCGTCTGCGGGCTCACCCCTTCCCACTCGTCGAAACGCATCGGCCGGTTATCCAGCGCCGATGGCAGGCGGAAACCGTATTCCACCAGTGTTTCCTTACGTGAACGGTCGCCCTTATACATCGCGCCGACCTGCGGCACGCTGACATGGGACTCGTCGATCACCAGCAACGCGTCGGCCGGCAGGTAATCGTAGAGGGTCGGCGGCGGCGCGCCAGCCGGACGGCCCGACAGGTAGCGCGAGTAGTTCTCGATGCCGTTGCAGTAGCCGAGTTCGAGGATCATCTCCAGGTCGAACCGGGTGCGCTGCTCCAGCCGCTGGGCTTCCACCAGTTTGTTGTTGTTGCGCAGGTATTCCAGGCGCTCCTGTAACTCGACCTTGATCCCCTCGATGGCGTCGAGCAAGGTTTCCCGGGGCGTCACGTAGTGGCTCTTCGGGTAGAAGGTGAAGCGCGGCAGCTTGCGGATGACCTCACCGGTCAGCGGGTCGAACGCGGAAATACTTTCTACTTCGTCATCGAACAGCTCGATCCGGATCGCTTCGAGGTCGGATTCGGCCGGATAAATGTCGATCACGTCGCCGCGTACCCGAAACGTCGCCCGGGCGAAATCCATGTCGTTGCGGGTGTATTGCAGGTCGGCCAGGCGCCGAACCAGCGCACGTTGATCGAGCTTGTCGCCGCGATCGACGTGCAAGACCATTTTCAAATAGGTTTCCGGGCTGCCAAGGCCGTAGATGCACGACACCGTGGTGACGATGATCGCGTCCTTGCGCTCAAGCAAGGCCTTGGTCGCCGACAGCCGCATCTGCTCGATGTGGTCGTTGATCGACGCATCCTTCTCGATGAAGGTGTCGGACGACGGCACATAGGCTTCGGGCTGGTAGTAGTCGTAGTAGGAAACGAAGTACTCGACGGCGTTGTTCGGGAAGAACGACTTGAACTCGCCGTACAACTGCGCAGCCAGGGTCTTGTTCGGCGCCAGCACCAGGGTCGGACGCTGCACCTGGGCGATCACGTTGGCGATGCTGAAGGTCTTGCCCGACCCGGTCACCCCGAGCAGCGTCTGGTGCGCCAGCCCGGCTTCGATGCCTTCGACCATCTGGCGAATGGCTTCGGGTTGATCGCCGGCGGGGTCGAAACGGGTGACGAGCTGGAATTCAGACATAAACACCTCTGGAGTCGCGACGCCGACGACAAAGCGCAGGCCCACGAGAAAGACCGCAAACGACCGATGTCGCGCAAGGAAAAACGAAGATTGTGCTGAATGTGGAGCCGATTGCCTCGCCTTTCAAGGCAAACGTCCTACATCCGGTAAAGCTTCTGACAAATCCATTCGACTAACGGTCGAGAAATAATCGGAAAAACTTACCTTAAAAGCCGATTCGCCTGTCGCCATTGTTCGATGATGGCCTCTATACTAGCTCCCCGTTTGTGCACCGCTCTAGTGCATTCGGCTGGAGCGCCACACGTCCCTCCACTCTCCATTAGAGCTGCCGTAAAAATGAGCCTGTTCTCCGCTGTCGAAATGGCACCCCGCGATCCAATCCTGGGCCTCAACGAAGCATTCAACGCCGATACCCGGACCAATAAGGTCAATCTCGGGGTGGGTGTGTACTGCAACGAAGAGGGGCGAATTCCACTCCTGCGCGCCGTCATCGAAGCCGAAACCATTCGCGCCGCTCAGCACGCCTCGCGCGGCTACCTGCCAATCGACGGCATCGCCGCTTACGATCAGGCCGTGCAAAAGCTGCTGTTCGGCAATGATTCGCCACTGCTGACAGCTGGTCGCGTTGTCACCACTCAGGCCGTCGGCGGGACCGGCGCACTGAAAATCGGTGCCGACTTCCTCAAGCAACTGCTGCCGAATGCCGTTGTGGCGATCAGCGATCCGAGCTGGGAAAACCACCGCGCGCTGTTCGAAACCGCCGGTTTCCCGGTGCAGAACTACCGCTACTACGACGCCGCCACCCACGATGTGAACCGTGTCGGCCTGCTGGAAGATCTCAACGCCCTGCCGAACGGCTCGATCATCGTGCTGCACGCCTGCTGCCACAACCCGACCGGCGTCGACCTGAGCCCTTCGGACTGGAACAACGTGCTGGAAGCGGTCAAGGCCAAAGGTCACGTGCCGTTCCTCGACATGGCTTACCAGGGTTTCGGTGACGGCATTGCCGAAGACGCCGCTGCCGTGCGCCTGTTCGCCGAATCCGGCCTGACCTTCTTCGTGTCGAGTTCGTTCTCCAAGTCGTTCTCGCTGTACGGCGAGCGCGTCGGTGCGCTGTCGATCGTCAGCGAATCGAAAGAGGAAAGCGCCCGCGTCCTGTCGCAAGTCAAACGCGTGATCCGCACCAACTACTCCAACCCGCCGACCCACGGTGCAAGCGTGGTCGCCGCCGTGCTGAACAGCCCGGAACTGCGCGCCCAGTGGGAAGCCGAACTGGCCGAGATGCGTCTGCGCATTCGCGGCATGCGCGAGCAGATGGTTGCTCTGCTGGCGAAGAAAGCCCCGCAGCGTGACTTCAGCTTCGTCGGTCGTCAGCGCGGCATGTTCTCCTACTCCGGCCTGACCACCGAACAGGTTCACCGCCTGCGCAACGAGTTCGGCATCTACGCCCTGGACACCGGCCGCATCTGCGTGGCCGCGCTGAACCAGAGCAACATCGAAGCCGTGACAGACGCCATCGTTCAGGTCATCTGATCCGGCGCCGCACTGAAAACGGGAAGCCTTCGGGCTTCCCGTTTTTTATTTGTCTGAAGAAATGCCGCTACACCCTCTAGACTGCACACAGACGATATTTCAGAGAGCCGACATGAAAAACGATGACCTGCGCGCCGACCGCGATGAGCTGGACTACTATCCACCCCGCACCTCGGGCAAACGCGAAAAGAGCCTGGTGCTGCAAGTGGCGGCCGGGGTGTTTCTCGGCGGACTGGCCTTGTGGCTCGTGCAACTGGCGGCCACGGCGTTGTACGCAAAACTGCTGATGGGGACCTTTACCTTCGGTGGCTGAAAGCCGTTCGGTAAAAAAATCACGCCGATGCTTGACTAGTCTTTTTAAATCAGTAACATACGCACCAATTCCGCAATAGCTCAGTTGGTAGAGCAAGTGACTGTTAATCACTGGGTCCCTGGTTCGAGTCCAGGTTGTGGAGCCAAATACAGAGCCCCTGAATCGAAAGATTCAGGGGCTTTTTTGTCGGCATTGAAAAAGTCGGCGCCATAAAAAGGGCCGATCAGTTTCGCAACTGATCGGCCCTTTTCTATTCAGCAACAGCGGTCAGACGTGCTCGCTGCTCTTGGCGTGTACCTTTGGCGCGCCATGAACGTGATCCGAATCCGGATCGATCACCGGCACTTCATTGCCATCGCAGTCATGCAGCTTGCCGTCGCTGAAGTAGTCGCCTTCACGCAGCGCTGCCAGATCGCGATAACGCAGGGTCCGCTCTTCTGCCGCCGCAAACACCGACTGCTGATCCGAGTTGCCCGCCGTGAAGTGATTGAACGCCAGGTTCAGCAGAATCGCCATGATCGCCGACGAGCTGATGCCCGAATGGAAAATGGTCGCGAACCAGCTCGGGAAGTGATCGTAGAAGTTCGGCGCGGCAATCGGGATCATGCCGAAGCCGATCGAGGTGGCAACGATGATCAGGTTGACGTTGTTGCGGTAATCAACCTTGGACAACGTGCGGATGCCACTCGCCGCCACCGTGCCGAACAGCACGATACCGGCGCCGCCGAGCACCGAAGTCGGTACTGCCGCGATGACCCGGCCCATGAACGGCAGCAGGCCGAGGATCACCAGGAAGATACCGCCGGTGGCCACCACATAACGGCTCTTGATCCCGGTCACCGCCACCAGCCCGACGTTCTGGGCGAAGGCGCTCTGGGTGAACGAGCCGAAGATCGGCGCAAACATGCTCGACAGCATGTCCGCCCGCAGGCCGTTGCCCAGACGCTTGGAGTCGACCTTGGTGCCGATGATTTCACCGACTGCCAGGATGTCCGCCGAGGTTTCCACCAGAGTCACCATGACCACAATGCACATCGACAGGATTGCAGCGAAGTGGAAGGTCGGCATGCCGAAATGGAAAGGTGTCGGGAAGCCGAACATCGGGCCCTGGGTGACGTTGGAGAAGTCCGCCATGCCGAGGAACACCGCCAGCACCGTACCGATCACCATGGCCAACAGGATCGACAGACGCGAGATGGTGGAGCTGCCGACTTTGCTCAGCAGCAACACCAGCACCAGCGTGACCGCCGCCAGACCGATGTTCTGCATGCTGCCGAAGTCAGGCGCGTGACTGTTGCCGCCCATGGCCCAACGTGCAGCCACCGGCATCAGCGTCAGACCGATGGTGGTGATCACGATGCCCGTGACCAGCGGCGGGAAAAACTTGGTGATTCGTGAAAACACCGGCGTGATCAGCAAGCCAATCAGCGACGCCGCAATCACCGCGCCAAGCACCGACTGGAAGCCGCCCTCCCCGCCACTGCTGACAATCGCCACCATAGTGGCAACGCCGGAGAACGACACACCCTGCACCAGCGGCAACTGACATCCGAAAAACGGTAAACCCAGGGTTTGCAGCAACGTGGCCAGCCCCCCGCAAACAATGAAGCAGCAATCAACAGACCAATGTCCGCAGGCGAAAGCCCGGCGGCCTGACCGATGATCAATGGCACCGCGACGATACCGCCATACATGGTCAGAACGTGTTGCAGGCCGTAAGCCATATTCGCGCCGACCCCGAGATTCTCGTCCTCGGGCCGTTGGTGTGAAACATGGGGCGTTTTCATGGTGGGGGAGTTCCCTGGTTTTTGTTATGCGCACACTGTATGCAAGAGTCAGGACAAATGTCCATAGACTTGTATACAACTTATCAGTCACATAATGGTTAGCTAGCCACCCAACCTTCTATCCCGCTGCTTTCATCCCCCACAAATCCGGCAACACATCCTCATTCGAGTCCACGTTTTATCCGCCCAGGCTGAAGTGTTCATGGCGACCGACGGCGCGGTCGCACCCTTTTTTATACATATAAAGTATGCATAATGAAGTCATTCAAGATTCAGTTCGATAAAAGCAAGAATGCTGCCAACGCATTCGAGCCCAGCGAGCGAGGGCAACTTTGCGCAGAGGTGATCAATGAAGGATGAGTACGATTTCAGCCAAGGTAAACGCGGCGCCATCGCGCCCACCAAGGGCAAGACCCGCATCACCATCATGCTCGATGACGCGGTGATCGAAGCCGCGCGCGAGGTCGCTGAGAGCGAGGGCTATGGCTATCAGACGGTAATCAACAACACCTTGCGCCACGCACTGCTTAACAACCGTGGCGACGCCGATGAACTCGAACACTCCAGCGGGCAATTCAAGCAAGGCATCACCGCCACCGACCTGAAGAGTCTTGAGAAAAAACTGTCGGCGGCCGTGAACGAGATCCGGCGGGTGCTGGAGCCGGAGGCAAAACCTTAGGTTTCAGACTGGCTGAATCAAGCGCGCCAGCGCCAGACGTGCACCGGGCTGGTGCGGCAAGCGCAAGCCGAATTCCCGTTCCAGTAGTTCGATCAGCTCATCGATATCCGTTACCTCACGCCGCTCGCTCTCGGCGCCCATTCGGTGGATCGCGAAACTGCCGTTGTTCAGCGTACGTCGCCAGCCGTCGCCGGTCCGCGCGACCATCAGGCGCTGGGCGAATGGCGAGTCCGGGTGAGTCGAGACATACCAGTTGCCGAGGGTGTAATCGATGTCTTCCTGGCGTTGCAGGTCAAACAGGTACATCGGCCGCCATTCGCCAGCGACCCTGGCCCGCAGCATGTAGCCATCGGCCTGCACTTCGATGCGATACGGTTCGTGCGGCGTGGATTGCTCAGCGTCGGTATCCAGCACCAGCGGAGCGGTCGGCACCATGCCGCCGAAGCCGACATCGGTGATGTAGCGCACGCCGTCGAGGGTCACCAGACTCAAGCGATGGGTGCGCTCCGTCCAGCTGCCTTCGGGCCGATTAATGACCACACGTCCACTGATGCCCCGCGCCTCGAACCCCAGTTCCAGCAACAGCGCCAGAAACAGATTGTTCAGCTCGTAGCAGTAGCCGCCACGGGCGTCGTTAAAGACCTTGCGTTCGATGGAGGGCAGATCGATCAGAACGGGTTCGCCGCTTAGCGTCGACAGGTTTTCGAAAGGAAAGGCGCCGGTATGGCGCAATTGCAACAGGCGCAGGGTTTCAAGGGTCGGTGCCGGAGGCGCATCGAATCCCAGGCGTTGCAGATACTGTTTCAGATTCGTCAGGCGTGGCTCGCTCATTGCCGGGTCCTTTTGCATGGGCGCGGATCGTTCCGCCGATGGTCGCCATGTATACGGGATCCGGGCATCGAATCGACAATTGAATTAACCAATCACCTTTTTAGCGTCGTTTACGGGAGTCGATGCGAATCCACGTCGGCGCGTGGTCGCTGGCATGCGGTTCGTTGCGCACCCAGGCATCCACACCGGCCTCATGCAGATAAGGGCTCAGCTTGGGATTGAGCAGCAGATGGTCGATCCGCAGCCCGGAGTTCTTCTGCCAGTGCTGGCGGAAATAATCCCAGAAGGTATACAGCCGATCTTCGGGATAAAGATGCCGCAACGAATCCGTCCAGCCCTGATCCAGCAATCGCTGGTAGCACTCGCGGCTTTGCGGTTGCAACAACGCATCCTTGAGCCAGGATCGAGTGTTGTAGATATCCAGATCCGTGGGCACCACGTTGTAATCGCCGGCCAGCACCACCGGGTGATCGCTGCTTTGCAGATCCCGGGCGTAATTGATCAGGCGCTCGAACCAGGCCAGTTTGTAGTCGAACTTCGGCCCCGGTTGCGGATTGCCATTGGGCAGGTACAGGCAGCCCACCAACACCCCGTGCACCGCCGCTTCGAGGTAGCGGCTGTGTTTATCGTCGGGATCGCCGGGCAGACCGCGCCGGCTCTCCAGCGGTTGCGCATCGCGGGCAAGAATTGCCACGCCGTTCCATGACGCCTGACCGTGCCAGATGGCGCCGTAACCGGCGGCTTCCAGATCGGCGGCAGGAAACGCGCTGTCCACCAGTTTCAGTTCCTGCAAACAGACGATGTCCGGCTGCTCGCGCCTCAGCCACTCCAGCAGATTCGGCAGACGGGCCCGCAGGCCGTTGACGTTGAACGTGGCAATGCGCATTTTTTTCATCGTCCGGGTTCCTGCCATTGACCGATAAAAACTGTGACACCAGGCGCACCGCGACGGTTGCGTTGGATCCTCCGTTTACACGCGGTTGCGCAACCATTGCAGGAAACCTTTTTTCGGCACTGTCACCGGTGTTTCTTCCGTCAGGGATTGCGCCTTGTGCAGGCGGAAATCGAGCAGCGCCTTCATCGCGTCGTTGATGTCGTGACGGGCGTCCAGACACGGTTTGAGATAAGACTTCTCGATGCGATACAGCGCACAGAAGGTCTTGGCGGAGAAGTCGGCCGGCAATGACGTATCGGACAGTATTCCCGCTTCGCCGATCACTTCGCCCGGTCCCATCCGTCCGGACTCGAACGGCGTGCCGTGGCGTTTGAGCGTCACCGAGACCACACCGGATTCGATGATGAACAGGTGATCACTGACCTCGCCGCCCGCAAGAATCACCTCGCCGGCACGGAAAGTTTGCAGGGTCATGTTCTGGCTGAAGGTTTCTTTCTCTTCCTGACGAAGCGTAGAGAAAATCGGCGAGCTGTCGAGCAACGCCCGTGGCCGCGAGAGATTGCTCGACACGCCCGGCTCAACGCTCGACAGCAGATTGACCCCGGACGCCTGCAGATGCCGGTACGCCAGATCAAACAGCTGATTGCGCACCATACGTTTTTCGCTCATCGAGGCGACAAACCCGCTGATTTCATATTCGGTGCCGGCACTGCTGGAGCTCTTCAGCGCGACACTCGGCGCGGGGCTCTCCAGCAATTGGCGACAGCCCTGCATCGCCCGTTCCAGGGCATCGATCACCGAGCTGGGCCGCGCATGGGGGCTGACCTGCACGCTGACGGCGACCCCGAACATATTGCTCGGCCGGCTGAAGTTGATGATCTTGGCCTTGGCCGCCAGCGAGTTGGGAATCACCGCCATGCTGCCCTGACTGGTTTGCAGGCGCGTGGCGCGCCAGTCGATGTCGGTGACCCGCCCTTCCGTACCGTCGATGGAAATCCAGTCATCCAGTTGATAAGGCTTGGTGGTGTTGAGCACGATCCCGGAAAACACGTCGCTCAAGGTGCTCTGCAACGCCAGACCGACGATGATCGCCAACGCCCCGGACGTCGCCAGTACGCCTTTGACCGGCAGGTCCAGCACGTAGGCCAGCGCCGCGATGATCGCAATCAGGAAGATCACCGCACCCAGCAGATCCTGCAACAGCCGCCCGGTGTGCCCGACCCGCTGCATCATCACCGCGCCGATCAACACCGTCAGGGTGCGCGCGCCGAACAGCCACCAGCCGATCTGCAACCCGGTCGCCGCCAGGTGCAACGGCACGTTGTCGGCCCACGGCGCAGGCTCCATCGGGTTGAGCCCTTCGTTGAACAGCAGAAAGCTGAATAGAGCAAAGATCAGCACCCGTACCAACAGTTTCCACGCACTGCCGTGGGAGCTGATCAGACGCCACAGACCGAGATCGATCAGGATCAGGATCAAGGCGCAAAACAACGGATGATCGGTGAGCAGAGACAGCATCAAACAACTCCGACAGGGGCCAATCGCGAGAAGATCGCACAGATTGGGCTCAGTGTAGGAGTAATTGATTTGGCCGGATGAGTGCCACTGCGCACGCGCAAAAAAAACCGGCAGGCGCGCGTGGCGCCTGCCGGGATTTTCAGCCGTGCATCTGGCCGAAGCGGCCGGACTGGAAGTCGGCGAAGGCCTGGTGGATTTCCTGCTCGGTGTTCATCACGAACGGGCCGTGGCCGACGATCGGCTCGTCAATCGGCTCGCCACTGAGCAGCAACACCACCGCGTCCTGGCTGGCTTCGAGGGTGATTCGCTTGCCATCACGTTCAAACAGCGCCAGTTGCCCTTCGCGCATCGACTCCACACCGTTGATCCGGACCGCCCCCTTCAACACCACCAACGCCGTGTTACGGCCTTCGTGCAGATCCAGCGAAAGCAACTTGCCGGTGTTCAGTCGCAGATCCCACACATCGATAGGCGTGAACGTGCGGGACGGGCCCTTCTGACCGTCGAACTCGCCGGCGATCAGGCGCAGGCTGCCGGCGCCGTCCTTGAGCGCGATTTGCGGGATATCACTGTCCAGAATGGTCTGGTAACCCGGCGCGGCCATTTTGTCCTTGGCTGGCAGATTCACCCACAGCTGCACCATTTCCAGGTTGCCGCCGGTTCTGGCGAAGTTTTCCGAATGGAATTCTTCATGCAGGATTCCCGAAGCCGCGGTCATCCACTGCACATCACCCGGGCCGATGGTGCCGCCACTGCCGGTGGAGTCGCGGTGCTGCACTTCGCCTTCGTACACGATGGTGACGGTCTCGAAGCCACGGTGCGGATGCTGGCCCACGCCCCGACGTTCGGTGGTCGGGGTGAATTGCGCAGGCCCGGCGTGATCCAGCAGCAGGAACGGGCTGATGTGCTTGCCCAGGTTGTCGTAGGAAAACAGGGTACGCACCGGAAACCCATCGCCGACCCAGTGGCCGCGAGGGCTGGTGTAGATACCGATAAGGTTTTTCATGGTGGACTCCGTCATCAGGTTGATCGTGGGGCCGATCATAAATTCGCTACGTATTTAGCACTAGTCGGCCAAAACCGTCCTCATCGTTCCATTAATGGAACGATGAGCAAGCGTGGTGATTCGTGACTTTCAGTCAACAGTACTTTGTGCCGACAGCGGTTTTTCCCAAGGAATCAGACGCGGATACTCCTGCTCATTCCCACTGCAACCCTGGAGTCCTGCATGTCTGTTCCCGCTTTCGGTCTTGGTACGTTTCGTCTGCAAGGTCAGGTGGTCATCGATTCGGTGAGCACTGCCCTTGAGCTCGGTTACCGGGTCATCGACACCGCACAGATCTACGAAAACGAAGCCGACGTGGGCGAGGCCATCGCTGCCAGCGGCATCGCCCGCGACGAACTGTTCATCACCAGCAAGATCTGGATCGCCAACTTCGCCAAAGACCGCCTGATTGAAAGCCTCAAGGAGAGCCTGCAAAAGTTGCAGACCGACTACCTCGACCTGACGCTGATCCACTGGCCGTCGCCGGAAGATCAGGTATCGGTCGAGGAATTCATGGGCGCCCTGCTGGAAGCAAAGCGCCTGGGTCTGACCCGGCAGATCGGCGTGTCCAACTTCACCATCGACCTGATGAAACAGGCAATTGCTGCGGTCGGTGCGCAGAACATCGCCACCAACCAGATCGAACTGCACCCGTACCTGCAAAACCGCAAGGTCGTGGAATTCGCCCGGAGTCAGGGCATTCAGATCACGTCGTACATGACCCTGGCCTATGGTGAAGTGCTGAAGGATCCGCTGATCGTACAGATCGCCGAGCGCCTGCAAGCCACTCCGGCTCAGGTCACCCTGGCGTGGGCGATGCAGTCGGGATACGCGGTGATTCCGTCGTCGACCAAACGCACCAACCTGCAAGGCAACCTGGGCGCCACGGCGTTGACCCTGAGCGACGCCGACATGGCGCTGATCGCCACACTGGATCGCAGCCATCGCCTGACCAGCCCCACAGGCATCGCGCCGCAGTGGGACTGACCGGTCAGGCCTTAAGCTGCTGCGCGAGGTCTTGCATGGCCACGCGCAGCAAATCGATGGCGGCCGTCAATGCCGCGTCGGGTTGATCGTCATGGCAGGCTTGCTCAAGTCCTCGACACGCCGAGATCACGCGCTCGGCACCGATCATGTGTGCCCCGCCCGTGACGTGATGCGCCAGATCGCGCAATCCCGCGCGATCACCGTGTCGGCCTGATTCGTCCAGACGCTGCAGGTCGATGCGCAAGCTGCTCAGCATTTCCCCACGCAACTGTTCGATCAGCGGATTGTCGGCGCCTGCCAGTTGCAACAGCGCACTCAGGTCGAACTCGGCCACTGCCGAATCGTCCACGCTGGCGGCCTGCGCGCCCTCCGGTACGGCGGCCATCAGGGCCTGGTTCAATTCGTGCAGCAGCACCGGTTTGAACAGGCAATCGTCCATCCCGGCCGCCCGGCATCGCTGCTTTTCTTCCATCTGTGCATTGGCGGTAAAGCCGAGGATCAGGCAGGGCGCCCTGCCCGTCGCGGCTTCTTCCTGGCGCACTGCTCGCGCCAGCTCGTAACCGTTGAGCCCGTGCATGTTGATATCGGTGATCAGCGCATCGAAGGATTGCCTTCGCCACAGCACCAGCCCCTCTTCACCGCCACCGGAGTCGACGGCGCGATGCCCCAGTTCACTCAACTGCCGACACAACAACAGGCGATTCACCGGATGGTCATCCACGACCAGCACGTTCAGCGACTTCACCGTCGTCGCCACTGGCGGCGGTGCAGCTTCTTGTCCAATTGGCGCCAGCACAGGCAGCTCCAGGCGCAGCATGAGCTGAGTGCCGCGGTTCAACTCGCTGCTCATCCATAAATCACCGCCCATCATCCGGCACAGGTTGCGACTGATCACCAACCCCAGACCTGAACCGCCATGCGCCACGGACTGATGATCGCCGACCTGTACAAACGGACTGAACAGTCGCTGCTGATCCTCAATGCTGATCCCCCGCCCACTGTCTTCGATGATCACGCCCACTTCAATCAGCCCGTCCCGTTCTGCGAACACGCGCAAGCGCAGGCTCACTTCGCCGTTGTCGGTGAATTTGATGGCATTGCTCAGCAGGTTCGACAGCACTTGCTTGAAACGCAGGGGATCGAGCATCACCTCGACGTTGCTGAGCTCATCCAGTTCGACATGCCACAACAATTGTTTCTGCCGGGCCAGACCCTCGAAAATCCGACACACCGACACGACCACTTCGCGCAGATTGGCGCGCTCGGGGGCCAGTGACAAATGCCCGGACTCGATGCGTGCGATGTCGAGAATGTCGCCGATCAATGCCAGCAATTGCTGCCCGGCAGTGGACGCGACTTCGATAGCCTGGCGATCGGTCACGCCTTCATCGGCACGTTTGAGCGCCAGTTCGAGCATGCCGGTCAGGGCATTCATCGGTGTGCGGATTTCATGACTCATGGTCGCCAGAAACGTACTTTTGGCACGATTGGCTTCGTCGGCCGCCTCCTTGGCCTCCTGCAACTGACTGAGCCATTGCTGACGCTGGCGGATCTGCCGACGCTGAAAACCGATCCAGCCCAATGCCAGCAACAGCAACCCGGCAGCAACGGCAAACCCGCGCAATATTTGCTCGCGATGACGCTGCCAATAGCTGTCTTGCAGCACCACGTTACGACTCCAGCGTGCGACCAGGCCGTCGATTTCCTGCGGCGCGATGCTCAGCAGTGCCTTGTTCAGAATCGATTGCAACTGAGGCGAGTCGAGCGCCGTGGCCATGGCAACCCGGGCCGGCTGATCGCCCAGCGTGGAGACAATCCGCAAGCGATCGCGGTACTGGTGATCGATCTGGTAGCGCGCTACCAGCAACGAACTCAATGTCGCATCAGCCCGACCATCGAGCAGCGCCCGTGTGCCATCGGCCGGACTCGGCAACTCGATCAGGTTGATCTGCGGCACATGCTCCAGCAGGTAATCACGCAACGGATCGCCGCGATAAAGCGCCACACGCTTGCCCGTCATGTCGTCCAGGCTACGCGGCCCCTGCGCCTTCGAATCGGCAATCAGCACAAAGGGGCTGTTGACGTACGACCGGGTGAACAGCATTTCTGTTTCGCGCTCGCGGCTCAGTGTCATCACAGACAACAGGTCCAGTTTTCCGCTTCTGAGTTGTTCGACCTGACGATCCAGAGACTGACCGCGCACCACCTCGAACGTCAGCCCGCTGCGCTGACTGATCAGGTTGAGCAGTTGGGCCGCCAGCCCACTGAAGCGACCGTCGGCGTCAAAGAACGCGAGTGGCGCAAAGTCATCGACAGCACCGACCCGCACTACCGGATGCTGATCCAGCCATTGTTGCTCGCTGTCGCTCAGGCTTACCCGCGACTGCGCCGCCCTGTCGGCGCGCCCGGCACTCCAGCGCAGCTCCATCGCCAGCCGCTGCTCCATGGGAATCGCCAGCAGGGCTTTGTCGACCAGACGTTTCAAGCGGTTGTTGCTGCGGGTCAGGGCAAAACCGAAGGGGTTGGCGTCCAGGCCCGAGGGCCCGGCCAGTTGCAGGTCGTTTTGAAAATGGGTGTTGATCAGGTAGCTGGCGCTGATGAAATCGCCGAGGTACAGATCATCCCGGCCAAACGCGACGGCGCCGAGGGCATCGAGGATCGATCGATAGCGCTGCAGGGAAGCTTGCGGGTAAGCCTCTTCGATGGTCGAAGCGGGCAGATAGTCGTCCACCATGGCGATGCGTTTGCCGGTGAGATCACTCGGCAACGCCTCATTGAGCCGGGTCAGCCACATCGGCTGATCCTCGGCATAGGCGCGCGACAGCATCAGTTGGGGATCGGCGATTTCGAAGTTGTTCGACGTGCCCAGCAGGTCAAGTTCCCCGGCCTTGAGGGCGGCCATGGCGCTTTCGCGGTCGGGATAGCACCAGACCTCGACGGCAATGTTAAGTATCTGGGCGATCGCGTCGGCGTAATCGGCCGTGAGACCTTCCAGTTCATGGCGTTTGCGGGTCAGTTCAAAGGGCGGGTAATCCGGCCAGGAGGCACCGATGCGCAATACCCGGTGCGCGCTCAGCCACTGTCTGTCCTGCTCATCCAGACGAATCTGCACCCCCTCCAGACGGGTGCGGGAGACGATTTCCAGCCTTTGCGCCTCGGAGGCGTGCACTGCGCTTGCAAGCAACAGTATCGACAGAAGCACAACCCGCAGACGACCTATCATGGGGCAACCGATCAAAACAGGCCGTTGCGTTTGACGAACTCTCGCAAGACCACCAGCGAGGTCACTCCGAGTTTCTGCATCAAGCGGGTCTTGTAGGTACTGATGGTTTTGTGACTGAGGTTCATCGCCAGAGCAATGTGCTTGTTGGACTCGCCTCTGGCCAGCTTCAGCATGATCTCCATTTCACGGGTGGACAGAAGTGCGATCAGCTCTCGCTCATCGCGATGCGCTTCGGTTTGCCCGGTATTGACCGCAGGCATTTCGGGGAAGTAGGTATAACCCGACCGCACGGCCTTGATTGCATTTTGCAAATGCTGCATCGAGGCGGACTTGGCGACAAAAGCCATCGCCCCCGCACGTCGGCAGCGCATCAGATAGTGTTCAGGATCGGCCGAGGTGAAAATCACCACCTTGCAGACCAGCCCGACGGCCCTGATGCGCGCCAACACCTCCAGACCACCGAATCCGTTGAGCTTCAGGTCGAGCACGACCAGTTCCGGCGCGTGCTCCCGGAGCATTGGCACCACATCGACACCGCTGGTAGTCACATGAATCGGTTGGTAACCCGCCGACTCCAGAACCAGGCGAAGGGCACCCACCACCACCGGATGATCATCGACGATCAATGCTGAACCCATGACCACTCCCGAGGCGAATACATGCCATGACGCCGCCGATCTTGCATGAACGGGACTATTGGTAGCCGCGCTACAACTGTTGCACGGTGTGAACGCTGGATCACCTGTCAGATCTGACAGTTGTTCGATAGAGCGATCTGTGATTGAGCGCCCGATGAGGGCCCAAATGAAGCCTCGACCGAAGTCATCAACTGCTCGATCGCGCGGATTGAAGGCAGAGGCGCAGGACTGGTGATGATCTTTGCGCCAAAGTGCTCGGGAACCCCTGAGGCGTCCGCCGGTTCACCGTAGACCAGCGCCCGCCGGACTTGCGGATGATCAAACAGGAAACCACGAAGATCCGCTATCCCGCCCGCCAGTTCGGCATTGATCACCAGGACATCGAATGGCTCACAGCCGTAATCGACCAGCGTCAGCAGTTCGGCAAGGTTTTGCACCGGGGCAATGCGGTAGTAATCGAGCCCGTTGAACAGGCGCTCGATCTTCATCCGGTGAAAGTGCTGCAAGTCGGCGATCAGGATGCGCAGGGTTTTGTCGGTCAACGTGAAAGTCCGGGTAGTCGCTTCAAGTGGCGGCAAGACTACCCAAGCGCCGAGGCATGCTCTGTAGGACTTTTCCGAAAAAAGATGTCACTCATCCGGACAAAAAAGTTACTCCGTGGTACTCGGACTCCAGAACGCCTGCACCACCAGCGCCGAGGTCGAGATTCGCGCTACCAGCGCATCCAGCTCATCACCGTCCACCGAAGTCGTCGCCAGAGTGGCTTCGATCTCGATTTCATCGGCTCCGAAAGCGTGCACATCGACATCACTGGCCGGGTAATTGCTGCGTTCCAGCTCGGCTTCAAGCAGCGCAAACACGGCTTTCTGCTGCGAACGCCGGGCGATGACGTAAACGATGTTGGTGACTTCTGCCGAAACCACATCGAGCGGCTGACGGTTGATGTTGTTGACGATCGGCCGCAGCAAGGTGTTGGCGGCGAGCACGAACAAGGTGCCCAGCACCGCTTCGGCCAGCAGGTCGGCGCCGGCACAGGCGCCGACCGCTGCCGAGGTCCAGAGTGTGGCGGCGGTGTTGAGGCCGCGCACGTTGCCCTCTTCGCGCATGATCACCCCGGCACCGAGAAAGCCGATACCGGACACCACGTAGGCGACCACCCGCACCGCACCTTCGGCACCGGCCAGACGGTTGGCCATGTCGACGAAAATCGCCGCACCGACCGCCACCAGCACGTTGGTGCGCAAACCCGCCGTGCGTTGCCGGTACTGGCGTTCGAAGCCGATCAGGCCGCCGAGGATGAAGGCCGCGCTGAGACTGACCAGGGTGTCGAGCAATGAGGTGAGGTTGAGATTGTTGATGGCTTGCATGTCGAACTCCTTGACCCCCCCCTTGCTCCCACAAGGGGGGGAAACTTGCCTGTTACTGCCAGCCGAACCGGCGGATGTAGAAGCCTTTCACGGCCTGAGTCAGTGCCATGTACGCCAGCAGGATCACCGGCAGGAACACGAAGTACATCGACGGCAGCGCCTGCAATTTGAAGTAGTGCGCCAGCGGTCCCATCGGCAGGAAGATGCCCACGGCCATGATGATTGCGGTCATCACCAGCAACGGCATGGCCGCACGGCTTTGCAGGAACGGAATCTTCGGCGTGCGGATCATGTGCACGATCAGCGTCTGGGTCAGCAGTCCCACGACGAACCAGCCGGACTGGAACAGGGTCTGGTGATCCGGGGTGTTGGCATCGAACACGTACCACATCAAGGCGAACGTTGTGATGTCGAAGATCGAGCTGATCGGGCCGAAGAACAGCATGAAGCGCCCCACATCACCCGGCTGCCAGCGCTGCGGCTGTTTCAGCATTTCGTCGTCAACGTTGTCGAACGGGATCGCGATCTGCGAAATGTCATACAGCAGGTTCTGCACCAGCAGGTGCATCGGCAGCATCGGCAGGAACGGAATGAACGCACTGGCCACCAGCACCGAGAACACGTTGCCGAAGTTCGAGCTGGCGGTCATCTTGATGTACTTGAGCATGTTGGCGAAGGTCCGGCGCCCTTCCAGCACGCCCTCCTCCAGTACCATCAGGCTCTTCTCCAGCAGGATGATGTCGGCCGCTTCCTTGGCGATGTCCACCGCGCTGTCCACGGAAATCCCGATGTCTGCGGTGCGCAGCGCCGGCGCGTCGTTGATGCCGTCACCCATGAACCCGACCACATGACCGTTGCCCTTGAGGATGCGCACGATGCGCTCCTTGTGCGACGGCGTCAGCCTGGCGAACACGTTGGTGGTTTCCACCGCCACCGCAAGTTCAGCATCACTCATGCGTTCGATGTCATTGCCCATCAGCAGGCCTTGCTGGGCCAGGCCCACTTCGCGGCAGATCTTGGCGGTCACCAGTTCGTTGTCGCCGGTCAGCACTTTCACGGCCACGCCGTGTTCGGCCAGGGCCTTGAGCGCCGGCGCGGTGCTTTCCTTGGGTGGATCGAGAAACGCCACGTAACCGATCAGCGTCAGCTCCTGCTCGTCGCTCAGGCTGTAAGTGTCGCGCCCTTGCGGCATCGAGCGGGCCGCCACCGCTACCACGCGCAGGCCTTCAGCGTTGAATGCTGCTGTGACCTGACGGATTTTCGCCAGCAATTCATCGCTCAAGGCTTCGTCCACTTCACCGTGACGAACCCGGCTGCACACCGACAGAACCTCTTCCACCGCCCCCTTGCAGATCAGTTGATGCGGCTGACCGCGCCCTTCGACCACCACCGACATGCGCCGGCGGTTGAAGTCGAACGGGATTTCATCGACCTTGCGAAACGCCGTGCCGACCTTCAGCTCACGGTGGATTTCCACGTGCTCCAGCACTGCCACATCCAGCAGGTTTTTCAGGCCGGTCTGGTAGTAGCTGTTGAGGTAGGCCATTTCCAGCACGTCATCGGAGTCTTCGCCCCAGACGTCGACGTTGCGTGCCAGGAAAATTTTGTCCTGGGTCAGGGTGCCGGTCTTGTCGGTGCACAGCACGTCCATGGCGCCGAAGTTCTGGATCGCGTCCAGGCGTTTGACGATGACTTTCTTGCGCGACAGGAACACCGCGCCTTTGGCCAGGGTCGAGGTGACGATCATCGGCAGCATTTCCGGGGTCAGGCCCACGGCAATCGACAGCGCGAACAACAGTGCTTCGGTCCAGTCGCCCTTGGTGAAACCGTTGATGAACAACACCAGCGGCGCCATCACGAACATGAAGCGGATCAGCAGCCAGCTGACTTTGTTCACGCCTTGCTGAAACGAAGTCACCGCGCGATCAGTCGCCCCGACCCGCTGCGCCAACGCACCGAAATAGGTGCTGTTGCCGGTGGTGAGAATCACCGCCACCGCCGTGCCGGACACCACGTTGGTGCCCATGAACAGAATGTTGTCGAGCTCCAGCGGATTGCGCGTATCGCGATCGGCCTGACGCGGGAATTTCTCTACCGGCATCGATTCACCGGTCATCGCTGCCTGGCTGACGAACAGGTCCTTGGCGCTGAGCACCCGACAATCGGCAGGAATCATGTCGCCGGCCGACAGCACGATCAGATCGCCGGGCACCAGTTGTTTGATCGGCAGTTCAGCACGCGGCGCATCCCGGCGCAGCACGGTGGCAGTGTTGCTGACCATCGCTTTGAGCGCATCGGCCGCCTGATTGGATTTGCTTTCCTGCCAGAAGCGCAGCAGCGTCGACAACACCACCATCGAGAAAATCACGATGGCGGCCTTGAGGTCTTCGGTCAGCCACGAGATCACCGCCAACAGGGTCAGCAGCAGATTGAAAGGGTTTTTGTAGCAATGCCACAGGTGGGTCCACCACGGCAGCGGTTGCTCGTGTTCGACTTCGTTGAGGCCATGCTGCGCACGCAGCACATCGACTTCGAAATCGGTCAGGCCGTCGGTGTGGGTGCCGAGGTTCGTCAGCAGCACGCCGCTGTCGCAATGGGCGGCGTCCACCAGTGTATTGGCCAGAGTGGGCGGCACTTCACGGCTGACCGTGGTGTCGCCGAGGGTTTCCAGCAAGGCCAGGCGACGGAAGTGCCGGGCGATGTGACGGGTCCGCAGGAAGCCTGCGAAAAATTCCTTGAGCGTAAGTTTCATGGCTGTTGCCCCTATGGTCAGCCGGGAAACCGTCGAGCAGGTACGTCCTCGTCCTGGGCACCGCAAAACCGGCACGGCAAGGCGTGGCGCGCCGGTCAGAAAGACAGGCGTGTCGATAGGCTGCAATGACGACGATGAAGTCGACTTCACAGGCTTTTCAGTGTCGATGAGAAGGACGTCGGGACATGACCGGGACCGGTCATGATCGGGATGCCGCTGCTCGCTGTTCGGCGAGACAACGGCACAAAGGAATGCGCGTTATCTTGCCGAGAATCCGCCGGTTACAAGGACCGGCCGACAACTGTCACTCGAACAAGTACCCACTGTGGGTCTCCGCTATTGATGAAAACGCGCGAAGCTTACGCCCCGATATCTGGAGAGTAAACCCGGAAAAGGAAGTGTGTCGGGGAATGTGTCGGGTGTTCAGGAAGGGTTCAGGATTGCCCCCGAGATCGCCGAGATCGTTCCCACGCTCTGCGTGGGAATGCAGCCGGGGACGCTCTGCGCCCCATTGGAACGCGGAGCGTCCCTTGAGGCATTCCCACGCAGAGCGTGGGAATGATCAGTGTGGAGGCTGAAAGAATACTTAGCTGGCAGTCGCCAGCAACAGATCCGCCATCGAACGGCTGTGCCCACGGTTCTTGCCATGCTCATACAGCGAGCCGGCAATCTCGTCCGCACGGATCGGCAGGATCGACAACAGCGTATCGCTCAGACCATGGCTGGCCTGGCAGAAGCCCTGCATGTACAGGCCGGCCTTGCAGCGCTCGTCGGTGATCAGCTTGTAGTTGCGATCGACTTCGAAGTCGCCCAGGTACTCTTCCAGCGGCGCGAGCAGTTTGCGGTGCATCTGACGCTCGTAACCGGTGGCCAGCACGACCGCGTCGTAGACACGCACGGTGACTTCGCCGGTGGCGTTGTTGCGCACAGTCAGTTCGATACCGCGTTCGGTGGCGGTGGCTTGCTCGACGGTGGTCAGGGTACGGAACGCATGACGGGCAACACCGGAGACCTTCTGGCGGTAGAAGATGCCGTAGATGCGTTCGATCAGGTCGATGTCGACCACCGAGTAGTTGGTGTTGTGGTACTCGTTGACCAGACGCTCACGCTCGCTGCTCTTCTGCTGGAAGATCAGATCAGTGAATTCCGGCGAGAACACTTCGTTGACGAACGGGCTGTCGTCCGCCGGTTTCAGGGCCGAGCCGCGCAGGATCATGTCGACCTGCACCGACGGGAACGAATCGTTCAGATCGATAAAGGCTTCCGCCGCGCTCTGCCCGCCACCGATGATCGCGATGCTCATCGGCTGATTGTTCACGCACGGCTGCTTGGCCATTTCCGCCAGGTACTGCGAGTGGTGGAACACCCGACCGTCGCCCTTCAGCGCCTTGAACGCCTCGGGAATGCGTGGCGTGCCGCCGGCGCTGACCACAACGGAACGCGCGGTGCGCACGAACTGCTGGCCGTCCGTACCACGGGAAATCACCCGCAGCGCTTCAACCTGATGGTTGTGCAGCACCGGCTCGATGGTCAGCACTTCTTCGCCATAGCGGCTCTGTTCGGTGAACTGCGCGGCCACCCAGCGCAGGTAGTCGTTGTACTCCATGCGGCACGGGTAGAAGGTCCCGAGGTTGATGAAGTCCACCAGACGACCGTGGTGCTTGAGGTAGTTGACGAACGAATACGGGCTGGTCGGGTTGCGCAGGGTCACCAGATCCTTGAGGAAGGAAATCTGCAGCTCGCTCTGGGTCGACAGGGTATTGCCGTGCCAGCTGTAGTTGGGTTGCTTGTCGAGAAACAGCACATCCAGCTCGCCCTGGATCGGGCCGCGCTCTTGCAGAGCGATGGCCAGCGCCAGGTTCGAAGGGCCGAAACCGACGCCGATCAGGTCGTGAACGATGGGCGATGCAATTGCCTGTGTCATTTCCAGTGTCCTCTGGATGAACCCCGAACAGCGCGGAGGAAGAGCTTGGGTGACCGGCCGGCCCGGAGCAGGACAGCAGATCGTCTGTTGAGTAGGAACGAGGACAGTGAAATGAAATTTAACGACGACGGCTCAATGGGCATCCCATTGCTTGATGCGCACGCGGCAATGTTTCATGGCGTTGACGATGTGCTTTTCCACCAGAGCCTTGGAAATGCCAAGGCGCTCGGCGATCTCGGGGTGCGACAGGCCTTCGATCTTGCGCAACAGAAAGCTCTCGCGGCACAGCGGTGAAAGCTCGGCCAGCGCACGCTGCAACATCTCCAGACGTTGACCATGATCGAGGGTGCTGTGGGGAGACGGGGTGAAATAGCGCTCTTCGCTGTCGAGCACTTCCAGCGACTCGACCTGACGCAGGGCATTGCGCCGGTGGTCGTCGATCACCAGGTTCAGCGCGGTGCGATAAAGGAAGGCCCGGGGTTGTTCGATCGGCGTATCGCTGGAACGCTCCAGGACCCGCACATAAGCGTCATGCACCACATCTTCGGCCACCTGACGGTTGCCGAGCTTGGCGTTCAGGAAACACACCAGCTCTCGATAGTAGTTTTCCAACATGACTCCCGGCCGCCTGAATGCGGGTTCTGTCCTTGAGCACACCGTTCTGCTGAGCCGCACAAGGCAGTAGCAAGATAGTGGCAACTTGAGGCGCGTAATTTATAGTAATTCTCATATAGATTTAAAGTGGTGTTTGTCGTTGCCCGACAAATAGTGTCCGGCTATACCTACAGATTGCTGTAACAACCTGTGTCGCCGCTTAAATTCCCCTCCGCTTTCATCGTTTACAGGACAGCCCCCCGTGTCTGTCGCGCCCTGCGGCAGCGTTCAACGGTGCCCGATCCTGCGCACCCCTCTGAATGACGGGCCGATTTCCACTGGCCGGAACCCTGCATGAAACGTCCCCGCCCCGCCCGACGCGCCCTGCTCGTAGTCCTTTGTCTGATCCCTGTTGTCGCCTACGCCGCCTGGCAGATCCTGCCTCCAGGACGGGACAAGTTCGCCACCGTGCAAGTGACCCGCGGCGATATCGAAAGCAGCGTCACCGCGCTGGGCACCCTGCAACCACGGCGTTATGTGGACGTCGGCGCCCAGGCGTCGGGGCAGATCCGCAAGATTCATGTGGAAGTCGGCGACGTGGTCAAGGAAGGTCAACTGCTGGTGGAAATCGATCCGTCCACCCAGAAAGCCAAACTCGACGCCGGACGTTTCTCCATCGAAAACCTCAAGGCCCAGTTGCAGGAACAGAAAGCCCAGCACGAGCTCGCGCAGCAGAAATACCAGCGTCAGCAGAACCTGGCCGCTGGCGGTGCCACCCGCGAAGAAGACGTGCAGACCGCCCGCGCCGAACTGAAAGCCACCCAGGCGCGCATCGACATGTTCCAGGCCCAGATCCGTCAGGCCGAAGCCAGCCTGCGCAGCGATCAGGCCGAGCTCGGCTATACCCGCATTTATGCGCCAATGGCCGGCACCGTGGTTGCCCTCGATGCCCGCGAAGGCCAGACCCTCAACGCCCAACAACAGACACCGCTGATCCTGCGGATCGCCAAGCTGTCGCCGATGACCGTGTGGGCGGAAGTTTCCGAAGCCGACATCGGCCACGTCAAACCGGGCATGACCGCCTACTTCACTACCCTCAGCGGCGGCCATCGACGCTGGACCAGCACCGTGCGGCAAATCCTGCCGGTACCGCCCAAACCCCTGGATCAGACCAGCCAGGGCGGCGGCAGTCCTGCCAGTTCCAGCAAAAGCGGCAGCGCGCGCGTGGTGCTCTATACCGTGCTGCTGGATGTCGACAACGCCGACAACGCACTGATGGCGGAAATGACCACCCAGGTATTCTTCGTCGCCAGCCAGGCCAAAGACGTTCTCACTGCACCGGTTGCCGCCCTGCAAGGCACAGCCACCGCGAACCGGCAGACCGCGCAGGTGATGGCCGCCAATGGCGACATCCAGTCCCGTGAAGTGCACACCGGCATCAGCGACCGCTTGAAAGTCCAGGTGCTGGAAGGCTTGAACGAAGGCGATCACCTGTTGATCGGCCCGGCCGACGGCAGCGGTGGCTAAATGCAGACGCCCTTGATCGACCTGCGGGACATCCGCAAATCCTACGGCGGTGGCGACGCCCCTGAAGTGCATGTGTTGCGCGGGATCGACATGTCGATCCACGCCGGGGAATTCGTGGCGATTGTCGGCGCGTCCGGCTCCGGCAAATCGACGCTGATGAACATCCTCGGCTGCCTCGACCGGCCCACCTGCGGCGAATACCGTTTCGCCGGGGAAAACGTCGCCGACCTCGACACCGACGAGTTGGCCTGGCTGCGGCGCGAAGCCTTCGGTTTCGTGTTTCAGGGCTATCACCTGATTCCGTCCGGCTCGGCCCAGGAGAACGTCGAGATGCCGGCAATCTACGCCGGCACTCCCGCCGCCGAACGCCACGCCCGCGCTGCCGCCCTGCTCGACCGCCTCGGCCTGGCCTCGCGCACCGGCAACCGCCCCCATCAATTGTCAGGCGGTCAGCAGCAGCGGGTGTCGATCGCCCGGGCACTGATGAACGGCGGCCACATCATCCTCGCCGACGAACCCACCGGCGCCCTCGACAGCCACAGCGGCAAAGAAGTCATGGCGTTGCTTGACGAGCTGGCGAGCCAGGGCCACGTGGTGATCCTGATCACCCACGACCGCGAAGTCGCAGCGCGGGCCAAGCGCATTATCGAGATCCGCGACGGCCTGATCATCAGCGACAGCGCCCAGGACAGTCCCGACGCCCGGACTACAGCCAGCCCCGGCGCCCTGCAAGCGGTCGACCTGCGCAAACGCCTGACCGAGGGCGCACAAGCCTCGGGGGCCTGGAAAGGCGAACTGGTGGACGCTCTGCACGCCGCATGGCGGGTGATGTGGATCAATCGCTTCCGCACCGCGCTGACCCTGCTCGGGATCATCATCGGCGTCGCTTCGGTGGTGGTCATGCTCGCAGTGGGCGAAGGCAGCAAGCGTCAGGTCATGGCGCAGATGGGGGCTTTCGGTTCGAACATCATTTACCTCAGCGGCTCGGCACCCAATCCGCGCACGCCGCCCGGCATCATCACCCTCGATGACGTGGCGGCGCTGGCCAGCCTGCCGCAGGTCAAACGGATCATGCCGGTCAACGGCGCGGAGGCTGGTGTGCGGTTTGGCAACGCCGACCACATGAGCTACGTCGGCGGCAACGACACCAACTTCCCGGCGATCTTCAACTGGCCGGTGGTCGAGGGCAGCTACTTCACCGATGCCGATGAGCGCAACGCCAGCGCGGTGGCGGTGATCGGCAAGAAGGTTCGCGACAAACTGCTCAAGGATGTGCTCAACCCCATCGGCCAATACATCCTGATCGAGAACGTGCCGTTCCAGGTGGTCGGCGTGCTCCAGGAAAAAGGCGCCAGCTCCGGCGATCAGGACAGCGACGACCGCATCGCCATCCCCTACTCCGCTGCCAGCGTGCGGCTGTTCGGCACGCGCAATCCGGAATACGTCGCCATCGCCGCGGCGGATGCACGCAAGGTCAAGGAAGCCGAACACGCCATCGAGCAATTGATGCTGCGCCTGCACAACGGCAAAAAGGATTTCGAACTGACCAACAACGCCGCCATGATCCAGGCCGAAGCGCGCACGCAAAATACCCTGTCGCTGATGCTCGGTTCGATTGCGGCGATTTCGCTGCTGGTCGGCGGGATCGGCGTGATGAACATCATGCTCATGACCGTGCGCGAACGCACCCGCGAGATCGGCATTCGCATGGCCACCGGCGCTCGCCAGCGCGACATTCTGCGGCAGTTCCTCACCGAAGCGGTGATGCTCTCGGTGGTCGGCGGGATCACCGGGATTGGCTTGGCGCTGATCGTCGGCGGCGTGCTGATCCTCAGCGACGTTGCCGTCGCCTTCTCGTTGCTGGCGGTGCTCGGCGCTTTTGGCTGCGCCCTTGTCACCGGCGTTGTCTTCGGCTTCATGCCGGCCCGCAAAGCTGCCCGGCTCGACCCGGTCACGGCCCTTACCAGTGAATGATCGATCTATGAAACCGCGCCTCAGTTTATTGACCGTGTGCCTGTTGCTCAGCGCCTGCGGCAGTCCCGCCCAGCGTCCCGACAGCGGGTTGCAACCGCCCGCCAACTGGCAATCGCCCCACGGCGCCAGCGTCGACCGCATCAATGCGCAATGGTGGAAACAATTCGGCAGCCAGGAACTTGATCGTCTGATCGAACAGGCTCGCGCCGGCAGTTTCGACCTCGCCGCCGCCATGGCCCGGGTACGCCAGGCCCGGGCCGGCACCGTGATCGCCGGCGGCTCACAACTGCCTGAAGTGCAGGCCAGGCTCAATGCCAATCGGCAGAAACTGTTGCGCGGCAATGGCTACAGCCAACTGGACGCCGACAGCAGCAACAAGGCCGTGGATTACTTCGACGCCAATCTGAATGCCAGTTACGAAATCGACTTCTGGGGTGGCAAACAGGCCTTGCGCGACAGTGCGCAATTCGCCTTGCAGGCCAGCGAGTTCGACCGCGCCACGGTGGAGTTGACCTTGTTCGGCAGTGTCGCCGACACCTATGCGCAAACCTTGTCGCTGCGCGAGCAGAGCCGCATTGCCGAACTCAATCTGACCAACGCGCAGAACGTTTTGAAACTGGTGCAAACGCGTTTTGACTCAGGCTCGGCAACCGCCCTGGAACTGGCTCAGCAGAAAAGCCTGGTAGCCGCCCAGCTACGGCAATTGCCGCGGGTGCAGCAACAGGCCCGGGACGCTTCAATCAGCCTTGCAGCCCTGCTGGGTCGCCCGGTTCAGGAACTTGCGCTGAACCGGGAATCGTTCGATCAACTGCATTGGCCGGAAATCGCCGCGGGCGTGCCAAGCGATCTGCTCAATCGCCGCCCGGACATCGCCCGTGCCGAAGCACAACTGGCCGCCGCCAAGGCCGACGTCAAAGTCGCCCGCGCCGCGATGCTGCCCACTGTCACTTTGAGTGCCAGTATCGGCTCGGGGGCCGACCAGTTCCGCGACGTTCTGCGCAGCCCCTTCTATAACCTGACCGCCGGACTCATCGGGCCGGTCTTCAATAACGGTCGTCTCGGCGCAGAGCGCGACAAGGCCACTGCACGTCAGGATGAACTGCTGCAGAACTATCGCGGCGCGATCATCAACGGCTTCGCCGATGTCGAAAAAGCCTTGAACAGCATTCGCGGCCTCGATGAACAACGGCAATGGCAAAGCGAGGAACTGCGGCAAGCGCAGACGGCGTTCGACATCGCCCAGAGTCGCTACCAGGCCGGCGCAGAGGACTTGCTGACGGTACTGGAAACCCAACGCACGCTCTATGCCGCGCAGGACTTGAATGTGCAGTTGCGATTGTCGCGAATGCAGGCAAGCATCGCGTTGTACAAGGCGTTGGGCGGCGGCTGGCAGACACTGGCATCACGCTGACCTGCGAATGCAATCGCCAGCAGGCCGAAGCCCACAACATTCATCGATGCAACTGAATGCGTGGGCGTCGACCTGCCGGCGAGTGCAGTGAAGAGCGTCTCAGACCGGCGTCTGTTTGGGCTTCAGATGACGCGCATACCATGGACGCCGCGGCACCTTGCGGAACAACGACGACAACACCTTCTCGTCGTCACTGAAGGTGATGCGCAGGGCCAGCTTCATGGTTTCCGGATCCATCTCCACGGACTTGCCAGGCTGCAGGCCCGGCACCGTGCTGCAGCCGTGAGTGATCGGCCCGAGCCACGGATCGGCGACTTCCACCCAGCGTCCCGGCGCAAACCACGGCACACCATTGACCTGCAAGCGACTGACTTCGCCCGGATGAAAGCGTTCGTGCGCGCGGAACCAGTCCTCCAGGCGATCATCGATCCAGCCATGGAACGCCCAGAACACCGGGCTCACATGAGAGGAGAACGGATCACCCAGGAAATCGTTTTCAGCGGCGTACCAGCGCGCGGAAAAATCGGCCGGATCACGCGCAAACGGCACCGGTTGCCCGTTGGAAGGATCGCGCGGCACGGACGCCCAGCGCATGTGCAGCCAGTCGTGCAGCCCCAGTTCAACTTCCGAGCCAAACTGTCCCAGGGTCAGCTTGGCCAGGTAGCGCGGGTCACGGTAGCGCGATTCCCACACCAGGAAATTACTGTGATACGTCTCGGCCGTCTTGATGTCGCTGACCCATTGCGAATATTCGTCATCGTCCTCGGCCAGCCAGGTCGGCGGCAGCGAAGTGCCGTCGTGGTTGTCGAAGTAGGCGGCGAAACCCTGGCGATCGCGGATCAACTCCGGCTGCGGCAGCGGAAAATGCAGCCACGACGGCAGATCCTGCATTGAACGCGCCGTGCCCAGCATGTGGCGGTGCATGAAGAAGAAATCGATCCCCGAACCATTGCGATCCTTGCGCGGGCCACGGGCGTCACGCTCCTTGTCACGCGGGCCGGGCTGCCAGCCGATACCGCGCAGGGCGCCGCGTTTTTCCTCGCTCAAGGTATGCCACTTGTCGCGGCTGGCGTGCCAGAGCTGATGGAACAAGCGGTGCTCGGGAGAGATCAGCCAGGCCAGCAACGTCGGGTTCAACCCTGTGCGTTCGCGGGCCTCGGGGAACACACGCTTGACGGCAATGAAACGATGGTCCTGCGCCGGCAGCATCAAGGGTCGATCAAGGTTGAGGACGCGCCCGCTGAGGCTGCCGCTGCCGGCGTTGCCGAAACCGCCCCAGACTTCATCCAGCGCCATGTTGAATTCGTAGTCCGGTGCACCGTCGGCCGCCGATGTGCTGACCAGACGCCAACTCAATTGCGAGGCTTTGACGTCGGCGAGGTCCGCGAGAATTCGATAGCGCGGCGCCTGTGACGAGCGCAAACGCTCGGCCGTGTCGAGAAAACCGGTCACGCCGCGCCCTTTGTGGGCAACATCGAGAAACACTTCCAGACCGTCTCCGGGCAAACCCGCGATACCGGCGTCATGGCCCTCGAAACGAATCTGCCAGACACCGCGCAGCGCATCCGCCAGGCGCTGCCCGGCAACATCCGCGATATCGAACGACGCCTCACCCGGGGTGATCGTCGGATCCGGCTTCGTCCATTCACGATGCCCAAAATACGCTGCAGGCACAGCGGCGCCGGTCAATGCCAGGCCCGCCATGAACCATCGTCGAGAAATCTTCATTGCCCTACCTGTGTCAGCCATGAAGCAGGCTTTATCCAAGCTAGAACGTTTGTTGCAGAGGGAAATTTATGGCGTCCCGGAAAGATCGCAGCCCTGGGCAGTGCCTGCCTCAAACTGTGTTCTTTTGCGCCAGACCTAAATTACCCGGCTGCTCAGTCGTTCCACCCAGATAGCAAAGGCCCCTGCGCCTGCACCTCGACGGCGAACCTGACTGAGATGGCAATGACAAAACCACGTTCGAAAAAGGCTCTTTACATCGGCCTGCCGCTGGCCCTGGCGATCAGTGCTGCCGCAGGCTTTGCGGTCTGGGAGCACTGGTTCAAGGACAATCCCGGTTACCCGGTCAAAGTCATGCAGCAAGCCGATGCGCTGCAGGATCGCATCCTCTCTTTCGACAGCCACATCACCGTGCCGCTGGATTTCGGCACGGCCGGCAACGAAGCCGACAAGGATGGCAGCGGCCAGTTCGATCTGGTGAAAACCGCCCGCGGACGCCTGTCCGGGGCCGCCCTGACGATCTTCGGCTGGCCGGAAATCTGGAACGGCGCCAACGCGCCACACCGTCCGACTGCCGGGTTTGTCGAAGAAGCACGCTTGGAACAGGAAACCCGCTACAAGATCATCAGCTCCCTGGTGCGCGATTTCCCCAATCAGGTTGCCATCGCCTACACCCCGGACGATTTCCGCCGCCTGCATGGCGAAGGTAAGTTTGCGATTTTCATGAGCATGCTCAACGCCTATCCACTGGGCAATGATCTGAACGCCCTGGACAAGTGGGCCGCACGCGGCATGCGCATGTTCGGCTTCAGTTACGTGGGCAACAACGACTGGGCCGATTCTTCGCGACCACTGCCGTTTTTCAACGACACCCGCGACGCGCTTGGCGGTCTGTCGGACATTGGCAAGCAAGCCGTGCATCGCCTCAACGATCTGGGCGTCATCATCGATGTCTCGCAGATGTCGACCAAGGCACTGGAACAGGTCGCACAGCTGAGTCGCGCACCGATCGTGGCCTCCCATTCGGCACCGCGGGCGCTGGTGGATATCCCGCGCAATATCAGCGACCAGGAAATGCAACTGATCAAGAACAGCGGCGGCGTGGTGCAGATCGTCGGTTTCCCGACTTACTTGCGCCCGTTGAGCCAGGCGACCCAGGACAAGCTCAACGCATTGCGGGCCAGGTTTGACCTGCAGCCGTTGCAGGGCCTGGAGATGGCACTGATGCCGGGCGACCCGATCATCACCGTGTGGCCGGAACAACGCTTTGGCGAGTACGCCGGCCAGCTCTACGCAATCGTCGACGAAGAGCCCAAAGCCAACCTCAAGGATTTCGGCGACGCCATTGATTACGCCGTGAAGAAAATCGGTATCGACCATGTCGGGATCAGTTCCGACTTCAACGACGGCGGCGGCCTGGACGGCTGGAAGGACGTCAGCGAAGCGCGCAACGTAACCGCCGAGTTGATCTCCCGTGGTTACAGCGAGGCCGACATTGCCAAATTGTGGGGCGGGAACTTCCTGCGGGTCTGGGAACAGGTACAAAAATCCTCCAAACCTGTCGTCAACCGCTGACACCTCTCGAACAAGCGATCAGAACTCATGACCAACCGTCGTTCTTTCCTCAAGCAGGCCGGCATCCTTGCCGCCGGCCTGCCCCTGGGCGCTGCCATCAACCTGCCGGCCCGCGCCGCCAACCCACAACCGCTCGCCGGGAACAAATGGGACCGATTGCGCCAGCTGTTCGATCAGGATCCGGATTATCTGCATTTCGCCAACTTCCTCGTGACATCCCATCCGCGCCCGGTACGCGAAGCCATCGAACGCTATCGAGTGACCCTCGACCGCAATCCCGGACGAGCGATGGACTGGGATCTGGGTGAAACCGAAAAACGCGAGCAAGCCGTGCGCGAATGGGCCGGTCGCTACCTCAAGGCCAAGCCCGAACAGATCGCACTCACCGGCAGCACCACCGAAGGTCTGGCGCTGATCTATGGCGGCATCCATGTGCGTGCCGATCAGGAAGTTCTCACCACCGAACACGAGCACTACTCAACCCACTACACGCTGGGTTATCGCCAACAGAAAGATGGCGTAAAGGTGCGCAAACTGAAGTTGTTCGACAGCAGCGCAAAGGCGTCCGTCGACGAAATACTGACCCGTATCGACCAGGGCATTCGCCCCGAAACCCGCGTACTGGGCATGACCTGGGTGCAATCGGGCAGCGGCGTGAAACTGCCGATCGGCGAGATCGGCAAACTGGTGGACCGGCACAATCGCCAGCGCGAGGAAAAGGATCGCATCCTGTACGTCGTCGACGGCGTGCATGGTTTCGGTGTCGACGACCTCGACTTCCCCGACATGCACTGCGACTTCTTTATCGCCGGCACCCACAAGTGGATGTTCGGCCCCCGTGGCACCGGGATCATTTGCGCACGTTCCAGCGAACTCAAGGACGTCACCCCGACCATCCCGACCTTCTCTGAAGCCACCACGTTCTCGACCATCATGACCCCCGGCGGGTATCACAGTTTCGAACACCGCTGGGCGCTGGACGAAGCGTTCAAGCTGCATTTGTCGCTGGGCAAGCGCGAGGTGCAAACGCGCATTCACGAACTCAACACCTACGCCAAGAACCGCTTGCTGGAACACCGCTCGATTGAACTGGTGACACCCCGCAGCACCGATCTGTCCGCCGGTTTCACCTTCTTCCGGATCAAGGATCGCGACTGCGATCAGGTCGCCGCCCGGCTCATGCAAAACCGCGTGGTGTGTGACGCAGTGGAACGCGACGTCGGCCCGGTGATCCGCATTGCGCCCGGCCTGCTGAACAGCGAAAACGACATCGAGCGTTTCATGGCCGTACTCGACAAACAGTTGTGACACTCCGCTTTCCTTTAAACGAGATGACTCATGAAACGTGATCTGTTGACCCCTGCCCACGGCGCCAGCGCGCTCAAGGCACTGGCCCTCGCCGCCCTCATGACCGGTCTGCTGCCGAGCGCCGCGCAGGCCGCGACACCGCCTGCCGCAGGCAAAGTATTCAAGGACTGCAAAGACTGCCCGGAAATGGTCGTACTGCCGGCCGGCACCTTCACCATGGGCACGCCGGAGGATGAAGTGGGCCGCGAACCCGACGAGGGCCCGATGCATGAAGTGACCTTCGCCAAACCCTTCGCCATGAGCCGCTTCCAGATCACCGCGGGTGAATGGGACAGCTACATTCGCGAGAGCGGTGCGGTGATCGCCAACGGCGACACGCGCCCTGGTCGCGAGTGCATCGCAAGCAAACCGCGCTACCCGCAAACCCCGCGTCAGCCGGCCGTGTGCATGGATTTCCAGGACATCAAGAACTACGTCGCCTGGCTGTCGAAAAAAACCGGGCAGAAATACAGCATGCTCAGCGAAGCCCAGCGCGAATACGGTGCCCGGGCAGGATCCAAAGGACCGTTCCCCTTCCCGTTCGACGAGGGCAAGGGCTACAGCATCGCCAAACACGCCAACACCTACGGCCCGGCGGACGGGTACAGCTTCAGCTCGCCGGTGGGCAGCTACCCGGCCAATGCCTTTGGCCTGTACGACATGCACGGCAATGTCTATGAGTGGGTCGAAGACTGCTATCACCCGGACTACAACGGTGCGCCAACCGATGGCAGCGCGTGGCTTGAACCCAACTGCGAGACCCTGCGCATTCGCGGCAATGACTGGGGTGAGGCGCCGGTATTCTCCCGCTCGGGCAACCGCAACGACATCGATCCGAAAACCCGTGGCGACTGGATCGGTTTCCGTGTCGTGCGTGAGTTGTAATCGGCAGTAACGCTTCTCCCCCTCCCCCGGTCGCCGCCAGTCGGCGACCGTCTAAATTACGCACCTGATCAGACGTTCTACTGGGTATCTGCCTTACGACCCAAGGAACTGTCCTGTCATGACCCAGCCTACGCGCGGTGCAATTCATGAATTGTTCACCCTACTCAAACCTTTTCGGCTCGTCGTCGCACTGTCGGTCATTCTGGGTATGGTCGGTGGCCTGAGTGTCACGGTCCTGCTGGCCACCATCAATAATGCGCTGCACTCCGAATCCGGTCTGACCCAAGGCGTAGTCGCGCTGTTCGGCGGCCTGTGCGTGCTGGCACTGCTCAGCTCGATCTGTTCCGACATCGGCACCAACTATGTCGGCCAGCACATCATCGCCACCCTGCGCAAACAGCTGGGTGAGAAAGTGCTGTCGGCACCGATCGAGCAGATTGAACGCTATCGCAGCCATCGCCTGATTCCGGTGCTGACGCATGACGTTGACACCATCAGCGACTTCGCCTTCGCCTTCGCCCCCCTGGCCATCTCGCTGACCGTCACCCTCGGTTGCATGGGCTACCTGGCGATGCTGTCGTGGCCAATGTTCCTGATCATGGTTGTGGCGATCCTGATCGGCACTGGCATCCAGTACTTCGCCCAGGGTCGCGGGATCAAGGGCTTCTTCGCCGCCCGTGACGCTGAAGACGAACTGCAAAAGCACTACAACGCGATTGCCGAAGGGGCCAAGGAACTGCGCATTCATCGCCCGCGCCGCCAGCGCATGTTCAACAGCGGCATCAAGGGCACTGCCGATTTCATCTGCAAGACCCAGATCAAATCGATCAACACGTTCGTGATTGCCAAGAGTTTCGGCTCGATGCTGTTCTTTGTGGTCATCGGTCTGGCGCTGGCCCTGCAATCGTTCTGGCCCAGCGCTGACAAAACCGTGATGAGCGGTTTTGTTCTGGTGCTGCTGTACATGAAAGGTCCGCTGGAACACCTGGTCGGCACCTTGCCGGTGGTCAGCCGCGCGCAGATCGCCTTCCGCCGCATCGCTGAACTGTCGGCGCAATTCTCCTCGCCCGAGCCGCATCTGCTGCTCAGCGATCAGGGCCAGAAAGCCGAGCCGGTGCAGAGCCTGGAACTCAAAGACGTGCGCTACGCCTTCCCGGCCGTGGGCGAGGCCAAGCCGTTCACGCTGGGGCCGGTGAATCTGAAGATCGAACAAGGCGACATCGTCTTCATCGTCGGCGAGAACGGCTGCGGCAAGACCACCCTGATCAAACTGCTGCTGGGTCTGTATCCGCCGCAGCAGGGAGAAATCCGCCTCAACGGCGAATGCGTGACCGCCCTCACCCGCGATGATTACCGCCAGTTGTTCACCACGGTCTTTGCCGACTACTACCTGTTCGATGACGTGGTGCAAGGCGATACGCACATTCCCGACGATGCCAACAAATACCTGCAACGCCTGGAAATCGCCCACAAGGTCAGTGTGCAGGACGGCAGCTTCACCACCACTGACCTGTCCACCGGGCAGCGCAAGCGTCTGGCGCTGGTCAATGCGTGGCTGGAGGAGCGCCCGGTGCTGGTGTTCGACGAATGGGCCGCGGATCAGGACCCGACCTTCCGCCGGATCTTCTACACCGAGCTGCTGCCCGACCTCAAACGACTGGGCAAGACCATCATCGTGATCTCCCACGATGACCGTTATTTCGATGTCGCCGACCAGTTGGTGCGCATGGATGCCGGCAAAGTCAAAACCGCGCTCAACCCGGCCTGATACGCCAACCGCTCAGGGATGAGCTGATCCCGCTTTCGCGCGATAGCAGAGTTCTTCACGGGTCGCGGGATTTTTTCCGGTTTTTACGCAGTGTTGCGTCTAATTATCATTAACTAATAAAACTGCACTCGCACTTCAGGAGCATCCCGAGCAAATGCAAGCCTTAAAGTTGTCCCGCACCCCTCTGGCCGAGGCCATCTCCCGCCGCAATCCGCGTGGCGCAATGCTGTCAGGTGCTCTGCTGACGCTGATGCTATTGGGCAGCACCCAGGTTCAAGCGACGCCGGTCGACGTCAACATCCCTGCGCAACCGCTGTCCCGGGCACTGCAACAGCTTGGGCAACAAGCCAATCTGCAGATTCTCTACAGCCCGGAATCCCTGGCTGGCCTGAACTCGACCGCGGTATCCGGTCACCTGGAACCGAAACAGGCGCTGGACAACTTGCTGCTGGGGAGCGGCATGACCTATCAACTGACCGGCAACTCGGTTTCGCTGGTGCCAGCCACCGGTGCAGACGCGGGAAACGCGCTGGAGCTGGGCGCGGTATCGATTTCCGGCAAGGCGCCGGGCTCGACCACTGAAGGGTCCGGGCTGTACACCACGTACTCGTCCAGCAGTTCGACGCGCCTTAACCTGACTCCCAAGGAAACCCCGCAGTCACTGACCGTCATGACCCGTCAGCGCCTGGACGACCAGCACCTGACCAACCTCAGCGATACCCTCGACGCCACTCCGGGCATCATCGTGCTGCGTGACGGTCAGGGCGCCGAGTCCGACGGCTACTTCTCCCGTGGTTTCGAGATCCAGAACTTCGAAATCGACGGCGTGCCGACCGTCAAGCGCATGGACAACTACACCCAGAGCATGGCGATGTACGACCGGGTGGAAGTGGTGCGTGGCGCCACCGGCCTGATCAGCGGCCTGGGCAGCCCTTCGGCCACCATCAACCTGATCCGCAAGCGCCCGACCGCCGAGGCTCAGGCCAGCGTCACCGCCGAGGCCGGCAACTGGGATCGCTACGGCACCGGTTTCGATGTCTCCGGGCCGTTGACCGAAACCGGCAACATCCGTGGCCGTCTGGTCGGCGACTTCAAGACCGAACAGTCCTGGATTGACCGCTACAAGCAGGATTCGCAGCTGATGTATGGCATCACCGAATTCGACCTGAGCGAAGACACCTTGCTGACCATGGGCTTCAGCTACCAGCGCACCGACGTCGATTCGCCAATGCGTTCGGGCCTGCCGACGCGCTTCACCGACGGTTCGCGCACCAACCTCAAGCGTTCCCTGAACTCGGCGCAGACCTGGTCTTACAACGACCACGAACAAACCAGCTTCTTCACCTCGATCGAACAACAGTTCGGCAATGGCTGGAGCGGCAAGGTCGAACTGACTCACTCCGAAAACAAATTCGACGAGGTCTTCAACTACGTCAACGGCACCCTGAACCCCGACGGCAGCGGCACCACCCAACTGCCGGTACGCTTCTCCGGCACCCCGCGCCAGAACAACATCGACGCCTACCTGACCGGCCCGTTCGGCCTGCTGGGACGCGAGCACGAGCTGATCGCCGGTGTGACCCTGTCCAACTACTACGAAAACGTGCCGAGCTACGGTGGCTGGAAAACCGACTACTCCAATTCCCCGGCCGGTGCCATCGACAACCTGCTGAACTGGAACGGTAACTCGGTCAAACCCGAATTCAACGTCACCGGCAAATCCACCGTCGATGAAACGCAATACGCCGCTTACCTGGCCACCCGGCTGCGCGCCACCGATGACCTGAGCATCCTGCTCGGCAGCCGCGTGGTCGACTGGCATCGTGACACCGAAGACAAGCCGTACGGCGCAGCAGAAACCAAGACCAAAGAATCGGAAACCGGTGTCTACATTCCTTACGCGGGTGTGGTCTACGACGTCAACGACACCTGGTCGCTGTATGCCAGCTACACCAAGATCTTCAACCCGCAATCGTCCTGGGTTCGCGACATCAACAACAAGCCTCTGGATCCGATGGAAGGCACCGGCTACGAAGTCGGCGTCAAGGGCAGCCACTTCGATGGCAAGCTGAACTCCAGCTTCGCGCTGTTCAAGATCGAGCAGGACAACCTGGCGATCTGGATCGACACCCCGGGCGGCAACACCTACAAGTCCGAACAGGGCACCACCACCAAAGGTGCTGAATTCACCCTCGATGGCGAACTGGCCGAAGGCTGGCAAGCGTCTGCCGGTTACGCCTATGCCGTCAGCACCGATGCCGATGACAACCGCATCGTCACCACCCTGCCCCGTCACAGCCTCAAGACCTTCACCAGCTATCGCCTGCCGGGCATTCTGGACAAAGTCACCGTCGGCGGCGGCGTGAACTGGCAGAGCAAGACCGGTGCCGACCTGCATACCTTCCAGCAAGGCAGCTACGCCGTCACCAACCTGCTGGCACGCTACGACATCAGCAAAAACCTCAGCGCCTCGGTCAACCTGAACAACGTATTCGACCGCGAATACCTCAGCTACGCCGGCGACCACGGCATGTACGGCGCCCCGCGCAACATCATGACCGGCTTCAAGTACACGTTCTGATTTAACCGCTGCAATACAAAAAGCGCCCCGGTCTGACCGGGGCGCTTTTTTTTGGGATGAACGTTTAATGACACAGCAAAGCATGCGGAAGGAAGCCAGGTGTAATTCGAACTACACCAACGGCAGACAAGGTTTCAAACCGGAACAGCCAAGCGCCTGAAACCGGACGTCACGACCGGCCTCTTCGCGAGCAGGCTCGCTCCCACAGGGACGGGTATTGAAGGCCTGATGTGGAATGAAGCGCACATCAGGCCAGGGCGGATCAGACCGTTTCGGGATACATCACGGTGCGCAGCACGCTCACCAGTTCCTGATAGATCGCCTCGACCTCTTCGGTGACCATGCGCATGCGTAAAAAGTCATGCACGTGGCCGCCGAACTCGCGGCATTCGAGCAAGCCGCCCGCCGCCGCCAGACGCTCGGCGTAGGCGCGGCCTTCATCGACCAGCGGATCGAAACCGGCCAGCGCCACGTAGGCCGGGGCTGCGCCCTGGAGGTCGGGGCTCAGCAGTGGCGAGAAGCGCCAGTCGCGGCGATCCTCGATGCTGCGGGCGTAGTGCTGGTAGAACCATTCCAGCGTTTCGCTTTCCAGCAGGTAGCCTTCACCGAGCAAGTCCATCGACTCTCGGCGCTGCGAGGCGTCGGTCACCGGGTAGCAGAGCAATTGCAGGCACGGTTTCAGCGCGCCGGGCGCACGCGCCTCAAGCGCCAGCACGGTCGCCAGCGTGGCGCCGACGCTGTCGCCGCCAAACACCAGGCGCGACAGATCGAGATCGAATTCGCCGGCCTGTTCGCGCAGCCAATCCAGGGCATCGGCACAATCGTGCAACGCCACCGGGAATTTGTGTTCCGGCGCGCGGCGGTAACCCACCGACAGCACCGCACACGGTGTGCGCGCGCAGAACTCACGGCAAATACCGTCGTGGGAGTCGAGGCTGCCGACGACGAAACCACCGCCGTGCAAAAACAGCAGCACCGGCAAGACACCGTCCTTGTGCAACGGACGGTACAGCCGCAAGGTCAGCTCGGCGCCGTCGCGGGCAAGGTGTCGCACCTCACTCACTTCGACATCCGGCACCTCCCAACGCATCTGTTGCGAGGACTGCTCGAACGCCTCCCGGGCCTGCTCGGGTGTCCCTTGGTGAAACGCAACGTTCCGACTGTCTTCGACCAGATCAAGAAACGCCGCTACTTCCGAATTCAATGACATGCACCCCATCCCGGGCCGATGCGCACAATGCGCACCGGCCCTCTCAAAAAGTTAAAGACCGGCTCAACCCGCCGACTGTTGCAGGCAATGCTCGACCAGCGCTTCCAGCTCGGCCTGATACTGCTGCATCAAGGTCTCGATGGTGCTTGGGCGGAAGCGACGGGTGCTATACATGCAACGCATCGACAGCTTGCCGTCGAACACCTGACCGACAATTTCCAGCCAGTTGCCGAGGTTGGCATCCAGGCTGTAGACATCGCCGATGTGCTCGTGCGCCGGCATCAACATCGCCTGCTCGTCAAAGGTCTGGTCGAACTGCCCCAGATAGTTGAAGGTCAGCCGCGCCTGGGGCAACGCCGCCAGACGCTGTTGCACCGACGCATCAGCCATGTAGCGCAGCGCGCCGTAGCCGACGCCTTTCTGCGGCACAGCAGCCAACTGCTCGCGGACCGCCAGGATCGAAGCGCCAAAATCCTGCTCCGCCAACGGCGCCAGCCGCACCGGGAACATGGTGGTGAACCAGCCAAGCGTGCGGCTCAGATCCAGCCCTTCGACCAGGTCCTCACGACCGTGCCCTTCCAGTTGCACCAGCACCGACTCGGCCTCGCTCCAGCGACACAGCACACGACCGAGGGCAGTCAGCAGCAGATCGTTGATCTGGGTGCCGTACACCGCCGGCGCCTGTTTGAGCAGTTGCCCGGTGCGGGTGGCGTCGAGCCCCATGAACGTTTCTTCGCGAAAACGCACCAGGTTCTTGCCGCGCGGGTTGTCACACGGCAGATCCTTGCCCGGCTGATCCAGTTGTCCGAGCCAGTAATCCAGCTCTTGCCCGACCAGTGCCGGCACCTGCGCCGCCAGGCCATCGGCCCAGGCGCGATAGCTGCTGGTGCGCTGCGCCAGTTGCGGCTCGCGACCCTGGCTGAACGCCTCGTACGCGAGTTGCAGGTCTTGCAGGAACACCCGCCACGACACCGCATCGATCACCAGGTGATGCACCACCAACAGCAAGCGCACCTCGCCGTCCGGCAGATTCACCAGCAGGCCGCGCATCAGTGGCCCTTCGAGCAGGTTGAGGCTGCGCTGGGCTTCATTGACCAGTGCGTCGAGTTGCTCGATGTCGCTGATCTCACGCTGCCACAGCAACGGGTTGTGCCCGGCGATGCACAAGCTGTCCTGCAGCGTTTGATAGTGCTGCAACCAGCGGCCCTGATCCTGATAGAAGCGCAGCCGCAATGAGTCGTGCTGCGCCAGCATCAACCGCAGCGTCTGCTCCAGCGCCGGGGCATCCAGCGCCTGGCGCGAACGCAGCATCATCGCCTGGTTGAAATGATGCGGTTCGCTCATCCCCTCGGCGAAGAACCATTCCTGGATCGGCAACAGACCAAACGCCCCCGCCTGCGCTACATGACTGCTGTCGGCGGTCTGGCTCGAGCGCGCGACCGCTTGCTGGTCGAACAGGTTGCCAATGGTCTGGAAGCGCATCAGGTCGCGCAGCTTGATGTCCAGTTTCAGTTGCGGATGGTTCCGCGCCCGGGAAATCACTTGCAGGCTGAGAATCGAATCACCGCCCAACTCGAAGAAGTTGTCGCTGATGCCGACCTGCTCCACTTGCAGGACATCGGCCCAGATCTCGGCCAGCCACGTTTCCTGCTCGTTGCGCGGCGCCTGATATTGATCGGCGCAAAACTCAGGCTCGGGCAGCGCCTTGCGGTCCAGTTTGCCGTTCGGCGAGATCGGCAGGCGCGCCAGACTCATGATCTGCAGCGGCACCATGTATTCGGGCAACTGTGCGCGCAACAGGGTCTTGAGACGCTCGCCGGCGTTGTCGTCGGTGCTGACCACATAGCCGATCAACTGTTTGCCGGAGACGCCGTCACGGGCGATGACCACGGCATCGGTGACACCGTCCTGAGCGCGCAGGCAGGCTTCGATTTCACCCAGTTCGATGCGGAAACCGCGAATCTTCACTTGATGGTCGGCGCGGCCGACGTAATCGAGGATGCCGTCATGGCGCAGGCGCACCAGGTCGCCGCTGCGGTACAGACGGCTGCCCGGTGCCCCGAACGGATCCGGCACGAAGCGCTCGGCGGTGATGGCCGCACGGCCATGGTAACCACGGGCAACCCCGTAGCCGCCGATATACAACTGGCCGGACAAGTCCTGTGGCAGCGGATTGAGATCGTCGTCCAGTACCCACAGCGAGCGTTGGCCGACCACTCGCCCGATCGGCGCATAGGCGGCAGCGCAGGCTTCATCGTTCGGCGCTTTCCAGAGCATTGGCGTGACCACGGTTTCGGTCGGGCCGTAACCGTTGGTGATGAACTGCGGCTGCAACACGCGGCGCACTTGCGCCAGGGTCTGCTCCGGCACCGCGTCACCCCCAAGGCAGTAAATGCGCACCTTCGGCACGGCCATGCCGCTGGCCTCGACATACTCAGCCACCTGTTTGAGGTAGGCCGGCGGGAAGCAGGCAATATCGATCGAACGGTTGAGCAAGGCGTGGCTGGTCTGCTCCGGTGTCCACAGTTCATGATCGCGCAGCACCAGCGTGCCGCCAAAGGCCAGGGTGGTCAGCCAGCGTTCATGGGCGCCGTCGAACGCGAACGACATGAAGTGCAATTCGCGCGTGCCGGCATCCATCTCGTACAACTCACGGATTGCCTGGCAATGCATGCTCAGAGGTCCGTGGGTCACCGCCACACCTTTGGGCAAACCGGTGGAGCCCGAGGTGTAGATCAGGTAGGCGAGGCTGTCATCACAGGTCTGTACTGGCGGGGCCGTGTCGGGGTACTGATTGCCGTCGAAAAGATCGAGATCAAGCAATGGCAGGTTCGCCGGCAATGGCAAACGCTGGCTGGCGGCGCCACGGCTGATCATCTGACGCATGCCGGAGTCTTCGATCATGAAAGCCAGGCGATCGGCCGGATAGTCGATGTCCAGCGGCACATAGGCAGCGCCGCTTTTGAACACGGCGAGCAGAGCCACCAGCATGTCGAGCGAACGTTCCAGTGCGACACCGATCAGCACTTCCGGACCGGCACCCGCGGCGATCAAATGATGCGCCAGCTGATTGGCACGGCACTCGAGTTGCGCGTAGCTCAACTGCTCGTCACCACATTCGGCGGCAATGGCCTCAGGGCGTTGCGCGGCAATCATCGCCGGCAACAGCGCGCGCCGATGCACCGCCGCCGGTTCTGCGCCCCACTGCTGCAAGGCCTGCCATTGTGCCGCGGCCAGACGCTGCAGGTTGCCCAGACGCTCCGTCGGCTGCCGCATCATGCTGTGCAGCAACACTTCCATGGTCTGGCGGATCCGCTCGACCGCTTCGACACTGAAACGATCACGCAGGAACAGGTACTCGATGGAGAACTCTTCTCCCAGATGCACCGCCAGGTCCATCGGGAAGTTGGTCACGTCATGGCTCGCCGAGGCGCCGAAGCGCAGGCCGCCCGGTGCCTGTTCCAGACGCTGGTCGATCGGGTAGTTCTCGAACACGATGATGCTGTCGAACAAGGCTTGCCCGCCCTGCCCCGACCAGCGCTGAATATCCGCCAGCGGTGCGTGAGCATGTTCACGCAGATCGAGGTTATAGGCCTGCAGACTGCTCAGCCAGGCATTCAGCGGCTGCGCCGGATCGAGGGTCTGGATCACCGGCAAGGTGTTGATGAACAGCCCCAGCATGTTGCCGGCATTCGGCAACCCTTCCGGGCGCCCGGCCACGGTGGCACCGAACGCCACGCTGTGCTGACCGGTGTAGCGCTGCAACAACAGCAACCATGCGCCTTGAATCAAGGTGTTGGCGGTAATGCCCTGAGCCCGGCAATGCTGCTGCAACAAGGCGGTCTGCTGCGCATCCCAACGGGTGTACAACGCCTGGTGGCCATGCTCGGTGGATTCGTGACGCGGGTGCATCGCCTGGCTCAGCGCGGTCGGTTCCACCAGTGTCTGCAAGTGGCCGCGCCAGAACTGCTCGAGTTGCGCCGAATCCTGCTGCTGCAACCACGCGATAAAGTCGCGGTAACGACCGCTCTCGCCCTCGATCTGGCCGGTGGCGTAGTGCTGCAGGACCTCGCCGAACAACTGCGAACTGCTCCAGCCGTCCATCAGGATGTGATGGCTGGTCCAGATCAACTGGTACTTGTCGGCGTCCAGACGAATCAGGCGCGTGCGTTGCAACGGCATGCGATCCAGCTCGAAACCCTGAACCCGCTGCTGGCGGGCGAACTCGGCGAGTTGCGCCTCATCCAACGGCGTGTCCAGCGCTTGCAGGTCAACAATGCCCTGACGGTGGACAACCTGCACCGGTGACGCCTGGCTGTCTTGCCAATGGAACGACGTGCGCAGGATTTCGTGACGCTGCACCACGCATTCCCACGCGGCACGGAAGCGCTCGATATCGAGGCCTTCGACCGACAGGTTGAGCTGGTTGACGTAAAGATCGTCGCCATCATCGGACAAGGTGTGGAACAACATGCCCTGCTGCATCGGCGACAACGGATAGATGTCTTCGATGTCCGCGACCGGCACTGGCAAACCGTCCAGACGTGCCTGGCCCAGCGCCGCCAGCGGGAAGTCCGACGGCGTCAGGCCGTGGTTGCCCGGGGTCACGCAGTGTTCGATCAGCGCCGTCAGTTCACGCCCGTATTCATCGGCCACGGCCTGCACGGTCGCGCTGTCGAACATTTGCTCGCTGAAGCTCCACGACAGGCTCAGTTCACCGCCATACACCTGACCGTTGACCGACAGCCAGTTGCCCAGCGGGGCCCGTTCGCCGAGGTCACTGCCGGCACTTTCGCCGGCCGGCAGGAACAGCGCGGCTTCGTCGAACTGGCTATCGAACTGGCCAAGGTAGTTGAAGGTGATTTTGGGCACAGGCAGCGCTGCCAGCGCCTCACGCGCCGAGGCATCGCCCAGATAACGCAAGGCGCCAAAACCGATGCCCTTGTGGGGAATCGCACGCAGTTGCTCCTTGATCTGTTTGATCGATTCAGCGAAACCGCTGGCCGGCGTCAGGTGTACCGGGAACACGCTGGTGAACCAGCCGAGGGTGCGGCTCAGATCGATGTCGTCGAACAGGTCTTCACGACCATGACCTTCCAGCTGAATCAGTGCCGAAGCATGCCCGTTCCAGCGACTGATGACCCGCGCCAGTGCGGTCAACAGCAAGTCGTTGACCTGCGTGCGATAAGCCGCCGGGGCCTGTTGCAACAATTGTCGGGTCAGCTCCGGCGCAAGGCGCGTCTGCACACTTTGCGCGTAGCGGTTTTCCAGGCTGCCGTCCGGACGTTCGCACGGCAAAGTGGCGGTCGCCCCGCGCAAGTGCTCACGCCAGAAGGCCTGCTCGTCATCGAGGCTGGCGGTGTGTGCCTGCAAGCGTTCGGCCCAGGCTTTGAAGGCGCTGGTCTTGGCCGGCAACGCGACCTCGCGCCCGGCCTGGATCTGGCTGAATGCGGTTTGCAGATCTTCCAGCAGGATCCGCCACGAGACACCATCGACCACCAGGTGATGCACCACCAGCATCAAGCGCTGAGTGTGATCCGGCAGATCGAACAACACACCGCGCAGCAGCGGCCCGTCGAGCAGATCGAGACTGCCCTGGGCCTGCTGACAGATCCCTTCGATGTCAGCCGAATCCGTCAGCGTGCGCTGCCAGAGCAGTTCCTGCACAGGCTCGGGCGGGCGGTGCGTGGCGGTCCAGCCTTCAGTCGTTTCAATGAACGACAGGCGCAAGGCATCGTGATGCGCAACCAGTGCCTGAAGCACCTGCGCGACGGTCCCGGCATGCAGAGTCATCGCCGGTTTGAGCAGCAGCGACTGGTTCCAGTGATGCCGCTCGGGGATCTCGCTGGCGAAGAACCATTGCTGGAACGGCAACAACGGCGTCGCCCCGCTGACCGGCCCCTGATCGATGCTCAGCACCGTGCCGCCCGATTGTGCGACCGCCGCCAGTGCCTGCACGGTCTGGTGCTGGAACAGATCCTTGGGCGTGAACTGGATACCGGCCTGCCGCGCACGGCCGACCACTTGAATCGAGATGATCGAATCACCACCCAGTTCGAAGAAGTTGTCCGTAGCGCTGACCCGCTCGAGGCGCAGGACATCGGCCCAGATCGTGGCGATGCGTTGCTCCATGTCATTGCGCGGCGCCACGTAGCTGTTCTGCATCAGGCTGGCGTCCGGTGCCGGCAGCGCCTTGCGGTCCAGTTTGCCGTTCGGGGTCACCGGCAGGTTCGCCAGCACCATCAAGTGCGCCGGCACCATGTGCGCCGGCAGACTCTCCTTGAGGGCGTCGCGCACGCTGTCGCGCCATTCGCCCAGTTGTGCCTCCTCCACCGGCTGCGTCGGTACCAGATAGGCCACCAGTTGCTTGCCGCTTGGCCCGGTGTGCGCCAGCACCACGGCTTCACGCACCCGGCTCAACTCCAGCAGGCGCGCTTCGATTTCGCCCAGTTCGATGCGGAAACCACGGATTTTCACCTGATTGTCGACGCGGCCCTGATAGTCGAACACGCCATCGGCGCGTTCACGCACCAGGTCTCCGCTGCGGTACAGACGACTGCCCGGCGCCCCGAATGGATCGGGTACGAAGCGTTCAGCGGTCATCGCCGGACGATCCAGATAACCCCGGGCCAGTCCGGTGCCGCCCAGATACAACTCACCCATCACGCCCTGTGGCAATGCGTTGAGGTCAGCACTGAGCACGCAGGTGCTGCGGTCGCCGATCCGCGTACCGATCGGCGCATAGGCCGCGCCGCACACGTCGCCGCGCCCGGCCTTCCAGATCAACGGGGTGACCACGGTTTCGGTCGGCCCGTAACCGTTGATGATGTGCTGCGGCGCCAGCGCCGCACGCGCCCGCTCGAAACTGTCGTTGGGCACGGCATCGCCGCCGAAACAGTAGATGCGCACCGCTGGCGGCTGGCCGACCTGTTCGGCGTGCTCGGCCAATTGCTGCAAGTACACCGGCGGGAACGCCGCCACCGTCACGCCGTGCTGTTGCATGGCGGCATAGGTCTGCTCCGGACTCCACAGACTGTCATCGCGCAGCAACAGCCGCGAGCCATGGGTCAGCGGGGTCAACCAGCGTTCATGAGCGCCGTCGAAAGCGAACGACATGAAGTGCAGCTCGCAATCGTCCGGGGTCATTTCATAGCGCTGACCGATCGCCTGGCAATGCATCGCCAGCGGTCCGTGTTCCACGCATACACCCTTGGGCTGGCCGGTGGAACCGGAGGTGTAAATCACGTAAGCAAGGTTTCGCGGTTGCACCTCGACCTGCGGCGCCACGTCTGGCCACTCGGCGGTCGGCAACGTGTCCAGATCCAGTGCGCGCAAACCGGTGCTCAGCGGCAACCGCGGGCGCAGTTGCGAATCGCTGAGCAACAGCGCGATGCCCGAATCTTCAATCAGATAGGCCAGGCGCTCGCGCGGATAACTGGCATCCAGTGGCACATAGGCGCCGCCGGCCTTGAGCACCGCAAGCAAGGCCACCAGCATCGATGGGCTGCGCGGCAGGGCGACGCCGACACGCACTTCCGGCCCGACGCCTTCATGGATCAGCAAATGCGCGAGGCGGTTGGCCCGGCTTTCAAGCTCGGCGAAAGTCAACGCCTGATCGCCACAACGCACGGCTTCCCGTTGCGCCTGCTGCGCCGCGATCACCGCGATGCGCTGATGCACCAGCAACGGATCCGTGCACGGTTGCGCACGATTGCTGTCCTGCAGACGGCGCTGTTCTTCACCGCTGAGCAGGGTCAACGCGCCGAGACGCGCATTCGCCGACTGCACGAACTGCTCCAGCAACGAAGCCAGTTGCGCGTGCAAACGCACAATCGCCTGCGCGCTGAAACGGGCGGCGGCATAGCTGTAATGCACCGACAGGGTTTCGCCGAGGTTGACCCCGACCGTCAGCGGGAAGTTGGTTTGTTCACGGGTGTCGACCGCGCCGAAATTCAGGCCCAGCGACGAGCCTTGCTCCAGTGCTTCGGAGATCGGGTAGTTCTCGAACACCAACAGGTTGTCGAACAGGCCATCGCTGCCCTGCCCCGACCAGCGCTGGATATCGGCCAGTGGCGTGTGTTCGAAATCACGCAGGCCAACGTTGAGTTCCTGCACGGTTTGCAGCCACAGGCTGACCGTCAGTTGCGGCTCTGGACGGGCAATCACCGGCAGGGTGTTGATGAACAGGCCGACCTGCTGCTCGACCCCCGGCAGATTGGCCGGACGCCCCGACACAGTGGCGCCGAAGGCCACGGTCGATTGCCCGGTGTAACGTTGCAACAGCAACAGCCACGCCGCTTGCACCAGGGTGTTGAGGGTGACTTTTTGCTGACGGGCAAACTCGCTCAAGCGCAATGTGCCCGTGGCGTCGATCCACTGCTGATAGTGCCCGGTACCGCCCTCGGCGCTCGTCGACCGATCAGCCAGTCCCTGGGCCAGGCGGGTTGGCTCATCAAATTGAGCCAGACGCTCGAGCCAGAATTGCTCGCTGAGCTGACTGTCCTGACGCTGCAGCCAGGCGATGTAATCGCTGTAGCGGCCAATGGGCGCTGCAGGCACCTGCCCGGCATAGCGTTGCAGCACTTCACCGAGCAACTGCGAGTTGCTCCAGCCGTCGAGCAAAATGTGGTGGCTGGTGTAGAGCAGTTCATGGCGGTCTTGCGCGGTGCGTACCACCACCAGGCGCAACAGTGGCACCTCGTTCAGATCGAACGGACGGTTGCGCTCGGCTTCGGCCAGCGCATCCAGCGCTTCGTCCGGTTGGCCGCGCCAATCGTGAACGGTGAACGGCAGCGTGGCCGAGCGTTCGACGATTTGCAGCGGCTGAGCCTGCGCCCCGCCCCAGACAAACCGCGTGCGCAGAATGTCATGGGCCTCCAGCGCCGCTTGCCAGGCCTGACGGAAACGCTCGACATCAAGCCCTTCCACCGACACCCGCATCTGGTTGATGTAATCGCCCGAACCCTGTTCGTACAGGGTGTGGAACAGCATGCCCTGTTGCATCGGCGACAGCGGATAGATGTTGTCCACCGATGGCGGATCGGTGATCAGCGTATCGAGCTGCGCCTGAGTCAGGTCAGCCAGCGGGAAGTCCGACGGCGTCACACCGCGGTTGTGCGCCTCACAGCAATGGGCGATCAGCGCATTGAGCTCTTGTGCATAGTCGTCAGCCAGACGCTGGATCGTCGCCTGATTGAACATTTCGTGGCTGAACGACCAGCTGAGGCTGAGCTCACCGCCATAGACCTTGCCGTTGATGTCCAGCCAGTTGGCCAACGGTGCCAGCGAACTCTGCTCGCGGCCGGTGCTTTCACTGGCGGGCACGAACAGCGCGGCCTCGTCGAACTGGCTGTCGAACTGCCCCAGGTAGTTGAAGGTAATGCGCGGCACCGGCTGCGCGGCGAGCGTCTGCCGCGCGTGTTCGTCGCCCAGGTAACGCAGGGCACCAAAACCCAGGCCCTTGTTCGGTACGCCACGCAGCTGTTCCTTGACCGCCTTCAGCGAGTCGGCCAGGCCCATGGCCGGGGTCAGACGCACCGGGAACAGGCTGGTGAACCAACCCACGGTGCGGCTCAGGTCGATGTCGTCGAACAGCGCTTCACGGCCATGACCTTCGAGCTGGATCAGGGTCGAGGCCTGACCGGTCCAGCGGCAGATCACCCGCGCCAGCGCCGTCAGCAGCAGATCGTTGATCTGCGTGCGATAGGCGGCGGGCGCCTGCTGCAACAGTTGGCGGGTCTGATCCGCATTCAGGCGGGTTTCCACGCTCACCGCGTGACGGTTCTGCAAGCTTGCCGCAGGGTTGTCGCAAGGCAGGTCGGAGGGCGCTTCGCCCAACTGGCCGGCCCACCACGTCAGTTCCTGTTGCAGCTCACCACCGGCGAACGTTTGCAGGCGTTGCGCCCAGTCCTTGAACGGGCTGGTCTTGGCCGGCAGTTTGACTGTCTGGCCGTTCTGCAGCTGCTCGCAAGCGTTCTGCAAATCTTCCAGCAACACGCGCCAGGACACACCGTCGACCACCAGGTGATGGATTGCCAGCAACAGGCGCTGGCTGCCATCGGCCACATTCAGCAGCACGGCGCGCAACAGCGGGCCGTCTTGCAAATCGAGGCTGCCTTGCGCGGCGTCGCACACCGCTTCGATTTCGTCGGCGTGCTGCACGCTCGCCTGTTGCAGCAACGGCCGGTTATCCGGCGCGCGGTGCGTGGCCGTCCAGCCTTCGGCACCTTCGCTGAAGCTCAGGCGCAAGACGTCGTGATGCGCAACCAGTGCCTGCAAGGCGTGCTCGAGGACATCGGCGTCGACCGCTTGCGAAGGTTTCAGCAGCAACGACTGGTTCCAGCGCTGACGCTCGGGAATCGCCAGCTCGAAGAATCGTTGCTGGAACGGCAGCAACGGCGTGCTGCCGGTGACGGCGCCCTGCTCGATGCCGAACGCCGCGTCGCCACGCTGGGCGACCCGGGCCAGACCTTGCACGGTCTGGTACTGGAACAAATCCTTGGGAGTGATGCGCAGGCCGGCCTGACGTGCACGGCTGACCACCTGGATGGAGATGATCGAATCGCCGCCAAGGGCAAAGAAGTTATCCGTGACGCCCACCTGTTCCAGCCCGAGCACGGCTTGCCAGATCTCGCACAATTGCCGTTCGTTGTCGTTGCCCGGTGCCAGATAGGTGTGCTGCTCCAGCACTGCGTCAGGTTTGGGCAGCGCCTTGCGATCAAGCTTGCCGTTGGGGGTCAGCGGCAGTTTTTCGAGGAACAGCCAATGCGCCGGCACCATGTATTCGGGCAGGTGCTCGCGCAGAGCGGTCTTGAGCACTTCGCGCAGCCGCGCTTGTTCTTCGGCGTTACCCAGGGCAGCGCTCGGCACGATGTAGGCGACCAGTTGCTGACCGCTCGCGCCTTCCTGCGCCAGCACCGCCAGCTCGCGCACCGTGTCTTGTTGCAGCAAACGCGCTTCGATCTCACCCAGCTCGATGCGGAAACCACGCACCTTGACCTGATGGTCGATACGCCCGACGTATTGCAGGTTGCCGTCAGGCTGATAACGCGTCAGGTCACCGGTGCGGTAGAAACGCTCGCCCGGAGCGCCGAACGGGTTCGGCAGATACTTTTCTGCGGTCAACGCCGGCCGGGCCAGATAACCGCGGGTGATGCCGGCACCGGCCAGGTACAGTTCGGCGGCGACGCCTTGCGGCACCGGTTGCAACTCGCCATCGAGGACATAGCTGGCGGTGTGTTTCAGCGGCCGGCCGATGCTCGGCTGGCCACCCGCCGTGCGCCGTGTCCAGGTTGAATAAGTGGTGTCTTCCGACGGGCCGTACAAGTCGAAAACATGCTCGACCGTCGGTTGCGCATACAAGGTGTCGACCAGCGACTGCTTGAGCGGCTCACCGGCCAGATTGATGATGCGCACGCTCGGCGGGATCTCGCCGCTGCGTTGCAGGGCGGCAATCGCCGACGGCACGGTGTTGATCAGGCGCACCTGATCGCGGGCCGGCAACTGCGGCAACTCCAGGGCATTGCGAGCGATGATCAGCGAACCACCGTTGGCCAGAGTGACAAACAGCTCCCACACCGACAGGTCGAAACACACCGACGTCGAGGCCAGCACGCCTTGAATATCGTCGCGGCTGTACACCGATTGCGACCAGTCGATCAGCGCCAGTACGTTGCGATGGGCAATCGCCACGCCTTTCGGTTTGCCGGTCGAACCGGAGGTGTAAATCACATACGCCAGGTTGTCGGCCGACACCCGCGTTTGCGGCGCATGCGCCGGATAGGCGGCGAAATCCTCGGCGACGTTGTCCATCAGCAGCACGTCGGTGCCCGCCGCTGTCGCCAGACTGGCGGCGACGTCCCGTTCGGTCAGCAGGCACAGCGCCCGGCTGTCTTCGAGCATGTAGGCGACGCGGTCGGCCGGGTAATCCGGGTCGAGCGGCACGTACACGCCCCCGGCCTTGAGCACGGCCAGCAGCGCGACCAGCAGATTCTCCGAACGCTGCATCGCCACGCCGACGCGCACCTCCGGACCGACGCCTCGCTCGATCAACGCATGCGCCAACGGGTTGGCCCGTGCTTCAAGCTCGGCATAGGTCAGATGCCGCTCGGCGAACGTCACCGCGCGTGCATTCGGGGTCTGCGCGGCCTGCCGGGCGATCAACTGATGAATGCACAGGTCGCTGGCAAACGGTGCGTCGACAGGGTTCCAGTCGTGCAGCAATACCTGCCGCTCACTGGCATCAAGCAACGGCAATTCGCCGACACGTTGTTGCGCATCGCTGACGATGCCCTTGAGCAACGCCTGCAAATGCCTGCCCATACGCTCGATGGAGGCGGCTTCAAACAGGTCCGTGGCGTAGATCAGCGAGGCCCACACGCCTTCCGGCGATTCGTGGGTTTCCAGGGTCAGGTCGAACTGCGCCGTGAGGCTGTCCCAGTTCACGCTTTCAACCGCCAGCCCCGGCAACTGCATGGCCTGCCGGGCCTGCCGCGCGCCACTCTGATGGTTGAACATCACCTGGAACAACGGGCTGCGGCTCAGGCTGCGTTCCGGCGCCAGGGCTTCGACCAATTGCTCGAACGGCAGATCCTGATGCGCCTGCGCGCCCAGCGCCGATTGCCTGGCCTGGGCCAGCAAGGCGCTGAACGTCATGCTGCTGTCGAGGGTGGCACGCAGGACCTGAGTGTTGACGAAAAAGCCGATCAGCCCTTCGGTTTCCGCGCGGTTGCGGTTGGCAATCGGCACGCCGATGCGAATGTCGTCCTGACCGCTGTAACGATGCAGCAAGGTCTGGAACGCGGCCAGCAACAGCATGAACATCGTCACGCCTTCACGGCGCGCAAGGTCCTGCAGGTCTTTGCTCAACGCCGCGTCCAGCTGCATGTCCAGACGTGCACCGCGATAGCTTTGCACCAGCGGGCGCGGATGATCGGCCGGCAGTTCCAGCACGCCCGGATCCGAGCCCAGATGTTCGACCCAATAGCTCAATTGCCGCTCGCGCTCACCGGCGTCCATCCAGCTGCGTTGCCACTGGGCGAAATCGGCGTACTGGATCGGCAACGGTGCCAGCGTGGCCGGTGCGCCCTGACTGAACCCGGCATAGAGTTCGATCAGTTCGCCAACCATCACTTGCATCGACCAGCCATCGGAAATGATGTGATGTTGCACCATCACCAGAACGTGATCGTCCGGTGCCAGCCGCAGCAGGCAGACCCGCAGCAAGGTGTCCTGTTCCAGATCGAACGGGCGGGCAATCTCGGCTTCGATGGCCGCACGCAAACGCGGCTCATCGACTTCGCCCTCCAGCTCGCGAACCTCGATCTGCAAGGCAAACGGCGCCTTGATCAGCTGAATGGCCCTGTCCTGATCACCTCGGGCAAACCCGGTGCGTAGACTTTCGTGACGCTCGATCAGCGTATCGAAACTGCGCTGCAGCACCGCCATGTCCAGGGCGCCGCGCAAGCGCAACGCCGTGGGAATGTGGTACGCCGCGCTGTCCGGCTCCATCTGCCAGAGAAACCACTGCCGCTCCTGGGCATAAGACAAAAGCAGCGGTTCACCTTCGGCGCGCCGGAAAATCGGCGCGATGCCATAAAGGTTAATGCCCTGTTTGCCCAGTAGAATCGCCAGCGCCTTGCGTTTCTCGGGAGAAAGCGCGCCTACCGATTCAATCAACTGCTGCATGCCGTGGTCCTCTCAGGAAATCAGTTTTTCAAGTTCATCTGCTGATAAACGATTGAGAGCCTCCAAGGATTTAGCCAAAACATCATGAACGGGCTGCAAATCGGGTTGCAGGGCTTGTACGGCTTCGCTGAAAGCCGCCAGGTCGGCACTGGCGAACAGGCTGGCCAACGGCACTTCGAAGCCCAGCAACTCACGCAGACGCAGGGCCACCTGCGTGGCCAGCAGCGAATGACCGCCGAGCTCGAAGAAATTGTCTGTCAGGCCGACCCGCTCCAGTTTCAGGACATCGGCCCAGACCCCGGCGACCTGCCGTTGCAGTTCAGTTTCAGGCGCCACATAGCTGTTTTGCAGCAGGCTGGCGTCCGGTTGTGGCAGGGCCTTGCGATCAAGCTTGCCGTTGGCGGTCAGCGGCAGGCTGTCGAGGAGCAACAGGTGCGCCGGGACCATGTAATCCGGCAAGTTGTGCTTGAGCGCCTGGCGCAGGCGCTCACGCCACTGGCCCTGCTGGTCAAGGTCGACCGACTGATCGGCCACCAGATACGCAACCAGCTGCACGCCGCCGGCGCCAGGCTGATCCAGCACCACGGCCTGACGGATTTGCGGCAGCGCCAACAGTTGCGCCTCGATTTCACCCAGCTCGATACGGAAGCCACGGATCTTCACCTGATGGTCGATGCGCCCGGCGTACTCGATCCGGCCATCGGCGCGATAGCGCGCCAGGTCACCGGTGCGGTACAGCCGCGCACCGTCGCCAGCGAACGGGTTCGGCACGAAACGCAAGGCGCTGAGGTCGGCGCGTTTGAGATAACCGCGTGCCAACCCGGCACCGCTGACGTGCAACTCGCCGATGCAGCCCTTGGCCACCGGTTTCAGGTCGGCGTCGAGCACGTACCAGCCCAGATCCGGGATCGGCTCGCCCAGCGGGCTGCCGGCATCCTGTTCGAGATCGGCCAGGGTCAACGGTCGGTAGGTCACATGAACCGTGGTTTCGGTGATGCCGTACATGTTGATCAGCTGTGGCGCGGCATCGCCGAAGCGTTCGAACCATGGACGCAGGCTGCGCACTTCCAGCGCTTCACCGCCAAACACGACGTAACGCAACGACAGTTGCGGAACCTGCGGCGCATCGCAAGCGACTTGCATCAGTTGCTTGAATGCCGACGGCGTCTGGTTGAGCACGGTGATGCGCTCACGGCACAGCAGCGCATGGAACTCCTGCGGCGAGCGGCTGACGCTGTGCGGCACGATCACCAGACGCCCGCCATGCAACAGTGCGCCGAAGATTTCCCAGACCGAAAAGTCAAACGCGTACGAGTGGAACAGCGTCCAGCGATCCTCGGCACCGAAGTTGAACCAGGGCTGCGTGGCCTCGAACAGACGCAGCACGTTGTCGTGAGCCAGCAGCGTACCTTTCGGCTTGCCGGTGGAGCCCGAGGTGTAGATCACGTAAGCGAGGCTGGCGCTGTCGGCCCAGACCTGCGGATCGGTTGCCAATTGATCCTGCCAGCGGCTGTCATCACCCAGCAGCAGGGTTTCGACGCGCTCGGCAACCTCCAGATGATCGAGCACACCCGGCTGCATCAACAGCAAGGCAATGCCGCTGTCTTCGATCATGTATTGCAGGCGCTCGGCCGGGTACTGCGGATCCAGCGGCAGGTAAGCCCCGCCAGCCTTGAGGATGGCGACCAGGCCGACGATCATTTCGATCGAGCGCTCGGCTGCCAGTCCCACCAGCACATCGGCCCCGACGCCCCGCGCGATCAGAGCATGGGCCAGGCGGTTGGCGCGGGCGTTGAGTTCGCCGTAGCTCAATTGCTCCTCGCCCAGGCTCACGGCAATCGCCTGCGGCGCCCGCCGCACTTGCGCTTCGATCAGCTGTGGCAAGGTGCGGGTTTGCGCAAAGGTGGCCGGCGCGCGGTTCCAGTCGTGCAACATCGCCTGTTGTTGTGCGTCATCGAACAGGCTCAGATCGGCCAGCAGACGTTGCGCGGGCGAGTCGGCCATTTGCTGCAACAGGTGCTGCAGGTGACCCGCGATCTGCTCGATCTGCGCTGCGCTGAAATGCTGACGGGCATAGGCGAACTGCAACGACAGGCTGTCGCTCAGGTCCACCAGCACCGTCAACGGCAGGTTGGTCTGCTCCTGGCTGCGCGCCTGGTCGAAACGCAAGCCTTGCGGCGCACCGTTGTTCAGCGCCTCCGACACCGGGTAGTTCTCGAACACCAGCAGGCTGTCGAACAAGCCTTCACCGCGTTGCCCGGACCAGCGCTGAATGTCCGCCAGTGGCGTGTATTCGAATTCGCGCATGGCCAGGTTCAGCGCCTGCACGGTTTGCAGCCACTCACCGAGGGATTGCTCGACACGCGGGGTGGCGATCACCGGCAGCGTGTTGATGAACAGACCGATCTGTTGCTCGACACCTGGCAACTCGGCCGGACGCCCGGCGACCGTAGCGCCGAACGCCACGGTCGGTTGCCCGGTGTAACGCTGCAACAGCAGCAGCCAGGCGGCCTGCACCACGGTGTTGAGGGTGACCTTGTGCTGACGGGCGAACGCCCCCAGACGTTGTGTCTGCTCACGGTCCAGCCAATGGGTCTGCTGGTCGTAACCGCTCTGGCCGGCAGTCGCCAGTGTATCGAGGCAACTGCGGGCCAGATGGGTCGGCTCGTCCAGGTCGGCCAGACGCTCCGTCCAGAAACGCTCGCTGGCCTGACCGTCCTGACGCTGCAGCCAGCCGATGTAATCGCCATAGCGGCCCACCGGCGCGGCCGGGGTTTCACCGGCGTAGCGTTGCATCACTTCGCCGAGCAACTGCGAGTTGCTCCAGCCGTCCATGAGAATGTGATGGCTGGTGTAGATCATCTCGAAGCGGTCATCGCCGGTGCGGACCAGCACCAGGCGCAGCAAGGGCGCCTGCAACAGGTCGAAGCCTTGTTGCAGTTGCTCCTGCGCCAGCCCGTCGAGCGCTCCCGCCAGGTCAGGCCGACCGCGCCAGTCATGCAGGCTGAACGGCAATTGGGCACGACGCTGGACGATTTGCAGCGGCTGCTCCTGCTCGGAGATCCACACGAAGCGCGTGCGCAGAATCGCATGCCGATCGACGGCGCCCTGCCAGGCCTGACGCAAACGCTCGGGATCAAGACCTTCGACGCTGACGCGCATCTGGTTGATGTAATCCCCCGAACCCTGTTCGTACAGGCTGTGGAACAACATGCCCTGTTGCATCGGCGACAGTGGGTAGATGTCTTCGACCTCGGCACCGGCGTGCGGCAAGGCATCGAGCTGTTGCTGGTTGAGCGGCGCCAACGGAAAGTCCGACGGCGTGACGCCGGCATTGCGTGCAGCGCAGCAATGCTCGATCAGCGCCGCCAGTTCGCTCGCGTACTCATCCGCCAGACGTTGAATGGTCGCTTCATCGAACATCTCGCGGCTGAACGTCCAGCCCAGACTCAGCTCGCCACCGTAGACCTGACCATTGAGCTCCAGCCAGTTGCCCAGCGGCGCCAACGGACTTTGTTCGTCCCCGGCCTTTTCGCTGGCCGGGGCGAACAGTGCGCCGTCATCGAACTGGCTGTCGAATTGGCCGAGGTAGTTGAACGTGATGCGCGGTGTCGGCAGCGCCGCCAGCTCGCGGCGGGTCGCTTCATCACCGAAGTAACGCAGCACGCCAAAGCCCAGGCCCTTGCCGGGAATCGCCCGCAACTGCTCCTTGATCTGCTTGATTGAACCGTCGAGCGACGCGGTCGGGGTCAGGCGAACCGGGAACAGACTGGTGAACCAGCCGACGCTGCGACTCAGGTCAAGGTCGTCAAACAGGTCTTCACGACCGTGCCCTTCCAGCTGAATCAGGGTCGAAGCCTGCCCCGTCCAGCGGCAGATGACCCGGGCCAGCGCGGTCATCAGCAGGTCATTGACCTGAGTGCGATACGCCGCCGGCGCGTGTTGCAGCAGTTGTCGGGTCAGCGCTTGATCGAGGCGCGTCTGTACGGTGTGCGCATCGCGGTTTTGCAGACGGGCCTGCGGATTGATGCACGGCAGGTCGACGGGTGCATCAGCCAGTTGTGCGCGCCACAGATCGAGTTCACCCGCCAGTTGCGGCGCGTGCTGTTGCAAGCGTTCGGCCCAGTGCTTGAAGGCGCTGGTCCTGGCCGGCAGGCGCAGGGGGTTGCCATCGATGCGCTGTTGATAAGCGCTTTGCAAATCTTCCAGCAGAATCCGCCAGGACACCCCGTCCACCACCAGGTGGTGCACCGCCAGCAACAAGCGTTGTGAACCATCGGCCAGGCTCACCAGCAAGCCACGCAACAGCGGACCTTGAGCCAGGTCGAAGCTGCGCTGCGCCGCAAGGCAGGCGTCCTGCAACTGTTGTTCATCGCTGACCGAAGCCTGCATCAACAGCGCGTGTCTGACGGTTGTTGCGTGGTGATTTGCGCTCCAGCCGTCGCTCGTTTCAGTGAACGACAGACGCAAGGCATCGTGATGCGCAACCAACGCCTGCAAGGCTTGTTCAAGTGCATCGGCCTCAATGCAGATCGCCGGCTTGAGCATCACCGACTGGTTCCAGTGATGACGCTCGGCAATGTCCGTCGCGAAGAACCACTGCTGGAACGGCAGCAACGGCGTGGCACCGCTGACCGGGCCCTGGTCGATCGGCCCCGCACCATCGCCCAGCGTCGCGACGCCTGCCAGTGCCTGGACGGTCTGATACTGGAACAAGTCCTTGGGGGTAAAGCGGATGCCGGCCTGACGGGCACGGGCCACCACTTGAATCGAAATGATCGAATCGCCGCCCAGTTCAAAGAAGTTATCGCCCAGCCCTACTCGCGGCAGCTTCAGCACATCAGCCCACACCGCCGCGATACGTTGCTCCAGCTCATTGCGCGGCGCGATGTATTCGGCCTTGCCGGCGCCCAATTCGGGTTTCGGCAGCGCCTTGCGATCCAGCTTGCCGTTGGGGCTCAACGGCATCTGCGCAAGATTCAGCCACTGATTGGGCACCATGTACTCCGGCAGTCCGGCGTGCAGGTGAAGCATCAGGCTGTCGCGCCAGTCTGCGCTTTCTTCGTTCAACACCACGTAAGCGGTCAGCAGCTTGCCGTCGATCACCAGCACCGCCGCCTCACGGACGTTGCCATGCTCCAGCAGACGCGCTTCGATTTCACCGAGTTCGATACGCAAGCCGCGCAGCTTGACCTGATGGTCGATCCGGCCGGCGTATTCGATCACGCCGTCGGCGCGGTAGCGCGCCAGGTCGCCGGTGCGGTAGATCCGCTCGCCATCGCCATAGGGGCTGACGGCAAAACGTTCGGCGGTCAGCGCCGGACGCTGGTGGTAACCGCGCGCCAGGCCGACGCCCGCCAGGTACAACTCGCCGAGCACACCGGTCGGCACCGGCTCGAGGTTGTCGTCAAGGATGTAGCAGCCGAGGTTGGCAATCGGCTGTCCGATCGGCACGCTGTCGCGGCCCTCCTCCACACACGTCCAGTGCGTGACGTCGATGGCGGCCTCCGTCGGGCCGTAAAGGTTGTAAAGCCCGGCCGCCGGCAGTTTGGCGAAGACTTGCTGTTGCGCGTCCGCCGGCAGCGCTTCGCCACTGCACACGATGCGTTGCAGGCGGGTGCACGTGGCGACGTCGGCGTCCTGCAGGAAGGCTTGCAACATCGACGGCACAAAGTGCAGCGTGGTGATGTGTTCGCGGTTGATCAACGCCACCAGTCTTGCCGGATCGCGGTGATCGCCCGGCGCTGCGACGACCAGCCGTGCGCCGGTCATCAATGGCCAGAAGAACTCCCACACCGAAACGTCAAAGCTGAACGGCGTCTTCTGCAACACGCTGTCGCCCGCGCCGATCTCATAGGCCTGTTGCATCCAGCACAGACGGTTGGTCAGGGCGACATGACGGTTGCCGGCACCTTTCGGTTTGCCGGTGGAACCGGAGGTGTAGATCACATAGGCGAGGTTTTCACCGGTGACCGCCACGGCCGGATTGTCGCTGGCGAAGCCCTCAAGCGATTCCTCGAGCAACAGGGTTTGCACCTGCCCGCTCAATGGCAAGGCATCGAGCAGATGCGCCTGAGTCAGCAACAGCTGCACGCCGCTGTCTTCGATCATGTAGGCCAAGCGATCCTGCGGGTATTCCGGGTCGAGCGGCACGTAGGCGCCCCCGGCCTTGAGCACGGCCAACAGACCGACGACCATTTCGATCGAACGTTCGGCAGCGATGCCGACCAGGCTTTCAGGTCCGACACCCTGCGCCATCAGCTTGTGCGCCAGGCGGTTGGCGCGGGCATTGAGCTGCGCGTAACTCAGGCATTCGTCGGCGAACTTCAGCGCCGGGGCGTCCGGGGTGCGCAGCACTTGCGCTTCGATCAACTGCTGCACGCTCAGGTGTAGCGGGTATTCGGTGGCAGTGGCGTTCCAGTCTTCAAGGATCTGCTGACGCTCTTGCGCGGCGAGCATCGGCAACGCGGCGATCGCTTGCTGCGGCTCAGCGACAATCGCCCGCAACAATGCCTGCCAATGTTCGAACAGGCGCGCAATGGTCGACGCTTCAAACAAGTCGCTGGCGTAGGTCAGGCTGACCATCAGCCCGGCGGCGGTTTCCGTGGTGTCCAGGGTCAGGTCGAATTGTGCGGTGGCGCTGTTCCATGGCAGGCCTTCGATGCGCAAATCCGCCACATCGGTGACAGGCGCCGCATCGCGCTGGTGGTTGAACAGCACCTGGAACAACGGGCTGTGGCTGAGGCTGCGCTCTGGCGCCAGCGCTTCCACCAATTGCTCGAACGGCAGATCCTGATGCGCCTGGGCGCCCATTGCAGCCTGCCGTGTCTGCGCCAGCAGATCACGGAAACTCAGGTCGCCGGCAAACTGTGCACGCATCACCTGGGTGTTGACGAAGAAGCCGATCAGGCCCTCGGTTTCGGCGCGGTTGCGGTTGGCAATCGGCACGCCGACGCGGATATCGTCCTGACCGCTGTAGCGGTGCAACAGGGTCTGGAACGAGGCCAAAAGGAGCATGAACATCGTCACGCCCTCACGTCGGGCAAGCTCCTGCAATTGGATGCTCAACGCGGATTCCAGTGGTGCATCCAGTCGCGCGCCGCGGTAGCTCTGCACCGCCGGACGCGAATGATCGAGCGGCAGCTCCAGCACCGGTTGTTCGCCGCCCAGTTGGCCCACCCAATAATCGAGCTGACGCTGACGCTCGCCCGCCTCCATCCATTGCCGTTGCCACTGCGCGAAATCGGCGTATTGCAGCGCCGGCGCGGGCAGTTCGAGCGGTTGGCCGGCGCGTTGTGCGGCATACATCGCCATCAGTTCGCGCACCATCACTTGCATCGACCAGCCGTCAGAAACGATGTGGTGCTGAGTGATCACCAGCACGTGATCATCCGCCGCCAGACGCAGCAGGCTGACGCGCAGCAGCGGCCCGTTCAGCAGATCGAACGGCCGGCGAATCTGCGCCTGCACCCAGTTCGAAAGAGTGTCCTCGGCGTCGAGGCTGTGCTGTTCAATCGTCAGTTGGCCCTGCGCATGAATCACCTGCACAGTGCGCTCGTCGTCCTGACGGAACGTGGTGCGCAACGGCTCGTGACGCGCCACCAGTTGATTGAAGCTGTTCTGCAACGCGGCGATGTCCAGCGCACCGCGCAAGCGCAGCGCACTTGGCACGTGGTAAGCGGCGCTGTCCGGCTCCAGCTGCCAGAGGAACCACTGCCGCTCCTGGGCATAAGACAACGCCAGTGCATCACCGCGTTGCAGCGCCGTCATCGGCACGCTTTCGCTATGTTGCAGGGTGGCGCAGGCGGCGGCAAAGGCTTGCAGCGTCGGTTGCTCGAACAGGGTGCGCATCGGCACATCAATTTTGAGTGTCTGGCGGACCCGGGAAATCACCTGGGTGGCCAGCAGCGAATGGCCGCCTCGTTCGAAGAAGTGATCGTTGAGCCCCACCGCGCCGGACTCCAGCACGGCTTCCCAGATCTGCGCCAGCTGCACTTGCAGCAAGGTTTGCGGCGCTGCATGAACGCACCGGGCCTGGCTCAGCTCGACTTTTGGCAGCGCGGTGCGATCAAGTTTGCCGTTGTTGTTCAGGGGCAATGCGTCCAGCGCCAGCAGGTGCGCCGGCACCATGTAATCCGGCAGTACCTGTTGCAGCGAAGCCTTGAGCGAGTCCAGCCACTGCGCCTGCGCGGTCGCAGGTTCGGTGCCTGTTTCGGGCACCACGTAAGCCACCAGTTGCGCGCCACCCGGGAAATCCTGAGCGATCACGGCCGCGGCGCGCACGCCCTCCTGCGCTTGCAGGCAGGCTTCGATTTCACCCATCTCGATGCGCAAGCCACGAATCTTCACCTGGTGGTCGATACGTCCGGCGTACTCCAGATCAGCGCTTTCGTTGTAACGCGCCAGGTCGCCACTGCGATACAGACGCGCCCCCGCCTCGCTGGCAAACGGGTCTGGCAGGAAGCGTTCGGCGGTGAGGGCCGGACGATCGAAATACTGCTGGGCCAGACAGGCGCTCGCGCCGATGCACAACTCGCCGACGCCACCGGCCGGCAACAAATGCCCGGCGCTGTCGAGCACGTACAACGCGCGGCCGGGAATGGCCCGGCCAATCGGAATGCCGAAGGTGTCGCTGGCATCGCTCAGGCGGCAGTCGTGAACGCTCGACACCACCGTCGCCTCGGTCGGACCGTAGGTGTTGAGCAAGCGCACGTGGCTCAACCCTGCTTCGTGCCACAGGCGCAGGCCTTCGACCGACATGGCTTCGCCACCGACATGCACCTGGCGCAACGCGCCCAGACTCGCGATGTTGCCGCCAGCGCATTCACGCGCCAGCAAGAACCAGTAAGCCGCCGGCAAGTCCGCCAGCGTCACGCCATGGCCGACGATCTCGTCCGCCAACCGGATCACATCCCAGAGTTCGTCGCCGCGCATGATCAGCGCCGCGCCGACACACAGCGGCGGGTAACACTGCTCGACAAAACCGTCGAAGCTGAAGGTGGCAAATTGCAGCACGCGATCATCGGCACTCAGCGCCGAATACTCGGCACCGGTCTGGCAGAACTCGCGCAGCGCCGCGTGAGCAATCGCCACGCCTTTTGGCTGACCGGTGGAGCCCGAGGTGTAAATCACGTAGGCCAGGTCATCGACCGTGGCGTGATTCAGCGGATCGCTGTCCGGGTAAGCGTCCAGCGTTTCGATGAGGTCGCCCAGTTGCAAATACTCCAGGCCCGCCGCAAGCGGCACGTCTTGCAGGAGAGCGGATTCGTCGAGCAGCAGATCGACCCGGCTGTCTTCGATCATGTAGGCCAGACGCTGGGCCGGGTAGTTGGCATCAAGCGGCACGTAGGCGGCGCCCGTTTTCAGCACCGCCAGCAGGCTGACGATCATTTGCGGGCCACGGCGCAGCGCCAGGCCGACACGTTTGCCCGGCGCCGCACCGCTGGCCAGCAGACGGTGGGCCAGGCGATTCGCCTGGCGGTTCAGTTCGTCATAGCTCAGGCGCTGGTCACCGCACTGTACGGCCAGGGCCTGCGGTGTGGCTTTGGCCTGCGCGGCAATACGCTCGTGCACCAGCCCGGTGTGCTGCAGCAGCAGCGCGGGTGGCCGGCAGTGGGCGAGCATGGCGTGTGTGGCGGCTTCATCGAGCAGCGTCAGGTTGCCGAGGCAATCTGTGGCGTCGGCGATCAGTTGCTCAAGCAAGTGGCGCAGGTTGGCGCAGAGCCTGTGCACCTGGGCGGCGCTGAATCGCGCAGCGTCGTAGCTCATCTCCAGGCTCAGCGTGGCGCCGAGTTCGATACCCAGCGTCAGCGGATAGTGAGTGCGTTCGTGGTTGTGCAGGTTGCCGAAGGTCAACCCGGCCGGAGCGCCCTGTTTCAGCGCCTCGGCGACCGGGAAGTTTTCGAACACCAGCAGGCTGTCGAACAGCGCCGAACCCTGCTGCCCTGCCCAGCCCTGAATGTCGTACAGCGGCACATGTTCGAACTCGCGCAGAGCCAGGTTCTGCGCTTGCAGATCACTCAGCCACTGGCCGACGCGGTGATCCGGGCGCGGGTTGCACACCAGCGGCAAGGTGTTGATGAACAGCCCCAGTTGCTGCTCGATGCCCGGCAGCGGCGCCGAACGACCGGCCACTGTGGCGCCGAACGCTACGCAATCCTGCCCGGTGTAGCGTTGCAGCAACAGGCTCCAGGCCGCTTGCAGCAACGTGTTGAGGGTGACTTTCTGCTGACGGGCGAACTCGCCCAGACGCCGCGTTGCAGCTTCGTCGATCACCTCGCGATGTTCGTCAGTGCCATGGCCGCCCACGGGCGGACGCAGGGCATCGGCAAGCAGCGTCGGCGCCTGCAACGGCGCCAGCGCAGCCTTCCAGAACGCCTTGCCGGCGTCTGCCGATTGCTGCTGCAACCAGCCCATGTAATCGCGGTAATGCCCGACCGGTGCCGGCAGTGAGCGCCCGGCGGCGTAGTGAGAAATCACCTCGCCGAGCAACTGGGCATTACTCCAGCCGTCCATCAGGATGTGGTGGCTGGTGTAGATCAAATGCCAGTGATCGTCGCCGGTGCGCACCAGTTTCAGGCGCAGCAGCGGCGCGCAGTCGAGTTCGAAACCCTGCGCCCGCTCCGTCTCGGCCAGCGCATCGGTGTCGGTGTTGTCCAGCACTTGCAGCGGCAGTTGCACCTGACGGCTGATCACCTGATGGGCGCTGTCCAGGCCTTGCCAGTGGAAGCTGCTGCGCAGCACGTCATGACGCGCCAGCGCCGCTTGCCAGGCGCTGGCAAAACGCTGCGGATCGAGGCCCTGAATGTCCAGACGCATCTGGCTGATGTACGCCTCGGCCTGCGGCTCATACAGGGTGTGGAACAGCATGCCCTGCTGCATCGGCGACAGCGGATAGACATCTTCGATGACAGCAGCGGCGACCGGCAACGCATCCAGTTGCGCCTGGCTGATGCGCGCCAGCGGGAAGTCCGATGGCGTGGCTTGCGCAGTGTCGAGGGCGCAGCAGTGCTCGATCAGCGCCGTCAGTTCGGCCGCGTAGCGATCAGCCAGGCTTTGCACGGTGGCACGGTCGAACATCTGCGAACTGAAGCCCCAACTCAGGCTCAATTGGCCGCCGTAGACCTGGCCTTCGACGGTCAGCCAGTTGTCCAGCGGCGCCTGTGAATCCTGGGCGACACCGCCGGACTCGGCGGATGGCACCAGCAGCGCCTGCTCATCGAACTGACGGTCGAACTGCCCCAGATAGTTGAAGGTGATGCGCGGCGCAGGCAATGCGGCCAGTTCTTCGCGCACCGACGGCGCGGCCAGATAACGCAGCACGCCATAACCCAGACCTTTGTCCGGCACCCCACGCAGTTGTTCCTTGATCGCCTTGATCGAACCGTCGAGATCCTCGGTCGCCACCAGATTGACGGCGAACAGGCTGGTGAACCAGCCGATGGTGCGCGTCAGGTCGATGTCGTCGAACAGGTCTTCACGACCATGGCCTTCCAGTTGAATCAGGGTGCCGGGCTGCCCGCTCCAGCCACTGATGGTCCGCGCCAGGGCCGTCAGCAACAGATCGTTGACTTGCGTGCGATACGCCGCCGGTGCCTGTTGCAACAATTGGCGCGTGCGCTCGGCGTCCAGACGCCATTCGATCTTTTCCCCGAAACGGTTTTCCAGGCTGCCTCCAGGACGTTCGCACGGCAGATCCCGTGTGCCGTTGTGCTGGGCTTTCCAGTAAGCCAGTTGATCGTCGAAGCGCGCAGCCTCGGTGCTCAGGCGCGCAGTCCAGCTCTGGAACGCGCTGGTCCTGGCCGGCAATTGCACGCCACCGCCCGCCGCGAGCTGTTCGTAGGCTTGCTGCAAATCTTCCAGCAACACACGCCAGGACACGCCGTCGACCACCAGGTGATGGAGGATCAGCGACAAGCGCTGAGTGCCATCGGCCATGCTCACCAACACGGCACGCAACAACGGCCCGTTGCCCAGATCAAGACTGCGTTGGGCTTCGTCGCAATGGGCGGTCAGTTGCTCGGCCGTTTCGGCCGTGCGCTGCCACAGGTCAGCGCGTTCGACCTGTGCGGCGTACGCTTGCTGCCAGCCTTCGGCACCCTCGACAAAACGCAGGCGCAAGGCATCGTGATGATTGATCACATGGGTCAACGCGGCGTCGAGCCACTGAGCATTCAGCGCCTCGCGCGGGGTCAGCAGCAGGGACTGGTTCCAGTGCTCACGCCGGGGCATCGCGCGGCTGAAGAACTGCTGCTGGATCGGCCCCAACAAGGCTTCGCCCGTGGCCGGCGCCTGATCCACCGAACTGTGACGGTCGAGGATCGCGACCAGCGCCAGACTGCGCACGGTCTGATACTGGAACAGATCGCGCGGGCTGATACGGATCCCGGCCTGCCGCGCGCGGCTGACCACTTGAATCGAAATGATCGAATCGCCGCCCAGCTCGAAGAAGTTGTCTTCCAGACCCACGCGTTGCAAACCGAGCACGTCTTCCCAGATCGCCGCCAAGGCTTTCTGCATGGCATCCTGCGGCGCGACAAAAGCTTGCTGCGGCGCGGCATCCGGCTGCGGCAAGGCTTTGCGATCCAGCTTGCCGTTGGCGGTGACCGGCAACCTGGCCAGCGTCATCAGGTAAGTCGGCACCATGAATTCCGGCAGGCTGCCGAGCAGCCAGGCCTTGACGTCCTGTTGCCACTGTTCGTCTGCCTGAGCGGTTTCCAGCACCAGGTAGCCGACCAGATGTTTACCACCCTGCACCAGCACCACCGCTTCGCGCACCAGCGGATGCTGCATCAGGCGGGTTTCGATTTCGCCCAGCTCGATACGCAAGCCACGCAGCTTCACCTGATGGTCGAGACGCCCGAGGTATTCGATGACGCCGTCGGCACGCTGGCGGACCCGGTCACCGGTGCGGTACAGGCGCGCGCCTTCGTGGAAGGGGCACGGTACAAAACGCTCGGCGGTCAGCGCCGGACGCTGGTGATAACTGCGCGCCAGCCCCGCTCCGCCCAAATACAACTCACCCGCCACGCCGCTCGGCACCGGCAACAGTTCGGCGTCGAGCACATGGGTGCGCAGGTTGGCGATGGGCCGCCCGATCGGCACGCTGTCGGCGCCTTCGTCGACACAGGTCCAGTGGGTGACGTCGATGGCCGCTTCGGTCGGGCCGTACAAGTTGTAGAGTCCGGCATTCGGCAGTTTGGCGAACACTTGCAGTTGCGCGTCCAGCGGCAGCGCTTCGCCGCTGCAGACAATCCGTTTGAGCCCGACACAGGCCTCGACGCCCGGCTCATGAATGAACGCCTGCAACATCGACGGGACAAAGTGCAGCGTGCTGATGCCGTAGCGGTTGATGGTCTCGATCAACAGCGACGGATCGCGGTGCGCGCCCGGCGCTGCCACGACCAGACGCGCACCGGTCAGCAGCGGCCAGAAAAACTCCCAGACCGACACGTCAAAGCTGAACGGGGTTTTCTGCAGCACCGAATCGCTGGCATCCAGTGCGTAAGCCTCCTGCATCCAGCACAACCGGTTGACCAGCGCCGCATGACTGTTGCCGGCGCCTTTGGGTTTACCGGTGGAACCGGAGGTGTAAATCACGTACGCGAGGTTTTGCGGATCGACGCCGCCCTCGACACGGCTTTCGCTGTAGCGATCCAGCCAGTCGGCTTCCTGATCGAGGGTAATCACTTTCACCCCGGCAGTCGGCAGCGACGACAGCAGCGCACTCTGGGTCAGCAGCAAGGTGATGCCGCTGTCCTCGATCATGTAGGCCAGGCGCTCTTGCGGGTATTCCGGATCCAGCGGCACATAGGCGCCGCCAGCCTTGAGAATCGCCAGCAGGCCAATCACCATTTCCAGCGAACGCTCGACGCAGATCCCCACCAGGCTGTCGGCGCGCACGCCTTGCTCACGCAACAGATGAGCCAGTTGGTTGGCTCGCGCATCCAGTTGCGCGTAGCTCAGGGTTTGTTCGCCGAACACCAGCGCCGGTGCATCCGGGGTACGGGCCACCTGGGCTTCGATCAATTGATGAACGGGTTGCCCGGTCGGATAAACCGCTGTTGTCGCGTTCCAGGCATGAACCAGCCTGTGCTGCTCATCTGCGTCCAGCAATGGCAGTTCACCAACGCGTTGCGCGGGATCAGCGACCATGGCCTTGAGCAGACGCAACCAGTGGCGCGCCATACGCTCGATGGTCGGCGCGTCGAACAGATCGCTGGCGTAAGTCAGGGCGGCGTGCAGCTTGCCGCCCTTCTCGTAGGTGTCGAGTGTCAGGTCAAACTGAGTGGTGCGGCTTTGCCAGTCGAGGCTGTCGAGCACCAGGCCCGACGCGGTGCCGAGGGCGGCGATATCGGCCACCTGCGACTGGTGGTTGTACATCACCTGGAACAGCGGCGTGTGACTGAGGCTGCGCTCCAGTTTCAGCGCTTCGACCAGTTGCTCGAACGGCAGATCCTGGTGCGCCTGGGCGCCGAGCGCCGTCTCTTTGATCGCCTGCAACAACGCATCGACGCGGGTCTGGCCATCGATCTGGGTGCGCAGCACCTGGGTGTTGACGAAGAAACCGATCAGGCCTTCGATCTCGGCGCGATTGCGGTTGGCAATCGGCACGCCGACACGGATATCGGTCTGCCCCGTGTAACGGTGCAGCAGCGCATTGAACGCGCCGAGCAACAACATGAACAAGGTGACCTGATGCTGTTGCGCGGTGGTGCGCAACTGGTCGGCCAACGGGCCGTCGACGGCAAACTCGTAGCGCGTACCGCGATAGCTCGGCATGGCCGGACGCGAATGGTCCAGCGGCAGTTCCAGCACCGGATGCTCGTCGCCCAGCTGCGCCTGCCAGTACTCCAGTTGCCGCGCTTGCTCGCCAGCCTCCAGCCAGCGACGCTGCCACAGCGCGTAATCGCTGTACTGAACCGGCAGGGCCGCCAGCGCGGGCGACTGGCCGGCGTCAAAGGCGTCATAGCAGCGGATGAATTCGTCGATCAGCACATTCATCGACCAGCCATCGGAAACGATGTGGTGCAGGGTCAGCAGCAAGACGTGCTCCTGTTCGGCGAGCTTGAGCAACGTCACCCGCAGCAACGGCCCGACCGCCAGATCGAACGGCAATACCGATTGCTGCTCGGCGGCACGCACGACAGCCTGCTCGCGCTCGGTGGCCGGCAGCGCACTGAAATCTTCGTGCTGGATGTTCAAGGTGGTCGGGGCCGGCACTTGCAGCAGGCTGTCATCCGCCTGGCGCTGGAACACCGTGCGCAAGGTTTCATGTCGCTCCACCAGCGCAGCAAATGCCTGCTCCAGCGCTGACAGGTTCAGCCGTCCGGTCAGGCGCACCGCGCCCGGCAAGTTGTAGGCGCCGCTATGCGGATCCAGCTGCCAGAGAAACCACATCCGTTGCTGCGCGTAGGACAACGCCTGGCGATCGTCGGCCTCGATCCCGGCGGGAATCGGGAAACGGGCGAAATCCACGCCCTCCTTTTGCAGGGCCGCGAGGAACATCTGGCGCTTTTCCAGGGGCAACCCGATAAACCGGCGAGCAAGTTTCAAGGAGTCTTCAGCATTCATTTCTCAGCATCCGGATCAGTAGGCAGGAAGCACAAAGGCACGTCGTCCCTATAAAACGAATGCACACCGGAAAAATTAGCGAATGAGAAGAAGTATCAGCAGGTCAACCGCAAGCCCAAAGCTGCGAGCTGAAAGAAGAAACGACTACAGGCAGACAGCCTGCAGTCGTCGATTGAAAATTCAGGCAATGGCGGGCATCGAGTGCCGGCGGTGATGTACGTCGAGCTGATCCTTGATGACCTTCAGCACTTTGGCCTCGTGTTCATGGATGAAAAAATGACCGCCGGCCAGCATGTCCACGGAGAAACTGCCGAGGGTTTCCTTGCTCCAGCCGATCAATTGCTCGGTGGTCGCGCGGTCGGTGGTACCGCCCAGTACATGCACCGGGCATTTGAGCAGCGGGCGCTGGATCGGCTGAAAACGTCCGCACAACAGGAAGTCGGCACGCAGCACCGGCAGGGTCAGGCTCATCAATTCGGCGTTGGCGAGAATGTCTTCGCTGGTGCCATTCAAGGTGCGCAACTGCTCGATCAGTTCGGCATCGCTCTTGGGTTCGGCGAAACCGCGGTCATAGTCACTGCGCAGCGTCGGCGCCGCCGTACCGGAGGCGAACAGCGCAACCGGTTCCGGCAATCCCAGGGCGCGCAAGGCATGGGCCAGCTCGCAGGCCAGCAGCGCGCCGAGGCTGTGGCCGAAAATGGCATAAGGCGCGCGCAGGGTCGTTTGCAGTTCGCTGGCCAATTGTCGGGCCAGCGCGCGCATATCGGTTTGCAGCGCCTCGCCAAAACGTGCGCCGCGACCCGGCAGCTCGACCGGTTGCAGCGTCAGCCACTGCGGCAATTTGCGTCGCCAGCGGCTGTAGACCATGGCACTGGCGCCCGAATAAGGAAGGCACAGCAATGTCAGCTGAGTCACCCGGCTCACCTCGAAAAGTTGTCTGTATAGAAGAACGAAGGCAGCCCTGCAGAAATTAGCCCGCGCGCGTCTGTTCAGTCATTTCAAGTGGCGGAAACTCTGCACCGCGGAGCCCAGCACCACCGCCCCGGCGGCAATCGCCAGCCAGAAACCGCTGCGGGCGCCGAACGCATCCACCAATGCGCCGGAACCGGCAGCGCCGATGGCCACACCGATGCTCAGGCCGGTGACCAGCCAGGTCAGGCCTTCGGTGAGCTTGGCCGGCGGCACGATGCGTTCGATCAACGCCATCGCCACGATCAGGGTCGGCGAGAAGAACAGCCCGGCGATGAACACCGCGACAGCCAAGCCGAAAATATTGCTCGCCAGCAGCAACGGCAGCGTGGTCACCGCTGTCGCCAGACCGCCGTAGAGAAACAGGCGCGGCAGCGGCAGTTTCGAACGCATCGCGCCGAAGGCAATGCCGGCCAGACAGGAACCGATGGCGTACACCGACAACACGATGCTGGCCGCCGCCGGCTGGCCCTGCTGCTGGGCGAACGCGACGCTGACCACATCCACCACGCCGACAATCACGCCCATGGCGAGCATCAACGCCAGCAACCATTGCACGTCGGTCGAACGAATGATCGAACCCTGATGCTGCGACTCACGCGGATGCACCGGCGGCTCGGTGCTGCGCTGGGCAACAAACGCCGTCACGCCAATCGCCAGCATGATCAGCGCCGCCAGTGGCCCGGCCTCGGGAAACACGCCAACGCACAGCCCCACCGACAACGGCGGGCCGACGATGAAGCAGACCTCGTCGAGCACCGACTCCAGCGCATAGGCGGTCTGCAATTGCGGCTGGCCGCGATAGATTTCGGTCCAGCGTGCCCGCGCCATCGCCGACATGCTCGGCATGCATCCGGCCAGTGCGGCGCAGACAAACAGGGTCCAGGTCGGCGCCTGCAAACGGGTGCACAGCAGCAACATCAGCAGCGCGCCCCCACCGATCAGCGCCGCCACCGGCAGCACTCGCCCCTGACCGAAGCGATCCACCAGTCGTGACACCTGCGGCGCGCAAAACGCCGTGGCCAGGGCAAACGTCGCTGCCACCCCACCCGCCAACGCGTAGCCGCCGGTCAATTGCGAGAGCATCGTGATCACGCCGATACCGGTCATGGAAATCGGCATGCGCGCGATCATCGCGGCCATCACAAAGGCCCGGGCGCCGGGGGCGTTGAACAACTCGCGGTAAGGGTTTGCCATCGGATGCAGCCTCATCAGGGGCGGCCAAGTTGCCACAAAGCCTGACGGCCGGGGAAGCGCGCAATTGTTGGTGGAGTGTGAAGTCCCCAACGCGCGCAGGGCCAATCGCTGCTGCGTTGATCGTTCCCACGTCGAGGCGTCGAACCGTCCGTGTGGGGAATGCAGCCCGGGACGCTCTGCGTCCCATGTGGACTCGGGAACGCCCAAAAGAAACCTGTCGATCATTTCATGTACGCGGATGAACTCTCGCCGCCGCCCATCAGTCAGCTAAGTAAGCCCTCAACCCAAGGCGCGATCCTGCATGCAGATTTCCCTCGCCCGTCAGGTGGCACTCGTCACCGGCGCCAGTTCCGGCATCGGCCACGGCGCCGCCAAAGCCCTGGCCGCCGCCGGTGCTGCCGTCGTCATCAACTACAACCGCCAGGCCGAGCCGGCCGAAGCGCTGGCCCGGCAGATCGTCGCCGACGGCGGTCAGGCCATCGCCATAGGCGCGGATGTATCGAAGGAAGAAGATGTAGAGCGGCTGTTCCAACAGACCCTCGATACCTTCGGAACACTGGACATTCTGGTGGCCAATTCCGGTCTGCAAAAAGACGCGGCGGCTGTGGATATGTCGCTGGACGACTGGAACACGGTAATCGGCGTCAACCTCACCGGCCAGTTCCTCTGCGCTCGCGCCGCGCTGCAGATCTTCAACCGCCAGGGCGTGCGCGAAGGCGTGTCCCGGGCTGCCGGCAAGATCATCCACATAAGCTCGGTGCACCAGCGCATTCCCTGGGCCGGGCACGTCAATTACGCAGCGTCCAAGGGCGGCGTCGATCAGTTGATGCAGACTCTGGCCCAGGAGGTCAGCCACCAGCGAATCCGCATCAACGGCATCGCGCCGGGGGCGATCCGCACGGCGATCAATAAGGACGCCACCGAAGGCGACGCGGGCCAGGCCCTGCTCAAACTCATCCCTTACGGGCGCATCGGCGATGTCGAGGACGTGGCCAATGCGGCGGTGTTCCTCGCCTCCGATGCCTCCGACTACATCGTCGGCACCACCCTGTTCATCGACGGCGGCATGAGCCTCTATCCGGAGTTCCGTGGCAATGGTTGAGCATCAATCCGAACGACAAAGCCCCATCGACGCCCACGGCATCATTGGCGACCTGCGCAGCGCCGCGCTGGTCAATGACAAGGGCAGCGTGGACTTTTTCTGCTGGCCGGAGTTCGACAGCCCGTCGATCTTCTGCTCGCTGCTCGATACCCCCGATGCGGGGATTTTCCAGTTGGCCCCGGACCTGCCCGACGCCCGGCGCGAGCAGATCTACTTGCCGGACACCAACGTTTTGCAGACTCGCTGGCTCAGCGATCACGCCGTGGTGGAAATCACCGATCTGCTGCCCATCGGCGACAACGACGATGCACTGCCGCTGTTGATGCGCCGGGTGCGGGTGGTCAGCGGGCAGGCGACGTTTCATCTGCACTGCGCCGTTCGGCACGACTATGCCCGCGCGCAAACCCGCGCCGTTATCGATCAAAAGGATGTGCTGTTCAGCGCCAGCGGGCAGCCAACACTGCGGCTGGCCTCGGACCAGCCCTTGAGCGTCGGTCAGGACGCCGCCGTCGCGCAATTCACCCTCAAGCAGGATCAGACCGCCGCGTTCATGCTCGGCGCCAGCGATGATCCGCGCTTTGCCGAAGGCGCCGCGCAGTTGTGTATCGAGCGCACGCTGAAGTTCTGGCGCGACTGGATCGGCCAGTCCAACTATCGCGGTCGCTGGCGGGAAATGGTCAACCGCTCGGCCCTGGCCCTGAAGTTGCTGACCTCGCGCCAGCACGGCGCGATCCTCGCCGCCGCCACCTTCGGCCTGCCGGAAACCCCCGGCGGCGAACGCAACTGGGACTATCGCTACACCTGGATCCGCGACGCCTCGTTCACCGTCTACGCCTTCATGCGCCTGGGTTTTGTCGACGAGGCCAACGGCTACATGCGCTGGCTACGCGGGCGGGTCAGCGATTGCAGCGGCCATCGGATGAAGCTGAACATCCTCTACGCCATCGACGGTCGCCAGGAACTCCCGGAAACCGAACTCACGCATTTATCCGGACACGGCGGCGCAAAACCGGTGCGCATCGGCAATGGCGCCTACGACCAGATCCAGCTGGATATCTTCGGCGAACTGATGGACGCCGTTTATCTGGTCAACAAGTACGGCGACGCGATTTCCCACGAAGGCTGGAAACATGTGATGGAAGTCATCGATCAGGTCTGTGAGACCTGGCAGACCAAGGATGTAGGCATCTGGGAAATGCGCGGTGAGCAACATCACTTCCTTCATTCACGACTGATGTGCTGGGTGGCGCTGGACCGGGCGATCCGCCTGGCCTCGAAACGCTCGCTGCCGGCGCCCTTCGCCCGCTGGGACCAGACCCGTCAGGCGATTCATGCCGACATCTGGGACAACTTCTGGAACGAAGAGCGTGGGCATTTCGTGCAATACCAGGGCGGCACGGCGCTCGATGGCTCGATGCTGCTGATGCCGCTGGTGCGTTTTGTCAGCGCCAAGGATCCGAAATGGCTGGCGACGCTGGAAGCCATCGAAAAACACTTGGTGCGTGACGGCATGGTTTATCGCTATCGCAATGACGATGCCGGCATCGATGGCTTGTCCGGCACTGAGGGCGCCTTTGCCGCGTGCTCGTTCTGGTACGTCGAATGCCTGGCCCGCGCCGGGCAAGTGGAAAAGGCCCATCTGGAGTTCGAGCAACTGCTGCGTTATGCCAATCCACTTGGGTTGTACGCGGAGGAATTCGATAACCGTGGCCGGCATCTGGGTAATACGCCACAGGCATTGACCCACCTGGCGCTGATCAGCGCGGCGAGTTTTCTGGATCGCAAGTTGAGTGGGGAGAAGAATTACTGGCAGCCGTAGTCATATTTCTTCGCCAGAGCCTGTAAGAAAAATCGCAAATCCAATTGCCGTTTGTAGGAAGGCCACCGACGAACGGCAAACAACCCCGAGCCTTGCCCTTGGCGGGCCGGCCCACACAATCTATTCCTTTCGATACAACTGGTTGATGGCACGGCCTGCAAAAACCTGCCAACCCCGTGTAACGCTTGGCCCGCAACTCGCACTTACACCCCGAAATACCTTGTTGCCAGCTGTTACATCCACCCCTACCATCCACCGCAACGGGCACAGCGGAGCTGTCCAATAAAAACCCGATTCAAGGAACCAGAATGAGCCAACGCATCCACCGCCCCATCGATTCCCCTCTGCGTACGGGCCTGACCCGCGACGAACTGTGGGAAGCCGCCGACAAGGGCCTGATCAAATGCTGGGAAATCGGCCGCCAGCGCGCCATCCGCTTCCCCGACCTCGCCCAACGCTGCAGCGCCGACGAACTGCCGGTGCTGGGCTGGAAAGGCGGGGTCAGCCGCAGCCTGAAGAAGAATGAAAAGTACGGATCACTGAAATACCTGGCCCAGTGGCAGGGGTTGCGTGGCGAGGATCTGGATATTGATTTGGGTTCAGAGCGGGTCATGACCTGCTCGCGGACGAAAATGGTGGTGACGTTTACGCCGGATCGCAGCAAGTATTTCAATCAGGTGGCGGAAGCTGAAACTTGAGGAATCCCGTATGACCCAAGCCGTGATGCCGTTTTGCAAGACTGAAAGTCTGACCATCGCCTATGAGCATCACGGCCCTGAAGACGGCATGCCGGTCATCCTGCTTCACGGCTTCCCCTACTCCCCCGCGCCTACGACGAAATTGCCCCGCCTCTCGCCGCCGAGGGTTATCGGGTGATCGTGCCGTACCTACGCGGTTACGGCCCGACCCGTTTCAACAGCGCGGACACGTTGCGTTCCGGCCAGCAAGCGGCGCTGGCTCAGGATCTGCTGGATCTGATGGATGCGCTGGGTATCGAGCAAGCGACGTTGTGCGGTTACGACTGGGGCGGTCGGGCGGCTTGCATTGTGGCGGCGTTGTATCCCGAGCGGGTGCGTGGGTTGGTGACGGGCGATGGCTACAACCTGCAAGACATTCCGAATTCGGTCCAGCCGCTGGATCCGCAGAGCGAGCACCGTTATTGGTATCAGTACTACTTCCACACGCCCCGTGGCGTTACAGGGCTGACGCAGAATCGTCGGGCGCTGTGCGAGCTGCTGTGGCAATTGTGGTCACCGACCTGGGCGCGGAACGCCGAGCGTTATCCACTGAGTGCGCCGGCGTTCGACAACCCGGATTTCGTCGAGGTGGTGATTCACTCTTATCGCCATCGGTTCATGTACGCGCCGGGTGATCCGGCGCTGGAAGGCATGGAGCAGGCGCTGGAGAAACAACCGGCGATCAGCGTTCCGACGATTTCGCTGTGCGGTGCCGATGATGGCGTCGGCCCGGCTCCGGAAGACGATGAAGATGCGCAGCACTTCACCGGGGTTTACGAGCGGCGGGTGCTGGCGGGTGTCGGGCACAACATTCCCGAAGAAGCGCCGGGCGAAACGCTCAAGGCATTACTGGACCTGCTCCAGCGCTGACCGAAAACCGCTCCCGATACGCCTGCGGCGTCACGCCCATGGCCCGCAGGAAACTGCGTCTTAACGTCTCTTCACTGCCAAAACCACAATTGGCCGCGACCCGCTTGATCGGCAACCCGGTATCACTCAACAACCGGCGCGCGGTTTCGACGCGGATCAGTTCAATGGCCCGGGCCGGGGTCTGGCCGGTGTCGGCGCGGTAGTGGCGCACGAAACTGCGTTCGCTCATGCCGGCCTGTTCGGCGAGGGTCGGGATGCCCAGATCGCAAGTCAGGTGTTCGGCGATCCACGCGTGCAGATCATCGAAGCGGTTGCCCTGTTTTTGCAGTGACAGCGTCACGCTGAATTGCGACTGCCCGCCCGGTCGCTTGAGGAACACTACCAGTTGCCGGGCGACGTCCAGGGCCATGTCGCGGCCGAGGTCGTCTTCGACCATGGCCAGCGCCAGGTCGATGCCGGCGGTGACGCCCGCCGAGGTCCAGACCGGACCGTCGTTGATGAAGATCGGATTGGGCTCGACCTGCAAGCGTGGATGTTGCTGCGCCAGCTGCTCGCAACGGGTCCAGTGGGTGACGACCCGGCGACCGTCGAGCCAGCCGCTGGCGGCCAGCAGAAATGCGCCGGTGCAGACCGAAGCCACGCGTCGGCAGCCATTGGCATGTTCGCGCACCCAACTCACCAATTCGGCGTCTTCGGCAGCGGCGTATACGCCCCAGCCGCCGGCGATGATCAGGGTATCGCTGGGCTGTCTCGGCAGCGGCTCGGCCAGCATCGCCAGCCCGGCGGAGGAGTTCACCGCCCCGCCGCTGCTGGCGATGACCAATGGCGCGTAAGGCGCAGGCAGACCCTGCTGGCGGGCGATATCGTTGGCCGAGGCGAAAACCTGCAACGGGCCGGTGACATCGAGCAATTGCACATTGGCGAAGGCGAGTAGGTGGATGGTTTTCGGCATTTGGCGTAATTCGAGGGCTGATTGGCGTATGCGCCAAAACCTACGCGCCTACAGTGAAGCCGTCTACCCCCTTTTCACGGAGAAGAACCATGGCGTTGCAGATCGGTTTTCTGTTGTTTCCCCAAGTGCAGCAACTCGACCTGACCGGCCCGTATGACGTGCTGGCCTCGTTGCCGGACGTGCAGGTGCATCTGGTCTGGAAGGATCTGGTGCCGGTGACTTCCAGCACCGGGTTGCTGCTGAAACCGACCACCACCTTCGAGGATTGCCCGGATCTGGACGTCATCTGCGTACCCGGCGGCGCCGGGGTCGGGTCGTTGATGGAGGATGAGCAGACGCTGGCGTTCATCAAGACGCAAGCGGCGCAGGCGCGTTACGTGACGTCGGTGTGCACCGGTTCGCTGGTGCTCGGGGCGGCGGGTCTGTTGCGAGGCAAGCGCGCGACCACGCATTGGGCTTATCACGATTTGCTACCGATACTGGGCGCAATTCCAGTAAAGGATCGGGTGGTACGTGACGGCAATCTGTTTACCGGGGGCGGTATCACCGCCGGGATCGATTTTGCCCTGACCCTGTCGCAGGAACTGGTCGGCGTCGACACCGCGCAATTGGTGCAGTTGCAGCTGGAATATGCGCCGGCGCCGCCGTTTGATGCGGGCAGACCGGACACTGCGCCGAGCGGGATTGTCGATGAGGCGCGCAAGCGTGCGGCACCTTCGCTGAAACTGCGCCGGGAAATCACCGAGCGCGCTGCGGCGAAATTGAACCTGCGCTGATCTTTCAGCCAGACACAAAGCCCTGTGGGAGCGAGCTTGCTCGCGATGAGGGCGTGTCAGTTGACCTTTGTGCCACTGACCCACCGCCATCGCGAGCAAGCTCGCTCCCACAGGGGGCCTTGCCCTCCTTCACGTCTCATACAGGGAGTGGTGCTGTCCCTGATTTCCCGTACACCTTCACTTGTCCCCTCGCCCCCGGACGTGTAGAAAGCCTGTCCACAAATCGTGCACAAGGACTTTCCATGACCGCTCTGCCATGGCTCTATCTCGGGCTTCTCAGCCTTGGTTACGGATTAGCGCTGAGTTTCGGCCAGCTCGGCTGGCTGGCGCTGATCTCCATTGCACTGCTGGTTTTCGCCGGTTACGCCGTGCGCCAGCAAACCGTGCCGGTCGGGCGATATCTCGGCCATGGCCTGTTTATCGTGCTGGCGCTGGCGCTGGCCCTGCACTGGCTTCCGGGCTTCTACAACGGTCGGGTCATCGAACCGCAGCGCTTCACCGACAACGCGGTGCCGTTCTCGATGTACCTGAATCTCGACAAACCACTGATTGGCTTCTGGCTGCTGCTGGTCTGCCCATGGATCGTCGCGCGGCGCTCGTTGCGCCTGACCGTCTACGCGACCGCGCTGGCACTGACGCTGAGCGTGATTCTGGCGTTGGGCGGCGCGGTGTTGCTGGGCATGATCACCTGGGCGCCGAAATGGCCCGACCAAGCGTGGCTGTGGGTGCTGAATAATCTGCTGCTGGTGACGCTGGTCGAAGAAGCGCTGTTTCGCGGCTATATACAGGGCGGCCTCAGCCGGCGTTTCAAGCACCTGCCTTACGGCGAAAACCTCGCGCTGCTGCTTGCGTCCCTGCTGTTCGGCCTGGTGCATGTGGGCGCTGGCTGGCAATGGGTGCTGCTGGCGAGCCTGGCGGGTGTCGGCTATGGTCTGGCCTATCGTTTCGGCGGGCTTGGTGCGGCAATCGCCACGCACTTTGGCCTGAACCTGCTGCATTTCGGTCTGTTCACCTATCCGATGCTCGCGGGTTGAAGCAAGGGTCGTTTTGCGACGCCGTACTTATAAATGAAAAAAAACTTCAATAAATCGCCGACCCCGCCGACAACCCTTCAAAGCCTTGCGGATTGAAAAACCATGCGTAATAACCAGCCCATTACACAACGCGAACGGACTTTCCCGGCTCAGCAGCGGTTGATTTCCACAACCGATGCCAAGGGCGTGATCACCTACTGCAACGACGCGTTCGTCGAAATCAGCGGGTTTTCGCGTGAGGAACTGATCCGTGCGCCGCACAACCTGGTTCGTCACCCCGACGTCCCGGCGGCGGTGTTTGCGCACATGTGGGGCACACTGAAACAAGGCTTGCCATGGATGGGCATTGTCAAGAATCGCTGCAAGACCGGTGATCATTACTGGGTGAACGCCTATGTAACGCCGGTGTTCGATGGCAATCAGGTGGTCGGTTACGAGTCGGTGCGGGTCAAACCCACCGCCGAACAGATCCGCCGTGCCGAAGCGCTCTACCAACGCATCAACCAGGGCAAGTCGGCGATTCCACAAACAGACAAGTGGCTGCCGGTGCTGCAGGACTGGCTGCCGTTCATTCTGGTCAGCCAGTTGAGCTTCATGATCGGCGCCACCCTGAACTCGCAGTGGGGCTTCGCCCTCGCCGCCGGTCTGTCGGTGCCGCTGGGCCTGCTGGGTCTGCAATGGCAACAACGCGGGCTCAAGCGCCTGCTGCGTCTGGCCGAGCAAACCACCTCCGACCCGTTGATCGCGCAGATGTACACCGACAGCCGTGGCCCTCAGGCGCGTCTGGAAATGTCGATCCTGAGCCAGGAAGCCCGTCTGAAAACCTGCCTGACCCGTCTGCAGGACACCGCCGAGCACCTGACCGATCAGGCCAAACAGTCCGACGCCCTGGCGCACAACAGCTCCAGCGGTCTGGAACGTCAGCGCGTGGAAACCGAACAGGTCGCCACCGCCGTCAACCAGATGGCCGCCACCACGCAAGAAGTGGCGAGCCACGTACAGCGCACCGCCGACGCCACCCAGGAAGCCAACCGCCTGACCGGTCGCGGCCGCGATATCGCCGGTGAAACCCGCGAAGCCATCCAGCGCCTGTCGGTCGTCGTCGGTGAGACCGGCCTGACCGTGACCCAACTGGCCAAGGACAGCGACGAAATCGGCGGTGTGGTCGACGTGATCAAAGGCATCGCCGACCAGACCAACCTGCTCGCACTCAACGCCGCGATTGAAGCAGCGCGTGCCGGCGAAATGGGCCGTGGTTTTGCCGTGGTGGCCGACGAAGTCCGCCAACTGGCGCAACGCACCAGCGAATCTACCGGCCAGATCCACGCCCTGATCGCCAAGCTGCAACAGACTGCATCCAGCGCCGTACAAACCATGGAAGCCGGCCATCGCCAGGCGGAAGAAGGTGTGGCACGGGTTCTGGAAGCGGATCAGGCCCTGGTCGGCATCAGCGAAGCGGTGGCCAACATCACCGACATGACCACCCAGATCGCCGCCGCGACCGAAGAGCAAAGTGCCGTGGCTGAAGAAATCAGCCGCAACATCAGCAACATCTCGGAACTGGCGGACCAGACCTCGGAACAGGCGCATAACTCGGCGTTGTTGAGTGAGGAGCTGACGAAGACGGCTAATACGCAGTATTCGTTGGTGGAGCGGTTTAACCGCTGATTGTTCTGGCAATAAAGAAACCCCGGACAGCGAAAGCTTCCGGGGTTTTTTGTTTGTTATTTACGGCGATTGACGACTACTGCGGCAAACGAAGCTTGTCCAGCAGACGATTCACCAGCAGCTCGTTCAACATGATCAGCTGTTGCAGCGCCAGCAACGGTTTGCGCTCAGGACCTTTCACCGAGTTGGCGATATTGCCGGCCATGGCGTTGGCTGACGACAGTGATTCGCAGGCTTCAACCAGCAGTGTTTCGTCATCGAGCGTGGGATCGACCATGTAGATGGGGCGGACCTTGGGCGGGAAGTACTTCGGGACTTCGGGGCCGAGGTAATAGTCGAGTGCGCGGTCGGCGGCGGCTTTTGTCTTTTGGGACTCAAGCTCGGGGTCGTTGGAGGTTGGATCGGTTTTTGGCGGGTTTGGTGTGGCTTTGAACATAGATGTAACTCCTATCGCAGACTTCAAGGAGCCATCACCCACGCTACCAAACGATGGGTGGCGGCCATACGCGGGTTGGTAGACCGGCTGCAATAGGAACCCGGCGCTCACGAATGAGCCCCACGCATGACCACCATAAAACCGAGCCCCAAGAAAAGGACTGCATACGGTGTTGCCACACAGCTATTACAGACGGGCTACCAAACCCGATCACTGTTTTTCAGTGACAGGGAAACGATATAGCCCTCTCCAAGCCGCGTAAGCCGGCGGATTCTGGCGTACGTGTAGGCAACGACGCAAGGTGTTGTAGCCCTTATGGCGTAACGGTTCGTGTACTTTAAACGCGCTTGCAGAATTACGTTTATGCGCCAAAAAGCCGGATGTTTGACCTTTCCTTTGCTGTGCTCTGGTAGACCGCTTTCGTCGGATCGCCGCCCGGACCAAGCTCGCTACCCCAAGGATCGCATGCAGTCTGCAGGAAACTGGTCGGCTGTCAGGCCGCTTTCGCGAGCAAGCTCGCTCCCACAGGGATTGCATGCAGTCTGCAAAAACTGGTCGGCTGTCAGGCCGCTTTCGCGAGCAAGCTCGCTCCCACAGGGATTGCATGCAGTCTGCAAAAACTGGTCGGCTGTCAGGCCGCCATCGCCAGCAGGCTGGCTCCCACAGAAAACGATGAGCGTTAGCTCGAGTACCGCTTTTGATCTTCGGGCGACGTCGGAAGGCTGAGTGGAGGGATTTATCCGGGGTGGGAGCGCAGCGACCGTTTGGCGAAGCCAAACACATCGAGAGGAGGTGCAGCGAAGCAAACCGTAGGCGATGCCCCCCCGGATGAATCCCGGAGCGAAGGAACCCCGAGCTTTAGCGAGTGGGCCGGACGTAGGAGCAAGCGTTTTTGGTTACTTTTGGGGCGTTTGCCAAAAGTGACCCGCCGTAAGGGCGGAACCCTAAGCAGCCATAACCGCAGCAACGGATATACACCCAAAAACCAAACCTCACCGAAGAAACCCGGCAACCCTCTCCGCCGCCGAAGCCAAATGCTGCTCCTGCGTAAACCCGGAAACCTTCAGCGGCTTCAAATCATGATCCCCAGAGGCCAACCAAAAAACCTCAATACTCGGTGATAAATCGTAAGCCTCAACAGCGTCCCGATTGCCAAGCGCATCCCGCTCGCCTTGAACAATCAACGTCCGAGTCCGCAAAGAAGCCAGATGTTCGACCCGCGGTTTCTCAGGTTTCCCAACCGCATAAAACGGATACCCCAGACACACCAACGCATCCGCACCCAACTCGTCCGCCAGGAGACTGGCCATCCGCCCCCCCATCGACTTCCCGCCAACCGCCAAAACCCCAGCGACATGAAGTCGCACCAGGCCATACACCTCACGCCAACATTCGAGCAACTTCGGCGCCGGATTCGGCGGGCGTTTGCTGCCATCAACCCGCCGCTGCGCCATATAAGGAAACTCAAACCGCAACACGTTGATACCAAGCCCGGCAAGGCGCCCAGCCATATCGTTCATCCAGTCGCTGTCCATCGGCGCCCCGGCACCATGGGCAAGAATGAGCGTCGCCGAAGCCTCGCCAACAGCGGCATCCCAAAGCCACCCGTGATCCCGCAGGCACTGCGCCCATTGATCCCCGTCAATACTGGCCTTGTGCTGTTTGTCCATGCTTGCCTCGCTTTTAGTCTGCCTATAACTCCAGGCGAAGGGTTCGCGGCGTTTTCTGCGCGCACTCACTTCGGCTGAACCGTGGATGGGGAACCATGAACACTTCTATCAGTACCGCCTACAACTACAAGGTGGTCCGCCAATTCGCCATTATGACGGTGGTGTGGGGCATCGTCGGCATGGGGCTCGGGGTTTTTCTCGCGGCTCAATTGGTCTGGCCCGAACTCAACTTCAACCTGCCGTGGACCAGCTTCGGACGCCTGCGCCCGCTGCACACCAACGCGGTGATCTTCGCGTTCGGTGGCTGTGCCTTGTTCGCCAGTTCGTTCTACTCGGTGCAGCGCACCTGCCAGACGCAACTGTTCGCGCCGCAAATCGCCGCCTTCTGCTTCTGGGGCTGGCAGCTTGTGATCCTGCTGGCGGCCATCAGCCTGCCACTGGGTTACACCAGTTCCAAGGAATACGCCGAGCTGGAATGGCCGATCGACATTCTGATCACCATCGTCTGGGTCGCCTACGCGATCGTGTTCTTCGGCACGATCATGCAGCGCAAGACCAAGCACATTTATGTGGGCAACTGGTTTTTCGGCGCGTTCATCATCACCGTGGCGATCCTGCACATCGTCAACAACCTTGAGTTGCCGGTGAGCTTCACCAAGTCCTACTCGGTATACGCCGGTGCAACCGATGCGATGGTGCAATGGTGGTACGGCCACAACGCCGTAGGCTTTTTCCTCACCGCCGGTTTCCTCGGGATGATGTACTACTTCGTGCCGAAACAGGCCGAACGTCCGGTGTATTCGTATCGCCTGTCGATCGTGCACTTCTGGGCGTTGATCACCCTGTACATCTGGGCCGGCCCGCACCACCTGCACTACACCGCGCTGCCGGACTGGGCGCAGTCGCTGGGCATGGTGATGTCGCTGATTCTGCTGGCCCCGAGCTGGGGCGGCATGATCAACGGCATGATGACCCTCTCGGGCGCCTGGCATAAGTTGCGCAGCGACCCGATCCTGCGCTTTTTGGTGGTGTCGCTGGCGTTCTACGGCATGTCGACCTTCGAAGGTCCGATGATGGCGATCAAGACCGTCAACGCCCTCTCCCACTACACCGACTGGACCATCGGTCACGTACACGCCGGCGCCCTCGGCTGGGTGGCGATGATCTCGATCGGCGCGCTGTACCACATGATCCCGAAAGTGTTCGGCAAAGAGCAGATGCACAGCATCGGCCTGATCAACGCGCACTTCTGGCTCGCGACCATCGGCACCGTGCTCTACATCGCCTCGATGTGGGTCAACGGCATCGCCCAGGGCCTGATGTGGCGTGCGGTGAACGAGGACGGCACGCTGACCTATTCATTCGTCGAAACCCTGGTGGCCAGCCACCCGGGCTTCGTCGTGCGGTTGATCGGCGGGGCGATCTTCCTCAGCGGCATGTTGCTGATGGCTTACAACACCTGGCGCACCGTGCGGGCCTCGCAGCCTGCTGACGTCGTTGCTGCCGCGCAGATGGCCTGAGGAGTCCGCCATGAAACACGAAACGATTGAAAAGAACGTCGGCCTGCTGATGCTGCTGATGGTGTTCGCCGTGAGTATCGGCGGCCTGACCCAGATCGTCCCGCTGTTCTTCCAGGATGTGACCAACAAACCGGTGGAAGGCATGAAGCCCTACACCGCGCTGCAACTGGAAGGCCGCGACATCTACATCCGCGAAGGCTGCGTCGGTTGCCACTCGCAGATGATCCGTCCCTTCCGCGCCGAAACCGAACGCTACGGCCACTACTCGGTGGCTGGGGAAAGCGTGTGGGATCACCCGTTCCTGTGGGGTTCCAAACGTACCGGTCCGGACCTGGCCCGGGTCGGTTCGCGTTACTCGGATGACTGGCACCGTGCGCACTTGTACAACCCGCGCAACGTCGTGCCGGAATCGAAAATGCCGGCCTACCCGTGGCTGGTTACCCAGCCGGTCGACAGCAGCCACACCGAAACCAAGCTCAAGGTCATGCGCACCCTCGGCGTGCCGTACACCGACGACGACATCAGCGGTGCGGTGGCCAGCCTCAAGGGCAAGACCGAAATGGACGCCCTCGTCTCCTACCTGCAAGTGCTTGGCACTGCGATCAAGAGCAAGAGGTGATTGAGATGGCCTTTGAAATGAGCGCGGGGCTGATTCGCGGCCTCGGCACGGTCGTGGTGTTCGTGGCCTTCGTCGGCCTGACCCTGTGGGTATTCAACCGCAAACGCACGCCGGAATTTGCCGAAGCGCGCCTGCTGCCGTTTGCCGACGAGCCGCAACCCGACCCAACCCCTGCAACTGAAACAAGGAGTACCCGGTCATGACCACCTTCTGGAGTACGTGGATCTGCGTACTGACCATCGGCAGCCTGATCGGCCTGACCTGGCTGCTGGTCGGCACCCGTCGGGGCGAAACCAAGGGCAGCGTCGACCAGACCATGGGCCACAGCTTCGACGGCATCGAGGAGTACGACAACCCGCTGCCGCAGTGGTGGTTCATGCTGTTTGCCGGCACGCTGGTGTTTTCCGTGGGCTATCTGATCCTTTATCCGGGCCTCGGCAACTGGAAAGGCATCCTGCCCGGCTACGAGGACGGCTGGACCGGCGTCCACGAGTGGGAAAAGGAAATGAGCAAGGCCGACGCCAAATTCGGGCCGATCTTCGCCAAGTTCGCCGCGATGCCGGTGGAAGAAGTGGCGAAGGATCCGCAGGCGCTGAAAATGGGTGGCCGTCTGTTCGCCTCCAACTGCTCGGTGTGCCATGGCTCGGATGCCAAAGGCGCGTTCGGCTTCCCTAACCTCGCCGACAAGGACTGGCGTTGGGGCGGCAGCGCCGAAACCATCAAGACCACCATCATGGGTGGCCGGATGGCGGCGATGCCGGCGTGGGGTGAAGTGCTGGGCGAGGCTGGCGTGAAAAACGTTGCCGCCTATGTGCGTCATGAACTGGCGGGGCTGCCATTGCCGGCGGACAACAAGGCGGATCTGCAAGCCGGTCAGCAGGCGTTCAGCACCACCTGCATTGCCTGCCACGGGGCAAACGGCCAGGGCACTGAAGCCATGGGCGCGCCGAATCTGACGCACCCGGCCGGTTTCATCTACGGCACCAGCCTGACCCAACTCGAGCAGACCATTCGCCATGGCCGTCAAGGCCACATGCCAGCTCAGAACGAGCTGTTGGGCAACGATAAAGTGCAATTGCTTGCCGCTTATGTGTACAGCCTTAGCAATGGATTGAATACAGAAAAACTGATTACTGAAGACAACAAAAAGTAATCATTGCGTACAACACTGCCGCACGTTTCCAGTGCGGCAGTTTCCAGCCCCTTTGCGACGCATTGTCGCACCCCTTCAGCCCCTCTCCTTTCGGTTACCCGGATTCGGGTCTACGCTTGCTCGATGCGGACTGGCCCGTGCCGGTTCCAGGTCGACCCTGAGCGAGGCGTTGAACGAATCGGCTGACTGACATGGCCGCAAAGGCCGGTAGATACCGGCTGTCGTGCCGATTACCGTCCGTCACCCGAACCGAGCGCTCGAACACACCCCGTTACATCCGACCGGGACCCCTCGCTTTTTTCGTCCGCTGCGACATTTTGCCCGAGGGCAATTTTGTCCTTACGCGGCGCATGGAAAGGCCGCAGAATCAGCGTTGGAAAGCATTGACCCAGGTCATGGCGCGTTGCATTGACCCCCTGCTTTCTACATACTTGCGGCCGATTTTAATCCTAATAAAACACCCAAACCGTGGAACCTTAGAATGAGCACAGCAATCAGTCCGACTGCTTATAACTATAAGGTAGTCCGCCAGTTCGCCATCATGACGGTGGTCTGGGGGATCCTTGGCATGGGGCTCGGTGTCTTCATCGCCTCGCAACTGGTCTGGCCGGAGCTGAATTTCGGTCTGCCGTGGACGAGCTTTGGACGCCTGCGCCCGTTGCACACAAACCTGGTGATTTTCGCCTTCGGTGGTTGTGCACTGTTTGCCACTTCCTACTATGTCGTGCAGCGAACCTGCCAGACGCGACTGATTTCCGACAGCCTCGCGGCCTTCACCTTCTGGGGATGGCAAGCGGTCATTGTCGGCGCGATCATTACCTTGCCGCTGGGTTACACCACCACCAAGGAATACGCGGAACTGGAATGGCCTCTCGCCATTCTGCTGGCCATTGTCTGGGTCACCTACGGTCTGGTGTTCTTCGGCACCATCACCAAGCGCAAGACCAAGCACATCTATGTCGGTAACTGGTTCTACGGTGCGTTCATCGTGGTGACCGCGATGCTGCACATCGTCAACCACATGTCGCTGCCGGTCAGCCTGTTCAAGTCCTACTCGGCCTACTCGGGCGCCACCGACGCGATGATCCAGTGGTGGTACGGCCACAACGCCGTGGGCTTCTTCCTGACCACCGGTTTCCTGGGGATGATGTACTACTTCGTGCCGAAACAGGCCGAACGTCCGATCTACTCCTATCGTCTGTCGATCGTGCACTTCTGGGCGCTGATCACCCTGTACATCTGGGCCGGCCCGCACCACCTGCACTACACCGCTCTGCCGGACTGGGCACAATCGCTGGGCATGGCAATGTCGATCATCCTGCTGGCGCCGAGCTGGGGCGGCATGATCAACGGCATGATGACCCTGTCGGGCGCCTGGCATAAGCTGCGCACCGACCCGATCCTGCGTTTCCTCGTGGTATCGCTGGCGTTCTACGGCATGTCGACCTTCGAAGGTCCGATGATGGCGATCAAGACCGTCAACTCGCTCTCGCACTACACCGACTGGACCATCGGCCACGTACACGCCGGTGCACTCGGCTGGGTAGCGATGATCTCGATCGGCGCGATCTACCACATGATCCCGAAACTGTTCGGCCGCGCGCAGATGCACAGCGTCGGTCTGATCAACGCGCACTTCTGGCTCGCGACCATCGGTACCGTGCTGTACATCGCTTCGATGTGGGTCAACGGCATCACTCAAGGCCTGATGTGGCGTGCAATCAACGACGACGGCACCCTCACCTACTCGTTCGTCGAAGCGCTGCAGGCCAGCCATCCTGGCTACATCGTCCGTGCCCTGGGCGGTGCGTTCTTCGCCAGCGGCATGCTGTTGATGGCCTACAACGTGTGGCGCACCGTTCGCGCCTCGGACCCGGCTGAAGCTGAAGCCGCCGCCAAGATCGCCGTAGTTGGAGCTCACTGATGAAGCATGAAGCTGTCGAGAAGAATATTGGCCTGCTGGCCTTCTTCATGGTCATCGCCGTCAGCGTCGGTGGCCTGACCCAAATCGTTCCGCTGTTCTTCCAGGACGTCACCAACAAGCCGGTCGAAGGCATGAAGCCGCGCACCGCCCTTGAACTGGAAGGCCGCGACGTTTACATCGCCAACGGCTGTGTCGGCTGCCACTCGCAGATGATCCGTCCGTTCCGTGCCGAAACCGAACGCTACGGCCATTACTCGGTCGCCGGTGAAAGCGTCTGGGATCACCCGTTCCTGTGGGGTTCCAAGCGTACCGGCCCGGACCTGGCCCGCGTCGGCGGTCGTTACTCCGATGACTGGCAGCGTGCGCACTTGTACAACCCGCGCAACGTAGTGCCTGAGTCGAAAATGCCGGCCTACCCGTTCCTCGTAGAAAACAAGCTCGATGGCAAAGACACGGCCAGGAAAATGGAAGTGTTGCGCACGCTCGGCGTCCCTTACACCGACGAAGACATCGCCGGTGCCAGGGATGCCGTGAAGGGCAAAACCGAAATGGACGCGCTGGTGGCCTATCTGCAAGGCCTGGGCACCATCATCAAAAGCAAACGGTGATTCTTGATGGATATCGGGATGATTCGAGGCCTGGGCACCGTTGTCGTGATGGTCGCCTTCATCGGCCTGGCGTTGTGGGTGTTCAGCCCCAAGCGCAAGTCGGAGTTTGAAGACGCGACCTTGCTGCCCTTCGCGGATGATCCCGAAGCCATCAAGCACGTCGAGCAAGCTTCTAGGAGTAACAAAGAATGACTACATTCTGGAGTCTGTACGTCACAGTCCTCAGTCTCGGTACGATCTTTTCCCTGACCTGGCTGTTGCTGTCGACCCGCAAGGGTCAGCGCGCCGAGCAGACCGACGAGACGGTCGGCCACTCCTTCGACGGGATCGAGGAGTACGACAACCCGCTGCCGAAATGGTGGTTCATGCTGTTCGTGGGTACCATCGTGTTCGCGTTGGGTTATCTGGTGCTGTACCCGGGCCTGGGCAGCTGGAAAGGCCTGCTGCCGGGCTACAACTACCTCGATACCGAGAAGCAGACCCCGTTCGCCAACGGCCAGACCGGCTGGACCGGCGTTCACGAGTGGGAAAAGGAAATGGCTCGCTCGGACGCCAAGTTCGGTCCGATCTTCGCCAAGTTCGCGGCGATGCCGATCGAGGAAGTCGCGAAGGATCCGCAAGCCCTGAAGATGGGTGGCCGTCTGTTCGCCTCCAACTGCTCGGTCTGCCACGGTTCCGACGCCAAGGGCGCTTATGGTTTCCCTAACCTGACCGACGCCGACTGGCGCTGGGGCGGCGAACCGGAAACCATCAAGACCACCATCATGGGCGGTCGTCACGCGGTGATGCCGGCCTGGGCGGAAGTGATCGGTGAGCAAGGCGTGGCCGACGTGGCCGCGTTCGTGCTGACCAATCTCGATGGCCGCAAGCTGCCGGAAGGCACCAAGGCGGATCCGGCCAACGGCCAGAAACTGTTCGCTGCCAACTGCGTGGCGTGCCACGGTCCGGAAGGCAAAGGCACCCCGGCAATGGGCGCCCCGAACCTGACCCACCCGGCCGCGTTCATCTACGGCTCGAGCTTCGCGCAGCTGCAGCAGACCATCCGTTACGGCCGCCAGGGCCAGATGCCTGCCCAGGAACAACTGCAAGGCAACGACAAGGTTCACCTGCTGGCGGCTTATGTTTACAGCCTGTCCCACGGTGAAAAACCAGCGGAAGCCGAGGCCCAGTAAGGCCAACGTTTGAAGCAAAAAAAACGGCCCCGCCAATGAGAATTGGCGGGGCTTTTGCTTATGGCCGACTGGCCCAGATGGATTTCAGCGGAACCTGTCCGCGAATTGCGGTTTTTGCCAATCATTGTTCTCGATCAGATTGACATGCAGTTGCTTGCGATCATCCGAAAAGCTAGCTGTCAGGTACGTCTGCTGGGACGCTGCGCCGCTGAGAAACGAACCTCTCCGACATTTTTCGAGTACGCAGATCAATCTGTGGGGCTAAAAGAACCACATCGCAGCTTCACATCTCGCAACCGAAATTCGTTGGGCACATTGGCTGGCAAGCGATAACGTCCTTCGGCAGCCGATGCGCTGCGACCTCACAACTCATCTTGCAAGGAAGGCATACGATGAACGAACAACATCAGAATCAGGGCGGTGATGAGCCGATTCAAACGGATGAACAGACCCCACAAAACGATGTGACCGATAGCGACAGCCTGAAACGACAAAAGCGCTCCACGAAAGGCAATGTCGCAGCTGACAGAAAAAAAGGCACCGGTGGAATGGATAGCCTTGGCGGCGGCCGGATACTGTGAACGACCGATGAAAGCGGCTGCGTCTGCTCTTGTGCAGCGCAGCCGCCTCAATGTCAGCAGTGCCTGTCGTCTATAGTCAATTGATCTGCATCATGCTTTGCTGCATTCGCTACACCATTCAGGTTTTTTCCCCAACGCGACCAAAGGTCGCACCCGTTCGTCGGTGGTACAGGCGTATCATTGGGCCACTGCAACACCCCTTTTTGACCCCGGTCGGCACGTATCGACCGAGGCATTTTTCCACTGCCGTGGGATGCAATGATGAGCAACCAGATTCCGGTACACGACGTCACGCCGCCCGACAAGAACGCGAACAACAGCGTCGATCTTTACGCCGCTCGAGAAAAAATCTACACAAGAGCTTTCACCGGCCTGTTCCGCAATCTGCGGATGATGGGCGGCACGGCGCTGTTCCTGTTGTATTTCGGTACGGTGTGGCTGAACTGGGGCGGCCATCAGGCCGTGTGGTGGAACCTGCCGGAACGCAAGTTCTTCATTTTCGGCGCCACCTTCTGGCCCCAGGATTTCATCCTGCTTTCGGGCCTGCTGATCATTGCCGCATTCGGCCTGTTCTTCATCACGGTGTATGCCGGCCGGGTCTGGTGTGGTTATACCTGCCCACAAAGCGTGTGGACGTGGATTTTCATGTGGTGCGAAAAGGTCACCGAAGGCGACCGCAACCAGCGCATCAAGCTGGACAAGGCGCCGATGAGTGCCAACAAGTTCCTGCGCAAGTTCGCCAAGCACGCCATGTGGTTGCTGATCGGTTTCGTCACCGGCATGACCTTCGTCGGCTACTTCTCGCCGATCCGTGAACTGGTCTTTGACTTCTTCACCGGGCAAGCCGATGGCTGGTCGTATTTCTGGGTCGGCTTCTTCACCCTCGCCACGTACGGCAACGCCGGCTGGTTGCGGGAGCAGGTGTGCATCTACATGTGTCCGTATGCGCGCTTCCAGAGCGTGATGTTCGACAAGGACACCCTGATTGTTTCCTACGACCCGCGGCGCGGCGAAAGCCGTGGCCCGCGCAAGAAAGGCGTCGACTACAAGGCCCTGGGCCTGGGCGACTGCATCGACTGCACCATGTGCGTTCAGGTCTGCCCGACCGGCATCGACATCCGCGACGGCCTGCAGATCGAGTGCATCGGTTGCGCCGCATGCATCGACGCCTGCGACAGCATCATGGACAAGATGGATTACCCGCGCGGGCTGATCAGCTACACCACCGAACACAATTTATCCGGGCAGAAGACCCATAAACTGCGCCCGCGCCTGATCGGCTACGCCGTGGTGCTGCTGGCGATGATCAGCCTGTTGGTGACCGCATTCTTCATGCGTTCGCTGGTGGGTTTCGACGTCAGCAAAGACCGCGTGCTTTACCGTGAAAACGCCGAAGGCCGGATCGAAAACGTCTACAGCCTGAAGATCATGAACAAGGATCAGCGCGACCACACTTATGTGCTGGAAGCTGCCGGCTTGCCGGATCTGCGCCTGCAAGGCAAACGCGAGATCAAGGTGCCGGCCGGGGAAATCTTCAGCATGCCGGTCGAACTGTCGAGCGCACCTGAACAATTGCCATCGAGCACCAACGAGGTGAAATTCATCCTCAAGGATGCCGATGACGACAGCGTCCACGTAGAAGCCAAGAGCCGTTTCATCGGCCCACAAAATCGTTGAGAGAACTGAACATGCCCGCAGCAAACTCCGCAAGTCCCTGGTACAAGCACCTTTGGCCATGGATCATCATCGGGATTCTGGCCTGTTCGGTGACCCTGACGCTGTCCATGGTGACCATTGCGGTGAACAACCCGGACAACCTGGTCAACGATAACTACTACGAGGCCGGCAAAGGCATCAACCGTTCACTGGATCGCGAACTGCTGGCGCAGACCTTGAAGATGCGCGCTGCCGTGCATCTGGATGATGTCACCGGCGAAGTCGATCTGCGCCTGAGCGGCGACAGCCAGCCGAAAACCCTGGAACTGAACCTGATCTCGCCGACTCAACCGGAGAAGGATCGCAAGATTGTCCTGGCCCGTAGCGAGACCGAACAGGGCCGGTACATCGGCCAGTTGAGCGACAAGATCGAAGGCCGGCGTTTTGTTGAATTGCTGGGCACCCAGGACGATCACGTGTGGCGGATGTTCGAGGAAGAGCTGGTCAGCCATGACAAGGATTTGTTGCTCGGTGATGAGCCGTTGCAGGGCGCTGAAGACCTGAAGCACTAAGCCTTACTCTGATCGCACCCACGCTCTGCGTGGGCACGCAGCCACGGACGCTCCGCGTCCCGGCCGAAGCGGACGCGGAGCGTCCGTGGAGGCCGTCCCACGCGGAACGTGGGAACGATCATCGGAAAGCCTCATGACCATTCCAGTCCCCTGCTACCACTGCGCCCTGCCCGCCCCGTCCGGCAGCCGCTTCACCGCCGTCGTGCTCGGGGAATCCCGCGAGTTCTGCTGCCCCGGCTGTCAGGCGGTGGCCGAAGCCATCGTCGCCGGTGGCCTGGAAAGCTATTACCAGCATCGCAGCGAAGCCTCGGCCAACCCCGAAGCGCTGCCGGTGCAACTGGTCGATGAGCTTGAGTTGTACGACCGCGCCGACGTGCAACAACCCTTCGTGCGCCACGAAGGTGAACTGGCCGAAACCACGCTGCTGATGGAAGGCATCAGTTGCGCCGCGTGCGGCTGGCTGATCGAGAAACACCTGCGCACGCTGCCCGCCGTGGCCGAGGCGCGATTGAACCTGTCCAATCATCGCCTGCATGTGCGCTGGGCTGACGCTCAGTTGCCGCTGAGCCAGATCCTCAGTGAACTGCGCCACATTGGCTATGCCGCACACCCGTATCAGGCCGACCGCGCGAGCGAACAACTGGCCAGCGAAAACCGCCTCGCCCTGCGCCAACTCGGCGTCGCCGGCCTGCTGTGGTTCCAGGCGATGATGGCGACCATGGCTACCTGGCCGGAATTCAACATCGATCTCAGCCCGGAGCTGCACACCATCCTGCGCTGGGTCGCGCTGTTCCTCACCACGCCGATTGTGTTCTACAGCTGCGCGCCGTTTTTCAAGGGCGCCATGCGTGACCTGCGCACCCGTCACCTGACCATGGACGTCTCGGTGTCGCTGGCGATCGGCGCGGCGTATGTCGCCGGGATCTGGACCTCGATCACCGGGGTCGGCGAACTGTATTTCGACGCGGTGGGCATGTTTGCGCTGTTCCTGCTTGCCGGGCGCTACCTCGAACGCCGCGCCCGCGAGCGCACCGCCGCTGCCACCGCGCAACTGGTCAATCTGTTGCCCGCCTCGTGTCTGCGTCTCGACGATGCCGGCCAGAGTGAACGCATCCTGCTCAGCGAATTGCGCCTCGGTGATCGGGTGCTGGTGCAGCCCGGCTCGGTGCTGCCGGCGGACGGCAAGATCCTCGATGGCCAGTCGAGCATCGACGAATCGGTGCTGACCGGCGAATACCTGCCGCAGCCGCGCGCCATAGGCGATGCTGTCACCGCCGGCACGCTGAACGTGGAAGGCGCGCTGATCGTCGAGGTGCAGGCTCTGGGCCAGGACACACGACTGTCGGCCATCGTCCGCCTGCTGGATCGCGCCCAGGCAGAAAAACCACGGCTGGCGGAAATCGCCGACCGCGCTGCGCAGTGGTTTTTGTTGTTGTCGCTGATCGCGGCGGCCGCCATTGGCCTGCTGTGGTGGGAGCTGGATTCGTCGCGAGCATTCTGGATCGTCCTCGCCATGCTGGTGGCGACCTGCCCGTGCGCGCTGTCGCTGGCGACGCCAACCGCCCTCACCGCCGCCACCGGCACCCTGCACAAACTCGGCCTGCTACTGACGCGCGGCCATGTGCTGGAAGGGCTGAACCAGATCGACACGGTGATTTTCGACAAGACCGGCACCCTCACCGAAGGCCGACTGGTGCTGCGTTCGATCCGACCGCTTGGCGCCCTCGACAGCGATCAATGCCTGAGCCTCGCCGCCGCCCTGGAAAACCGTTCGGAACACCCGATTGCCCGCGCCTTCGGTCGCGCGCCATTGGCTGCCGAAGACGTCCACAGCACGCCTGGCCTGGGGCTTGAAGGGTCGGTCGATGAGCAGCGTTTGCGCATCGGTCAAGCGGCGTTTGTGTGTGATCTCAGCGGCGCGCCGGTGCCTTCGATGCCGAAGGAACCGGGTCAATGGCTACTGCTCGGTGACCGTCAGGGGCCGCTGGCCTGGTTCGCCCTCGACGACCGTCTGCGCGATGACGCCCCGGCCCTGCTCGCCGCATGCAAGGCGCGCGGCTGGCGCACGCTGCTGCTGTCGGGCGACAGTTCGCCGATGGTCGCCAGCGTCGCCGCCGAACTGGGCATCGATGAGGCGCGCGGCGGTCTGCGCCCGGACGATAAGTTGCAAGTGCTGCAACAACTGCACAAGGACGGCCGCAAGGTGTTGATGCTCGGTGACGGGGTCAACGATGTGCCGGTACTGGCCGCCGCCGACATCAGCGTGGCCATGGGCTCGGCCACCGATCTTGCGAAAACCAGCGCCGACGCAGTGTTGCTGTCCAACCGTCTCGACGCACTGGTGCAAGCCTTCACGCTGGCCCGCCGCACCCGCCGGGTGATCATCGAGAACCTGTTGTGGGCCGCGCTGTACAATGGCCTCATGTTGCCGTTCGCCGCCCTCGGCTGGATCACTCCGGTGTGGGCCGCCGTCGGCATGTCGATCAGTTCGCTGACCGTGGTGCTCAACGCCCTGCGCCTGACTCGCCTGCCGAGCGCGCCGGCCGTCAACGCCACGTCAGAAACCCGCCCGCTGCCGGCCTGAGCCGCGCGGGCATGGAGTACAGATGCCAGCTCTCTACGTGATGATTCCGGCCGCGCTGCTGATCGTGGCCATCGCCGTCTACATCTTTTTCTGGGCGGTGGACAGCGGCCAGTACGACGACCTCGACGGCCCGGCCCACAGCATCCTGTTCGACGATCAGGATCCGAACCATACCGCCGCTGTGGACGAAGCCAACCCCGCGAAACCGGACGACAAGGCGCCACCCCATGCTTGAACTGGCGCCGCTGCTGGTGTCTGCGTTGATTCTCGGCCTGCTCGGCGGCGGGCATTGCCTGGGCATGTGCGGTGGTCTGATGGGCGCGCTGACCCTGGCGATTCCCAAGGAACAACGCAGCCGACGCTTTCGATTGCTGCTGGCCTATAACCTCGGGCGGATTCTCAGCTATGCCACGGCGGGATTGCTGATCGGACTGGCGGGATGGGCCGTGGCGAACAGTCCTGCTGCGCTGTTCATGCGCGTGCTTGCGGGTTTGCTGCTGATCGCCATGGGCCTGTATCTGGCAGGCTGGTGGAGCGGCCTGACTCGCATCGAAAGCCTCGGTCGCGGGCTGTGGCGCTACATTCAGCCTGTCGCCAATCGCCTGCTGCCGGTGTCGAGCCTGCCCCGGGCTTTATTGCTCGGCGCACTGTGGGGCTGGCTGCCGTGCGGGCTGGTTTACAGCACGTTGCTGTGGTCGGCCAGTCAGGGCAATGCTCTCGACAGTGCATTGCTGATGCTCGCTTTCGGGCTCGGCACCTGGCCGGTGCTGCTGGCGACCGGCCTCGCGGCCGAGCGGGTCACGGCGCTGTTGCGCAAACGCAGCGTGCGCATGGCCGGCGGTCTGCTGGTGATCCTGTTCGGCATCTGGACTCTGCCGGGCCCGCACCAGCACTGGCTGATGGGCCACTGATCCCGTTGATGCAAATCAAGATGCTTTTTCGCGCCCTCCCCTAGACTCGGCACACTGCCAGCCTATCCGGGGGAATGCCCGCATGCTCGACGCCATTCGTTGGGACACCGATTTGATCCGCCGCTACGACCTGGCGGGGCCGCGCTACACCTCGTACCCGACGGCCGTACAATTTCACAGTCAGGTCGGCACCTTCGACCTGTTCCACGCCCTGCGCGACAGCCGCAAGGCCCTGCGCCCGTTGTCGCTGTACGTGCACGTACCGTTCTGCGCGAACATTTGCTACTACTGCGCCTGCAACAAGGTCATCACCAAAGATCGCGGCCGCGCGCTGCCGTATCTGCAACGGCTCGAGCAGGAAATCCAGCTGATCGCCTGCCACCTCGACCCCGCACAGAAAGTCGAGCAACTGCACTTCGGCGGCACGCCGACCTTTCTCAGCCACGACGAACTGCGCCAGTTGATGGCGCACCTGCGCAAGCACTTCAATCTGCTGGACGATGATTCCGGCGACTACGGCATCGAGATTGACCCGCGCGAAGCCGACTGGTCGACCATGGGCCTGCTGCGCGAATTAGGCTTCAACCGGGTCAGTATCGGCCTGCAAGACCTCGACCCGGCGGTACAACGGGCGGTCAATCGCCTGCAAAGCCTGGAAGAAACCCGCGCGGTGATCGACGCAGCGCGGACTCTGCAATTTCGCTCGATCAACATCGACCTGATCTACGGCCTGCCCAAACAGACCCCGGACAATTTCGCCCGCACCGTCGAGGAAGTCATCAGCCTGCAACCGGACCGGCTCTCGGTGTTCAACTACGCGCACCTGCCGGAACGCTTCATGCCACAGCGGCGGATCAACGGCAACGAACTGCCAAGCCCGGCGCAGAAACTGGAAATGCTGCAACGCACCATCGAACAACTGACCGCCGCCGGCTATCGCTACATCGGCATGGACCACTTCGCCCTGCCCGACGATGAACTGGCGATTGCTCAGGAAGAATCGACCCTGCAGCGCAACTTCCAGGGCTACACCACTCACGGTCATTGCGACCTGATCGGGCTTGGCGTGTCGGCCATCAGCCAGATCGGCGACCTGTACTGCCAGAACAGCAGCGACCTCAATCACTACCAGAACACCCTCGCCGGCGCGCAACTGGCCACCAGTCGTGGTCTGGTGTGTAACGCTGACGATCGCCTGCGTCGTGCAGTGATCCAGCAACTGATCTGCAATTTCAGCCTGGATTTCGCCGAGATCGAACGCAGCTTCAACATCGATTTTCAGGGTTATTTCGGCGCGCTCTGGCCGCAATTGCAGGGCATGGCGCAGGACGGGCTGATCGAACTGGATCGCGAGCGCATCACCGTGCTGCCGGCCGGTCGCCTGCTGGTACGTTCGGTGTGCATGGTGTTCGACGCCTACCTGGAACAGCAAAACCGCCAGCGTTTCTCGCGGGTGATCTAGCTTTTTCAAGCACAACGCAGGGGTTGTCCGGGTATCACGGTCATCGAAACGGTGCCTTGCACGCCGTCCGAGACACGTTTATCGGCCGTCATCCCTGCGGCTTCATGCCTTGGGGGCAATCTCGCCACAGGCTGGCCTGAATGTCCTCCGCTGGGTTACCCTTACGCCTTATGTGTGTTTTCCCACAAGGATTTAAGAAATGTCCGAGCCAGTTAAACTGCGCGCTCACAACCAGGCTAATTGCAAGGATTGCAGCCTGGCCCCTCTCTGCCTGCCACTTTCGCTGAATCTGGAAGACATGGATGCGCTGGACGAAATCGTTAAACGTGGCCGCCCGCTGAAAAAGGGTGAGTTCCTGTTCCGTCAGGGCGACACCTTCGATTCCGTTTATGCAGTACGCTCCGGCGCCCTGAAGACCTTCAGCCTGAGCGACACCGGCGAAGAACAACTGACCGGTTTCCACCTGCCGAGCGAACTGGTCGGGCTGTCCGGCATGGACACCGAGAAACACCCGGTTTCCGCCCAGGCGCTGGAAACCACTTCGGTTTGCGAAATTCCCTTCGAACGCCTCGACGAACTGGCCCTGCAATTGCCGCAGCTGCGCCGTCAGTTGATGCGCGTGATGAGCCGCGAAATCCGCGATGACCAGCAAATGATGTTGCTGCTGTCGAAGAAAACCGCCGACGAGCGCATCGCCACGTTCCTGGTCAACCTGTCGGCGCGTTTCCGCGCTCGCGGCTTCTCGGCCAACCAGTTCCGCCTGAGCATGTCCCGCAATGAAATCGGCAACTACCTGGGGCTGGCGGTGGAAACCGTGTCCCGGGTCTTCACCCGCTTCCAGCAGAACGAACTGATCGCAGCCGAGGGCAAGGAAATCCATATCCTCGACCCGATCCAGCTCTGCGCCCTGGCCGGCGGCTCGCTCGAAGTCTGATCTCGACCCGCGGCCGAGCGTATCGTTTCAGCCGCGGGTATACTGCGCCGTTTGCAGCCCTGCCAGGACACCTCGACGATGGTCTTCGACTCCTTCGACATCAAATCCCTGATCCGCCCCGTGATCGACTTCCCGAAACCGGGTGTGATCTTTCGCGACATCACCCCGCTGTTCCAGTCGCCCAAGGCCCTGCGCCTGGTGATGGACAGCTTCGCCCACCGCTATGTGGAAGCCGACTTCACCCACATCGGCGCGATGGACGCTCGCGGTTTCCTGATCGGGTCGGTGCTGGCCTATCAGCTGAACAAGCCGCTGGTGCTGTTTCGCAAGCAAGGAAAACTGCCGGCGGATGTGCTGGCCGAAGGCTACGCAACCGAGTACGGCGAAGCGTTCCTCGAAGTGCACGCCGACAGCCTGTGTGAAGGCGATTCGGTGGTGATGTTCGATGACCTGATCGCCACCGGCGGCACGCTGATCGCAGCGGCCAACCTGATCCGCCGCATGGGCGCCCGTGTTCACGAAGCGGCGGCGATCATTGATCTGCCGGAGCTGGGTGGTTCGCAGCGTCTTGAGGACATGGGGATTGCGACGTTCTGCCTGACGCAGTTTGCGTTGACTGACAAGTAAAACCCCGCGCCCGATCGTTCCCACGCTCTGCGTGGGAATGCCTCAACGGACGCTCCGCGTTCGGCTTTGGAAGGGACGCGGAGCGTCCCGGGCTGCATTCCCACGCAGAGCGTGGGAACGATCAACACCGAGGATTACAGTCCCATCTGCTTGCTGATGATCTCGTTCATCACTTCCCGCGTCCCGCCGCCAATCGACAGAATGCGGTTATCCCGGTACAGCCGCTCCACCAGGCTTTCGCGCATATAACCCAGCCCGCCAAGAATCTGCACCGCCTCGTTGGTAATGCGATCCGAAGTGTCCGTGGCAAAGTTCTTGGCCATGGAGATTTCCTTGATCACGCTCTGCCCCGCCGCCATCTTCGCCGCCTGCCGGTAGGTGAACTCCCGCGAGACTTCCAGCGCCGTGGCCATTTCCGCAAGGCGATGCTTGATCACCTGGAACTTGCCGATGGGCTTGCCGAACGCCTGCCGCTCCTTCGCCCATTTCAGACTCTCTTCCAGCGCCAGTTGCGCGGTCATGTTGGCCATCAAGGCCAACGCCAGACGCTCGCTCTGAAAGTTGCCCATGATGCAGGCAAACCCCATGTTCTGCGCGCCGATCAGATTGCCCACCGGCACCGGGCAATCGTCGAAGAACAATTCAGCGGTGTCCGACGCCCACCAGCCCATTTTCTTCAGTTGCCGGCCAACAGTGAAACCGGGTGTGCCCTTCTCGATCAATAGCAGGCTGATGCCGGCAAAACCGGGCGCACCGGTGCGCACCGCGACGGTGTAGTAATCGGCGCGCACGCCACTGGTGATAAAGGTTTTGCTGCCGCTGACCCGGTAATGATCGCCATCGCGCACGGCGCGGGTCTGCAGGTTGGCGACGTCGGAGCCGCCGCCCGGCTCGGTCACTGCCAGGGCGCTGATCTTCTCGCCGCTGAGCACTTGAGGGACGACCCGGTCACGGACTTCGGGCCGGGCCCATTTGACGATCGGCGGCAAACCGATATCAAGCGAACCGAGCCCGGCTACAAGCCCGCCGGAACCACAACGCATCAGTTCTTCGCTGGCGGCGATCTTGGCGAACAGATCTCCTTCGTGACTGCCACCCAGCGCTTCGGGGTAACCGATGCCGAGGATGCCGGCCGCACCGGCCTTGAGGTAAAGCTCACGGGGGAAGCTTTCGGCTTCTTCCCACGTATCGATGTCCGGCAGGATCTCGCGCTCGACGAAACGTCTGACGCTGTCGCGGACCAATTGGTGGCTGGGGTCGAAGTATTCCTGGAAGGCGGGCATCGGCGAACTCCATGGAAGGGTTCGCCGAACTTAACCGAGCGCTTGCTTGGTTTTCAACAGGATTGTGTGGCTCAGAGGGAAATCGGCTTGCGCCCTGCAAACGAGTGAGCCAGCGTGCCGCCGTCCACCAGTTCCAGTTCGCCACCCAACGGTACGCCGTGAGCGATGCGCGAGGCGATCAGGCCTTTGCTCTGCAGCAACTGAGCAATGTAGTGGGCGGTTGCTTCACCTTCCACGGTCGGGTTGGTGGCGAGGATGACTTCGGTGAAGGTGCCCGCCTCTTCGATCCGCGCCATCAATTGCGGGATGCCGATGGCTTCCGGGCCCAGGCCGTCCAGCGGCGACAGGTGCCCCTTGAGCACGAAGTAGCGACCGCGGAACCCGGTCTGCTCGACCGCGTAGACATCCATCGGCCCTTCCACCACGCACAACAGCGTGTCGTCGCGGCGGGTGTCGGCGCATTGCGGGCACAGATCGTCTTCGGTCAGCGTGCGGCACTGACGGCAGTGTCCGACCCCCTCCATGGCCTGGCTCAGGGCCTGGGCCAGGCGCGTGCCGCCGCTGCGGTCACGCTCGAGCAACTGCAACGCCATACGCTGGGCAGTTTTCTGACCCACGCCCGGCAAAGTTCGCAGGGCGTCGATCAGTTGGCGAATCAAAGGGCTGAAGCTCATGGGGAAAAAGTCCGACAAAACGACGAGACGCGGTTTATACCCGCGCCTCCGGCCAGCGTCAAATCCTCAGTCCTGTGCAACCTTCACCACCAGTTTGCCGAAGTTACGCCCCTCCAGCAGCCCGATAAACGCCTGCGGTGCCTGCTCCAGGCCCTCGACCACGTCCTCGCGGAATTTCACCTTGCCATCGCGCACCCACGGCACCATGGCGCTGATGAATTCCGGCTGACGGTCGCCATAGTCGTCAAACACGATGAAGCCCTGAATCCGTACGCGTTTGGTCAGCAAGGTGCGTTGCAAGGCAGGCAAGCGATCCGGGCCTTTCGGCGCTTCCGAGGCGTTGTAGCCGGCGATCAGGCCGCACAGCGGGATCCGCGCCTTGGGATTGAGCAGAGGGACGACCGCATCGAAAACATGGCCGCCAACGTTTTCGTAATAGATGTCGATGCCATTGGGACAGGCCTTGGCCAGTTGCTCGGCAAAGTCCGGTGCCTTGTGATCGATGCAGGCATCGAAGCCCAATTGCTCGACCACGTATTTGCACTTCTCGGCACCACCGGCCACGCCGACGGCGCGCAGGCCTTTGATCTTCGCCACCTGGCCGACCACCGAGCCCACTGCACCGGAAGCGGCGGCGACCACCAGAGTCTCCCCTTCTTTTGGCTGGCCGATGTCCATCAGGCCCATGTAGGCGGTCATGCCGGGCATGCCCAGCACGCCGAGGGCCATCGACGGGCTCGGCAGGCCGGACGGGATCGGGATGATGTTGCGGCCGTCGCTGATGCTGTGGCTTTGCCAGCCGGTGGCACCCACCACCAGATCGCCGGGGTGGAATTTCGGATGACGCGACTGTTCTACACGGCTGACAGCGCCGCCGGTCATCACCTCGCCGATCTGTACCGGCGCCGCGTAGGACGGCGCATCACTCATGCGCCCGCGCATGTAGGGATCGAGTGACAGGTACAGGGTCTTGAGCAACACCTGGCCGTCTTCAAGGTCCGGCAGCGCCTCGCGCTCCAGACGGAAGTTCTCGGGCGTTGGCGCGCCCACCGGTCGCGAGGCCAGCACGAAGCGTTGATTGAGGGTCAGAGAGTCGGACATGTCAGCGTCTCCTTTGAATGATGAATTCGGTGGTATAGGGAGCAGACCTTGGTGGGGATGGTGCGTTCCGTTTGATAAGCGATCGTCGAGGTATCGAATCGTCCACTTTGTCGGGGTCAGTCCAGAGCGTGGGAACGATCAACAGGCCAAAAAAAATGCCAGGCACGATGCCTGGCATTTTTTGTCGCTCATCCAACCCGCCAAGGCGAATCAGAACGGCAGTTTCATACCGGCCGGCAGGTTCATGCCAGCGGTCATGCTGCCCATTTTCGCCTGGCTGTTGGCTTCGATCTGACGCACGGCGGCGTTGACGGCTGCAGCCACCAGATCCTCGACCACTTCACGGTCGTCTTCGTCCAGGCCTGGCAGTACGCTCGGGTCGATGCTGACCTTCTTCACGTCATGACGGCCGGTCATCACCACGGTGACCAGATCGCCACCGGCTTTGCCGGTGACTTCGGCGTTGGCCAGTTCTTCCTGCATCTTGGCCATTTTTTCCTGCATTTGCTGCGCCTGCTTCATCAGGCCGGCCATGCCACCTTTCATCATGGGAATCACCTCAAAAGTACTTGGATCAAAACAGCGCCCGGCCACACAGGCCGGACGCCCTCAGTTATTAGCCCTGACTGACCAGGGCGTCGACAGGTTCAATAGTATCGTGTCGCACGACCGCACCGAACTGCTGGACCATCTGCTGGATGAACGGATCGCCGTGGATCGACTCCTCCGCCTCGCGCTGACGGTTGGCACGGCGCCGGGACGCAGCCTGGGCCGGGGTTTCCTGCTCGGGCTTGATCAGCTCGATGGTCAGGGTCAGCGTGCGTCCGTGGAACTGGTTCAGCGCATCGTTCAGACGACGCTGCTGGGTGGCGTTGAACAAGGCACTGTGGGCCGGGTCCAGGTGCATCAGCCAGTGGTCGCCATCGACCGCGATCAGCGTGCAGTTGGCGGCGATGCTACCGGTCATGCCGGAGATCGGCAGTTGCGGGAACAGCTCCAGCCATTGCAGGGCCAGACCTGTGGCCGGCGCGGCGGCAGGTTCCGGCTCGGGTTCGGGAGCCGGTTCTGCGGCGTGTTCGCTGGCCAGATCGTCGAGGTAACTGTAGGCCGAATCCATGTCCGGCTCGATGTAGTCCTCGTCGAGCGGCGGCTCGTCGTCCATGTCCATGCCCGGTGTGGCGGCATCGACTTCGGCCACTGACGGCTCGGGGATCGGCGCGGCGGCCCACTCCGGGGCGTCCGGCACGACGCTGTCCGGGGTCGGCAGCGGCATAGGCGGCAGATCCGGCTGTTCGGCGGTGGTTTCCAGCACGGGCTCGACCGCTGGCTGCTGCCCAGGTGCAAGTTCTACCGGGTCATTCCACGGCAGGTCGACGACTTCTTCGGCCACGACCGGCTCGGGTTCTGGCTCAGGAACGGGTTCAGGCGCAATCACCGCGGCAACCGGTACAGGCTCGGGAACAGGCGCAGGCGCAGGTGCCGGTGCAACCACCGGAGCCGGCGCAACAGCGGCAGCCACTACCGGCGCAGGTTTCGGCGCGGCAGCCACTGAGTTTGCGGAATCAACTGTGGCCTGGCTGATCCCCACTGGCTTTAGCGGTTGCCTCGGGGCGTCCGCCGTGTCTGCCGGCCGGAAGGCCAGCATCCGCAGCAGCACCATTTCGAAACCGCCTCGCGGGTCCGGCGCCAGCGGCAAGTCGCGGCGGCCGATCAGGCCCATCTGGTAATAGAACTGGACGTCTTCGGCCGGCAGGGCCTGGGCCAGCGCCAGCACCCGGTCACGGTCGCCGTGGCCGTTATCGACACCTTCCGGCAGGGCCTGGGCGATGGCGACGCGGTGCAGCACGTTGAGAATTTCCGAGAGCACGCCGTTCCAGTCCGGACCCTGTTCGGCCAGGTGACGCACGGCTTCGAGCAACGCCTTGGCATCACCTTCGATCAGCGCGTGCAGCACGTCGTAAACCTGGCCATGATCCAGCGTACCGAGCATTGCCCGCACATCGGTGGCCAGCACCTTGCCTTCACCGAAGGCGATGGCCTGGTCGGTCAGGCTCATGGCGTCACGCATCGAACCGTCGGCGGCGCGGCCGAGCAGCCACAGGGCGTCGTCTTCGAACGGTACGTTTTCGGCGGTCAGGACATGAGTCAAATGCTCGACAACACGCTCAGGTGTCATGTTCTTCAGAGAGAACTGCAGGCATCGCGACAAAATCGTTGCCGGAAGTTTCTGCGGGTCGGTGGTCGCCAGGATGAACTTGACGTAGGGCGGTGGCTCTTCGAGGGTTTTCAGCAGCGCATTGAAGGAATGGCTGGAGAGCATGTGCACTTCGTCGATCAGGTAGACCTTGAAGCGCCCGCGGCTCGGGGCGTATTGCACGTTGTCGAGCAGCTCGCGGGTGTCCTCGACCTTGGTCCGGCTCGCGGCGTCGATCTCGATCAGGTCGACGAAACGACCTTCATCGATCTCGCGGCACACCGAACACTCGCCGCACGGGCTTGAAGTGATACCTGTTTCACAGTTCAGGCATTTGGCGATGATCCGCGCAATCGTGGTCTTGCCAACGCCCCGCGTACCGGTGAAGAGGTAGGCGTGGTGCAGGCGCTGGCTGTCCAAGGCATTGATCAGAGCCTTGAGCACATGGGTCTGGCCGACCATTTCGCGGAACGAGCGCGGACGCCATTTACGTGCAAGAACCTGATAACTCATCGAAAACCGTCGCGGCAAAGGAAGCAGAAGCGGCTAATGCTAGCGGAGCAAGGGCAAAATTGCATCCGGTGTGCTCGTCTATTCTGGCTAAGCTGCATGAGCGAGGGCTTTTGTCGGCTCGGGATCGGGAATTACCGGAGCATTTATGCGGTGGGCCGTGGGGGCATTACTGGGATTGAGCCTGAGCGCGATGGCGTCGCAACCGCCGCTGCGCTTCGTCGTTGCCGACAGCTGGGCGATGCCGATGGTGCAGATCGAACGCGGCCGCCCGACCCAGGGCATCCTTTACGACATCATGCTCAGCCTGGCGACTCAGGTTGGCGTGCCGGCGCAATTTCACGTCCTGCCCCGCAACCGTGTGCAGAACGCCATGGAACACGGCGAAGTCGATGTGCGCTGCTATGCCGCACAATCCTGGCTGCCGAATCTGTCCGGGGATTACATCTGGAGCATTCCGCTTTTTTTCCAGCGCGACCTGCTCATCAGCCGTCAGAATCAGCCAACCGAAGCCGATCCTGCCCTTCTGCCTCGCCAGGCGATCGGCACTGTGCTCGGTTACAGCTACCCCACCTTGCAACCACTGTTTGAAACCGACCGCTTACGGCGCGAAGACGCGCGCAATCAGGAACAGGTCCTGGACAAGTTGCTGGCCGGCCGTTATCGCTATGCCGTAAGCAATCAATGGACACTGGACTGGTTCAACCAGCGCCTGCTGCCGGGGCAGCAACTGCAAGGGGTGGCGGTATTGCAGGAGCAGCAGGTCGGCTGCTACATCCGCAACGACCCGAATGTGCCGGTGCAGCGGATCTTGCGGACGCTGCTGCGGATGAAAATGTCGGGGAGATTGATGACATTATCCGGTTGTATACCGGAGGATCGGCCAGTGAACCGTGAGACGGGCCTTCAATGCCCCGCCGTATCGCGAAATTGCTGGTACTCGTGATACTCGACCCACGCCACCACATCGTACGGCACATAAAGCTTCAGCCTGGCGCGGGAGATGGCGATGTACACGGCGCAGATCCGCTGATCGAACGCGTAGGCATCCTTGAATTTCTCGTTGGTCAGCAACCCCGGCGTCAGCAGGACCTTGTCGAACTCCATGCCCCCCGCCTCTTGCGCGAGCATCAACAGGCAGCCGTTGCCGGCGTTGTCGATCATTCGGTTCAGGCGCGTCAGGTCGGCAATCATGAAGCCGTTTTCCAGCTTGTCCTTGACCCGCAGAAACGATTCGTCGAACCGGTTTGCGTCGCACACCGCTTGCCAGTCAGGCAGGTCGCTGAAATACGGATGCACGCCGTTTTCGCTGAATTCGGAACGGTAGAAATCCGGTTTGAACAGCTCGATGGCGGTGGCCATGAAATGCTTCAGATCATCCTGGGTTCGCTTGTCCGGGAATCTGAACTTGCGGTTGGAATCGTGCAGATGGATCGCCCAGATCATGCTGTCCCATGGCGATGCCGTCAGCACCACGCAACCTTCGGACGGCACGAAGCCTTCCGGGTATTCCTTGATGACGACGTCAGCATCACTGGCACCCTCGAACGGAATCTTGCCCTTCTGCGAGTGCCGGGCGATCAGCGGATTGACCAGCCGCTCGACATTGCGCCCCGAACGCACGGAATAGCTGATATCGCTCTGGCGAACCTCACGGTGCCGTTTGACCGGCACGCCGCTGGCCTGCTGATACTCGTCGCCGAGAGTGATCAGCACCTGACGCCCGCGCTCGATGATCTGCAACAGCGACCCGGGAATGTCCTGACTCTCGTCGATCAGCACGTGCGTGTAGCGCGCTGGCACCACGCAACCAGCGATGCAGGCCCGCTTGATCATCAGTAGCGCTTCGAAGCCGGTCTGGCTGCCCCACGCCGGATTGAGTTCGAGGTAGCCCCACACCCGGCTCGAATATTCCAGCAACACCTGAGCGTCGACGCTGGAGAGCGGCTGGTTGAAATGCGGCAGATGCTTCGCCGAAAAGGTGTGATCGCGGAAGCGGCAGTAGCGTTCGATCACTTTGAGGCAGAGTTCAAGGGTCGCCTGCCCGTCGTGGTGGCGAAAACCGAAGATATTCAGTTCCTGCGCCAGCGCCTGCCGGGTCGGGATTCGCCCTCCCTCCGCCTGCGGCCTGCGCCCGAGCATCAGCGACTGCGCAAACGCCAGGAAGGTCTTGCCGGCCTTCTTCTCGCTCGGCCCCGCCATCCGCTGGCGAAGCACCTCCAGTTTGGCCGGGGTGCGCGCCAGCAACAGGGTCTTTTCGGGGCGCAGATGTTCCAGCAAGGCCACCAGCAGATGGCTTTTGCCGATCCCTGCGTAACCTTGAACGTGCAGATCTTCGTCCAGGTTGGCGCGGAAGGTTCTGACCAGTTTGTCCTGGGCCGGGCTCAACCAGCGCTCGCGGTAACGGGGCGTCACTATCGGCTGGCTGAACGGGTCATGGCGGCGATGACGCCGGACTTTGTATTCGAAATCCCACTGACCATCGGGCAACAAGTAGTCGCGCGCCGATATTTCTTCAGCCAACAGAAAACGCAGGTTCAGAGGATTAAGAACCTTCAGGCCGAAATACAATTTGCGCGGGTCGAACAGCCGCCGGGCTTCTGACAACAGACCAGCCGTCGCTGACTGACGTTTTTCGACAGCCCAGGCCAAGAGTTTGGCCAGAATCTTTTCTGCCGCAATTGCGCCGAGATCCTGCTCTTTCGTCTGCACCAGATTCTGAATAACCAGCACCGCCGCCAATTCCGGATCGGTCAGGCTCTCGAGCGCTGTTGCGCCCTCCGCCTGCAACAGGTTCGCGCAGGTTTCATCCGTGACGGGCAAGAACACAGGGCTGGATAAATCGGAATGTTCCGGGAGCATAAAACCTCGCGACCTGGGCACAACCCCTGAGGTCGATCCCGGTCAGACTCTTCATTCATTTCGGTTGTGGCGAGTATGCGCGATTGCAGGAGAAATGATTACCCCGTGTCGACGCCATCGCGAGCAGGGTGTGCTGACTCGAACGACGAATCGCAGGCATAAAAAAACCGCAGTGGGCGAAACCCATGCAGTTCTGTCTGACTCGTTCGATGTTCGTTAAGGTGGTAACCCTACCAGCCACACCCCGGCACACAATGTTCCCGCTGTGGCTGCTGCCTTCCGGCTCTGACCAGGTTCACGGGTAATCGTTGCGGGGGGACCGATAGGGTCACCATAACGACACTCGCCTGTCGGCGAGCCGCGCCATTGTACCTATCTGAGACGAAGTTACAACCGCTCGTTGCAGATAAAAAACATGAAGGGCTTCAAGCACTTGCTATTGCGCCTGAAGCACCTCGTCCGCGCGACCGCCCTCTTGCTGGATCACCAGATGAATGAAGTGCAGCTTGGCGATCGCCGCAGGCGGCAGGACGAATGGATAGAAATCCGGCTGGCCCATGCTGCGCGACAGTTCGTTGAGCATGCCGGCCAGTTCGATCCACGCATTGACGAACGACAGGAACGCCGCGCCGCCGGGATGCTCGGGGTCGTACAACGTGCTGGACGGGAACGGCTGGTAATCCAGGTCCATCTCCCGGGCGCTCATGCCAAAGCCCAGCGCGGTATCCACCGCGTCCATCATGTGCAGGTAATGCGCCCAGGTTTCCGCCCAGTCTTCCCATGGGTGCATGGTGGCGTAGGCGCTGACGTAGTGCTGCGACCAGTCGGCCGGTGCGCCCTGCTGATAATGGCGCTCCAGTGCCTCGGCATAACTGGCGCGTTCGTCGCCGAACAGGTTGCGGAATGAGCCCAGCCAAGGGCTGTTGGCGATCAACCGATCCCAGTAGTAATGCCCGACCTCATGGCGAAAATGCCCGAGCAGCGTGCGATAGGGTTCGTGCATCTGCGCCCGGACCTGCTCGCGGTGGGCGTCGTCGGCTTCTGCGATGTCGAGGGTGATCAGGCCATTGGCGTGGCCGGTCATCGGCGCGTTGCCTTGCAGATCGACGCCGATAAAATCGAAGGCCAGGCCGGTTTCTTCGTCGACGGTTTTCGGGATGACCGGCAGGCCGAGGCCAATCAGTTGCGCCACCAGTCGCCGCTTGGCGATTTCCACCTTGCGCCAGCGCTCGGGGTTTTCCGGGACGGACAGGTCGGGAATGGTGCGATTCAGAGCGCAGGCCGCGCACAGGGTGTCGTGATCGTTGGCGGGCAGCAGCCAGTTGCAGCCGGCCGGAGTGTCGAGATTGGCGCAACGCCGGAACAGCCCGGCCTCGGGATCGACGTCCAGCGTCCAGGTGTTCTCTTGCGGCCCCGGTTGCAGCGAGGTCAGCCGACTGTGTTCCGGTTGATAACCCAGCGCCGCGTTGCAGGCCAGGCACTGGCTGTTGCGAAAGAACAGCGACTGGCCGCAGCGGCACGGCCAGACCTTGCTGTTGCGCGAGGATTCGCCCATGAACGGCGCGACGATGCGGGAACTGAGCTGCTCGAAAAAGCGGTACATGGTGATCTCTCCCTGGGGCTTGCCAAGACTAGATCATTCCCGCACGCAGATCGTTCCCGCGCTCTGCGTGGGAATGCATACCGTGACGCTCTGCGTCACAGCGGACGCGGAGCGTCCGGGCGGTATTCCCACGCGGAGCGCATCTGTCGATCAATCAGGCGCTGATACCGTGCCCTTTCAGGAACGTGATAAACGCCTCTTCATCCATCACTTTCACGCCCAGCTCGTTGGCCTTGGTCAGTTTCGACCCGGCGCCCGGTCCGGCCACCACGCAATGGGTCTTGGCCGACACGGAACCCGCGACCTTGGCGCCGAGGCTTTCCAGGTGTTCCTTGGCGACATCGCGACTCATCAGCTCGACCTTGCCGGTCAGCACCCAGGTTTCGCCGGCCAGCGGCAGGCCTTCGACGACTTTCTTTTCGCTCTGCCAGTGCATGCCGAAATCGCGCAGCTGCTTCTCGGCGTCTTCGGCCAGTTGACGATGCTCGGGCAAGGCGAAGAACCCGCGAACCGAGTTGGCCTGTTTCTCCGGCAATGCCTGACGCATGTCCAGCCAGTCAGCGTTCATCACCCCTTCCAGCGATTCGAACTTGTCCGCCAGTTTCTGCGCCCCGCCCGGGCCCACCGAAGGAATGTGCAGCTTGTCGAGGAAGCCGCCCAGCGTGGTACTCGCGGCAAACTCGGCACCCAACTCGCCCTGGTCCTGAATCTGCAAACCGTGGCCCAGCAGTTCGCTGATCACCTGCCGGTTGTGCGCATCCTCGAAGAAGCTGTGAATCTCGTGCGCCACTTCCAGGCCGATGTCCGGCAGGTACGTCAGCACTTGCGGCAAGGCTTGCTGGACACGCTCCAGCGATCCCAGCGAACGCGCCAGCACTTTGGCCGTCTCCTCGCCGACATCCGGAATGCCCAGCGCATAGATGAAGCGCGCCAGCCCCGGCTTCTTGCTGTCTTCGATGGCAGCCAGCAACTTGTTGCTCGACACTTCGGCGAAGCCTTCGAGGTCGACGATGTCCTCGAACTTCAGCGCGTAAAGATCAGCCGGCGAACTGACCAGACCTTCGTCCACCAGTTGCTCGACACTCTTGTCGCCAAGGCCTTCGATGTCCATCGCCCGGCGCGATACGAAGTGAATGATCGCCTGCTTGAGTTGCGCACCGCAGGCCAGTCGGCCGACGCAACGATACACCGCGCCCTCACTGATGGTTTCCTTGCCCTTGCTGCGCTTGACCAGTTGCGTGCGCTCGACGTGCGAGCCACACACCGGACAGTTCTCGGGAATCTGCACCGGCCGCGCGTCTTCCGGGCGACGCTCGGCAACGACTTGCACCACTTGCGGAATCACATCACCGGCGCGGCGAATGATCACCGTGTCGCCGATCATCAGGCCCAGCCGGGCGACTTCGTCCATGTTGTGCAGCGTTGCATTGGCCACGGTCACACCTGCGACCTTGACCGGTTTCAAGCGCGCCACAGGCGTGACGGCGCCGGTGCGGCCGACCTGGAATTCCACGTCGAGCAGTTCGGTGAGCTCTTCCATGGCCGGGAATTTGTGGGCGATGGCCCAGCGCGGTTCGCGGGCGCGGAAGCCCAGTTCGCGCTGGTCGGCAATGCTGTTGACCTTGAACACCACACCGTCGATTTCGTAAGCCAGCGAATTACGGCGCTCGCCGATATCGCGGTAGTAATCCAGGCATTCGCCGATGCCTTTGGCCAGTTTCAATTCATGGCTGATCGGCAGCCCCCAGGCTTGCAGCTGCTTGAGGTTGCCGATGTGAGTGTCGGAAATATCGTGAGAGACCTGGCCGATGCCGTAGCAGCAGAATTCCAGCGGACGGTTGGCGGTGATCTTCGAATCCAGCTGACGCAGGCTGCCGGCGGCGGCGTTGCGCGGGTTGGCGAAGGTCTTGCCGCCGATTTCCAGTTGCGAGGCGTTGAGGCGCTCGAAACCGGCCTTGGACATGAACACTTCGCCGCGCACTTCCAGGGTCGCCGGCCAGCCCGTGCCGTGCAGCTTCAGCGGGATGTTGCGCACGGTGCGCACGTTGACGCTGATGTCTTCACCGGTGGTGCCGTCGCCGCGTGTGGCGCCACGCACCAGCACACCGTCCTGATACAGCAGGCTGACCGCCAGGCCATCGAGTTTCGGTTCGCAACTGTATTCCACCGCCGCGCCACCGCCGAACAGGTCACCGGCCGGCAGATCCAGACCTTCGGTCACCCGGCGGTCGAACTCGCGCATGTCGGTTTCTTCGAAGGCGTTGCCGAGGCTGAGCATCGGCACCTCATGACGCACCTGGGTGAACGCGGTCAGGGCCACGCTACCGACACGCTGGGTAGGCGAGTCGCTGGTGATCAGTTCCGGATTGGCCGCTTCCAGCGCCTTGAGCTCGTGGAACAACCGGTCGTACTCGGCATCCGGAATGCTCGGCTCATCGAGGACGTGGTAACGGTAGTTGTGCTGATCGAGTTCAGCGCGCAGCTCTAGAATGCGGTCTTTGGCGGCAGTCATGGGTGTTCTCTCATAAAGCAAAAGAGCAGCCGAGGCTGCTCAATCTATTTGCCGATTGCCCCTTTTATTGCGAGGCAACCTTTTCAATCAACGCTTCTGGGTCAGGGCGCGGCGTTCGAATTCGACGATGCGCTGACGGTAGTGCTCGATGGTCTGCGCGGTCAGGACGCTGCGCTGGTCATCTTTCAACTCGCCGTTCAGTTCCTGGGACAGCTTGCGGGCTGCCGCCACCATCACGTCGAAGGCCTGCTTCGGATGACGCGGGCCTGGCAGGCCGAGGAAGAAGCTCACCGCCGGGGTGCTGAAGTGGTCGATGTCGTCCAGATCGAAGATGCCCGGCTTGACCGCGTTGGCCATGGAGAACAGCACTTCGCCGTTGCCGGCCATGCTTTCGTGACGGTGGAAGATATCCATCTCGCCGAAACGCAGACCGCTTTCCAGAATGTTCTGCAGCAGTGCCGGGCCCTTGAAGCCGGCCGGGTCGCGGCAGATCACGCTGATCACCAGCACTTCTTCGGCTTGCGGCTGATCTTTATCGGCCACTGCCGGCGACGACTTGGCGGCAGACTCGACGAAATCATCGTCGCGGCTGCTGAAGCTCGGACCGCCGTCCAGATCCAGATCGAGGTTCAGGTCGCCCTGGGCCGGACCGTTGCTGCCACGCTTGCCGCGCTTGGAACCGGATTCGCGAGGCTCGCGTGCTTCGCGGGCCGGCATGCTCACCGATGGCAGATCGTGTTCGTCCAGTTGCGGCTCTTTATGGGTGTCCAGCACACGGGCCGGGCCCAACAGCTCGGCGCTGGTGTCCTCGTCCGGCAGGTTGGACAGACTTCGGTCAAGACGGAATTTCAGTTTTCCCTTGCCGCCGCGCATACGGCGCCAGCCATCGAAAAGAATACCGGCTATCACAATGATGCCGATGACGATCAGCCACTCGCGCAGACCGATTTCCATGTAATCCCGTGCCTCTATAAAAAATGCTGAAAAATAAGGGGTTTACACTGTGCAAACCGCTTTAAAACGTGGCGCCAACTCTATGTTCTGACAGGCGTTTTGCCCACGTATACGAAAAATTGACATTAAACTAGCACGACCAAAGACAACTTTACACCGTCTGTCTCATTGGCTTGCGCGATTATGTCGATTGGCCAGCCATTCGAAACCGGTAAATAAGTCCTACGGACTACAAATACCTTTTCCGACAGCGCCGGCTCAGGCATCCACCATCGCCATCGCCTCCTCGACATCCACGGCTACCAGTCGCGAACAACCCGGCTCGTGCATCGTCACGCCCATCAACTGGTCAGCCATTTCCATGGCGATCTTGTTGTGGGTGATATAGATGAACTGCACAGTCTGCGACATCTCCTTGACCAATCGTGCGTAGCGTCCAACGTTAGCGTCATCCAGCGGTGCGTCAACTTCATCGAGCATGCAGAACGGCGCCGGATTCAACTTGAAGATCGCAAAAACCAGTGCCAGTGCCGTCAGGGCTTTCTCGCCACCGGAGAGCAAATGGATGGTGCTGTTCTTCTTGCCGGGCGGTTGCGCCATGATCGTCACCCCTGTATCGAGTAGATCTTCGCCCGTCAGTTCCAAATACGCGCGTCCACCACCGAAAACTTTCGGGAAAAGCGCCTGTAAACCGCCATTGATCTGATCAAAGGTATCTTTGAAACGGTTACGGGTTTCCTTGTCGATCTTGCGGATGACGTTTTCCAGCGTCTCAAGGGCTTCGACCAGATCGGCGTCCTGAGCATCCAGATAACGTTTACGCTCGGATTGTTGCTGGTATTCGTCGATCGCCGCGAGGTTGATCGCGCCCAGGCGCTGAATGCGCGCGGCGATGCGCTCGAGTTCTTCTTCGGCGCCCTTCTCGCTGGCCTCGGCGGTCAGGGTGTTGAGCACGCCGTGCAGATCGTAGCCGTCTTCCAGCAGTTGATCCTGCAGAGCCTTGCGGCGCACGGTCAGGGCCTGCCATTCCATGCGTTGCTGTTCGAGCTGGCCACGGATCATTTGCGATTGCTGCTCGGCCTGGGTCCGGCGTTTTTCCGCGTCGCGCAGTTCGCGGTCGGCGTCTTCCAGCGCGATCTGGGCGGTCTTGAGTTCATCGTCGACGCTCATGCGCTTGTCGAGCAACTCTTCGAGTTTGAGGCGCAACTCTTCCAGCGGCGCCTCGCCCTCCTCCAGATTCAGGCTGAGCTGTTCGCGTTTTTCGGTGAGGCGCTCGGCCTGCATTTCCAGACGTTCAAGGGCCTGGCGGGTCGAATCATGCTGCGCGCGCAGCGAGCCCAGACGCACGGCCAATTGATGGGCGTGATCCTTGTGCTGGCGCGCTTCCTGACGCACCCGATCCAGCCGCTCGCGCAGGCTGTCTCGCTGGGCCAGCAGCAATTCGCGCTGTTCGGTGTCCAGGGCCATGGCGTCGAGGGCGTCCTGCAGCTGGATCCGCGCTTCGCCGATGTTTTCGTGTTCCAGTTCGCGCTGTTCGGCGAGCTCGACCAGTTCTTCGTCGAGTCGGGTGCGACGCAGATTCAACTGCTCGGCCTTGGCTTTGCCGGCGGACAGTTGAGCTTTCAGCTCGCCTTGCTGACGGGCCTCGTCTTGCAGCAAACGACGCAAATGCTCGCGACCGTTTTCCTGCTGACGCTGTTGCGCGCGCAGAGTCTGTAAACGGGTTTCCATGGCCTCGACCGTGGCTTCGCGCTCTTCGCGCTCCGCATGCAGCGTTTCGATTTCCTGGCCACGCGCAAGCATGCCGCTTTCGGCTTCGCTGGCGCGGCGCACCCGCAGGAAATGCCGGCCGACCCAGTAACCGTCGCGGCTGATCAGGCTCTGCCCGGCAGCCAGCTGGCCGCGCAGGGCCAGCGCCTGCTCAAGACTGTCGACCGGTTTGACCTGAGCGAGCCAGGGCGACAGATCAACCAGTGCCTCGACCTTGTCCAGCAGGCTGCCGGCCACGCGCACGCCGTCATTGCCGGGGCTGAGCAAACGCAGATCACCCTGGGCGAAACCGGACAGATCGAAGCCGTCGAAATCGTCCACCAGCACCGCTTGCAGGTCGGCACCGAGCACGGTCTCCACCGCCAGCTCCCAACCGGCCTCGACCTTCAGGCCTTCGGCCAGACGCGGACGCTCGGCAAGGTTGTGTTCCTTCAGCCATTCAGCGGTGCCCGTGCCCGGATCGAGCGCGGCCTGCTGCAAGGCTTCCAGCGATGCCAGGCGACCGTTGAGACGCTGCAAATCGCCCTGCGCCTGCTGCTGCGCGGTCAGCGCCTGCTGCAACTCCTGGCGCAGTTGCTCAAGTTTTTCGACCTGGGCTGCTTCGCTGGTCTGCAAATCTTCAAGGGTGGCTTCGGACTCCGCGAGCTGTTCGCTGAGCTCCATGATCGCCGCGTCTTCCGGATCGGCCGAGAGCAACGCCCGCTCTTCGCCCAGACGTTTTTGCCGATCGGCCAGACGCTCCAGACTGGTTTCCAACTGCTGGATGCGCGACTGCTGCACTTCGGCCTGACGGCGGGGTTCGGCGGCGGTCAGGTTGAAGGCGTCCCACTGCTCCTGCCAGCCGTGCATGACGGTTTCGGAATCTTCCAGCGCTGCGGCGGCCTCTTCGGCGGCGGCGTTGGTGATTTCCTGCTCGGGGGTCAGTTGATCGAGCTCTTCGCCGAGGGTCAGCAGCAAGGTACGGTCGTGGCCCAAGTGCGATTCGGTTTCCAGGCGCGCGCGCTCTGCCTCTTTCAGATCGTCCTGCAATTGGCGCAAACGCTGCTGGCCGTGCTGGATGCTCTGCTCGACCCGGGCGATGTCGCCGCCGACCGAATAGAAGCGTCCCTGCACCAGATTGAAGCGCTCGGACAGGTCATGGTGACCGTCGCGCAGGCGTTCAATGGCCGCGTCGGCGTTGCGCTGCTCGGCGACCAGCGCTTCGAAGCTGATCTCCTGGTTGCCGATGATCGATTCGCGCTGGCCGACCTGATCGTTCAGATCCTGCCAGCGCAGGGCCGACAGTTGCGCCTTGAGCTGGCGCTCTTCGGCCTTGTATTCCTGATACTTCTTGGCGGCCTCGGCCTGACGGTGAAGGCGTTCGAGCTGGCGTTCGAGTTCTTCACGCAGGTCGGTCAGGCGGGCAAGGTTTTCGTGGGTGCGGCGGATGCGGTTCTCGGTCTCGCGCCGGCGCTCCTTGTATTTGGAAATACCAGCGGCTTCTTCGATGAAGTTGCGCAGATCTTCCGGCTTGGACTCGATCAGCTTGGAGATCATCCCCTGCTCGATGATCGAGTAGCTGCGCGGGCCGAGGCCGGTGCCGAGGAAGATGTCGGTGATGTCGCGGCGACGGCATTTGGCGCCGTTCAAGTAATAAGTGGTCTGGCTGTCGCGGGTCACTTTGCGGCGGATCGAAATTTCCGCGTACGCCGCCCACTCGCCCAGCAGGGTGCCGTCGGAGTTGTCGAATACCAGTTCGATGCTCGCCTGGCTCACCGGTTTGCGGCTGGTCGAGCCGTTGAAGATGACGTCGGTCATCGACTCGCCGCGCAGGTTCTTGGCCGAGCTTTCGCCCATTACCCAGCGCACGGCGTCGATGATGTTCGACTTGCCGCAACCGTTCGGCCCGACGACCGCCGCCATGTTGCTGGGGAAGTTCACCGTGGTCGGATCGACGAAGGATTTGAACCCCGCCAGTTTGATGCACTTGAGCCGCAAGGTCAGGCAACCGTCAGGGCGGCCACCACCAGATCGCAGCTGCGCTGGGCGTAAGCCGTCAGCACGATGCGGATCTGCGGCAGGTCACGGGCGAGGACGGCGGCGAGCAAGCGTTCGAACAGTTCGAGGAATTCGCTCATCTCGGCCTTGCGCTGCTCCAGCGCAAGGAAATACGCACGGCTCATGGCCGGCTGCAGGTTCTCGACGGTTTCCTGCAGGTACGGGTTGTTGGCGAACGGGTACGCGGCGCGCATCACATTGAAGCTTTCGTCGACGAAGGTGCGAATGTCCTGACGCTCGTAGCTGGCGGTCAGGCGCTGCTGGATCTGCACGAACGGCGCCATGTCGGACTGGACTTGCCAGCCATTGGCCACCGCGTTGCCGAGCAGGATGTACAGCTCGCTCATCAACGTGCACAGGCTCTGCACCTTGTGCGCCGTAAGCTCAGTGACGTGGGCGCCGCGGCGCGGCAGGATCGCGATCAGGTGACGGCGCTCGAGGATCAGCAAGGCTTCACGGACCGAGCCGCGGCTGACGTTCAGCGCCAGCGTGACCTTCTGTTCCTGGATGCGCTCTCCCGGCTTCATTTCGCCGCGAATGATCCGTTCGGCGAGGTGGTGAGCGATTTGCTCGGCGAGGCTGTCCGGCGCCTTGAACGTCATGGTTGTCCTTCAAACTCTTCGATCTGCACAAGCGGCGCAGTGTAGCGCAATGCGCGGTCATGGCGGAGTGCCCGCACAGCGGTTTTTGGCACGAATCCCGCAAAAAAGCGCTTGATCCCATAAGGGTCAATACTGAAGAGACACGTGGTTGAGCGACAAAACGGTTTTTCCTGACCTTTAAGTCAGAAAACCATTGACCGAAAAGTCAGACCTGCTAAATTCGGCTCAAGTCGCTCAACAACAATAATGAGTCTGCGAGGCCTTCCGTGATCCAGTTTTTACTTAACCAGGAACTCCGTAGCGAGCACGCCCTGGACCCGAACCTGACTGTGCTCAACTACCTGCGCGAACACGTGGGTAAACCCGGCACCAAAGAAGGCTGCGCCAGCGGTGACTGCGGCGCCTGTACGGTGGTGGTCGGCGAGTTGCAGACGGATGACGATGGCCGCGAGCGCATTCGCTATCGCAGCCTCAACTCGTGCCTGACGTTCGTTTCGTCGCTGCACGGCAAACAACTGATCAGCGTCGAAGACCTCAAGCACAAGGGCGAACTGCACAGCGTGCAGAAAGCCATGGTCGAGTGCCACGGTTCGCAGTGCGGTTTCTGCACCCCCGGTTTCGTGATGTCGCTGTTCGCCCTGCAAAAGAACAGCGATGCGCCGGATCATGCCAAGGCCCACGAAGCGCTGGCCGGCAATCTCTGCCGCTGCACCGGCTACCGGCCGATCCTGGCCGCCGCCGAGCAATCCTGCTGCGGCAAGCAGCCTGACCAGTTCGACGCCGGTGAGGCGCAAACCATTGCCCGCCTCAAAGCCATTGCCCCGACATCGATCGGCGAACTCAACAGCGGCGACAAACGCTGCCTGGTGCCGCTGACCGTGGCCGATCTGGCCGACCTCTACGATGCTTATCCACAGGCCCGCCTGTTGGCCGGCGGCACCGACCTGGCGCTGGAAGTCACGCAGTTCCACCGCACCCTGCCGGTGATGATCTACGTGGGCAACGTCGCCGAAATGAAGCGCATCGAGCACTTCGAGGATCGCATCGAAATCGGCGCCGCCACCGCCCTCTCCGACTGCTACGAAGTGTTGAACGCCGAGTACCCGGACTTCGGCGAACTGCTGCACCGCTTCGCCTCCCTGCAGATCCGCAACCAGGGCACCCTCGGCGGCAACATCGGCAACGCCTCGCCCATTGGTGACTCGCCGCCCCTGCTGATCGCCCTCGGCGCGCAGATCGTGTTGTGCAAGGGCGAGACGCGCCGCACGCTGGCGCTCGAGGATTACTTCATCGATTACCGGGTCACCGCGCGTCAGGAAAGCGAGTTCATCGAGAAAATCATCGTGCCTCGCGCCACGGCCGAGCAGCGCTTCCGCGCCTACAAAGTCTCCAAGCGTCTGGACGATGACATCTCCGCCGTCTGCGCCGCGTTCAACCTGCGCGTCGAAAACGGCGTGATCACCGACGCCCGCGTCGCCTTCGGCGGCATGGCCGCGATCCCGAAACGCGCCGCTCATTGTGAAGCCGTGCTGCTCGGCCAGCCGTTCAACAACGCGGTGGTCGAACGGGCCTGCACTGCGCTGGGCGAGGATTTCACTCCGCTCTCGGACTTCCGCGCCAGCAAGGAGTACCGCCTGCTCAGCGCGCAGAACCTGCTGCGCAAATACTTCATCGAACTGCAAACACCGCACATCGAGACTCGGGTGACCGCTTATGTCTAACCATCACGGCGTAGAGAAAACACAAGCTGAACTGGCTGAACTGTTCGCCAGGGACCTGACCACCGGCGTCGGCCGCAGCGTCAAGCACGACAGCGCCGCCAAGCATGTGTCCGGTGAAGCGCAGTACATCGATGACCGCTTGGAATTCCCTAACCAGTTGCACGTTTACGCACGGTTGTCGGATCGCGCCCACGCAAAAATCATCAGCATCGACACCAAACCCTGCTACGCCTTCGAAGGTGTGCGCATCGCCATCACTCACGAAGACGTTCCGGGCCTGAAAGACATCGGCCCGTTGATGCCGGGCGATCCGCTGCTGGCCATCGATGACGTGCAGTTCGTCGGTCAACCGGTACTGGCGGTGGCCGCCAAAGACCTCGAAACCGCTCGCAAGGCCGCGATGGCCGCGATCATCGAATACGAAGATCTGGAGCCGGTGCTGGACGTGGTCGAAGCCCTGCGCAAACGCCACTTCGTACTCGACAGCCACACCCACCAGCGCGGCGATTCGGCCAACGCCTTGGCCACGGCCGAGCACCGCATCCAAGGCACGCTGCACATCGGCGGTCAGGAACACTTCTATCTGGAGACGCAGATTTCCTCGGTAATGCCGACCGAAGACGGCGGCATGATCGTCTACTGCTCGACCCAGAACCCCACCGAAGTGCAGAAGCTGGTGGCCGAAGTCCTCGACGTGTCGATGAACAAGATCGTGGTCGACATGCGCCGCATGGGCGGTGGTTTCGGCGGCAAGGAAACCCAGGCCGCAAGCCCGGCATGCCTGTGCGCAGTGATCGCGCACCTCACCGGCCAGCCGACCAAGATGCGCCTGCCACGGGTCGAAGACATGCTGATGACCGGCAAGCGTCACCCGTTCTATGTCGAGTACGACGTGGGCTTCGACAGCAACGGGCGCCTGCACGGGATCGCGATGGATCTGGCCGGCAACTGCGGCTGCTCGCCTGACCTGTCGGCCTCGATCGTTGACCGTGCGATGTTCCACTCGGACAACTCGTACTACCTCGGCGATGCGACCATCAACGGTCACCGCTGCAAGACCAACACCGCGTCGAACACCGCGTATCGGGGTTTCGGCGGCCCGCAAGGGATGGTCGCGATCGAAGAAGTGATGGACGCCATCGCCCGTCACCTCAACCTCGATCCGCTGGCCGTGCGCAAGGCCAACTACTACGGCAAGACCGAGCGCAACGTCACCCACTACTACCAGACTGTCGAGCACAACATGCTCGAAGAGATGACCGCCGAGCTGGAAGAAAGCAGCCAGTATGCCGAACGCCGCGAAGCGATCCGTCGCTACAACGCCAATAGCCCGATCCTGAAAAAAGGCCTGGCGCTGACCCCGGTGAAGTTCGGCATTTCCTTCACCGCCAGCTTCCTCAACCAGGCGGGTGCGCTGGTGCACGTCTATACCGACGGCAGCATCCACCTGAACCACGGCGGCACGGAAATGGGCCAGGGCTTGAACACCAAAGTCGCGCAGGTCGTGGCCGAAGTGTTCCAGGTGGAAATGGATCGCGTGCAGATCACCGCGACCAACACCGACAAGGTGCCGAACACCTCGCCTACGGCGGCCTCCAGCGGTGCTGACCTGAACGGTAAAGCCGCACAGAACGCGGCGGAAATCATCAAGCAACGCCTCGTTGAATTTGCGGCGCGGCACTACAAGGTCAGCGAAGAAGACGTGGAATTCCACAACGGCCACGTCCGTGTGCGCGACCACATCATGACCTTCGAAGCGTTGATTCAGCTGGCGTATTTCAATCAGGTGTCGCTGTCGAGCACCGGGTTCTACAAGACCCCGAAAATCTACTACGACCGCAGCCAGGCCCGTGGTCGGCCGTTCTACTACTTCGCCTTCGGCGCGGCGTGCTGCGAAGTGATCGTCGACACCCTGACCGGCGAGTACAAGATGCTGCGCACCGACATCCTCCACGACGTCGGCGCCTCGCTGAACCCGGCCATCGACATCGGCCAGGTCGAGGGCGGCTTTGTCCAGGGCATGGGCTGGCTGACCATGGAAGAACTGGTGTGGAACAACAAGGGCAAGCTGATGACCAACGGCCCGGCCAGCTACAAGATCCCGGCCGTGGCGGACATGCCGCTCGACCTGCGGGTAAAACTGGTGGAAAACCGCAAGAACCCGGAAGACACGGTGTTCCACTCCAAGGCTGTGGGTGAGCCGCCGTTCATGCTCGGCATCGCCGCGTGGTGCGCGATCAAGGATGCGGTAGCCAGCCTCGGCGACTACAAGCATCAGCCGAAGATCGACGCGCCGGCGACCCCGGAGCGGGTGTTGTGGGGTTGCGAGCAGATGCGCCAGCTCAAGGCGGTCAAGGCCGTCGAAGCTGAAACCGAGGTTGTTTGATGATCGTTCCCACGCCTGCGTGGGAATGCAGCCGCGACGCTCTGCGTCGCATCCTGAACAGCGGACGCGGAGCGTCCAGTGATGCATTCCCACGCGACGGTTCGACGCCTCGACGTGGGAACGATCTGAGAGGTGAGATATGTACAACTGGATCGACGCCCTCGCCGACCTGCAGAACCAGGGCGAACCTTGTGTTCTTGTGACGATCATCGAAGAGCTCGGCTCGACGCCGCGCAATGCCGGCTCGAAAATGGTCGTCAGCGCCCGCCAGACGTTCGACACCATCGGTGGCGGGCACCTGGAATACAAAGCCATGCAGATCGCTCGCGAGATGCTCGCCAGCGGCAAGCAGGACACCCATCTGGAGCGCTTCAGCCTCGGCGCCAGTCTGGGCCAGTGCTGCGGCGGCGCGACGGTGCTGCTGTTCGAACCGATGGGCCAGGTGCAGGCGCAGATCGCCGTGTTCGGCGCCGGTCATGTCGGTCGCGCACTGGTGCCCTTGCTCGCCAGCCTGCCCTGCCGGGTGCGCTGGATCGACTCCCGGGAGGAGGAATTCCCCGAGCAGATTCCCCACGGCGTGCGCAAAATCGTCGCCGAAGAGCCTGTGGATGAAATCGACGACTTGCCCGCCGGCAGCTACTGCATCGTCATGACCCACAACCATCAGCTGGATCTGGAACTCACCGCCGCGATCCTCAAGCGCAACGATTTCACCTGGTTCGGCCTGATCGGCTCGAAAACCAAACGGGCCAAGTTCGAACATCGCCTGCGTGACCGTGGTTTCGACGCCAGCGTCGTGCAACGCATGCGCTGCCCGATGGGCATCGGTGAAGTCAAAGGCAAGTTGCCTGTAGAAATCGCTATCTCCATCGCCGGCGAAATCATCGCCACCTATAACGCCAATTTCGGCCAGCACACCGCCAGTGCCGAACCGATTGCCAAACTGCTGCCGGTTTCCCGGCGCAGTCAGGCCGCCACACTCAAAGCCTCAAACTGATTAGAGAACCCTCATGCCTCTGACTCGCAAAGCCTACCGCGCCGCCATCCTGCACAGCATCGCCGACCCCGCCGAGGTCGGCATCGAAGCCTCCTACGAGTATTTCGAGGATGGCCTGCTGGTGGTCGATGGCGGCAAGATCAGCGCCCTCGGCCACGCCAGCGAACTGCTGCCGACCCTGCCGGCGGACATCGAGATCACGCATCACAAGGATGCGCTGATCACCCCGGGCTTCATCGACACCCACATCCACCTGCCGCAGACCGGCATGGTCGGCGCCTATGGCGAGCAACTGCTGGACTGGCTGAACACCTACACCTTCCCTTGCGAAAGCCAGTTCGCCGACAAGGCCCACGCCGATGAAGTGGCGGACATCTTCATCAAGGAACTGCTGCGCAACGGCACCACCACCGCGCTGGTGTTCGGCAGCGTGCATCCGCAATCGGTGAACTCGTTCTTCGAAGCGGCAGAGAAGCTGGATCTGCGGATGATCGCCGGCAAGGTGATGATGGACCGTAACGCGCCGGACTACCTGACCGACACCCCGGAATCGAGCTACGTCGACAGCAAGGCGCTGATCGAGCGCTGGCACGGCAAGGGCCGTCTGCACTATGCCGTCACCCCGCGATTCGCCCCGACCAGCACCCCGGAACAGCTGACGCTCGCCGGTCAGTTGCTCAGCGAATACCCGGATCTGTACATGCAGACCCACATCAGCGAAAACCTCAAGGAAGTCGAGTGGGTCAAGGAGCTGTTTCCGGAGCGCAAGGGCTATCTGGACGTCTACGATCACTACCAATTGCTCGGCGAGCGCTCGGTGTTCGCCCACGGCGTGCATCTGTGCGACGACGAATGCGCACGCCTGGCGCAGACCGGTTCGGCGGTCGCGTTCTGCCCGACCTCGAACTTCTTCCTCGGCAGCGGCCTGTTCAACCTGCCGATGGCCGAGAAGCACAAACTGAACGTCGGGCTCGGGACTGACGTCGGCGGCGGCACCAGTTTTTCGTTGCTGCAAACCCTGAACGAAGCCTACAAGGTGATGCAGTTGCAAGGCGCACGCCTGAGCCCGTTCAAGTCGCTGTACCTCGCCACCCTCGGTGGCGCGCGGGCCCTGCGTCTGGAAGACAAGATCGGCAACCTGCAACCGGGCTCCGACGCCGACTTCCTGGTGCTGGACTACAACGCCACGCCGCTGATGAGCTATCGCTTGAAGCAGGCCAACAACATTGCTGAAACGCTGTTCGTGCTGATGACCCTGGGCGATGACCGCACCGTAGCTCAGACCTACGCGGCGGGCGCGCTGGTGCACCAGCGCTAACTGATTGCTCGATTGTTCCCACGCTCTGCGTGGGAATGCCTCTGGGGACGCTCCGCGTCCAGTGACGCGGAGCGTCACGGGCTGCATTCCCACGCGGACGGTTCGACGCCTCGACGTGGGAACGATCAGGAGAGCAAAAAAATCCCCCGGCACTTTGCAGTCCGGGGGATTTTTATTGCCTGTCGATTCGCCTCAGAGCTTGACCGCCGGCCGCCCCGGTTTCTTGGTCTGCAACAGGTGCGAGAACACTGCATGCAGATCGTCCGAAGCGCTTTCTTCGTCGAGGTTGAGCTTGCTGTCGATGTGATCCATGTGATGCATCATCAGGTCCACTGCCAGCTCGCCGTTGCGCGCTTCGATGGCGTCGATCAACTGGGTGTGCTCGTCGTAGGAACAGTGCGAACGGTTGCCGCTTTCATATTGGGCGATGATCAGCGACGTCTGCGAAACCAGGCTGCGCTGGAAACTGATCAACGGCGCATTCTTCGCTGCCTCGGCCAGTTTCAGGTGGAATTCACCCGAGAGACGGATGCCGGCGCCGCGATCGCCACGGGAGAAGCTGTCGCGCTCGTCGTTGACCATCTGGCGCAATTCGGCGATCTGCTCGGCGGTGGCGTGTTGCACGGCCAGCTCGGTGATCGCGCGCTCCACCAGACGCCGGGCGAGAAACACCTGACGCGCCTCTTCAACGCTCGGGCTGGCGACGACCGCGCCACGGTTCGGCCGCAACAGCACCACGCCTTCATGGGCCAGACGCGAGAGCGCGCGGCGAATGATGGTGCGGCTGACCCCGAAAATTTCCCCCAGCGCTTCTTCGCTCAACTTTGTGCCGGGCGCCAGGCGCTGTTCGAGGATGGCCTCGAATATATGCGCATAGACAATGTCGTCCTGGGTTCCGCTGCGGCCGGCCTTGCCTGCTCGCGGTTGTTTCTTGAGGGGTTGCAACTGTTCGTTCATGGGCACTCGAGTCGGGAAGAACGGCGGCGAATTGACCGTGACTGTAATACGGCACAGTGGGTCGCTGGCAAGTATCGCGTAAAAAACAGCGCGATTGTACACAATGGAAGGTGGCAACACGACTGTACGGCTGTTTGTGGCTTTGGCTGTATTGCAACGCTTCGTTACGTTTGAGTTTAGGCTTGATCGCAGAATCCGCGATCCCTGTGGGAGCGAGCTTGCTCGCGATAGCGGTTGGACATTCAACTCTAATGTCGACTGTTCCGCCGTCATCGCGAGCAAGCTCGCTCCCACAAGGGTTTCGCATAGCAGCAAATATCTTCATTGGTACAAGGAATACCGCTGTCATGAACGAAATTACCCACACCCGACTGCGCCCGCTGGCGGACACTTCGCCCTCCGCCATCGTCGCCGGGTTCATCGCGATGATGACCGGCTACACCAGTTCGCTGGTGCTGATGTTCCAGGCAGGGCAAGCGGCGGGCCTGACCAGCGGGCAGATTTCTTCGTGGATCTGGGCGATCTCCATCGGCATGGCGGTGTGTTCGATCGGCCTGTCGCTGCGTTATCGCACGCCGATCACCATCGCCTGGTCGACGCCCGGCGCGGCGCTGTTGATCACCAGCCTTGGCGGCGTGACCTATGGCGAAGCCATCGGCGCCTACATCACCTGCGCGGTGCTGGTGACCATTTGCGGCTTGACCGGCAGCTTCGAACGGCTGGTGAAAAAGATCCCGGCCTCCCTCGCCGCGGCGCTGCTGGCAGGGATTCTGTTCAAGATCGGCAGCGAAATCTTCGTCGCTGCGCAGCACCGCACCGGCCTGGTGCTGGGGATGTTCTTCACTTATCTGATCGTCAAACGCCTGTCGCCCCGTTATGCGGTGCTCGCTGCGCTGCTGATCGGCACCGCGCTGTCGGGCGTCATGGGGTTGCTGGACTTCAGCGGTTTTCACCTGGAGGTGGCGACACCGGTCTGGACCACGCCGCATTTTTCCCTGGCCGCGACCATCAGCATCGGCATCCCGCTGTTTGTGGTAGCCATGACCTCGCAAAACATGCCCGGCATCGCCGTATTGCGGGCCGATGGCTACAACGTTCCGGCCTCGCCGCTGATCACCGCCACCGGCATCGCGTCGCTGTTGCTGGCGCCGTTCGGTTCCCACGGCATAAACCTCGCAGCGATTAGCGCGGCGATCTGCACCGGGCCGCATGCCCATGAGGATCGCAACAAACGCTACACGGCAGCCGTGTGGTGCGGGATTTTCTACGGGATTGCCGGGGTGTTCGGCGCCACACTGGCGGCGCTGTTTGCCGCGCTGCCCAAGGAATTGGTGCTGTCGATTGCCGCTTTGGCCCTGTTCGGCTCGATCATCAACGGCTTGAGCATCGCCATGACCGAAGTGAAGGAACGGGAAGCGGCGCTGATCACCTTCATGGTCACGGCGTCGGGGCTGACGCTGTTTTCCATCGGTTCGGCCTTCTGGGGGATTGTCGCGGGGGTGTTGACCTTGCTGATCCTCAACTGGCGAAAGGCATAAAAAAACGGCGACCTTCGGGTCGCCGTTCTTCATTTCGGAATCAAGCCTTGTTGATCGGCTTTTCCGGATACCAGACGTCCAGCAGCGGGCTGATTTCAGTCTTGGTCAGCTCGGTGCGGGTTTTCAGCCAGGCTTCCACGGCAGCGCGCTGCTCTTCGGAAACCGAACCACGCTTCTGCAGGCAAACCAGACCGAAGCCTTCGCCGCCGACATAGCCCAGACCATTGGCGTCCATGGCTTCTTTGATGAAGGCTTCGAGGAAAGCATCAATGGCTTCTTCGGACAGATCTTCTTTGAAGTCCAGGTTCAGTTCGAAACCCAGCTCTTGAAATTCATCGACGCACAGTTTTTTGCGCAGACGCTGGGAACGGTTAGTCGCCATTGGAACAATCCTCTTAAGTAATAACGGCCGGCACTTTACCAGTTTAAGGCGGCGATTGCCCGCCTATCCGGGACGTGCGTACGACCGCCTGTAAAAAAATAACGAATTGACGCCCTTGCGAAAGGCACAAGCTGTTACACCTTGGGGCATAATGCCGACACTTTCATGATCACTGAGGGCCTTTTCATCCATGTCCTCGTCTTTTTTCCCCTCGGCTGTAGGGTTTTATTTCATATGATCAAATCGTTGCGTCCTCTGCTCCTGGCCGGCCTTCTTCTCCCCCTGGCCCTGCCCGTCTCCGCTGCCACCATCAACACCGCCCTGACCCCCAACGTCGAAAAAGCCCTCAAGGCCAGCAAGCTGCAGCCCACTGCCCTGTCGCTGGTGATGGTGCCGCTGGACGGCCCGGGCACGCCGACCGTGTACAACGCCGACGTGTCGGTCAACCCGGCCTCGACCATGAAGCTGGTCACCACTTACGCGGCGCTGGAAATGCTCGGCCCCAACCACCAGTGGAAAACCGAGTTCTACACCGACGGCGACCTTAACGGCGGGATTCTCAACGGCAACCTCTACCTCAAGGGTGGTGGCGATCCGAAACTGAACATGGAAAAACTCTGGCTGCTGATGCGCGACCTGCGCGCCAACGGCGTGACTCAGGTCACCGGTGATCTGGTACTGGATCGCAGCTTCTTTGTGCAGCCGCAACTGCCGGAATTCAACGATGACGGCAACGACGAGAACAAGCCGTTTCTGGTCAAGCCGGATTCGCTGCTGGTCAACCTCAAGGCCCTGCGTTTCGTGGCCCGCAATGACAATGGCCGGGTGTTGATCTCGGTCGAGCCGCCGATTGCCAGCATCAATATCCAAAACACCGTCAAGGCACTCAATTCCAAACAATGCACCGGCGGCGTGCGCTACAACCCGGTGCCGCAGGCCGATGGCAGCGTGACCGTGACTGTGGCCGGCCAATTGGGCGAAGGCTGCAGCTCGCAGACTTATCTGTCGCTGCTCGACCACGCAACCTACACCGCCGGCGCCGTGCGGGCGATCTGGAAGGAACTGGGCGGCAGCATCCAGGGCAAGGATCGTCTGGCCCCGACCCCGAGCAGCGCCAAAGTGCTGGCCCGGGCGTTCTCGCCGGATCTGGCGGAAATCATCCGCGACATCAACAAATACAGTAACAACACCATGGCTCAGCAACTGTTCCTGAGCCTTGGCCAGAGATTCCGCAACGACGCCGATGGCGATGACGCCAAGGCTGCGCAACGCGTGGTCCGTCAGTGGCTGGCGAAGAAAGGCATCACCGCGCCGCACCTGGTGATGGAGAACGGCTCCGGTCTGTCGCGTTCCGAGCGAGTCAGCGCCCGGGAAATGGCCAACATGCTGCAAGCGGCCTGGCACAGCCCATATGCTGCCGAATACATCAGCTCGCTGCCGATTGCCGGCACCGACGGCACCATGCGCAAACGCCTGAAGACCACCGCGATGCGCGGCGAAGCCCACGTCAAGACCGGTACCCTGAACACCGTACGGGCGATTGCCGGCTTCAGCCGCGACGTCAACGGCAACACCTGGGCGGTGGTGGCGATCCTCAACGACAAGGCCCCGTTCGGCGCCTCGTCGGTGCTGGATCAGGTACTGCTGGATCTGTATAAACAGCCGCGGACGCCGCAGACCGCTTCGGTTCTGTAACCCTGTAATGATTGTTCCCACGTCGAGGCGTCGAACCGTCTGCGTGGGAACACAGCCCGTGATGCTCCGCGTCACTGGACGCGGAGCTTCCCCGGAGGCATTCCCACGCAGAGCGTGGGAACGATCAGGTGGCAGAGGGGCTCAGTTCATCTGCCGCTCGACCCGATCCCGTCCGCCCTGCTTCGCCGCGTACACCCCGGAATCCGCCCGTAGCAACAGCGCGTCCGCGCCCTCTCCCGGTCGCCAGCTGGCAATCCCGAAACTGGCCGTCACCACCCCCACCACGTCGATCGGCGCACTGCGCAGGCTGTGCCATAACTCTTCGGCCAGCATGAGGGCGTGATCACCGTCGATGTCCGGGCACAGCACCATGAACTCCTCGCCGCCCAACCGGCAGAACACGTCGGTACGCCGCAGACGATGGCCGATGCGCTCGCAGACCGCCTGCAACACGCGGTCGCCCACCGCATGACCGTACTGATCGTTGATCCGTTTGAAGTGGTCGATGTCGAGCATGATTACCGACAACTCACCACCGCCACGCTCTACCCGCGCCATTTCGGTGGTCAGGCGCTCCTGAAAATAGCGCCGGTTGTGAATCCCGGTCAGGGCGTCGGTCACCGACAATGCACGCAACTCTTCTTCGACGCGCTTCAGATCGGAGATGTCGGAAATGTAACCGTGCCACAGCACGCCGCCGCCCGGCAGTTCCTCCGGGGTCGCCTCGCCACGAACCCAGCGCAGGCCGCGTTCGGGCAACTGCACGCGGTATTCCTCGCGCCACGGACTGAGGTTGTCCGCCGAGGCGCGGATCGACTTGCGCACACGACTGACGTCCTGCGGATGGATGCGGGTGAAGATCGCTTCGGCGTTGAGCAGCAGCACGTCCGGCTCCAGCTCGTAGATTTCGCGAATCCCGTCGCTGGCGTAGATCACACTGAAGCGCCCGTCGAACTCCATTTTGAATTGATAGATCCCGCCGGGAACGTGGGCGCTGAGCTTCTTCAACAGCACGTCCCGTGCGGCCAGCGCTTCGTGCACGCGCTTGCGCTCGGTGATGTCGATGCAGATCGCCAGGTGTCCGACCCACAGCCCCTGCTCGTCCAGCACCGGTGTGGCAAGCATGTTCACCGGCAGGTGGCTGCCATCCTTGCGTACCAGCGTCCACTCCCGCGCTTCGTGCCCGCCGACTTCGCCGCCCTCCACCAGCATCGCCTGACAGGTCGGAATGACCTTGCCATAACGGGTGCTGAGCTCCGCAGCACGAGCCACCAGTTCCCGGGGAAAGTGCAGGTTTTCCAGGGTCATGTGGCCGACCACTTCGTTGCTGTGATAACCGAGCATCTGCTCGGCGCCGGGGTTGAAGGTGTTGATCACGCCGCGCAGATCGGTGGCGATGATTGCAACCTGGGTTGCCGCGTTCAGCACCCCGCGCAACTGGCCGTGAGTGCCGCGCAGTTCCTGTTCACGCTCATGCAGTTCCTGAGTGCGCAACTCGACCATGCGCAACGCGCGCTGGCGCTGACTGACCAGCACATAAAGCAGCGCGCTCAGCAGGAGACTGAGCAATCCGCCCAGCACCACCACGCTGCCAACCGACGAATGGTTGGCCTGCATGAACGCTTCGCTGGGAAGAATATCCACCTGATAGTCGTGATCGGCCATGCGCACCAGCCGGGTGGCGGACAGATCGCTTGGCGCCGGTTCATTGGTCGACTCGAACAACACTTCATGTTGATCGCTGTTGGACAGATCGAGAATGCGCACTGACAGATAGTCATTGAGTGCGTCCGGCAAGCCGTCCGCCAGCAGTTGACGCATGCTGATCACTGCCATCACATAACCGAAAGAGACGTTTTCGCCCTGACGAACCACTGGCGCGACCAGCAGGACGCCGCGTGCATAAGCCGGCTCGATAGACACCAGATGCATCGGCTGCGACACCGCCAGACCGTGGAGCTGGTCAGCCCGTTCAAGGGTCGATCGGCGCAACGGTTGCGCCAGCAAGTCATACCCCAGCGGCGAGCCGAGCCGACTCTGGGTCTGGCTGTACACCACCACGACGTATTCATCGCGAGCCGCGGCCAGTTGCAATTCGCCGCGTGCATTGAGTTCGCGCACGCTGAAGGTGGTCAGGCCCTCGTCTCGCACCTGTTTCTCGAACGCTGCACGCTCGGCGCCGCTCACCCGCAAGGCGAACGAATAGGCCTGGGTGCGCAGTAATAAAGGTCGGGTGTAGCCGTCGAATTCGGCGCGGGACACCGATTCGGAGTTGGCGAAGAACCGTCGCAGGCCATCGAGGCGTTGCTCCTGATCCTGAAAACGTTCTTCGATGCGGCTGTAGCGCTCGTTGGCCAGTAGCTGAAAGCGTTGGCGCAACTGGCTGTGAAACTGATTGAGGGTGCCCCAGGCGAGCAGCCCCGTGAGAATCCCGCCGGCGAGCAATACCAGCAGCGCGACCAGCCAGGCCGAGACTTCTTCGCTGATAAAACCCAATATCTTCGGGCGCACGGGGTGCAACGACATAAAAGCCACTCACTACGTCAGCATCTGCGGGAAAAACCCCATCGGCCGTGTGTGAGTTATAGCTATTAGCCACTAATTTGGCTAGCTCTGAACGGATCCAAGAGCCTTTAAAAATCAAGGCTCTGTGGATCCAATTTTGCAGAGTGTCAACGAGCCGTGATTTTCCAGGCGCGATGGATCTTGCCGTTGCGGGCGAAATCCGGGTCGATGGTGCTGGCGGTGATTTCCTCGACCGCGTAACGCTCGGCCAGGTTGTCCTCGAGCTGGAACTTGCGGAAGTTGTTGGAGAAGTACAACACCCCGCCCGCTGCCAGACGCGCCATGGCCAGGTCGATCAACTGCACCTGGTCACGCTGTACGTCGAAGATGCCTTCCATGCGCTTGGAGTTGGAGAAGGTCGGCGGATCGATGAAGATCAGGTCGTACTCTTCGCGGCAGTTTTCCAGCCACGCCATCACATCGCCCTGCTCCAGACGGTTCTTGTCGGAAAAACCGTTGAGCGAGAGGTTGCGACGCGCCCAGTCGAGGTAGGTTTTCGACAGGTCGACGCTGGTGGTGCTGCGCGCGCCGCCCTTGGCCGCGTGTACGCTGGCGGTCGCGGTGTAGCAGAACAGGTTGAGGAAGCGCTTGCCGGCGGCCTCTTTCTGGATCCGCATGCGCATCGGCCGGTGATCGAGGAACAGTCCGGTGTCGAGGTAATCGGTGAGGTTGACCAGCAACTTCACGCCGCCCTCGGTCACTTCATTGAACTTGCCCTGGGCCGCCTGACGCTCGTACTGCCTGGTGCCGCTCTGACGCTCGCGGCGCTTGACCACCACGCGGCTCTTGTCGATGTTCAGCGCCTGAGGGATGGCCGCCAACGCATCGAACATGCGGATCGAGGCCTTTTCCGGGTCGATCGACTTCGGCGCGGCGTACTCCTGAACGTGCACCCAGTCGTGGTACAGGTCGATGGCCATCGCGTATTCCGGCATGTCCGCATCGTAGACGCGGTAGCAATCGATGCCTTCGCGCTTGACCCACTTGCCCAACGCCTTGAGGTTCTTTTGCAGGCGGTTGGCAAACATCTGCCCGCCTTCGCTCAGGCGCGGCTGCTCGATCACTGGCGCCGGGGCCGGCGTCGGTTTGATCGGGTTGCCGTTCTTGTTGAACTTGCGCTCTTGCGGCTCGTTCGGCGTCTGCTCATAAGCGGCTTGCTCGCGCTCGGCCTGGCGTTGCTCCGGAGTACGGCGCTCGCCGGTGACGAACTGATCCGGCAGGACTTTGATCAACAGCAGCTTGCACGGCAGTGCGCCGTTCCAGAACGAATACTGTTTGTGGCTGCGGATGCCCATGCGCTTGCCAAGGTCCGGTGCGCCGGTGAACACCGCCGCCTCCCAGTTCAGGCAGGCCTGACGCAGACGCTCGCCAAGGTTCTGGTAGAGGTACAACAGGCTGGCTTCATCACCCAGACGCTCACCGTACGGCGGGTTGCAGATGACCAGACCTTTCTGGTTCTGGTCCGGACGCGGTTCGAAGGTCGCGACTTCGCCCTGATAGATCTTGATCCACTCGCTCAGGCCGGCGCGCTCGACGTTGTTGCGGCCTGGCTGAATCAGCCGTGGGTCGGCTTCATAACCACGGATCCACAGCGGTGGTTTGGCCAGACCGGCGGCGGCGCGCTCGACGGCTTCTTCGTGGAGCTTTTTCCACAGCGCCGGTACGTGACCGAGCCAGGCGGTGAAGCCCCATTGCTCGCGACGCAGGTTCGGCGCCATATCGGCGGCGATCATGCCGGCTTCGACCAGGAACGTGCCGACACCGCACATCGGGTCAGCCAGCGCGCCACCTTCGGCGGCAATGCGCGGCCAGCCGGAACGGATCAGGATCGCGGCCGCGAGGTTTTCCTTCAGCGGCGCAGCGCCCTGCTGCAAGCGGTAGCCGCGCTGGTGCAGGCTGTGGCCGGAAAGGTCGAGGGACAGAATCGCTTCGCCGCGATCCAGACGCAGGTGAATGCGCAGGTCCGGGTTGAGCTTGTCGATGCTTGGTCGGTCGCCCTGCGGGGTGCGCAGTTTGTCGACGATGGCGTCCTTGACCTTCAGGGCGCCGAAGTGAGTGTTGTCGATGCCTGAACCGTGGCCGCTGAACTCCACGGCCAGGGTGCCGTCGGCCAGCATGTGATCCTGCCAGTCGAGGTCGAGTACGCCGTGGTACAGGTCTTCGGCGTTTTTCATCGGGAAACGCTTGAGCACCAGCAGCACCCGGTTGGCCAGACGCGACCAGAGGCACAGACGATAAGCGGTTTCCATGGTCGCCATGCCACGCACGGCGGAGGTGTGTTCGCGGGCCTCTTCAAGGCCAAGCCCGACGGCTTCCTCGATGAGCAGGCCTTCAAGGCCTTTGGGGCAAGTGAGGAAGAGTTCGAAACGGTCGGACATGGTTTTTTCACAGCCTTTGGCTAATGAACCGGCAACGCATTGCCGGTCCGGTTTTCAATCAGGCGCTTTTCTACAAGAACGCCCGCGTGGCACGAAGGTGTGCCGTTCCATCCCCGCTGCTCGGGTTAAAAGAGCTTAGATGCCGGGACAGATAAAGAAGTTGAAGCAACAAAATGACTCAAAGCAACCCTTCGTCGAATAGTAACCCAGCGTAAACGTGGGTCATTCTCACTAAAGGATTAACCTCATCATCCAGCGCGGGGCCGATCATACCGGGGTTTGGCCAATAAACACTGGATAAATACGCGGTTACTTATGGCCATAGCATCTTTTTCGTTACGTCCTTATGACAAAACGGTCATTCCATCGATGTGACTCATTGGTTAGAACTGCACACAGGTTGACGTCGCAACGGCGTCAACACCTTGGCTCGCCACGCCGGCAGCGAGCCGCCAACGGCAGAGTTTTTCTGCCAGACCTCAATTGAGGTCGACGCGACAAAAACAGTCAACAAGTGAGGGAAACACCCTATGAGAAGACTTAAGCGTGATCCGTTGGAAAGAGCTTTTTTGCGCGGATATCAATATGGCGTTGGTGGCAAATCCCGTGAGCTTTGCCCATTTACTCTACCGTCGGTACGTCAAGCCTGGATCAACGGCTGGCGAGAAGGACGCGGCGACAACTGGGACGGTATGACCGGCACTGCGGGAATCCACAGACTCAACGAACTTCACGCCGTCGGCTGACACAGGGCACTTATTGCGACACGACAATCTGATTTCGTAAAAACCTGATCACCATGCACGTCCTTCCCGGACGGCGGGCCACGGCCCAGGGGCTCCTTCGAGGAGCCCTTTTTTATGCCTGCCAATTATTTATGCCATACACAAAACCTGTGGGAGCGACGGTGCGACGACTCGACTTGCTCGCGATGGCGGTGCATCAGTCACACGAAATGTTGACTGAACAGACGCCATCGCGAGCAAGCTCGCTCTCACAAAGGATCAGCGTTTGGCGGCGATCGCGTCCACCGATTCGCGGATCAGCGCCGGGCCCTTGTAGATGAAGCCGGAGTAGATCTGCACCAGGCTCGCGCCGGCAGCGATCTTCTCGGCCGCATGCTTGCCTTCGGTGATGCCGCCCGCCGCGATGATCGGCAGCTTGCCGCCCAGCTCGGACGCCAGCACTTTCACGGTGTGGGTGCTCTTCTCACGCACCGGAGCGCCGGACAGACCGCCCGCCTCGTCACCGTGTTCCATGCCTTCGACACCCACGCGGCTGAGGGTGGTGTTGGTGGCGATCACCGCGTCCATCCCGGTTTCGATCAACGCCTGGGCGACTTGCGCGGTTTCTTCGTCGGTCATGTCCGGCGCGATCTTGATCGCCAGCGGTACATGTTTGCCGTGGCGCAGGGCCAGTTCGGCGCGGCGGGTGGCCAGGTCTGCCAGCAATTGCTTGAGCGAATCGCCGAATTGCAGGCTGCGCAGGCCCGGAGTGTTCGGCGAACTGACGTTGACCGTGACGTAACTGGCGTGGGCGTAGACCTTGTCCAGGCAGATCAGATAGTCCTCAACCGCGCGCTCGACCGGGGTGTCGAAGTTCTTGCCGATGTTGATCCCCAGCACGCCCTTGTATTTGGCCGCCGCCACCCGCGCCAGCAGGTTATCCACACCGAGGTTGTTGAAACCCATGCGATTGATGATCGCCTCGGCTTCCGGCAGGCGGAAAATCCGTGGTTTCGGGTTGCCCGGCTGCGGGCGCGGGGTCACGGTGCCGATTTCGACAAAACCGAAACCCAGCTGCGCGAAGCCGTCGATGGCCGCGCCGTTCTTGTCGAGACCGGCCGCCAGACCGACAGGGTTCGGGAATTGCAGGCCCATGACATTCACCGGCAGCGACGCCGGGGCCTTGCACAGCAAGCCGTTGAGGCCCAAACGCCCGCCTGCGCCGATCAGATCCAGCGACAGATCGTGGGAGGTTTCCGGGGAAAGTTTGAACAACAGCTGACGGGCCAGGGTGTACATGGGCGGCTATGACTCGGGCGGCGAAAAGAGGCGGCGATTATAGCCGGGCATCGCCCCAGCGCGCGAGGCGCACGGGTAAATCCGTGCGCATGGCATATGCCTTGCACCTTCCCCGGCATCAGCCCGCAGGCCAATGGTGGCGTGCAGGCAAGGACAATGGCGTCGTCTCTCGGTTTTGCGCGGGCAAAGCCTGGGACGACGTTTTTTTTGAGGGTGGCTTTTATGACTCTAACCTCCGCCGGGCCGCTGGCCTGGGTCAACGGCAGCGATGCCCCGGAAAAAAGCGCGATCAACCTCGGCTTCATGGCCTTGAGCGACTGCGCCTCGCTGGTGGTCGCCGCCACCCAGGGCTTTGCCCAGCCTTACGGCCTGACCCTGAACCTCAAGCGCCAAAACTCCTGGGCCAACCTGCGGGACAACCTGGTCAGCGGCGAACTCGATGCCGCCCACAGCCTCTACGGCCTGATCTACGCGGTGCACCTGGGCATCGGCGGTGTCGCGCCGACCGACATGGCGGTGCTGATGGGCCTGAACCAGAACGGTCAGAGCCTCAACCTGTCCCACGGTTTGCAGGGCCTGGGCGTGACCGGTCCTGAAGCACTGCACCGGCATGTGCACCAAACCCGCGCAAAACTGACCTTCGCCCAGACCTTCCCGACCGGCACCCATGCCATGTGGCTTTATTACTGGCTGGCGAGCCAAGGCATTCATCCGTTGCAGGATGTCGACAGCGTGGTCGTGCCGCCGCCGCAAATGGTCGCGCACTTGCAAGCCGGACGCATTGATGGCTTCTGCGTCGGCGAGCCGTGGGCGGCCAGCGCCGTACAGCAGGATCTCGGCTTCACATTGGCGACAAGCCAGACCATCTGGCCCGATCACCCGGAAAAAGTCCTTGGCTGCACCCGCGCCTTCGTCGACCAATATCCCAACACCGCCCGCGCGCTGGTGATGGCGATCCTCGAGGCCAGCCGCTTCATCGAAGAAAGCCCGGAAAACCGCCGCAGCACCGCCCAGTTGCTGAGCGCGGCGGAATACCTCGACGCCCCGCTGTCCTGCATCGAACCGCGCTTTCTCGGCGACTACGACGATGGCCTCGGTCATCGCTGGCAGGATCTGCACGCGCTGCGTTTTCATGGCGATGGCGCGGTGAATCTGCCGTACCTGTCAGATGGGATGTGGTTCATGACCCAGTTCCGCCGCTGGGGTTTGCTGCGCGATGACCCGGACTACCTCGCCGTCGCCCGTCAGGTGCAACAACTGGAGATCTATCGCGACGCGGCGACTGCCATGGGCGTCGCGGCCCGGGGCAAGGACATGCGCAGCAGCCAGTTGATCGACGGCAAAATCTGGGACGGCAGCGACCCGGCCGCCTATGCCCGAAGCTTCAAGCTGCACGCGCTGAGCGACAGCGCGCCCCTTCTCGCCCAGCGCTGACAGGAGACCGCGAACATGTTGCGCATTCTGCTGATCAACGACACCGCGAAAAAAGTCGGACGCCTGAAAGCCGCGCTGACCGAGGCCGGTTTCGAGGTGATCGACGAGTCGGGTCTGACCATCGACCTGCCGGCGCGCGTCGAAACGGTGCGTCCGGACGTAATCCTGATCGATACCGAGTCACCGAGCCGCGATGTAATGGAGCAAGTGGTGCTGGTCAGCCGCGACCAGCCCCGGCCGATCGTGATGTTCACCGACGAACATGATCCTGGCGTGATGCGTCAGGCGATCAAGTCCGGGGTCAGTGCCTACATTGTTGAAGGCATTCACGCACAACGCTTGCAGCCGATTCTCGATGTCGCCATGGCCCGCTTCGAAAGCGATCAGGCCTTGCGCGCCCAGCTACAGGCCCGCGACCAGCAACTGGCCGAGCGCAAGCGCATCGAACTGGCCAAGGGGTTACTGATGAAAATGAAGGACTGCAACGAAGAAGAGGCCTACACCCTGATGCGCCGCCAGGCCATGAGCCGTCAGCAGAAACTGATTCAGGTCGCTGAACAGATCATTGCCATGAGCGAGTTGCTGGGCTGAAGTGCTCCCCCACATTGATCGTTCCCACGCTCCGCGTGGGAATGCAGCCATGGACGCTCCGCGTCCGCTTCTGAACGTGACGGATGCGTTTGCACGCAAAGCGTGGAAACAAGCCACACCGATCTGGCACAAATCTCGCTAAGCATTACGCACAGGTAACCAACGGCGGTTGCCCCACCCACGACAAAGACGTCGCTCACCTTCTTCGCCCCCTTCGGCGATCCGGGTAGCGGCGTTTTTGCGTTTTGGCCCCACAGCCCGGGGCCGGTGGTGCGGCCGTGGCGGCGCCCCACTGTGCTGGTTCTGACTCCTTCTCGAGATTCTCTACAGCTGAGGTGCGCGATGAATAAAAGCTTCTGGAAATCCGGCCACACCCCGACTCTGTTCGCGGCCTTCCTGTATTTCGACCTGAGCTTCATGGTCTGGTACCTGCTCGGCCCGCTGGCGGTGCAGATTGCCGCCGACCTGCATCTGACCACCCAACAGCGCGGGCTCGTGGTGGCGACGCCGATTCTGGCCGGCGCGGTGCTGCGCTTTGCGATGGGCATGCTCGCCGATCGCCTGTCGCCGAAAACCGCCGGGCTGATCGGCCAGGTGATCGTGATCTGCGCGCTGCTCGGCGCCTGGAAACTCGGCATCCACAGTTATGAACAGGCTTTGCTGCTTGGCCTGTTCCTCGGCATGGCCGGCGCCTCGTTCGCTGTGGCCCTGCCGCTGGCCTCGCAGTGGTATCCGCCGGAGCATCAAGGCAAGGCGATGGGCATCGCCGGGGCGGGCAATTCCGGCACCGTTTTCGCGGCGTTGATTGCCCCGGTTTTGGCGGCGGCGTTCGGCTGGAGCAATGTGTTCGGTTTCGCCCTGATTCCGCTGATCCTGACCCTGGTGCTGTTCGCCTGGCTGGCGAAGAACGCGCCCGAGCGGCCGAAAGCCAAATCCATGGCCGACTATTTCAAGGCCCTGGGTGATCGCGACAGCTGGTGGTTCATGTTTTTTTACAGCGTCACCTTCGGCGGCTTCATCGGCCTGGCCAGCGCCCTGCCCGGCTACTTCAACGATCAATACGGCCTGAGCCCGGTGACCGCCGGTTACTACACCGCCGCCTGCGTGTTCGGTGGCAGCCTGATGCGTCCACTGGGCGGCGCGCTGGCTGACCGTTTCGGTGGCATCCGCACCCTCTTGGCGATGTACACGGTTGCAGCGGTTTGTATAGCAGCGGTCGGCTTCAACCTGCCAAGTTCCTACGCGGCGCTGGCACTTTTCGTCTGCACCATGCTCGGCCTCGGCGCAGGTAATGGCGCGGTTTTTCAACTGGTGCCGCAGCGTTTCCGTCGCGAAATCGGCGTGATGACCGGGCTGATCGGCATGGCCGGTGGCATCGGCGGGTTTGCCCTGGCGGCAGGCATGGGCGCGATCAAACAGAGCACCGGCAGCTATCAACTGGCGCTGTGGTTGTTCGCCAGCCTTGGCGTATTGGCGTGGTTCGGTCTGCACGGGGTCAAACGTCGCTGGCGAACCACTTGGGGTTCGGCGGCCGTGACCGCTGCCCGGGTCTGAGGCCCGAATGGCTCTGCAACTGAGTTTCGCCGAAGCCAGCGCCACCGGACCACGCGCGGAAAACCAGGACGCCTTGCGCCTGGTCACGCCGGCCCCGGCGCTGGCTGCGAGCAAAGGTTTTCTGTTCGCCATCGCCGACGGCGTCAGCCAGTGCGCCGATGGCGGGCTGGCCGCGCGCTCGACTTTGCAGGCACTGGCGCTGGATTACTACGCCACCCCGGAAACCTGGAGCGTGGCCCAGGCCCTCGATCGTCTGTTGCTCGCACAAAACCGCTGGTTGCAGGCCAACGGTGGCGGTCAGCCGCTGCTCACCACGATCAGTGCACTGGTCCTGCGTGGCCGGCGGTTTACCCTGGCGCACGTCGGTGATTGCCGGGTCTATCGCTGGCACGCAGCGACCTTGCAGCGGATCAGCGAGGATCACGTCTGGGATCAGCCGGGCATGCAGCACGTGCTCAAGCGCGCACTGGGACTGGATCAGCATCTGGTGCTGGATTTTCTCGACGGCGAGCTGCGTGACGGCGAATGTTTCGTGCTGCTCAGTGATGGCGTGTGGGCAGCGCTCGGCGACACCGCCATCGCCGCAATTTTGCTCGATCAGCCGGACCTGCACAGCGCTGCGCAAACACTGGTCAACGCTGCGCACCTGGCCGGCAGTCAGGACAACGCCAGTGCGCTGTTGGTGCGGGTGGATGCCGTCGGGGAGGCCAGCCTTGGCGATGCGCTGGTTCATTTGCAGCAGTGGCCTCTGCCCCCGCAGCTGAAACCGGGTCAGGTCTTTGAAGGCTGGCGGGTTCAGGAGGTTATAGGGCGCAGCCAACAATCGTTGCTGTATCGAGTGCTCGATGGTCAGGGCCAGACCTGGCTGTTGAAAACCTTGCCCGCACAATGGGCGGACGATGCCCAGGCCGGCCAGGCCTTGCTGGCGGAAGAATGGTTTCTCAAACGCGTCGCCGGGCGGCATTTTCCTGAAGTCCATAGCGCCGGACAGCGTCAGCATTTGTACTACGTGATGCGTGAATATTCGGGGACAACCCTGGCGCAGTTGTTTGAACAACGCGGCCCGCTGCCACTGGCTCAATGGCAGGATCTGGCCGAACGTCTGCTGCGGGCAGTCGGCCTGTTGCATCGACGGCAGATCCTGCACCGCGACATCAAACCGGAAAACCTGCATCTGGGGGACGACGGCGAGCTGCGCCTGCTGGATTTCGGCCTGGCGTATTGCCCCGGCCTGTCGCAGGACGCACCGTCGACCTTGCCCGGAACCCCGAGCTACATCGCGCCGGAAGCCTTTCAAGGCGTAGCACCCAGCGCGCAACAGGATCTGTATGCGGTGGGCGTGACCTTGTATTTCCTGCTCACCGGGCACTTTCCCTATGGCGAGATCGAAGCCTTCCAGCGCCCGCGTTTCGGGGTGCCGGTGAGTGCCGGGCGATATCGCCCGGATCTGCCGGAGTGGCTGGCGCAGTGTCTGGAGCGCGGTGTGGCGGCCGATCCCTTGCAACGCTATGAAACCGCCGAGGAATGGCTGCTGACTCTGGAGCAAGGTGAGCGCCGCAGCCTGAACGTACGCCCTCGCCCCTTGCTGGAACGCGAGCCGCTGAAGGTCTGGCGGACTTTGGCGTTGCTGGCGTTGCTGGGCAATCTGGTGCTGCTGTTTCTGTTGTTTCATGGCTGATGCGGCGCTCCATAAACGGGCGTGCCGCTTCCATTCAGTGCAAAAACCACAATGAACATCTGGCCAATTCCCGCATTACCCCAGTGAATTCGCGGCTTACCGCGACTTGGCACAGCCACTGCATTAACGTTTTCAACTGACATAAAAGCCCGACCTTCAACGACGAAGGCCGGGCTTCCCGAGAGAACGGGACAAGGACAAAGGCGTCCTCGCCAGGTAACTGGCGGGACGCCTTTTTTGTTTGCGCCATTTTTGTCGAGCAAGGCCTGACTGCCCACAAGAGGCAAGCCCGAAGCTCCCGGAGAATCTGATGAAAAAACTCAAACTGGTGATGATCGGCAATGGCATGGCCGGGGTTCGTACCCTGGAAGAACTGCTCAAGCTCAGCAACGAGCTGTACGACATCACGGTCTTCGGCGCCGAACCGCACACCAACTACAACCGCATCCTGCTATCGCCGGTATTGGCCGGCGAACAGACCTTCGAAGAGATCGTGCTCAACGACCTCGACTGGTACCTGGAAAACGGCATCAAACTGCTGCTCAACCGCAAAGTGGTCGAGATCGACCGGGTCAAACGCCGGGTGATCGCCGAGGATGGCACTGAGGCCGAATACGACCGCCTGCTGATCGCCACTGGCTCGACCCCGTTCATCCTGCCGATCCCCGGGAACACCTTGCAGGGCGTGATCGGGTACCGCGACATCGCCGACACCCAGGCGATGATCGATACCGCCAAGACCCACAAACACGCCGTGGTGATCGGTGGCGGTTTGCTCGGCCTCGAAGCGGCCAACGGCCTGATGCTGCGCGGCATGCACGTCACCGTGGTGCACCTCGGTGAATGGCTGCTGGAGCGGCAACTGGACAAGACCAGTGGCCAGCTCCTGCAAACCGCCCTCGAATCCCGTGGCCTGCACTTTCGCCTGTGCGAACAGACCCAGGCCCTGCACGACGCCGGCAATGGTCGGGTCGGCTCGGTGCAATTCAAGAACGGCGACATCATTCCTGCCGATCTGGTCGTCATGGCCGCCGGCATTCGCCCCAACACCGAACTCGCGGAAAAGGCCGGCATCCCGTGCAATCGCGGGATTCTGGTCAACGACACCCTGCAAACCTACGACCCGCGCATCTATGCCATCGGCGAATGCGCCAGCCACCGTGGCATTGCCTACGGCCTGGTGGCGCCGCTGTTCGAACAGGCCAAGGTCTGCGCCAACCACTTGGCGCAACTGGGTTTCGCGCGCTATCAGGGCTCAGTGACGTCGACCAAGTTGAAAGTCACCGGCATCGACCTGTTTTCCGCCGGCGACTTCATGGGCGGCGAAGGCACCGAGACCATCACCCTCTCCGACCCGATCGGCGGGGTGTACAAAAAACTGGTGATCAAGGATGACGTGCTGGTCGGCGCGTGTCTGTACGGCGATACGGCAGATGGCGGTTGGTATTTCCGGCAGATTCGTGAGAATCACGCCATCGGCGAGATCCGCGATCACTTAATGTTCGGAGAAAACGCAATTGGCGACGTAGGACATCAGGGCCAGGACAAGGCCATGAGCATGGCCGACAACGCCGAAGTCTGCGGCTGCAACGGCGTGTGCAAGGGCACCATCGTCAAGGCGATTCAGGAACACGGGCTGTTCAGCGTCGACGAAGTAAAGAAACACACCAAGGCCGCCAGCTCCTGCGGTTCCTGCGCCGGCCTGGTCGAGCAGATCCTGATCAACACCGTCGGCGGCGCGGCGGACGTCAAACCGAAAAGCGAAAAAGCCATCTGCGGTTGCAGCGATCTCAACCATGGCCAGATTCGCCAGGCCATTCGCGAACAGCATTTGCTGACCATCGCCGGCACCATGAGCTACCTCAACTGGCGCACGCCGAACGGTTGCGCCACTTGCCGGCCGGCCCTCAACTACTACCTGATTTCCACCTGGCCCGGCGAAGCCAAGGACGATCCGCAGTCGCGCCTGATCAACGAACGGGCCCACGCCAACATCCAGAAGGACGGCACCTACTCGGTGGTACCACGGATGTGGGGCGGCGTGACCAACCCGTCGGAACTGCGGCGGATCGCCGACGTGGCGGACAAATATCAGGTGCCGATGGTCAAGGTCACCGGCGGTCAGCGCATCGACTTGCTGGGGATCAAAAAGCAGGATCTGCCCGGCGTGTGGAAAGACCTCGACATGCCGTCGGGCCACGCCTACGGCAAATCGATCCGCACCGTGAAAACCTGCGTCGGCAGCGAGTTCTGCCGCTTCGGCACGCAGAATTCGACTCAGTTGGGCATCGACCTCGAACACGACCTGTTCAACATGTGGTCGCCGCACAAAGTGAAACTGGCGGTCTCCGGATGCCCACGCAACTGTTCGGAAGCGGGGATTAAAGACGTAGGAATCATCGGAGTCGATTCCGGCTGGGAGATGTACATCGGTGGCAACGGCGGGATCAAGACCGAAGTCGCCGAATTCTTCGTCAAGCTCAAGACTGCCGAGGAGGTCCGCGAATACAACGGCGCGTTCCTGCAGCTGTACCGCGAAGAAGCCTTCTACCTCGAACGCACCGTGCATTACCTGCAACGGGTCGGCATGGAGCACATCAAGAAAGCCGTGCTGGAAGATCCCGAGCGCCGCAAGGCCCTGAACGAGCGCCTGCAATTCTCCCTGTCGTTCGAACAGGACCCGTGGAAAGAACGCCTCGCCCAGCCGCAACTGAAGAAAGAATTCGACGTGATCCCTGTGAAAAACCTGGAGGTGCCGGCATGAACTGGCTCGATATCTGTGCCCTGGAAGAGATCAACGCCCTCGGTTCGCGGATCATCGCCGGGCCCAAAGGTGACATTGCGATCTTTCGTACAAGCGACGACGAAGTCTTCGCACTCGATGACCGCTGCCCGCACAAGGGCGGCCCGTTGTCCCAAGGCCTGATTTACGGCAAGCGCGTGGCCTGCCCACTGCATAACTGGCAGATCGATCTGCAATCCGGCGAAGCCCAGGCGCCGGACGTCGGTTGCGCACATCATCACCCGGCCCGGGTGGAAAACGGCCGCGTGCAACTGGCCCTGCGGGACGCCGTCTGATGAACCGCCAGACGACCGCCTCGACCTGCTGCTATTGCGGGGTCGGCTGCGGCGTGCTGATCGAGCATGACGGCGAGCGCATCCTCGGCGTCAGCGGCGATCCGGCGCATCCGGCCAACTTCGGCAAACTGTGCAGCAAAGGCTCGACCCTGCATCTGACCGGTGATCTTGCGGCCCGGGCGTTGTACCCGGAATTGCGCCTGGGCAAAGGCCTGGCGCGCAGCCGCTGCGACTGGGACACCGCGCTGGACCATGCCACCCAGGTCTTCGCCGAAACCATCGCCGAACACGGCCCGGACAGCGTGGCGTTCTACATCTCCGGGCAGTTGCTGACCGAGGACTACTACGCCTTCAACAAACTGGCGCGGGCGCTGGTCGGTACCAACAACATCGACAGCAATTCGCGGCTGTGCATGTCTTCGGCGGTGGTCGGCTACAAGCGCAGCCTCGGCGCCGACGCCCCACCGTGCAGCTATGAAGACCTGGAATCGAGCGATTGCGTGGTGATCGTCGGCAGTAACATGGCCTACGCTCATCCGGTACTTTTTCGCCGCCTCGAAGAAGCCAAGTCCCACCGCCCTCACATGAAAGTCGTCGTCATCGACCCTCGACGCACCGACACCTGCGATCTGGCCGACCTGCATCTGGCGATTCTGCCGGGCACCGATGTCGCCTTGTTCCATGGGATTTTGCATCTACTGTTGTGGGAAGACTGGATCGACCGTGACTTCATCAAGGCCCACACCGAAGGACTCGCCGGGCTGAAAAGTCTGGTGCGCGATTACACCCCGGCCATGGTTTCGCAGCTGTGCGGGATCAGTGCCGAGCAGTTGCAGCAATGCGCCGAATGGATCGGCACCGCGCCGAGTTTTCTCTCGCTGTGGTGCATGGGCCTGAACCAGTCCACCGCCGGCAGCGCGAAGAACAGTGCGCTGATCAACCTGCACCTGGCCACCGGACAGATCGGCCGACCGGGGGCAGGACCTTTCTCTTTGACCGGTCAGCCGAATGCCATGGGCGGGCGGGAAACCGGCAGTCTCTCCAACCTGTTGCCCGGTCATCGCGAAGTAGCCAATCCGGAGCACCGCGCCGAAGTGGCGGCGTATTGGGGTGTGGATAAGCTGCCGGAAAACACCGGGCTCAGCGCCATCGAACTGTTTGAACAGGTGCGCAGCGGCCGGATCAAGGCGCTGTGGATCGCCTGCACCAACCCCGCGCAATCGATGCCGGACCAGAACGCCGTGCGCGCCGCGCTGGAAGCTTGTCCGTTCGTGGTATTGCAGGAAGCGTTTCGTACCACCGAAACCGCGGCGTTTGCCGACCTGCTGTTGCCGGCGGCCAGTTGGGGCGAGAAGGAAGGTTCGGTGACCAACTCTGAACGGCGGATTTCTCACGTTCGCAAAGCCATTGCCGCACCGGGTGAAGCGCGTCCGGACTGGGCGATCACGGTAGATTTCGCACAACGCCTGGAGAAACGTCTGCGCCCGCAACAACCGGGGCTGTTTGCCTTCGAGCAATCGGCGCAGCTGTTTGACGAGTACAAACAACTGACCCGGGGGCGCGATCTGGATTTGTCCGGGATCAGCCACGGATTGATTGATGAGCTGGGGCCACAGCAATGGCCCTTCCCCGCTGGCGCCCGCCAGGGTACAGCCCGGCTGTATGGCGACGGGATCTTTCCTACACCGAACGGGCGCGCGCAATTCGTTGCCGATCCCTATCGCGCCGCCAAGGAACAACGCGACGCGCGCTTTCCCCTGACCCTGATCACCGGCCGCCTGCGTGATCAATGGCACGGTATGAGCCGCACGGGAACGGCGGCGCAGTTGTTCGGCCATGTCAGCGAAGCGGTGTTGGGGCTGCACCCGGACGAGTTGCGCCGCCACCGCTTGCAGTCGGGGGATTTGGTGAATCTGAAAAGTCGTCGGGGCGCGGTGATCGTGGCGGTCGCCAGCGATGACAGCGTACGTCCGGGCCAGGCGTTCCTGCCGATGCACTGGGGCGATCGTTTCCTCAAGGGCGGCGTGAACAGCCTGACCCTGCCGGCTTTTGATCCTTTGTCGAAACAACCGGAACTCAAGCACAGCGGTGTGCGGCTGGAACCGGTGGAGTTGCCATGGCAACTGTTCGCACTGATCGAGGGCGATGTTCAACGGCACTTCGAGGCGCTTCGACCGCTCTGTGAGGCTTTTTCCTACACAAGTATCAGCCTTGTCGGACGTGAACGGCCTGCGTTGTTGATACGTGCAGCCAGCGTTATGGCGCCAGAGCCGCAATTGCTGCATGAAATCGACCAATGCCTGGCCCTGATCGAGGGGCCGGTGCTGGCTTATGACGATCCACGCCGTGCCATCGGCAAGCGGGTACGCATCGAAAACGGACGAATCACTGCGATTCGCCTCGCTGGCGAAACCCTCGCTCAGCACTGGTTGCAAGGCCTGTGGCTGGAGGGTCGCGCCGACGAACAACTGCGGCGCTGGCTGCTGGCACCGATGAGTGCACCGCCGGGCAATGCCGGCACGCCGGTTGTGGCGGACAAGACCCTGTGCAATTGCAAGAACGTCAGCCACAGCGCGGTCTGCGCCGGTATTGGTGAAGGTCTGGATCTGCAGGGTTTGAAAAACAAGTTGGGATGCGGCACGCAATGCGGTTCCTGCGTCCCGGAAATCAAGCGTTTGCTGGCCGCCGAAGTGCGTCCGGTCGCCGTCATTTAAAGAGGAAACACCATGAGCGCGAAAGTCTGGTTGGTGGGCGCAGGTCCCGGTGATCCTGAGCTGCTGACGCTTAAAGCAGTGCGTGCCTTGCGCGAAGCCGAGGTGGTGCTGATCGACGATCTGGTCAATGAGGCGGTACTTGAGCACTGCCCTGCTGCGCGAATCATTGCGGTCGGCAAACGCGGCGGCTGCCGCTCAACGCCCCAAGCGTTCATCCATCGGCTGATGCTGCGTTACGCCCGTCAGTGCAAAGGCGTGGTGCGACTCAAGGGCGGCGATCCGTGCATTTTCGGGCGTGGAGGTGAAGAAGCGCAGTGGTTGCGTGAGCGCGGGGTCGAGGTGGAGTTGGTCAATGGCATCACCGCCGGGCTGGCGGGCGCGACCCAATGTGATATTCCGCTGACGTTGCGCGGCGTGGCCCGGGGCGTGACGCTGGTCACCGCTCACACCCAGGACGACAGCCAGTTGAACTGGCGGGCGCTGGCGCAAGGCGGAACGACGCTGGTGATTTACATGGGGGTGGCGAAGCTCGGCGAGATTCGCGAGCAGCTCTTGGCGGGGGGGATGGCGGCGGATACGCCAGTGGCGATGATCGAGAATGCCTCGTTGCCGGAACAACGCGAATGCCGTAGCGACCTGGCAGCCATGGAAAACGATGCCCTTGATTTCCGGCTCAAGAGCCCTGCGATTCTGGTCATAGGCGCCGTCGCAGCCGCTGCGACCCAGGTCGATTCGATTGACTGGGCAGCCGAACGCCTGGCCTGACAATCCTCGGTTTACCCAAATCGCAGGCAAAGAAAAGCCCGGCATAAGCCGGGCTTTTCTCGCAGCGGCAGCTAATTACTTAGCTTGAGCTTCAACCTGCGCTTCTACGCGACGGTTAACAGCACGGCCAGCTTCAGTTTTGTTGTCAGCAACTGGGCGGGATTCGCCGTAGCCGATCGACTGAATGCGGGACGATTCAACACCGTACTGGTTGGTCAGAACTTGCTTAACGGCGTTTGCACGACGCTCGGACAGTTTCTGGTTGTAAGCGTCAGGACCGACGGAGTCAGTGTGACCTTCAACAGTAGTGGTGGTGGATGGGTACTGCTTCATGAAGTCAGCCAGGTTTTTGATGTCGCCGTAGCTGTTTGGCTTCACAACCGACTTGTCGAAGTCGAACTTCACGTCCAGCTCAACACGAACAACTTCAGCAACTGCCGGGCAGCCATCAGCGTCAACAGTTACGTTGGCTGGGGTGTCTGGGCACTTGTCAACGTTGTCGCATACGCCGTCGTTGTCGCTGTCGGAGCAGACTTCAGCCGGAGCTGGAACTGGAGCAGCAGCTGGCTTGGAGCCGCCACCGAAGTTCACACCGATACCGACGCTAGGAGCCCACTCGGTGTCGCCCTGGTCGATGTTGTATTGAGCTTCAACGCCAGCACGGGCGTAGAAGTTCTCGGTGAAGTACAGCTTGGCACCGCCGCCAACGTTGGCGAAGGTAGAACGGTTACGACCGCCAGTGCCGTTCTGGCCGATGCTTTGATCGGAGAAACCAGCCGATACGTATGGACGCAGCATGTCGCCTGGGTTGTTGAAGTGGTACAGAGCGTCCAGAGCGGTGTTGGCGCCCTTGATGTTACGACCGTCGTCGGAACGCACGTTGTGCACTTCGTCGTAGCCCAGACGCAGTTCAACGTCGTCGGTCAGGAAGTAACCGATCGAGCCGCCGAACAGGTTGCCGTTGTTCTTGAAGTTACGAGCGCTGTCGAATTGTTCTTTCTTTGCGAAGCCTTCGATTTCAACTGCGCCTTGGCCTTGTGCCAGAGCGCCGAAAGAAGTGGCGGCAATCAAAGAACCAATGGCCAAGCCCAAGGTGTTTTTCAGTTTCATCCGTTAAATCCCCATCTGGTGATTGTGAAGCAGTCCCGCAAACCGGGGGACAACTCGGCGGCAAGTCTATCAGAACTTGCCTACACGTAAGAGATATTTGCGCCGAACTAAGTTTCAGCAATGCCTGCAAATTTCTCACGCAATTTATCAAGAGCACGTTTGTAACGCATTTTTGTCGCACTCAAACCCATGTGCATGATGTCTGCGATCTCCTGGAACTCCAGCTCTGCGACAAATCGTAGCACCAGAATTTCCCGATCAATCGGGTTCACATACACCAGCCAGCGATCCAGTCCACCCTTTTCCTCGGGTTTTGGCGCCTTTTCTTCAGACGCTTCCTCAAGGGGGTCAAGACTCAGTGCGTCCATCAAGCGACGCTTTCGCCGTTCCTTCCGATACTGTGTGATGCATTCGTTGTACGTGATGCTGTAGAGCCATGTCTTGAACTTTGATTTCCCCTCGAAGTTCTTCAGGCCGTACAGCACCTTAAGCATCACTTCCTGACAGACATCGTCTGCATCGCGATCGTTCCCAAGATATCGTGCACAGACGTTAAATAATGTCCGCTGGTAACGCCGCATCAGTTCTTCATAGGCGCGCGTCACGTGAAACAGCTCGGTATGCGAGCGCGCGACCAACTCCTCGTCAGAGAGCTCGCGGGGGTCGTAGCGCGTGGATAGCGTTTGGGCTTTATTCAAAACAAGTCGTGCCGACAGTCAGGTCAATGTCCACCGCAGCCAGCATCAGCTGGCATTTTGCGGCGGCATACATTAGCAGGGTTTGCCGGGTTAGCGGCTACTCACATGCTGCTCCAGCAGGATCCGATTGGAGAGAGAGACTAGCTCACCCTCATCGGTCAGCAATGTGGTCTTAACCGTGCCGATCTCTTCGATCTGGCCTTCGACCTCGCCAATACGCACTTGTTGCCCAACCTGATACAACTCACGCACATAGATTCCCGCAAGAATCTGACCGGCAATTTCCCGGCTTCCCAAACCCATGGCCAAGGCAACAGCCAGACCAACGGTAATCAATACGATGACGATCACATGGTTCAGCAGGTCGGTCTTGACCTCCAGCTGACTGATCGCGACCGAAATGCTGATGATGATCACCAGGCCCTGGGCGATTCGCCCAAGTCCTGAAGCGTAGTCCAGGCCTACGCCTTCTGCCGCCCCGCGAACCAGGCCATTGGCCAGTTGCGCGAGCAGGACGCCCACCAGCAACACCAGCGCGGCACCGAACACTTTCGGCAAATACAGCGCGAGCATGTCAAGCGTAGCTGAAACTCGCTCAAGTCCAAGGGATTCTGCTGCCGATACCAGGAAAATCAGCAGAACGAACCAATAGACGATCTTGCCGATCAGGGTCGAGATCGGCACTTGCAGCCCCGCGCGGGACATCAATTTTGTCAGGCCGGTGCCGCCCATCAGGCGATCGAGACCCAGTTTGGCCAGCAATTTGGACAGCAAGGTGTCCAGCAGCTTGGCCACGACAAAACCCAACAGCAGCACAACCAGTGCGCCGAACAGGTTCGGAATGAAATTAGCGACTTTGGTCCACAACGCAGTCATTGCAGTGACGAGGCTCTGAGTCCAGAGATCAAGTTCCATATTCAATCAGCCTTATCAGCAGTGCGAGCGGTAGGTTTACGGAGACGGGAGACCGGCGCGACATGGGCCGAGCCGTTGTTCAGGGCGATCATCAGCGCGGGCAGCCAGCGGCCCAGCAGGCTGAACAGATCGCCGGCGCCCACCTGGCGGTTGGCGGTTTTGAGTACGCGGCCCAGGCAGGCATCGTCGTCGCGGCCGGACGGCGAGGCGTTGAGCATGTCGCGCAAAGACTGTTCAAACGGATCGTGCATACGCACCTCTCGTGATGTCTGTGAAAGACGCGGGCAAATTTGGTCGGGTCACATGGCGCATCTTCATACCCAGCGCAAACGGCGGAACAACCACCATTGTCCGAGGGCCAGGGCGAGCACTGTCAGGCAGGCGATCAGGAAACCATAAGGGCTGCTCGAGAACGGAATGCCGCCAACGTTGATGCCCAGCAGACCGGTCAGAAAACTCATCGGCAGAAAGATGCAGGTGATGATCCCGAAGCGGTACATGGTGCGGTTCATGCGCACGCTCAAGCGCCGGTCTTCGGCGTCCAGCACAAGCCCCACGCGCTCTCGGGTCAATTCGAGCTCTTCGAGATAACGGGTCAGGCTGTTGTTCAATTCGTTCCAGTAGTCGGCATCGTCATCGACGAACCACGGCAGTTTTATCCTTGTCAGCTGTCCGAAAATATCCCGCTGCGGTGCCAGAAAACGCTTGAGTCCGGCGGCCCTGCGACGGATGTGCAAAATGGCGCCATGCTCGGGGGTATACCGTTCGTCGGCATCCAGTTTTTCTTCCTCTTCATCGACCACTTCAGAGAGGCAAGTCACCAGATCCTGCACCTTGTTGGTGAGGAGTTGCGCCAGATACAGCATCAGTTCGGACGAGGTTTTCGGCCCTTTGCCCTCGCCCAACATCACCAGCAACTCGTCGGTGGCTCGCAGCGGACGCAATCGCAGGGAAATCACTCGCTGGGCCGAAGCGAAAATGCGCACCGACACCATATCTTCCGGCTCGGCGCCCGGGTTGAGATTGACCCCGCGCAAAAACAGCAGCAGCTCGGAATCCGGCAACGGCAACAGACGTGGACGAGTATTTTCTTCCAGCAATAGATCGCAAGCGAACTCGTTGAGCCCACTGGATTTGCGCAGCCAGGTCTGGGTCTGCGGGTGACTGCGATCCCAGTGCAGCCACAGGCTTTCATGAGCCTGCAACTGCAGATCGTCGAGATCAGTCCGGGCTATCGAACGCGCACCGCCTTTACCGTCCAGCACCAGGGCATGCACCAGCCCCCACTGCGCGTTTTCTTCCTCGAACATCCTCACCCCTGTGGTTACCGCGATTTATTCAGGCATTTTCAGCGGACTTGGCGAGATGATCACGCCATTGTTGTCCGCATAGATGTACTGGCCGGGATGGAAAGTGACACCCGCAAACGTCACCGGCACGTTGAGGTCGCCGATACCGCGCTTGTCCGTTTTCATTGGGTGACTGGCCAGGGCCTGCACGCCAAGATCGGTCTGGGCGATGACGTCGACGTCACGGATGCAGCCGTAGATGACCAGCCCTTCCCACCCGTTTTTCGAGGCTTTCTCGGCGAGCATGTCGCCCAGCAATGCACGGCGCAGTGAACCGCCACCATCCACCACCAGCACCTTGCCATTACCCTTGAGTTCGACCTGCTCCTTGACCAGCGAATTGTCTTCGAAGCACTTGATGGTCACGATCTCGCCGCCGAACGAATCACGGCCGCCGAAATTGCTGAACATCGGGTCCAGCACCTGAACCAGCTCCGGATAGGCGTCGCACAGGTCAGGCGTAAGGTAATGGTTCATCGAATAACTCCTGTAACAAGGAAGACGATCAAGGATGTCGCACACTTCTGAGACGAGTTCCGGCGGTCGCTGTTTACCTTAGCCCATGTCATGGTCACTGAACGAACCTGAACACAAGCTGAAACGGAATAGCAAAACAGTCACCAAATATGACCAGAACCGTCCAGCGCGTCATATCTTAGCCGCAAGCCGACCCGAACGAAATGCCCTTTTCAGGGCGCCGCACTCAGACCGCTGCCGCCAGATCCGGCTTCTCACCGAGCAACGACGTGTGCTGATCCGCCAGCCAACGCGCCACCAGCGGCCAGACTTCAGCCTGCGCCGCCTTGCTCACCAGCATTTCGACATGCCCGAACTGATCATTGAAACCCTGCTCACGGCCCAAGTTGATGAACTGCTTGTGCTCGGAGCCGATCTGCTCGAACAGCTTGCGGCACGCCCAGGCCGGATCCTGGTGATCGCCTGCCGCGCTCACCGCCAACACCGGAACCCGCACATCGGCAAGACCTGCCCACCAATCCTTGTCCTTGTCGCCGAAACGACCGAACAGGCCGTACCAGCGCATGCTTTCCAGCGCCAGACCGATCGGTTCGTCTTCCGGGCCGCGCTTGAGCCGCGAGCCTGACAATTGGGCAAAACGCTTGAGAATGAAGCGCCCGCTCCATTCCACCGGCGGAATCTTCAGCGGCCAGTATGTGCGGCTGACCTGGGTGCCGAAAAACGCCGCCGACGCCACCGCAGGCTCACCCAGGTATTCGCCGCCCAGTGCGGCAGCCAACGTGATGCCCCCCAGCGAGTGGCCGATCCAGTGCGGAATCTGCCCGCTCTGCTCACGCACAAACGCGGCAATCGCCGGCAGATCGTAACGGGCGTAGTCGGCGACGCGGTTGCGGCGGTAGTCCTCGTTACGCTGGGACAAACCGTGACCGCGCATTTCCGGGATCCACACATCGAATCCCAGACGCGTCAGATACGCACCCAGGCCCAGGCCCTTCGGCGAAAACCAGAAGCGCCGGTTGGAAAAACTGCCGTGCAGCAAGATCACCGGCACGCCGCGCGATGCCGGCTCATCGGCCATGCCGAGACGGGTCACTGCGATTTCCACGGACCAGTCAGGGCTGTTGCCCGGTTTCAAACGGTAAACGTCTTCGCTCAGATCACCGCGTCGTTCGGCGCTGATCAGGGCGACAGGAAATAGGTTGCTGCTGCTTTGCATGATGCTCTTGCACAAAAAAGGGCGGCATCCGGAGAGCTCGCCCTACTTCAATCTTAAAGCCCCGACCCGGTTCACCGGGCCGCGGCTTCATTCACGGCTTATTCCGCCGCCTGGCCTTCGGCAAGGAAGAACCAGGTTTCCAGCACGGTGTCCGGGTTCAGCGACACGCTTTCGATGCCCTGCTCCATCAGCCACTTGGCGAGGTCCGGGTGGTCCGAAGGGCCCTGACCGCAGATGCCGATGTACTTGCCGGCCTTGTTGCACGCGGCAATTGCGTTGGCCAACAGCTTCTTGACCGCCGGATTACGCTCGTCGAACAGGTGCGCGATGATCCCGGAGTCGCGGTCCAGACCCAGCGTCAGCTGAGTCAGGTCGTTGGAGCCGATCGAGAAACCGTCGAAGAATTCGAGGAATTCTTCAGCCAGGATCGCGTTGGATGGCAGTTCGCACATCATGATCACGCGCAGACCGTTGTCGCCACGGGCCAGGCCGTTTTCGGCGAGCAGATCCACCACCTGGCTGGCTTCGCCGAGGGTACGGACGAACGGCACCATGATTTCGACGTTGGTCAGGCCCATCTCGTTGCGCACGCGCTTCAGCGCACGGCACTCGAGTTCGAAGCAGTCACGGAACGATTCGCTGATGTAACGCGAAGCGCCACGGAAGCCCAGCATCGGGTTTTCTTCTTCCGGCTCGTACAGTTTGCCGCCGATCAGGTTGGCGTATTCGTTGGACTTGAAGTCCGACAGACGCACGATGACCTTCTTCGGTGCGAACGCAGCAGCCAGGGTGCTGATGCCCTCAACCAGTTTTTCGACGTAGAAGCCGACCGGATCGTCGTAACCGGCGATGCGTTTGTCGACGCTTTCCTTGATGTCCTGCGGCAGGCCGTCGTAGTTCAGCAGCGCTTTCGGGTGGACGCCGATCATGCGGTTGATGATGAATTCCAGGCGGGCCAGGCCTACACCGGCGTTCGGCAGTTGCGCGAAGTCGAAGGCGCGGTCCGGGTTGCCGACGTTCATCATGATCTTGAACGGCAGCTCCGGCATGGCGTCCACGGAGTTCTTCTTGACGTCGAAGCCCAGTTCGCCTTCGAAGATGTAACCGGTGTCGCCTTCGGCGCAGGACACGGTCACGCCCTGGCCATCCTTCAGCAGTTGGGTGGCGTTGCCGCAACCGACCACTGCCGGAATACCCAGCTCACGGGCGATGATCGCCGCGTGGCAGGTACGGCCGCCACGGTTGGTCACGATAGCGCTGGCGCGCTTCATTACCGGTTCCCAGTCCGGGTCGGTCATGTCGGAGACCAGCACGTCACCCGGCTGGACCTTGTCCATCTCGGAGACGTCCTTGATGATCCGTACCTTGCCCGCGCCGATGCGCTGACCGATGGCACGGCCTTCAACCAATACGGTGCCGGTTTCTTTCAGCAGGTAACGTTCCATGACGTTGGCCTGGGTGCGGCTTTTCACGGTTTCCGGACGGGCCTGCACGATGTAGAGCTTGCCGTCGTCACCGTCCTTGGCCCACTCGATGTCCATCGGGCAGCCATAGTGCTTCTCGATGATCATCGCCTGCTTGGCCAGCTCGCTGACTTCAGCGTCGGTCAGGCAGAAACGTGCGCGATCGGTCTTGTCGACTTCAACGGTTTTCACAGAACGACCGGCCTTGGCCTCGTCGCCGTAGATCATCTTGATGGCTTTGCTGCCCAGGTTGCGACGCAGGATCGCCGGACGACCGGCAGCCAGCGTGCCCTTGTGGACATAGAATTCGTCCGGGTTCACCGCGCCTTGTACGACGGTTTCGCCCAAACCGTAGGCGCCGGTGATGAACACTACGTCACGGAAGCCGGATTCGGTATCGAGGGTGAACATCACGCCGGCGGTGCCGGTTTCCGAACGCACCATGCGCTGCACGCCGGCCGACAGGGCGACCAGCTTGTGGTCGAAGCCCTGGTGCACGCGGTAGGAAATGGCACGGTCGTTGAAAAGGGAGGCGAACACTTCCTTGGCCGCGCGGATGACGTTGTCAACGCCACGGATGTTCAGGAAGGTTTCCTGCTGACCGGCGAACGAAGCGTCCGGCAAGTCTTCGGCGGTGGCGGAGGAACGCACGGCCACGGCCACATCAGGATTACCGGCCGACAGCGCGGCGAACGCGGTGCGGATCTCGGTGTTCAGTTTTTCAGGGAATTCGGCCTCCATGATCCATTGGCGGATCTGGGCGCCGGTCTTGGCCAGGGCATTGACGTCATCGACGTCCAGCGCATCGAGGGCCTTGTGGATCTGATCGTTCAGACCGCTCAGTTCCAGGAAGTCGCGATAGGCTTGCGCCGTGGTGGCGAAGCCGCCGGGGACCGAAACACCGGCACCGGCCAGGTTACTGATCATCTCGCCCAGGGATGCGTTCTTGCCCCCCACATGCTCAACATCGTGTTTGCCGAGCTTATCGAGGGAAACTACGTACTCTACCAAGGTGATCTCTCCACTAACTGTGTTGGAAAAGCTCAGAAACCGGCGGCTCGGGGGAGCGTTGGCCGGCTGTATGGCCTGGACCTGGAAAATAAGTGAGAATGCGGGCCGATGGCGGCCGGCAAATCGCGCCTATCATATCCAGAAATGCTCATTAGCTTAAGGCCCAAGGTGCAAATGAAACGATCTGCTTTCTTTATCTCCGATGGCACCGGTATCACCGCCGAAACCCTGGGTCAAAGCCTTCTGGCGCAGTTCGAAAACATTACCTTCAGCAAATTCACGCGGCCGTACATCGACAGCGTTGAAAAAGCGCGGGCCATGGTACAACAAATCAACAAAGCCGCTGAAACCGACGGTTTCCGGCCGATCATCTTCGACACCATCGTCAATCAGGACATCCGTGAGATTCTCGCAACCTCCAATGGTTTCATGATCGACATCTTCTCGACGTTCCTCGCCCCGCTCGAGCAGGAATTGACCGAGCATTCTTCCTACACCGTCGGCAAATCCCACTCCATCGGCCATAACTCCAACTACATGGAGCGGATCGAGGCGGTGAACTTCGCCCTCGACAACGACGATGGCGCCCGTACGCACTATTACGACAAGGCCGATCTGATACTAGTGGGCGTGTCGCGTTGTGGTAAGACGCCGACGTGCCTGTACATGGCGATGCAGTTCGGCATCCGCGCGGCCAACTACCCGCTGACCGAAGACGACATGGAACGCCTGCAACTGCCGGCCGCCCTGCGCGCCCACCAGCACAAGCTGTTCGGCCTGACCATCGACCCGGACCGCCTCACCGCGATCCGCAACGAACGCAAGCCCAACAGCCGTTATTCGAGCTACGCCCAGTGCGAGTTCGAAGTCCGCGAGGTGGAAAACCTGTTCCGCCGCGAGAACATTCCGCACATCAACTCCACGCATTTTTCGGTGGAAGAAATCTCCGCGAAGATCCTCGTGGAAAAAGGCGTGGAGCGGCGTTTCAAATAGATTTGTAGCGCCCTTGCAGCCGCCATCGCTGGCAAGCCAGCTCCCACAGGGTTTTGTGGTGTACGCAGATTTTGCATTCACAACAAAACCCTGTGGGAGCGTGGCTTGCCCGCGAAGAACGATCACGCGGTCCCTCAGATAACAAACAAATCGACAAACCGGTTCACCGGCGTGGCTTCAAGCCGCGCCTGATCCTTGCACAGCGCCACAATCTCCCCGCTGCGCTGCCCGGTGAACCGGGTGGCCAGATTTGCCCTGAACTTGTCCTCCAGCAATGGGATACCCTCGGCGCGGCGCCGGCGATGCCCGATCGGGTATTCCACCACCACTTTTTCCGTGCTCGAACCGTCCTTGAAAAACACCTGCACCGCATTGGCAATCGAGCGTTTGTCGGCTTCGAGGTATTCGCGGGTGAAACGCGGATCCTCGACGATGACCATTTTCTCGCGCAGCACGTCGATGACCGGATGGGCCTTGTGGAAATCATCCTCGTAGTGCTCGGCCACCAGATTGCCGAACGCCAGCGGCACAGCGGTCATGTACTGGAGACAGTGATCACGGTCGGCGGCGTTGGCCAACGGCCCGACCTTGGAAATGATGCGGATCGCCGATTCGTGGGTGGTGATGACAATCCGGTCGATTTCATGCAGACGATTGCGCACTTGCGGGTGCAGGGCCACGGCGGCTTCGCAGGCGGTTTGCGCGTGGAATTCGGCGGGGAAACTGATCTTGAACAAAACGTTTTCCATCACGTAACTGCCGAACGGCCGCGAGAAGCTGAAGGCGCGTTTGTCTTCGGGCTTGAGCGCCAGATCGTTGTTGGTGTGGCTGAAGAGAACGTCGTAAAAGCCCCATTGTCTGGCAGTCAAGACGCCGGGAATCCCCATTTCTCCACGCATCGCGATATCCGCCAGCCGCACGCCCCGGCTCGATGCATCCCCTGCCGCCCAGGATTTTCGCGAGCCGGCGTTCGGCGCATGGCGGTAAGTACGCAATGCCTGACCATCGGCGAACGCATGGGACAACGCGGATAACAGCTGCTCACGGTTGGCGCCCATCAGTTTGGCGGTCACGGCAGTCGAGGCGACTTTCACCAGAATGACGTGATCGAGTCCTACGCGGTTGAAGGAGTTTTCCAGGGCAATCACGCCCTGAATCTCGTGGGCCATGATCATCGCTTCGAGCACATCGCGCACCGTCAGCGGCGCCTCGCCATTGGCCAGACGCTTTTGCGACAGGTGATCGGCCACCGCGAGAATCCCGCCGAGATTGTCCGACGGATGACCCCATTCAGCGGCGAGCCAGGTGTCGTTGTAATCGAGCCAGCGCACGATGCAGCCGATGTCCCACGCGGCTTTCACCGGGTCGAGGCGGTAGGACGTGCCAGGCACTCGGGCGCCGAACGGCACGACGGTGCCTTCGACGATGGGGCCAAGGTGTTTGGTGCATTCAGGGAAACGCAGGGCCAGCAGGCCGCAGCCCAGGGTGTCCATCAGGCAGTTGCGGGCGGTGTCGAGGGCTTCGGCGGATTCGATTTTACAGGTGAGGACGTAATCGGCGATGTCCTGCAGGACACGGTCGTAGTCGGGACGGTTGTTCAGGTCGACGTTGGCGCTCATGTTCGATTCACTCTTCAAAGTGGTTCGTTGATGGGACCTCGGTTCAGGGCTAATTTTTCTTGTTATTGAAATGCGCAAAGCGCTGAGAGCGATCAGGCTCGCTCTCAGCGAATGTTCGTCAGAACGAATCCCCAGGCACGCGGACGTAACCTTCCATCAGGACGCGCGCACTACGGCTCATGATCGCTTTCTTCACGATCCATTCACCGTTTTCCAGACTGGCCTCAGCCCCGACGCGCAACGTTCCGGACGGATGCCCGAACCGCACCGCATTCCGCTCAATACCGCCCGCCGCGAGGTTTACCAAGGTGCCGGAAATGGCCGCTGCGGTACCAATCGCCACCGCCGCCGTGCCCATCATCGCGTGGTGCAGCTTGCCCATCGACAACGCCCGCACCAGCAAATCCACATCACCGGCGCCAATCGTCTTGCCACTGGACGCCACGTAATCCGCAGGCTTGGCCACGAAAGCCACCTTAGGCGTGTGCTGACGCTTGGCCGCTTCATCCAGATTGGAAATCAGCCCCATGCGCAAAGCACCGTAAGCGCGAATGGTTTCGAACATCTGCAACGCTTTCGGGTCGCTGTTGATCGCGCTCTGCAATTCGGTCCCGGTGTAACCAATATCTTCAGCGTTGACGAAGATCGTCGGGATACCCGCGTTGATCATCGTCGCCTTGAACGTGCCGACGCCCGGCACTTCCAGCTCATCGATCAGGTTGCCGGTGGGGAACATCGAGCCACCGCCGCCCTCTTCTTCCGCCGCCGGGTCGAGGAATTCGACCTGGACTTCGGCCGCCGGAAAGGTCACGCCGTCGAGTTCGAAATCACCGGTTTCCTGGACTTCGCCATTGGTGATCGGCACGTGGGCAATGATGGTTTTGCCGATATTGGCCTGCCACACGCGAACCACCGCCACGCCGTTGTGCGGAATGCGGCTGGCGTCCACCAGGCCATTGCTGATGGCGAACGAACCGACCGCTGCCGACAGGTTGCCGCAGTTGCCGCTCCAGTCCACGAACGGCTTGTCGATGGACACCTGACCGAACAGGTAATCGACGTCGTGATCGGCCTTGATGCTTTTCGACAGGATCACGGTTTTGCTGGTGCTGGAAGTGGCGCCGCCCATGCCGTCGATCTGTTTGTCGTAGGGGTCGGGGCTGCCGATTACCCGCAACAACAGGGCATCGCGGGTCGGGCCGGGAATCTGCGCCGCTTCAGGCAGGTCGGTGAGGCTGAAAAACACGCCTTTGCTGGTACCGCCGCGCATATAGGTGGCGGGGATTTTGATCTGCGGTGCGAACTTAGCTGCGTGAGCCATGGTGCTCCTTATCCGCAAACGCGGGTCTACCGACCCGCGCTCGCACTAACTGATTTAAACGGCAACCGCCGACTCTTCGAGGAAGTCCTGAGCGAAGCGCTGCAATACGCCGCCGGCCTCGTAGATCGACACTTCTTCGGCGGTGTCGAGGCGGCAGGTCACCGGTACGTCGACGCGCTCGCCGTTCTTGCGATGGATCACCAGCGTCAGGTCGGCGCGAGGGGTGCGCTCGCCGATCACGTCGTAGGTTTCGCTGCCGTCGATACCCAGGGTCTTGCGGTCGGTGCCCGGTTTGAATTCCAGCGGCAACACGCCCATGCCCACCAGGTTGGTGCGGTGAATGCGCTCGAAACCTTCGGCGACAATCGCTTCCACACCCGCCAGACGCACGCCTTTGGCCGCCCAGTCGCGGGATGAACCCTGGCCGTAGTCGGCGCCGGCGATGATGATCAGCGGCTGCTTGCGCTCCATGTAGGTTTCGATGGCTTCCCACATGCGCATCACTTGGCCTTCCGGCTCAACGCGCGCCAGCGAACCCTGCTTGACCTTGCCGTTTTCCACGACCATTTCGTTGAACAGTTTCGGGTTGGCGAAGGTCGCACGCTGCGCGGTCAAGTGGTCGCCACGGTGGGTCGCGTAGGAGTTGAAGTCCTCTTCCGGCAGGCCCATTTTCGCCAGGTACTCACCGGCGGCGCTGTCGAGCATGATCGCGTTCGACGGCGACAGGTGATCGGTGGTGATGTTGTCCGGCAGCACCGCCAGCGGGCGCATGCCCTTGAGCGGCCGCGCCCCGGCCAGCGCACCTTCCCAGTAAGGCGGACGGCGGATGTAGGTGCTCATTTCGCGCCAGTCGTACAGCGGCGTGACTTTCGGGCCGGTGTCTTCGTGGATGGCGAACATCGGAATGTAGACCTGACGGAACTGCTCAGGCTTGACCGAAGATTTCACCACCGCGTCGATTTCTTCGTCGCTCGGCCAGATGTCTTTCAGGCGGATTTCCTTGCCGTCGACCACGCCGAGCACGTCTTTTTCGATGTCGAAACGGATGGTCCCGGCAATCGCGTAGGCCACCACCAGCGGCGGCGAAGCGAGGAACGCCTGCTTGGCGTACGGGTGAATCCGCCCGTCGAAGTTGCGGTTGCCGGACAGCACAGCGGTGGCGTACAGATCGCGGTCGATGATTTCTTGTTGAATCACCGGATCCAGTGCCCCGGACATGCCGTTGCAGGTTGTGCAGGCAAACGCGACGACGCCGAAACCGAGCTGCTCCAGCTCCGTGGTCAACCCCGCTTCATCGAGGTACAGCGCCACGGTTTTCGAACCCGGGGCCAGCGACGACTTGACCCACGGCTTGCGGGTCAGCCCGAGCTTGTTGGCATTGCGCGCCAGCAGGCCGGCGGCAATCACGTTGCGCGGGTTGCTGGTGTTGGTGCAACTGGTGATGGCAGCGATGATCACTGCGCCGTCGGGCATTTGCCCCGACACGTCTTCCCACTGGCCGGCGATACCTTTGGCCGCCAGATCCGACACCGCCACACGGGCGTGCGGGTTGCTCGGGCCGGCCATGTTGCGCACCACAGAAGACAGATCGAAGGTCAGGCCGCGCTCGTACTGCGCACCTTTCAGGCTGTCGGCCCACAGACCGATCTGTTTGGCGTACTGCTCGACCAGTTGCACTTGCTGGTCTTCACGGCCGGTGAGTTTCAGGTAATCGATGGTCTGCTGGTCAATGTAGAACATCGCCGCCGTAGCGCCGTATTCCGGAGCCATGTTGGAGATGGTGGCGCGATCGCCTAGGGTCAACGCGCTAGCACCTTCACCGAAGAACTCCAGCCATGCGCCGACCACTTTCTGTTTGCGCAGGTACTCGGTCAGCGCCAGTACCATGTCGGTGGCGGTGATACCCGGTTGCAGCTTGCCGGTCAGTTCGACGCCGACGCTTTCCGGCAGGCGCATCCACGACGCGCGGCCAAGCATCACGCTCTCGGCTTCAAGCCCACCGACACCGATGGCGATCACGCCCAGTGCATCGACGTGCGGGGTGTGGCTGTCGGTGCCGACGCAGGTATCCGGGAATGCCACGCCGTCGCGCACCTGGATCACCGGGGACATTTTCTCCAGGTTGATCTGGTGCATGATGCCGTTGCCCGGCGGGATCACGTCGACGTTTTTGAACGCCTTCCTGGTCCAGTTGATGAAGTGGAATCGGTCTTCGTTGCGACGGTCTTCGATGGCGCGGTTTTTCTCGAACGCCTGCTTGTCAAAACCGCCCGCCTCTACCGCCAGCGAGTGGTCGACGATCAGTTGGGTCGGCACCACCGGGTTGACCTGCGCCGGGTCGCCGCCCTGCTGGGCAATCGCGTCGCGCAGGCCGGCCAGATCCACCAGCGCGGTCTGGCCGAGAATGTCGTGGCACACCACGCGAGCCGGGAACCACGGGAAGTCGAGGTCGCGTTTGCGCTCGATCAGTTGTTTCAGGGAATCGGTGAGCGTGGCCGGGTCGCAGCGACGCACGAGGTTTTCCGCCAGCACGCGGGAGGTGTACGGCAGGGTGTCGTAGCTGCCGGGCTGGATCGCATCGACAGCCGCACGGACGTCGAAAAAGTCCAGCGGCGTGCCGGGCAGGTTCTTGCGAAATTCTGTGTTCATCGGTCAGGACTCGGTCACGGTGATAACAAAAAGGTGGGGCCTGGCACGGGTCTCAAGATTCACACAGCCCCTTGTGGGAGCGAGCTTGCTCGCGAAAGCGGACTGACATTCAACACTGATGTCGACTGATGTACCGCAATCGCGAGCAAGCTCGCTCCCACAGGGTGTATCGGTGTTCTCAAGCTCCAGGTCAGCCCACCATTCAGCGACGTTCGATTGGCACGAACTTGCGCTGTTCGACGCCTACATACTCGGCGCTTGGACGGATGATGCGGTTGTTGGCGCGCTGTTCGAACACGTGCGCCGCCCAGCCGGTCAGGCGCGAGCAGACGAAGATCGGGGTGAACAGCTTGGTCGGGATGCCCATGAAGTGGTACGCCGAGGCATGGTAGAAGTCGGCGTTGGGGAACAGTTTCTTCTGCTCCCACATGGTCTTGTCGATGGCTTCGGAAACGGGGAACAACACCTTGTCGCCCACTTCGTCGGCGAGTTTTTTCGACCAGCCCTTGATCACCTCGTTGCGCGGATCGCTGTCCTTATAGATCGCGTGGCCGAAGCCCATGATCTTGTCCTTGCGCTCGAGCATGCCGAGGGTGCCTTTGATCGCCTCTTCCGGCGACGAGAAGCGCTCGATCATTTCCATCGCCGCTTCGTTGGCGCCGCCGTGCAGCGGGCCGCGCAGCGAGCCGATGGCTGCCGTGATGCACGAGTACAGATCGGACAGGGTCGAAGCACACACCCGAGCGGTGAAGGTCGAGGCGTTGAATTCGTGCTCGGCGTAGAGGATCAGCGACACGTTCATCACTTTGACGTGCAGTTCGCTCGGTTTCTTGTCGTGCAGCAGGTGCAGGAAGTGGCCGCCGATGGACGGCTCGTCCGTCACGCAATTGATGCGTTTGCCGTCGTGGCTGAAGCGATACCAGTAGCACATGATCGACGGGAACGCGGCCAGCAGGCGGTCGGTCTTGTCGCGTTGCTCGGAGAAGTCTTTCTCCGGCTCGATGTTGCCCAGGAACGAGCAACCGGTACGCATCACGTCCATCGGGTGGGCGTCGGCGGGGATGCGTTCCAGCACTTCTTTCAGCGCTTGCGGCAGGTCGCGCAGCTTGCTCAGTTTGCCTTGATAGTCGGCGAGTTGTGCCTGGGTCGGCAGCTCTCCGTAGAGCAGCAGGTACGCTACTTCTTCAAATTGTGCGTCTGCCGCCAGTTCGCGCACGTCATAGCCGCGATAGGTCAGCCCGGCACCGGCCTGGCCCACGGTGGACAGTGCGGTTTGCCCGGCAACCTGGCCCCGGAGCCCGGCGCCACTGAGTACTTTTGCTTCAGCCATTGTTGTCTCCAATCTTGAATTTATTAGGGAGTACGGTTGCGGCTTACTTCTTCGCCGCAAACAACGCGTCGAGCTTCTGCTCGAAGGTGTGGTAATCGATGCGATCGTAGAGCTCCATGCGAGTCTGCATGGTGTCGATGACATTCTGCTGAGTGCCGTCGCGGCGGATCGCGGTGTAGACGTTTTCCGCAGCCTTGTTCATCGCGCGGAACGCCGACAGCGGGTACAGCACCAGCGACACATCTGCTCCCGCAAGCTGCTCGGTGGTGTACAGCGGCGTCGAGCCGAATTCGGTGATGTTGGCCAGGATCGGCGCTTTCACACGGCTGGCGAACAGCTTGTACATCTCCAGTTCAGTGATGGCTTCCGGGAAGATCATGTCGGCACCGGCCTCGATGCACGCGGCAGCGCGATCCAGTGCCGATTCCAGACCTTCAACGGCCAACGCGTCGGTGCGGGCCATGATCACGAAGCTGTCGTCGGTGCGGGCATCGACGGCGGCCTTGATGCGGTCGACCATTTCCTGCTGGGTCACGATCTCTTTATTGGGGCGGTGGCCGCAGCGCTTGGCGCCGACCTGGTCTTCGATGTGAATCGCCGCCGCGCCGAACTTGATCATCGACTTCACGGTGCGGGCCACGTTGAACGCCGAGGCGCCGAAACCGGTGTCCACGTCTACCAGCAGCGGCAGGTCGCAGACATCGGTGATGCGGCGCACGTCGGTCAGTACGTCATCCAGGCCGGTGATGCCCAGGTCCGGTACGCCGAGGGAGCCGGCAGCCACCCCGCCACCCGACAGGTAAATCGCCTTGAAACCGGCGCGCTTGGCCAGCAGCGCGTGGTTGGCGTTGATCGCCCCGACCACTTGCAGCGGATGTTCGCTGGCGACCGCATCGCGGAAACGCTGGCCTGGGGTGCTCTTGTTGGAACTCATGACTCACCTCGTTCAGTGGCTGTCTTATTGTCGGCGCCGTCCTGGTAGTGACGGGCGATGTTGCGTTTCGAGGCGCCGATGTGACGGCGCATCAACAATTCCGCGAGCTCGCCGTCACGGTCGGCGATGGCATCGAGAATCCGGTGGTGTTCGGCAAAGGCCTGGCGCGGGCGGTTGGGCGTGGTGGAAAACTGGATGCGGTACATGCGCACCAGCTGGTAGAGCTCGCCGCAGAGCATTTGCGTGAGGGTGCGGTTGCCGCTGCCCTGGATGATCCGGTAGTGGAAGTCGAAGTCGCCTTCCTGCTGGTAGTAACCGACGCCGGCCTGAAACGCCGCGTCGCGCTCATGGGTTTCCAGCACCCGGCGCAGTTCGTCGATTTCTTCGACGCTCATGCGTTCGGCCGCCAGACGGCAGGCCATGCCTTCGAGGGATTCGCGGATTTCGTAGAGTTCGAGCAATTCGGCATGGCTGAGCGACACCACCCGCGCACCGACGTGCGGTACGCGCACCAGCAGACGCTGGCCTTCCAGACGATGGATCGCTTCGCGCAGCGGCCCACGGCTGATGCCATAGGTGCGCGCCAGTTCCGGCTCGGAGATCTTGCTGCCCGGAGCGATCTCACCTTTGACGATGGCCGCCTGAATGCGCCGGAAGACGTTTTCCGAGAGCGTCTCGGAGTCGTCGCCATTGATCACCGGGGGATCGAGTTGATCCAGCATATTGTCGACACCTTCAAATCCAATGCGGCAAAAACTAGCGAATCAACCCGCATCAGTCAAAGGATAAATCGAGATTGTCGACAATCGTCTAACAAGCCTTCAAATCAACCCCAAGGGTTATAGACCGGTCCCGGCGCTGGCGCCATAAAACCACCGTGCTAGAATGCCGCCCGCATTTGCGAGTCATTTGCACGGCTTGTCATAAAAAGCTGATAGGCACACGAAGGCGCATGGGCAGACAGGATTTCCTGATGCCATGGCCCTGAACCGAGAAACGGAACGCTGCTCGCCAGGATTTATGAGACTCAAGCCCTTCCCCACATTCTTTGCATTGTTTTGCCTGCCCGGCCTTGCTGCGGCGGGGGAAAAGACCGTGTACGGCCTCAACGAATACGCTGCCCTCGACGGGATCAACCTGGAAGTGGCGGCGAAACTCGACACCGGGGCGAAAACCGCCTCCCTGAGCGCCCGCGACATTAAACGCTTCAAGCGCAACGGCGAGTCCTGGGTACGTTTCTACCTGGCCATCGACGCCGCGCATTCGCACCCGATCGAACGGCCGCTGGCCCGGGTCAGCAAGATCAAGCGCCGCGCCGGCGACTACGACCCGGAAGAAGGCAAGAAGTACACCGCCCGCCCGGTGATCGAGCTGGACATCTGCATGGGTTCGGCAATGCGCAGCATCGAAGTGAACCTGACCGACCGTAGTGCGTTCCAATACCCGCTTTTGATTGGCTCCGAGGCGCTGAAACGCTTCGATGCGCTGGTCGATCCCAGTCTTAAATACGCTGCCGGCAAACCCGCCTGCACCATCGCCGCTCATACCGCCGAGTAATTTCCATGCGTTCTCTAACCTTCCACCTGAAAGTCTTGATCACCATCCTGGTGTTGCTGGGCGTTTCGGTTACGGCCTATCAGATTTTCGTGCTCGGCATTCCGGTGACCGAAGACGCCACCGACGACTTGTGGAACATCGACGCCAAGGTCGAGTTCGTCGCCAGCACCAAGGATCCGGTGAAGATCCAGATGTTCGTGCCGCCCCTTAGCCGCGATTACGTCAGCCTCAATGAAAGCTTTATCTCCAACAATTACGGCGTGGCGGTCAACCGGGTCGACGGCAACCGCAAGGTCACGTGGTCGGCACGCCGGGCCAAGGGCAACCAGACCCTTTATTACCGTCTGGTGCTGACCAAGCGTTACACCGCTGAAAAAACCAAGATCAAGGGCCCGACGTTCCGCGACAGCATGGCCATCGAAGGCCCGGAAAAGATCGCCGCCGAAGCCCTGCTCGCCCCGATCCGTCAACACTCGGCCGACGTCGAGACCTTCATTGGCGAAGCGATCAAACGCGTCAACAACGTCAACGACGACAACGTGAAACTGCTGCTGGCCGGCGATCCGTCGACGCCGCACAAAGCCAAAATCGTCGAACTGCTGCTGTCCATCGCCCACGTGCCGGTGGAAAAAGTCCACACCATCCGCCTCGTCGCCGATCAACCGCAAACCCCTGAACTGTGGCTGCGCAGCTTCAACGGCACCGACTGGCTGTACTTCAACCCGGAAACCGGCGAGCAAGGCCTGCCGACTGACCGGCTGCTGTGGTGGAGCGGTGATGAAAACCTGATCACCGTCGACGGCGGCAAGAAAGCCAACGTGACCTTCAGCCTGAACAACAGCGAGATGAACGCGATTCGTCTGGCCAAGCTGACCGACGAAAACACCGACGCCAACTTCCTTGAATACTCGCTGTACGGCCTGCCGCTGCAAACCCAGCAGACCTTCATGATCATGGTGATGATCCCGATCGGCGTGCTGGTGATCCTGATCCTGCGCAACCTGATCGGCCTGCAGACCCTCGGCACGTTCACGCCGGTGCTGATCGCCCTGGCCTTCCGCGAGACGCAGTTGGGCTTCGGCATCCTGCTGTTTACCGTGATCACCGCGCTTGGTTTGTCACTGCGTTCGTATCTGGAACATTTGAAGCTGCAAATGCTGCCGCGCCTGTCGGTGGTGCTGACCTTCGTGGTGGTGCTGATTGCGGCGATCAGCCTGTTCAGTCACAAGCTCGGACTCGAGCGCGGTCTGTCGGTAGCGCTGTTCCCGATGGTGATTCTGACCATGACCATCGAGCGCCTGTCGATCACCTGGGAAGAACGCGGCGCCAGCCATGCCATGAAAGTGGCGATCGGCACGCTTTTCGCGGCGTCCCTGGCGCACCTGATCATGACTGTTCCGGAACTGGTGTACTTCGTATTCACCTTCCCGGCGATCCTGCTGATTCTGGTGGGCTTCATGCTGGCCATGGGTCGCTACCGCGGTTATCGCCTGACCGAGCTGGTGCGTTTCAAGGCATTCCTGAAGAAGGCTGACGGCTGATGTTCGGTTTCTGGAAGACCTGGAAGGCCCTGGAAGCCCGGGGCATCATGGGCATCAATCGGCGTAACGCCGACTACGTGCTCAAGTACAACAAGCGCAGCCTGTACCCGATCGTCGATGACAAGATCATCACCAAGGAACGCGCAATCAAGGCCGGCATTCACGTGCCGGAACTGTATGGCGTGATTTCCACGGAGAAGGAAATCGACAAGCTCGGCGAGATCATCGGCGGGCGCAACGACTTCGTGATCAAGCCGGCCCAGGGTGCCGGCGGTGACGGCATCATCGTGGTCGCCGACCGTTTCGAGGGCCGCTATCGCACGGTGTCGGGCAAGATCATTGCCCATGAAGAGCTGGAGCATCATATCTCCAGCATCCTCACCGGTCTGTATTCGCTGGGCGGCCATCGCGATCGGGCGCTGATCGAATATCGGGTGACCCCGGACCAGATCTTCAAAAGCATCAGCTACGAAGGCGTGCCGGACATCCGCATCATCGTGCTGATGGGTTACCCGGTGATGGCGATGCTGCGCCTGCCGACCCGTCAATCCGGCGGCAAGGCCAACCTGCACCAGGGCGCCATCGGCGTCGGCGTCGACCTGGCTACCGGCCTGACCCTGCGCGGTACGTGGCTGAACAACATCATCACCAAACACCCGGACACCACCAACGCGGTGGACAGCGTGCAACTGCCCTACTGGGACGGTTTCATGAAGCTCGCGGCCGGTTGCTATGAGCTGTGTGGCCTGGGTTACATCGGCGTGGACATGGTGCTGGATCAGGAAAAAGGCCCGCTGATTCTGGAGCTGAATGCGCGGCCGGGGCTGAACATTCAGATTGCCAATGATTGCGGCCTGACGTTACGCACCCATGCGGTGGAAGCGCATCTGGAAGAGCTCAAGGCGCGCGGGGTGACGGAGTCGGTTGAAGAGCGCGTGGCGTTTGCTCAGGAGTTGTTTGGGCATGTTCCGGCGGTCGAAGGCTGACATCGTTCATGATCGTTCCCACGCTCCGCGTGGTAACGCCACCATGGACGCTCCGCGTCCATGGTGACGCGGAGCGTCACGGGATGCATTCCCACGCAGAGCGTGGGAACGATCAAGCGATCGAGCGCGATACCTGCCGCCAATCTGCCAATCCACGACATCCCCTCTAGGAGCCATTCCCGGAGGGGACTACAATCCCCTCCCCGCCTCGATGGCCGATCTGCCCCGCCCATGTTGACCTGTTCCGTACACCCGCTGCCCTACCGCGCCAACCCCGCCGACTATTTCGCGGCCGTCCGCCACGCGCCCGGCGCCGTGCTGCTCGACAGTGGCCGGCCGAGTGCCGACCGTGGCCGTTATGACCTGCTCAGTGCCTGGCCGCTGGAACAGCTGGCGGTTTTGCCGGACGAGCGCGGCGACCATTTCCTGCAACGTCTGCGGGACAATCTGACCCGATTGGGCGAAGCGCAATTGCCCGACGGGTACGAATTGCCCTTCGCTGGCGGCCTGATCGGTTACCTGAGCTACGACTTCGGTCGGCATCTGGAAAACCTGCCGAGCCAGGCCCGGGATGACCTGCAACTGCCCGATGCACGTTTTGGTCTGTACGACTGGGCCTTGATCAGCGATCACCAATCGGCCACCAGCCAATTGGTGTTTCACCCCTCTGTCAGCGCCAGCGAGAAACAGCGGCTGATCGATGTATTCAGCCAACCGGCAAGCACCGCTCTGACCCCGTTCAAGCTCAACAACCCGATGGCAGCCGATCTTTCGGCCGATGAATACCGTCAGGCATTCGAGCGCATCCAGCATTACATCCAGGCCGGCGACTGCTATCAGGTCAACTTCGCTCAACGTTTCCGCGCACCGTGCCAGGGCGATCCATGGCTGGCCTACTGCAAATTGCGCGAAGCCTGCCCGACACCGTTTTCAGGATTTCAGAGCCTGCCCGACGGCAATGCGGTGTTGAGCCTGTCGCCCGAGCGCTTCGTTAAAGTCAGCCAGCGTCAGGTGGAAACCCGCCCGATCAAGGGCACCCGCCCCCGTGGCGCGACCCCGGCCGAAGACGCGGCGAACGCTGCCGAACTGCTGGCCAGCCCGAAGGATCGCGCGGAAAACCTGATGATCGTCGACCTGCTGCGCAACGACCTGGGCCGCACTTGCCGCATCGGCTCGGTGCGGGTGCCGGAGTTGTTCAGCCTGGAAAGTTATCCGAACGTGCATCACCTGGTCAGCAGCGTGACCGGTGAGCTGGCGGAAGATCGCGACGCTCTTGACCTGATCGCCGGCAGCTTCCCCGGCGGCTCGATCACCGGCGCACCGAAGATCCGTGCGATGCAGATCATCGACGAACTGGAGCCGACCCGACGCGGTTTGTATTGCGGTTCGTTGCTGTACCTGGACGTGCGCGGCGAGATGGACAGCTCCATCGCCATTCGCAGTCTGCTGGTAAAGGATGGACAGGTGTGCTGCTGGGGCGGCGGCGGGATCGTCGCCGATTCGGACTGGCAGGCGGAGTATCAGGAGTCGATCACCAAGGTCAGAGTGCTGCTCGAAACCCTGCAGAACCTCTGACCAGGACGCTTGATCGTTCCCGTGTCGCGGCGACTGCGGTGATCGTTCCCACGCTCCGCGTGGGAATGCAGCCCGGGACGCTCTGCGTCCCAAAGCGGACGCAGAGCGTCCATTGAGGCATTCCCACGCAGAGCGTGGGAACGATCATGTGGTTGCTACAAAGTCAGGTCGCGGTTCGAAGCCTTGAGGAATTCCTGCTTCAACTCGGCAAACGTATGCACCGCCGGAAACTGCGGAAACTCGCGAATCACGTTATCCGGCGCATGGAACAGAATCCCCGCATCCGCTTCGCCCAGCATGCTGGTGTCGTTATAGGAATCCCCCGCCGCAATTACACGGTAATACAGGCTCTTGAAGGCCAGAACCGACTGACGCTTCGGATCTTTCTGACGCAACTGGTAGCTCGTCACCCGCCCGGTGTCATCGGTAATCAGTCGGTGACAGAGCAAGGTCGGAAAGCCCAGCTGACGCATCAGCGGCTGGGAAAACTCATAGAAGGTGTCCGACAGAATCACCACCTGAAACCGCTCGCGCAGCCAGTTGACGAACTCCGCAGCGCCGTCCAGTGGCTTGAGGGTGGCGATCACTTCCTGAATGTCCGAAAGTTTCAGGCCATGCTCGTCGAGGATGCGCAGGCGCTGCTTCATCAGCACGTCGTAGTCGGGAATGTCCCGGGTGGTGGCCTTGAGCGATTCGATTCCGGTTTTTTCGGCGAAGGCGATCCAGATTTCCGGCACCAGCACCCCTTCAAGATCAAGACAGGCGATTTCCACAAGACACTCCCGTTTGTAATGTTTATTGAGTCGAGCGAGCCCGAACTCTAGCGGCTCGACCTGGAGCGCGCAACGCAGAGGCTACCCCGGCGGACGTTGCTTTTTGTTACCATCGCCGCCATATAGAGCGCCCAGCGCCACCGACCTGTAGGAAGCCGCCCTGATGAGCCCAACGTTCGACGTCGTGGAACTCGCCACGACCTATGCCAACAAATCCGCGCAGGACATCCTCAAACTCGCGTTCGCCGAGTTCGGCGATGACCTGTGGATATCTTTCAGCGGCGCCGAGGATGTGGTGCTGGTGGACATGGCCTGGAAGCTGAACAAGAACGTCAAAGTGTTCAGTCTCGACACCGGCCGCCTGCATCCGGAGACCTACCGCTTCATCGATCAGGTGCGCGAGCACTACAAGATCGACATCGAACTGATCTCGCCGGACTACACGAAACTTGAACCGTTCGTGAAGGAAAAAGGCCTGTTCAGTTTCTACAAGGACGGCCATGGCGAATGCTGCGGGATCCGCAAGATCGAGCCGCTGCGCCGCAAACTGTCCGGCGTCAAAGCCTGGGCCACCGGCCAGCGCCGCGACCAGAGCCCCGGGACCCGCAGCGCTGTTGCGGTGATGGAAATCGATACAGCGTTCTCCACCCCGGAGCGCACCTTGTACAAATTCAACCCGCTTGCACAGATGACCAGTGAGGAAATCTGGGGCTACATCCGCATGCTGGAGCTGCCGTACAACAGTCTGCATGAGCGCGGTTTCATCAGCATCGGCTGCGAACCGTGCACCCGCCCTGTCCTGCCGAACCAGCACGAGCGAGAGGGTCGCTGGTGGTGGGAAGAAGCGACCCAGAAGGAATGCGGGTTGCATGCCGGGAATATCATCAGCAAGGGGTAAATCCCCAGCCCCGATGATGCGACTGTGGGAGCCAATCAGCTCCCACAGTGTTCTCTACCCGCCTTGAAAAATGTGTACACACGAATGTCACCATCGGTGCCATTTATGTGTGCACTTTTCGTTTCTGCGCCCTGAAAAGTTACATCAAGCTCCAGAAGCACTCCCTCCAGACGCTCGCAAAAATTCCTTTCGAAAAATAAATACCTGTTCGAACGGTCAATTTATATCGCCCGTATTTCAACGACTTGGCGCTCTTCAATAACTTTTCGAAATCAGCGGTCTTTTTCATAGATCGCGGACTGGCACAGATCTGGCTTTAGTGCATACATGTTTTGTATACAAAACCGCAAAACATGAACCCACACTTTCGATCCGCAAGCCTGAAGCGCCCTATCCCGTACAGGCTGCAGATGCCCCGTAACCAGTGATGTTCCAGCGCTGCGACGAAGATCTGCCGAGCCCGAGCGCTCATGCACAGTCATCGCCGCCTGAACATCAGGAGCCTGCCGGAATGCGTACGAGTCTCTCCAACAACAACATCGCGCTGAATCTGCCCGCCTCTTCCACCCTCGACCACAGCGCGCCCGGTGACGGCATCACCGAACCGCTGCAACTGAGCCCGCGTCTGCACAACAGTGACCTCGCACCGACCAGGGTCGAAGGACGGCGCTGGGGCAAATACAGCATCTTCGCCCTGTGGACCAACGATGTGCACAACATCGCCAACTACTCGTTTGCCATCGGTCTGTACGCCCTGGGGCTGGGCGGCTGGCAGATTCTGCTGTCGCTGGGGATCGGCGCGGCGCTGGTGTACTTCTTCATGAACCTGTCCGGTTACATGGGGCAGAAAACCGGCGTGCCGTTTCCGGTGATCAGCCGGATCAGTTTCGGCATTCACGGGGCGCAGATTCCTGCATTGATCCGGGCGGTGATCGCCATCGCCTGGTTCGGGATCCAGACGTACCTGGCGTCGGTGGTATTTCGCGTGTTGCTCACGGCGATCCATCCCGGATTCGCCGATTACGACCACAACTCGATCCTCGGCCTGTCGAGCCTGGGGTGGGTGTGTTTCGTGGCGATCTGGTTCGTGCAATTGGCGATCCTCGCCTACGGCATGGAAATGGTCCGCCGCTACGAAGCCTTCGCCGGGCCGGTGATTCTGCTGACCGTCGCCTGCCTCGCCGCGTGGATGTACACCCAGGCCAACGCGACCATCGCCTGGTCAATCCGCGAGCCACTGACCGGCGGCGAGATGTGGCGCAACATTTTTGCCGGCGGTGCCTTGTGGCTGGCGATCTACGGCACGCTGATCCTCAACTTTTGCGACTTCGCTCGTTCCTCGCCGTGCCGCAAAACGATCAAGGTCGGAAACTTCTGGGGTCTGCCGGTAAATATTCTGGTGTTCGCCGGGATCACCGTCCTGCTGTGCGGTGCGCAATTTCAGATCAACGGACGGATCATCGAAAGCCCGACCGAGATCATCGCTTCGATCCCCAATACGTTCTTTCTGGTGCTCGGCTGTCTGGCCTTTCTGATCGTCACCGTGGCGGTGAACATCATGGCCAACTTCGTCGCCCCGGCCTTCGTGCTCAGCAACCTGGCGCCGAAGTATCTGACTTTCCGTCGCGCCGGGCTGATCAGCGCAACGATTGCCGTGCTGATTCTGCCGTGGAATCTCTACAACAGCCCGCTGGTGATCGTGTATTTCCTGTCCGGCCTCGGCGCCCTGCTCGGCCCACTGTACGGCGTGATCATGGTCGACTACTGGCTGATCCGCAAAGGCCGGATCCATGTGCCGCAGCTGTACAGCGAAAGCCCGAACGGGGCGTATTACTACAGCCGCGGGGTCAATCTGCGGGCGGTCGCGGCATTCATTCCGGCCGCGCTCATCGCCATCGTCCTGGCACTGGTGCCGGGCTTCCATAACGTTTCACCCTTCTCCTGGCTGATCGGCGCCGGCATTGCCGGGATGCTCTACCTGATCATCGCCAAACGCCAGCCGCACTACGCCGATGTGGATGGTGAAGCCATTGCCGTCGACAACGTCAGCCACTGAATCTTTTGGCGGCTCTTCACAGGGCCGCAGAACCAACCGTAATAAGGACTTCCCATGCGAATTCTCGTGGTCAACGTCAACACCACCGAATCCATCACCCAGGCCATCGCCCGTTCGGCGCAGACTGTCGCCTCGCCCGGCACCGAGATTGTCGGCCTGACCCCGCATTTCGGCGCCGATTCAGTCGAGGGCAATTTCGAAAGTTATCTGGCCGCCATCGCCGTGATGGACCGGGTGATGTCCTACGACCAGCCGTTCGACGCCGTGATTCAGGCCGGCTACGGCGAACACGGTCGCGAAGGTTTGCAGGAACTGCTCAACGTACCCGTGGTGGACATCACCGATGCGGCGGCGAGCACTGCGATGTTTCTGGGCCATGCGTATTCGGTGGTCACCACACTGGATCGCACAGTGCCGCTGATCGAGGATCGGCTGAAACTGTCCGGCCTGTGGGACCGCTGCGCCTCGGTGCGCGCCAGTGGCCTGGCGGTTCTGGAGCTGGAGCACGAGCCGCAACGGGCGTTGGAAGCGATCGTGCATCAGGCGGAACTGGCGGTCACTCAGGATAAGGCCGAAGTGATCTGCCTCGGCTGCGGCGGCATGGCCGGACTTGATGAGAAGATTCGTCAGCGCACCGGAGTACCGGTGGTGGATGGCGTCACTGCGGCCGTGACCATCGCCGAATCGCTGGTGCGACTGGGGCTGTCGACATCCAAGGTGCGCACGTATGCGACGCCGCGTCCAAAAACCATCATCGGTTGGCCAGCTCGTTTTGCGCGTTGAACCGTTCGGCAAGGCCCAGGGTTGAAAACTGCTCGATGACAAAATCGACGAACGCACGAGTCTTGCCCGGCAACAGTTTGTGTTCAGCGTAATAGATGGAGATGTTGCCATCGTCGACGTACCAGTCCGGCAGGACGCGCTGCAAAGTCCCCGCCTCAAGGTAGCCGACGGCGAACGGCATGCTCACCAGCGCGATCCCCAACCCCTGCGCCGCCGTGGCGCAGGCGGCTTCGGAATCGCTCATGGTCATTCGGGCCTTGAGGGTCAGCGGGCTGTGTGGTCGGGTGCGATGCGTCAGCTGCCAGGAGCGTACACGCCCGGTTTGCGGTGAGCGGATCAGGATGCCGTCGTGCAACTTAAGGTCGTCCGGCTCGTTGATCGGTGCGTACCGATCCAGATAATCGGCGCAAGCCACCAATACCCGATGCGCCGGCGTCAGCCTGCGCGCCACCACGCCTTGGGGCAATTCGAAACCACCACCAATCGCCGCATCGAAACCCTGGCCGATCAAATCGACCTGACGGTTATCGAAGTGCCAGTCCGGGTTGATCGCCGGAAACCTTTTCAGGAACTCTCCCAACAACGGCACGATGTACAAGCGGCCGAACACCGTGCCCATGCTGACTTTCAGTGTGCCCGCCGGTTGCCCGCCAGCGCTGGCCAGATTGTTTACCGCATTCTGGATGGTGGTCAGGCTGCCGCTGACCTCACTCAGAAACAATTGCCCCGCTTCCGTCAGAGTCAACCGACGGGTGCTACGCTGGAACAGCCTCACGCCGAGGCGCACTTCCAGTTTCGCCACGCTTTTGCCCACGGCGGCCGGTGTCAGGCTCAGGCGTCGTGCGGCTTCGGCAAAGCTGCCGACTTCGGCGCTGCGCACGAAGCATTCGATACTGCTGAAGGTTTCCATGGCCACCACTCTAAACTTTTGGTTTACACAGACTATAGCAACCACGGTCTACTCGCCTGGGGGCGAGAGGCAGATACTCGACACCACACCAAGGCAGCCCGCCTTGAAACTTCTGGAGATCGAACATGACCACTCAACACCTCAGCGGTAAAGTCGCTCTGATTCAAGGCGGCTCTCGCGGCATCGGTGCCGCCATTGTCAAACGTCTGGCCGCTGAAGGCGCCGCGGTTGCCTTTACCTACGTCAGCTCGGCCGCCAAGGCTGAAGAACTGCAAAACAGCATCACTGCCACCGGCGGCAAAGCCCTGGCGATCAAGGCTGACAGCGCCGACGCCGACGCCATCCGCAACGCGGTGAACGCCACTGTCGAAACCTTTGGCCGCCTCGACATTCTGGTCAACAACGCCGGTGTGCTGGCCGTCGCGCCGCTGGAAGACTTCAAACTGGAAGACTTCGACCAGACCCTGGCAATCAACGTACGCAGCGTGTTCATCGCCAGCCAGGAAGCCGCCAAACACATGGGCGAAGGCTCGCGCATCATCAACATCGGCAGCACCAACGCCGACCGCATGCCCTTCGCCGGTGGCGGCGTGTATGCGATGAGCAAGTCCGCCCTGGTCGGCCTGACCAAAGGCCTGGCCCGCGACCTCGGTCCACGCGGTATCACCATCAACAACGTGCAACCCGGCCCGGTCGATACCGACATGAACCCGGCTCACGGCGATTTTGCCGACAGTCTGATACCGTTGATGGCAGTGGGTCGCTACGGCAAGGCCGAAGAGATCGCCAGCTTCGTTGCGTACCTGGCAAGCCCGGAGGCCGGCTACATCACCGGTGCCAGCCTGACCATCGACGGTGGTTTCGGCGCCTGATTGATCAGATAGTCGATAACGAAAAACGCCGCCCCTCCTTTGACAGAGGGGCGGCGTTTTTTTGTCTGCGGTTTGATCAGGCCCAGTCAAGCGCCGGCAATCCGCATGCACTCGGCGTGAACGCTTTCAACGTACGAAGAATCCCGTCGGCGTGTGCGTATTTTTCATCGGCCATGGCGGCATCGGGAATGGCGATGGCGGTCATGCCGGCTGCTTTCGCGGCTGTCACGCCGAACGGTGAATCTTCGAACACCAGGCAATCTTGCGGCGCAACACCCAGGCGCCGAGCGGCGGTGAGGAAGATGTCCGGCGCCGGCTTGGCCGCGCCGACTTCCGGATCGTCAGCGGTAACAATGAAGTCGAACAACGCGAACCAGTCGCGGTGCAAGGTGGTTTTCTGACCGAACGACTGGCGCGATGAACTGGTGCCGACCGCAATCGGAATGTTGTGCGCCTTGAAGTGGCGGATCAGTTCCTCGGCGCCCGGCATCGCCTGCGCGGTGGGAAAGCGCTCGCGCATCAGTGGCTCGCGGATCACCAGAAACTCTTCGGCGGTGATCGGCAGATCCAGCGCCTCGACCACATAACGGGCCAGATCACCGGCGCCACGCCCGATGATGTTCTGCTTGATGCTCCAGTCGAACGTGCGCCCGTAACGCTCGGCAATCAGCGAGGTGACCTCGGTGTAGATGCCTTCGGTGTCCAGCAGCAAACCGTCCATATCGAAAATCACGGCCTTGATCGGGCCGAACGCCTTCAGCGGTGCATTCATCATCGGATCCGTTATCAAAGACATCCCGGGCGGCGTGGGGAGCGCCGCTGCTCGGATCTGATTAAAGGGTTCAGCAGCATAACGAGCGTGGCCGAGGTTGAGCAACGGGCAATGTCGGTTGTCCGCCGAACGCCCTCCCGCACATTTACAGAATTGCCCTACAGACATCGCCTACTCGGCTGACTTCTTTCCTGTTTGATCCCCCGCAAAGTTTCGCGCCATTCCCCTGATGCGCGCGAGTGACTGCATGCTTCCATCTGACCAGCTCCTGAAACTGAACAACAGCATTGGTTTGCTGGTGGTCGCTGCGCTGAACCCTGACAAGCCTGACGTCGAAAAGCTGGTTCGTGAGTTTCGCCTTTGTCTCAACAACTATGACGCCTGGGCCGAGCAGTTCTGGACGGTAACCGCGCTGGGTGTCGAGCAAGTGTTCCAGGTCGGCAACGACGTCCGACTCGGCGCACCGGTTACCAGCCGCAAACCCATCAGTTCCTCCGTGGCCATGTGCTCCGCCACCGGCTCCCTGACGCTGGTGCACATGTTCGAAGCCGCGCGGTTTGTGCCGATCGGCGATACGCCCGTGATCCTTGAACCGGTCATTTCCGACGTCGACGGTGTTCCGGGTTTTGGCGAACCGCGGCGTTACACCATCGGCCCCGGCGGCATTCTCAAGGTCGACGACTGCGACCGGGGCCAGCGTTATCGCATCACCTTCTTTCCCGATGTTTCCGCGGCGCATATCCAGACGTTGTACGCCTCGTATCAGGGCCTTCTTGATGGTCTGGAAGGCTGGTTGCGTGAGGAATGGAAAGGGTTTCAACCGCAGTGGACGGAGTTTTCCAGCGCCGGTTTAAGCGAGCGTTACGGGCAGTTGCAACAGGCTGACTGGCACGGTTTCGAATCCGCGCTGAACGGTGTCTGGGATGACGTGAAACAGCTGTTTGCCTTGCTCGCCGACTTGCAGGCCAACAGTGAAAAACTTCTGCAATACCTGTCCAGCGTTGAACTGGATGCCTTGCTCGAGGCGTCCACCGAGGCCATCGCCAACGGCCTGCTGATGCTCAGCGACGAGCCGTTGCTGTTCATTTACCTGGCGGCCTTTACCAGTTGGCTGAAGATGTTGCCGCCGCAATTTCTGGCCGAGGTGGTGGCTGAGGTACGCGCTGAACTTCTGGTCAGTTTTCTGCTGATGTGCGTGTCAGGTGGCATGGGTGTGCCGCTTCGGTTGAGCACCAAAGTACTGGGCAAGATCAAATCGCCGCGTGCCCGGGAATGGCTGGCGGCTTCGGCGTTGCGACTGGCGCAGATGACCTCGGCGCCCGATCTGACCCGACATGCGGGTGCGTTGAAGCCGTTGATGGTTAATGCGCGGCAGGCGCCGTTGCGACCAACACCCGCTGTCCCGCTGGAGATTCGCACGGCGGATGCACAGATGCTGACGGTTGCGAATCCGGCCGCCATTGTCCGTGACAAGTCCCACGGCATGACGCGAATGGAACGGCATGAGCCTCGCGATGATGCTTCGGATCAGGCGAAAAATCCCAACGGTGACAGCGCCGATTGTGCGCCGCTGACCTGCACCAACGGCTGTCCGGTGTCGATGGTCACCGGGGAAGAACTGCTGACGTTGACTGACGGTGTACTCGATGGGCTGTTGCCGTTCGAGTTCAGCCGCTTGTATCGCAGCAGTGCGGCCGAGATCGATGCTGGATTGGGGTTTGGCTGGAGCCATTCGCTGGCGCATCGATTGGAGGTTGATGGTGCGGCGGTGGTCTGGGTCGACCATGAGAACCGGCGCACGCGGTTTCCGTTGCCGAGCGTTGAGCGGCCGGCGATTCACAACAGTCTGTCGCGGGCGGCGATCTTTCTCGGGGATGAACCGGAAGAGTTGATCGTTGCGCTGGCGGGTGAGGCCGCGCGGTTTTATCACTTTCGGGTTGGGCGTCTGATCGCCATCAGCGATGCGTACGGCAATCGTCTGACGGTGCATCGGGATCTTTCCGACCGGATTCAGCGCCTGGATAACGGGGCCGGTCGTTCGTTGTTGCTGCGCTATGAGCGGGCGCATCTGGTCGCGGTCGATTATCAGGTCTGGCGCGAGGCGGCCTGGCGTACCGAGCAGACGCTGGCCAGTTACCGCTTTGATGCCCGCCATCGATTGATCGAGGCGACCAACGCCGTCGGCGAAAGCGAGCGTTACGACTACGACGACCGGCACGTCATCCTGCAACGGCAACTGGCTGGCGGTGCGAGCTTCTTCTGGGCATGGGAGCGGTCCGGCAAGGCGGCGCGTTGCGTGCGGCACTGGGCGTCGTTTTCGCAGATGGACACGCGTTACGTCTGGGATGACGCCGGCAGCGTCACCGTGCATTACGTCGACGGGACTGAAGAAACTTACGTCCACGACGACACGGCGCGGCTGGTGCGTCAGGTGTCGGCGGACGGGGGCGAGCAGCTCAAGGCCTACGATTCGGCGGGCCGGCTGGTTGCCGAGCAGGATGCGCTGGGCGCGGTCACCGAGTACCGCTACGACGATGCCGGACGGCTGATCGCGCTGATTCCGCCGGACGATGCACCGACGTCCTACGAGTACCGTAACGGTTTCCTGCACAGCCGTTCACGCGGCGATGCCGTTTGGACGTACCGGCGCAATGCCCAGGGTGACGTCACCGAGGCGGTCGATCCCGACGGTCATGTCACCCATTACCACTTTGACGCGCAGGGGCGGTTGCGGTCGATCCGTTATCCGGACAGTGGTCGCCATGTGTTCGTCTGGAACGACCTGGGTCAACTGGTCGAGGAAAGTCTGCCGGACGGCGGGGTTCGGAAGTTTTCCTACGACGCCTTGGGGCGGCGGACGACGGTTCAGGACGAGCATGGTGCGGTCACCCGCCACGCCTGGGACGCCGTTGGCCGGCTGATCCAGACGACGCTGCCTACCGGAGCCACCCGCGCCTGGTCCTACAGCGCCTATGGCCAGATCACCGCCGAACGCGATGAACAGGGGCGGATCACCCGTTACGAGTATGACGACGACCTGCACCTGGTCAGCCGGCGGATCAACCCGGACGGTACACGAGTGCAGTACCGCTACGACCATGCGCAGCTGCTGCTCACGGAAATCGAGAACGAGTCCGGCGAAAAGTACCGGCTGGACTACACGCCGACCGGACTGATCCGACAGGAAACCTGCTTCGATGGCCGGCGCACCGCGTACGTCTACGACCGCAACGGCCATCTGCTGGAAAAGACCGAGTTCGGCGACGACGGCTCGACGCTGGTCACCGCTTACCAACGCGACAGCGCCGGACGTCTGCTGCTCAAGACCCTGCCGGACGGGGTCGAGGTCAGCTATCGCTATGACCGCTTAGGCCGTCTGGTCGGGGTGGACGACGGCCAGGATCACCCGCTGGCCTTCGAATACGACCTGCAGGACCGACTGGTGCGCGAGCATCAGGGCTGGGGCACCCTGCGTTACACCTATGACGCCTGCGGCCAACTGACCCGCCTGCGCCTGCCGGACAACAGCAAGCTCGATTACCACTACGCCAAGGGCGGTGCGCTGACCGCGATCGACCTCAACGGCGCCTTGCTGACCCGCCACGTCAACCAGAACGGCCGCGAACAGCAGCGCCAGCAAGGCCTGCTGCTCAGCGAATATGCCTACGACGAACAGGGCCGCTTGCAGTCCCACGCCGTAGGCCATCAACGCAGCGCGCTGTACCGCCGCGACTTTGCCTACAGCGCCAACGGCAACCTCGAACACATTGCCGACACCCGCCACGGCCAGCGCAGCTACACCTATGACGCCCTCGACCGGCTGATTCGCGTGCGCCACACCCGCGACGATGTGCCGGAAAACTTCGCCCACGACCCGGCCGGCAACCTGCTGATGCAGGACCGCCCCGGCCCGACCCAGATCAAGGGCAACCGCCTGTTGATGCAGGGCGACCGCCATTACGACTACGACGCCTTCGGCAACCTGATCCGCGAACGCCGCGGCCGCGCGCAAACACTCGTCACCGAATACCGCTACGACAGCCAGCACCGCCTGATCGGCCTCACCCGCCCCGACGGCACCAGCGCGACCTACCAATACGACGCCTTCGGCCGGCGCATCCGCAAGACCGTCGACGGCCAGACCACCGAGTTCTTCTGGCAAGGCGACCACCTGATCGCCGAAAGCAGCAAACAACAACACCGCAGCTTCATCTACGAACCGGGGACCTTCCGCCCGCTGGCGATGCTCGACGGCAAAGGCCCGAAACGCGCCTGCCCGTTCTACTACCAGCTCGACCACCTCGGCACGCCGCAGGAGTTGACCGATTACAGCGGCGAGATCGTCTGGTCAGCCAAATACAGCGCCTACGGCAAGGTCACCTCGCTGGAACTGGCGACCGAGGACTACCTGAACCAGCCGCTGCGCTTTCAGGGGCAGTACTTCGATGACGAAAGCGGACTGCATTACAACCGGCATCGGTATTACGACCCGGAGGTGGGCCGGTACCTGACGCCGGATCCGGTGAAGCTGGCCGGGGGGCTGAACCAGTACCGGTACGTGCCGAATCCCACGGGGTGGGTGGATCCGTTGGGGTTGACGTCCAATTGTCCGCCGCCGAACGGGCCGGGATGTCCGGTGCCGGATGGGGTAGGTGGTTCAAAGGTAAATAAAGGTGAACCACAACCCCCTACCATTTTTTTCGAGGTAGACCCGAAAACCTTGATACGAACGCATGCAATAGTAGGAAAAGGTTCAACTAAACGAGTAGAAAAGTTAGGACAAAACATGCGAACTGCCGGGTATGACAATAAGTTCCCCATCGACGTGGCAGAACACAACGGCAACCTCTATATTTTAGATGGCCACCATCGTGCAGCGGCTGCGCGGCAAACCTCAACAGACGTAATAATAAAACTAGTAACTGATATAAAAAACATAAAGGAACTCTAAACACTATCGAAGAAGTCTTAGAATCAGCAGCGAACACTGGCCATGACAGATTGGAGCATCACAGAAGAAGATGACAGAACGAGACAGCACCCTTGAAGATCTAATAACTGACTTTTTATACAAAGTAGATATCGGCACGAAATTGCTGGAGGAAAATTTTGGCACTCGAAATATTCTGAGGTTGTGGCGCTCCAATCAGATAAAACGATGCGGAAAAATAACAGATACAGTGGAATACGAACTGCACGGTGTCGGATGCGCTATCCACTTCCCTACAGAGTCTGTGGACTTCGACTACGGATCAAACAATAGAATCGACGGCTTTGATATTTGGCGCCTCTACATTTACGCCAGTGACAGACCTTTGAAATACAAAAAATACTGCGACAAAAACGAACTAGAAAAAGAATTCAACGAGTATTTGGCGTTACATAAAATAGAAAAAATGTCTGCTTCGGATAACCTGTACATCCTCAAAAAACCAGAATGATTAGGTCCAGGTGTGAATTGCCGATACTCACACCCCGGATCTGCCCAACAATTACTCATCATCATCAAAATCCTCATACTCAAGCTCGTCCTCACCCTCCATAAGCGGAACCGTCGCATCATCCATCAACGACCCCGGATCTTCATTCCCCGGATCATTGATAAACGGCAATCCGCTCGGGCCTTTTTCTTCCTTGCCTTCGGTTTCGGGAGTCATGGCGCACCTCGTCAATCGCATTCGTATACGACGTTCGAAAAGTATGGTCGCCATTCGTTCCTGCGCATGACGCGCAGGCGTAAAAAAACCCGGCATAAAACCGGGTTTCTGTAGAACCCATCACTCAACGATGACGGTTCTTGTGTTTGTACTTGTGCTTGTGGCCACCACCGGAATGCGACTTGCCGCCATCGTCACCCAGGTTGTTACCGACCGCACCACCCGCCGCGCCACCCAGCCCTGCGCCGATGGTCGAACCGGTCGAGCCACCGAGGCTGTTGCCGACCACTGAACCGCCTGCGGCGCCGAGGCCGCCGCCAATGGCGGCTTCCGTACGATTGCGTTTGTTCGCTCCAACGGCACTGCCGGCCGCACCGCCAACGCCTGCACCTACCGCCGCGCCGGTACTGCCACCGAGCTGGCCGCCGACCACATTGCCCAACGCGCCACCCAATCCGCCACCCACGGCGGCAGTGCCATCGCCGGCGGCCATGGCACCTTGGGCCACGAACAATCCCAAAACCAATGCGGATAATGTCAATCGCATACAGACCTCACAGGTCCCGAGTCGGGACGGTACGCCCGCGGAGGGGGCTATGTGGTATTGGAGGCGCATACGGCAAAAACGTTCAGCAACGAAAAGGCCCGGCATGAAGCCGGGCCTTTTCAGTCACGCGTTGGCAATCAGTGACGCTTATGGCCCTTGGACAGATTGCTGCCCACCGCGCCACCGGCTGCGCCGCCCAGGCCAGCACCGATGGTGGCGCCGGTCTTGCCGCCCAGGCTGTTACCGATCACCGAACCGCCTGCCGCACCGACACCGCCGCCAATGGCCGCTTTGGTACGAGCCCCTTTCTTGGCAGCCAATGCGCTGCCGGCCGCACCCGCCACACCAGCACCAATCGCTGCACCGGTGCTGCCGCCCATTTTCTGACCAACCACGTTACCCAGAGCGCCGCCCAGACCGCCACCCAATGCGGCGGTACCGTCGCCAGCCATCGCACCTTGAGCAACCAGAAGCCCCAGAACCAGAGCAGGCAGAGTTAAACGCATGACGAAAAACCTCAACAGAAGGAATAAAAAAGGTCGCAGATTGAATGCTCTTGCCGCGTCAATGTCCAGCGTCGCAACGCGCTTGGCGCCGATTGGACAGCGAATACAGAAAAGGTTTTATGACGAGCAAAAAAAAGCCCGCTGGGGAGACGGGCTGGAGACTTGCTTTCTAACGGATGGCTTCACCCTACTAACGCAGGTGTGAAAAGTTTGTGAAAAAAACCGGACAAAATCCTCAATCGATGTAAGACGCTTCCTGACCAAGGCAGAGCATAAAAAACCCCGTTCAATGACGAGGCTTTGCAGGATAAGGATCACTTTCTGGAGCGAGTGGTGACCTTCGGCAGGAACTTCGCCTTCGGCCCCTTGGGTGCCGTGGACTTGATCTTGCCGGTCTGCACCGGGTCCTCGCCAAACCCGGCCTGATACTCCGTCTGGCCGCAGCGCACGCAATTGTTGAATGGAAATTCAGCCCCGTCGTCTTCGATGTACGGATCAGTCATCTCATCACCCCTTTTCAAATGCGGGCCGACACCGGCAAACCCTTTTGCCTGAAAAAATATCGACCTCCAAGGCTTTTGAGACTAGCCGGTCATTCCTGGACTTGTGATTCAGATCATCTGGGGGCCGACGAATGGCCTACGGAAATTAAACACAATGACGAACCATTGGTCCCGCGCCGCTAAAAACGCTGCTGACCTACGACTTGAAAGGCACCGCGCTGCTCAAACCACAGGGCTGATTGTCAGTAAAGGGCCCATTCCATTGAATGGGCTCACATGCCTCAGCGCAACTTGACCGCCGTGCCGGTCGCAAACACCACTACCATGCCACCCTTCCCTGCCGGCATGCTGATCTCGAAATCCACCCCGACCACCGCATCCGCCTGCAAAGCCCGCGCGCGCTCCTTGATCTCGTCAGTCGCCTGAACACGCGCCTCCTTCAACGCCCGCTCCAGCGTCTGCGAACGCCCGCCGAAAAAGTCCCGCATCCCGGCAAACATATCGCGAATCACATTCACGCCCTGCACCGACTCGGCACTGACGATATCCAGATAAGCCGTAATTTGCCGGCCTTCGATGGAGTGGGTGGTAGAAATGATCATGGAGGTCGTCCTTTTACATGCAGGAAATAGCCGCGATTGTAATGCCCTGGCAAAAGGAAGCCGAATCCGTCTCTGTGACCAAAAAATACTGGCGCCAGAATGCACAAAACCCCTAGTTTCCATAGAAACTAGGGGTTTTGTTTACATCGAATTTGGCGGTGAAGGAGAGATTCGAACTCTCGATACAGTTTCCTGTATACACACTTTCCAGGCGTGCTCCTTAAGCCACTCGGACACTTCACCGTATCTCTTCAAACATGTTCTGTCTGTCGAGGCGCGCTAATGTAGTCGAAAGCTTTTCTGATGGCAAACTTTTTTCAGAATTTTCATGCGGTTAAGAGAAAAAGTCGTTACCCCCCTCAAGGAACGATGACGATCCGGCCAATCTCCGGTGAGCGCAGCCCTTCTATATGGGCGCGAATGCGTCAGCCACGCGTCGTGTCAGTCGGCAAACAGTGACTGGCGGGTCAGTCACAGTGCTTTACCTGACCGGCGACGGTGGGTAACGTCTGCCCATCTTTCTTATAAGGAATTGCGCCATGAGCGACCTGATTGCCTACCACCTCGAAGACGGTATCGCGACCCTGACCCTGAGCAACGGCAAGGTCAACGCCATTTCCCCGGACGTGATCGCAGCCTTCAACGCGGCGCTGGATCAGGCAGTGGTGGATCGTGCCGTCGTGATCATCACCGGTCAGCCGGGCATTCTCTCTGGCGGCTATGACCTGAAAGTGATGACTGCCGGCCCTAAGGAAGCGGTGTCGCTGGTGACCGCCGGTTCCACCCTGGCCCGCCGCCTGTTGTCGCACCCGTTCCCGGTGATCGTTGCGTGCCCGGGACATGCCGTGGCCAAAGGTGCGTTCATTCTGTTGTCCGCCGATTATCGGATCGGTGTCGACGGCCCGTTCAGCATTGGTCTGAATGAAGTGCAGATCGGCATGACCATGCACCACGCCGGCATCGAGCTGGCCCGTGATCGCCTGCGTCGCTCGGCTTTCCACCGTTCGGTGATCAACGGCGAGATGTTTGATCCGCAAAGTGCAGTGGATGCCGGTTTCCTCGACAAAGTAGTTTCTGCCGAGGAACTGCAAGGTGCCGCCCTCGCCGCCGCGCGTCAGCTGAAGAAGATCAATATGACTGCGCACAAGAACACCAAGTTGAAGGTGCGCAAGGCGCTGCTGGAAACTCTGGACAACGCGATCATCCAGGATCAGGAGCATCTGGGCTGATACCCGGCTCGCCCCGATTCAGAAAAGCCCGACCGTCGTGTCGGGCTTTTTCTTGCACGCTCTGTTGAAAACTCGGCAGCAGCTCTAGGACGCCTCTGACCAACAAGTCGGAAACATGCGCTTAAACATCGCCCATCTCCGGACTCTTTAGCGGCAATTGCCGAAAACAGTGCACATCCGTACACTGCGCCACCTTTTGTCCCGATGGGCCTGAAAATGCTGTTTGTGTTTCGTATGTTATTGATGAGCCTGCACTTTATTCTTGCGGGAATACTCGGAGTGATACTCGGGCTGTGCCGGCCATTCAATCCGGACAACAGTCGCCTGTGTGCCCGCCTCTATGCATTGCCGGCCATGTGCATTTTGCGTCTGCGGGTGAAGGCCGATGTGGGCCCATTGATGAACAAACCCGACAGCTGCGTGATCATTGCCAACCACCAGTCCAACTACGACCTGTTCGTGTTCGGTAACGTGGTGCCGCGTCGTACGGTGTGCATCGGCAAAAAAAGCCTGAAGTGGGTGCCGCTGTTCGGGCAGCTGTTCTGGCTGGCGGGCAATGTGTTGATCGATCGCGGGAACGCGCACAAGGCGCGCCGTTCGATGCTGACCACCACTGACACCTTGCAGCACAAGGACACCTCGATCTGGGTCTTCCCGGAAGGCACCCGCAACCTGGGTGAGGAAATGCTGCCGTTCAAAAAAGGCGCATTCCAGATGGCCATCGCCGCCGGAGTGCCGATCGTTCCGGTGTGTGTCAGCAGCTACATCAAGCACATGCGCCTGAACCGTTGGCACAGCGGGAAAATTCTCATACGCTCGCTGCCGGCCATTCCTACCGCCGGACTGACCATGGACGACATGCCCATGCTCATCAGCCAGTGCCGCGAGCAGATGCGCGAGTGCATCGATGCAATGGATCGGCAACTGCAAGCCGCATAAAAAAGAAGCCCGCCCAGTGCGGGTTTTCTTTTGCCCAGTGAACTGTGCAGATTTCACTGACTCTCAAGCAGCGACATGGCTAAGCTGAAGTCATGTTTCCCCCTGCCATCTGCCAAGAAGAAGTGAATCACCACCATGGGTCGAGTTGTTGCTGCTGCGGTTTACAGCGCCGGTAAGAAAGTCACCAATATTTCCCTCGACGAAGGCGCGGCCTGGGCCGCCAAGACCGGCCACTTCGTCTGGATCGGCCTCGAAGAGCCGAACGCTCAGGAACTGTCCAACCTGCAACGCCAGTTCAACCTGCACGAACTGGCCATTGAAGACGCCCTGGAAAAGCACAGCCGGCCGAAGCTGGAAACCTTTGGCGACGCGCTATTCATCGTCACCTACTCGCCGGTGCGCGAACACGGAATTCTGCAGTTCATCGAAACCCACATCTTCGCCGGCAAGGGCTACATCATCACCGCCCGCAACGGTCACTCGGCGTCCTACGCCCATGTCCGCCAACGCTGTGAGGCGCGGCCACTGTTGCTGGAACACGGGGAAGATTTCGTACTGTATGCGCTGCTGGATTTCGTCATCGAAAACTATCAGCCGGTGGGTGAAGCGATCCACGCCGAGATAGATGAACTGGAGCGCAACGTGTTGTGCAGCGCACTGAATGAGCACGACATCCAGAAGCTTCACGGCCTGCGTCGCGATGTCCTGCGTTTGCGTCGATACGCCGCGCCGATGGTGGAAATCGGCGAGGAACTGCAGAAGCTGAGCTTCCCCTTCATCGACAAGAACATGCGCCCGTACTTTCGCGACGTACAGATCCACGTGAACCGGCAGATGGAAGATCTGACCACCCTGGCCGACATCGCCAGCCAGACCATCGAAATCGGCGTGCTGCTGGAAGCCTCACGCCAGAGCGTCGTGCAGCGTAAATTCGCTGCGTGGGCGGCGATTCTGGCGTTCCCGACGGCGGTGGCCGGGATTTACGGGATGAACTTCCAGAACATGCCGGAGCTGAGCTGGCATTACGGCTATTTCGGCGTGCTGGGATTTATCACGGTCGGCTGCGTGAGCCTGTGGGCAAGCTTCAAGAAATCCGGCTGGCTATAAGAAAAAACGCCCCCGTTGCAAGGCACGAGGGCGTCAGGGCTCAAGCAGCGGTCGGTTTGTGCGCCACGAAGCGCATCATCCATTCCGCCACGGTGGTGCCGTGGTGCTGATGTTCCAGACTGGCCACGCCCTTACTGTAGACCTGCTCGCCCAGCGCTTCCTGACGCAGATCCAGCAGCGCTCGCGAATAGTCGTGAATGAATTCCGGATGTCCCTGGAAGCACAGCACCTGATCGTTGATGTGGTACGCCGCGTACGGGCAGAAATCGCTGGAAGCAATCACCGTTGCGTTCTCCGGCAGCGCCGTCACCTGATCCTGGTGGCTGATCAAAAGCGTCAGCTCTTCGCGCACCGGGCTCATCCACGGTGCCTTGGCCGCCAGTTTGTAATTGTGAATGCCGACGCCCCAACCTTGCGTAGCACGCTCGCTCTTGCCACCCAGCAGCAGTGCCAGCAACTGATGGCCGAAGCACACGCCCAGCAGTTTGTCGCCGCGCTCATAACGGGTCAGGAGGTATTGCTTGAGTGTCTGGATCCACGGATCGGTACCAAACGAGTCGGCCTTGCTGCCGGTCACCAGGTAAGCATCGAAGGTCAGGTCATCACTCGGATAATCGCCCTGCATCACGTTGTAGACCGTGAACTCGGCGGCGATCGGTTGCTGCGAGAACAGGCGCTGGAACATCTGCCCGTAACCCTGATATTGATCGACCAGTTCCGGACGCAGGATGTCGGTTTCCAGAATGCAGATGCGTAGCGACATAAAAAATACCTGACACGTGATGGGAATAATGCACACCCCAGAGCCTGCCTTGAAACCACCCGGCAAGGCAAGCCCCGAAATGCGTTCCCAGCCCGTTAGAACAACTCGCCTTTCGCAGCCTTCTCCAGCAGCAGCGCTGGCGGTGCGAAACGCTCACCGTACTGTTCCGCCAGGTACTGCGCCCGCGCGACAAAGTCCTTCACCCCATATTGGTTGATGAACTGCAGCGCACCGCCCGTCCATGCCGCGAAGCCGATACCGAAAATCGAGCCGACGTTCGCATCCGCCGTCGACGTCAGCACGCCCTCCTCCACGCAACGTACGGTTTCAATCGCCTGCACGAACAGCAGTCGATCACGCACGTCCTTCGGCGAAATCTGCCCGTCGGCTTTCTCGAAGCGGGTTTTCAGTTCGGGCCACAGATGCTTCTGCCCACCCAACGGGTACTCATAAAAACCGCCTCCCGCGGCCTTGCCCGGCCGCTTGTATTCGTTGAGCAGCAAGTCAATCACGGCAAACGCCGGGTGCTCAATCAGCGGTTTCCCTTCTGCTTGAAGGTCTTTGGCCGTTTGTTGACGGATATGGCTCATCAGGCTGAGGGAAACTTCGTCAGAGATCGCCAGCGGCCCGACAGGCATGCCGGCCTTGCGCGCTTCGGTCTCGATCATCGGCGCACTGACGCCCTCACCCAGCATCGCAATGCCTTCATTGATGAAGGTGCCGAATACTCGCGAAGTGAAGAAGCCGCGACTGTCGTTGACCACAATCGGGGTTTTCTTGATTTGCAGTACGAAATCGAACCCGCGTGCGAGGGTTTCGTCGCTGGTTTGCGCGCCTTTGATGATTTCCACCAACGGCATTTTTTCCACCGGGCTGAAGAAGTGCAGGCCGATGAACTTGCCTTGATCCGGTACTGCGGTCGCCAAACCAGTGATTGGCAAGGTAGAGGTGTTGGAAGCAATCACCGCGTCGGCGCCGACCACTTGCTGCGCCGCTGCCGAGACCTTGGCCTTGAGTTGACGATCCTCGAACACCGCCTCGATGATCAGATCGCAGCCTGCCAGATCGGTATCGCTTTCAGTGGTCTGGATACGCGCCAGAACAGCTTCACGTTGTTGCGCAGTCATCTGCCCGCGAGCAACTTTCTTGTCCAGCAACGCCGCCGAATGCGCCTTGCCCTTTTCCGCAGCCGCGAGGTTGACGTCCTTGAGCACGACGTCGATCCCGGCCGACGCGCTGACATAGGCGATTCCCGCGCCCATCATGCCCGCGCCGAGGACGCCCACACGCTTCGTCACATAAGGCGCAAAACCCTGCGGCCGAGAACCGCCGGCATTGATTTCATTGAGCTGGAACCAGAAGGTGCCGATCAGGTTTTTCGAGATCTGGCCAGTGGTCAGTTCAGTGAAATAACGAGTTTCGATCAGGTGCGCCGTGTCGAAATCCACCTGCGCGCCTTCCACCGCCGCGCACAGAATCTTCTCCGGCGCCGGCAACGTGCCCTGGGTTTTGGTGCGCAGGATCGACGGCGCAATCGCCAGCATCTGCGCGACTTTCGGGTTCGACGGCGTACCGCCGGGGATCTGATAGCCCTTCACATCCCAACGCTGTACGGCCGCAGGATTGGCCAGAATCCAGGCCCGGGCCTTGGCCAGCAATTCATCGCGATCCGCCGCCAGCTCATCGATCAAACCTGCCTGCAATGCCTGTTGCGGACGAACCTTCTTGCCTTCGAGCAGATATGGCAGAGCCTTTTCAATACCGAGCATGCGCACCATGCGCACCACGCCACCGCCGCCCGGCAACAGCCCGAGGGTCACTTCCGGCAAACCGAGCTGTACCGACGCATCGTCCAGGGCCACGCGGTGGTGGCAGGCCAGGCAGATTTCCCAGCCGCCGCCGAGCGCCGCGCCGTTGATCGCCGCGACCACCGGTTTGCCGAGGGTTTCCAGGGTGCGCAACTGACCCTTGAGGGTCAGCACCATGTCGTAGAAAGCCTTGGCTTCGGGCTTGCCAACCTTGATCAGTTCATTCAGGTCGCCACCGGCGAAGAAGGTTTTCTTGGCCGACGTGATGATCACCCCGGCGATGTCATCTTTTTCCGCCTGCAATCGGGCGACGCTTTCGGCCATGGCCTCGCGGTACACCGCGTTCATGGTGTTGGCGCTCTGGCCCGGCATGTCGATGGTCAGGAGGACGATGCCGTCCTGGCCTTTTTCGTAACGAATGGCTTGGGTCATGACAGGATTCCTTGGGGTCAGAGGCGTTCGATGATGGTCGCGATACCCATGCCGCCGCCGACGCACAGCGTCGCGAGGCCGTAGCGCAGGCGTCGGGCTTCCAGTTCATCGAGCAAGGTGCCGAGGATCGCGCAACCGGTGGCCCCCAACGGGTGGCCCATGGCGATCGAGCCGCCATTGACGTTGACCTTGTCCGGGTCGACAGCCATGTCCTTGATGAATTTCAGCACCACCGAGGCAAACGCCTCGTTGACCTCGAACAGGTCGATGTCTTCCACCCGCAGCCCGGCCTTGGCCAGCGCCTTGCGAGTGGCCGGCGCCGGGCCGGTGAGCATGATGGTCGGGTCAGTGCTGGTGACCGCCGTGGCGACGATCCGCGCCCGGGGTTGCAGGCCCAGCGCCCGCCCCTTGGCCTCGGAGCCGATCAACATCAGTGCCGCGCCGTCGACGATCCCCGAACTGTTGCCCGGCGTGTGCACATGGTTGATGCGCTCGACATGGCTGTAGACCCGCAATGCCGTGGCGTCGAACCCCATCTGGCCGATCATCTCGAAGCTCGGCTTGAGCTTGCCCAGACCTTCAAGGGTCGACTCGGCGCGAATGAACTCATCGTGATCGAGCAGGATGATGCCGTTCTGGTCCTGCACCGGCACCAATGACTTGTTGAACGAACCGTCGGCCCGGGCGCGAGCGGCTTTGTGCTGCGAGTGCAGCGCGTAGGCATCGACGTCCTGACGGCTGAAACCTTCAAGCGTGGCGATCAGATCCGCGCCGACGCCTTGCGGTGTGAAATGGCTGTGCAAATTGGTTTGCGGATCCAGCGCCCAAGCGCCGCCGTCGCTACCCATCGGCACGCGGGACATGGATTCCACACCGCCGACCACCACCAGGTCTTCGAACCCGGAGCGCACTTTCATCGCCCCCAGGTTTACCGCCTCCAGCCCTGACGCGCAGAAGCGGTTGATCTGCACGCCCGCGACGCTGACGTCCCAATCGGCCACCTGCACGGCAGTCTTGGCGATGTCCGAGCCCTGATCGCCAATCGGCGTGACACAACCGAGCACGACGTCATCGACCTGGCTGGTGTCCAGTTCGGTACGAACCTGCAAAGCGCTCAAGAGCCCGGCCACCAGGTTCACCGGTTTGACGCTGTGCAGCGAACCGTCGGCCTTGCCCTTGCCACGGGGCGTACGTAACGCGTCGAAAATCAAAGCTTGGGTCATGACGTCCTCGAACCTGTGCGGTGAGTGAAATTCGTGCTGTCACTGTTGTCTTCGCAGGTCATGGATTCAATGACCACAGCGCTCAATGACGTTGACGCGCACGCTCAGACGGACGGTCATCCGTGCCTTGGTTAACCGGTTCAGGTGCGCGAGCTGTCTAGCAAAAGGGCGACAAAGAAGCTGGCAATGGGCCTCATGCCTTTTTAATCGCGATCAGTATGAAATACATACGAAATGGATCTAAGCGAAGCGTGACGCGGGCCCTAAGGTGAAGATGTACGTCATTGTCGTCGGGTTTTGCCGAGACAGGCGTTCGCTACAGGAAGTGCAGCGCTTGCCGTCATGGATATGCAGGCAAGCATCAGGAAATAACAAAAAAGGCGGTCAAGCCATGTTCAAACAACCGAAAGTTCGTCAAGCAGGGCTCATTCTTTTCGCCACGACGCTGTTGTTGATTCTGCCGAACCTGACCAAGGTCATCGGCTGATTCAAGCGGCAGGTATTGTTCATCGCCACTGAAAATGTGCCTGGCCCGCTACCCGGGCCAGCGTGGCTGTGCCAACCTTGCGCATTTCCACGACATGGATGGCGATCACTTGAAAAAGCTCATTATGTTTGGGGCCATGCTGCTGAGCATGCCCCTGTGTGCCGCGCAGCTGAACCTGGAGCTGGGCGCGAACAGCCGCACTTGGCAGACAGAGGAATTACTCAAGCATCCTCAGGTGCAAACCCTCACGATCAAGAATGATGTGTCTTACAAAAAGGACATGACTTATCGCGCCGTGCCGGTTGCCGCGCTGCTGACCGGCATCAAACCCGAGGATCACCTGCAAGCCGTGGCGCTGGACGGTTTTGCCGCAGAGCTGTCTGCCGCGCCGCTCCTGAACAACAAGGGTTCACGCGCATGGCTGGCCATCGAGGATCCGGCGCAGCCCTGGCCGCCGCTGTCGGAAGGCAAGCACAGCGCCGGGCCGTTCTATCTGGTGTGGACCGATCCGCAGGCCGGCAATATCAGCCCGGAACAATGGCCGTTTGAAGTGGCGAGCATCAAGCGCATCGCCCCAGTGGCCGAACGCTTCCCTGCCCTGCTGCCGGACCCTGCCTTGAAGGCCGTTGACCCGGTGAATCAGGGTTTTGCGCTGTTCCAGAAGAATTGTCTGGCCTGCCATCGCCTGAATGGCGCGGGGGATGCGCAATTCGGGCCGGACCTGAATATTCCGTACAACCCGACCGAGTACTTCGGCGCGGATTTCCTCAAGCGCTATATCCGCGATCCACAGAGTCTGCGTCAGTGGCCGCAAGCGAAGATGCCGGGATTTTCCGCCGAGGTGTTGCCGGATGCGGATCTGCAGAAACTGATCGGGTATTTGCAGCACATGGCCGGGCGCAAGATTGCGCCCGCCAAGTAAACCGACCACATCGTTTACTGCTGCTGCACCGAGATGATTGGCGCTGGTGTCGGCGACACCAGCACTTTCGCGTGCATCTGCTCAGACCCGCCGCCCCGGCGCATGCCGCGCACCGGGCAGGCGTCGAGGTAATCCAGCCCTACTGCCAGTTTCAGATGCCGCTCCGGCCGCGCCAGTTCATTGGTCACATCAAAGCTGTACCAGGCGTCATCGATCCAGGCCTCGGCCCAGGCATGGCTGGCCAGATGCTCGCAATCCTCGCTGTACAGATAACCCGACACATAACGTGACGGCACCCCGAGGCTGCGTGCGCAGGCCAGAAACGCGTGAGCATGATCCTGGCAAACACCCGCGCGGCCGGCAAACGCCTGCGCGGCGCTGGTGTCGACTTCGGTGGCGCCCGGCTTGTAGGTCATGTGCTGGTTAAGCCCGTGCATCAGGTCGATCAGAGCGTTGCGGTCACGCCGTTGTTTGCAGGATTTCTCGGCAAACGCCCGCAATGCCTCGTCAGCTTCGGTGAGCCGGGTGAAACGCAGGAACGGCAGCGCCGACTGGCTCTCGTGCTCCGCCTCGCGCAACTCGTCGATATCGACCTGCCCCCGGGCGCCGATGATGATCGCCTCGTGGGGCTCGTCCATGGTCAACACATGCAGGATGTTGCCGAACGGATCGAGCTGGGCGCGCACCGGGCGCGGCAGGTCGAGCTGCCAGCTCAGCACATGCTGACGCTCGCTGTCGTGGGGCGTCAGGCGCAGATACTGGATGCTCGCGCGCACCTGATCTTCGTAGTGATAGGTGGTCTCGTGGCTGATGGAAAGTCTCATGCGGCCTCCAGGTAAGAACTGTGAATGGCGTTGCCCAGCTGGCGCACCAGCGGGATGAATTCGGTGAGCCAGGCGTGCAGCCCTTCCTCGAGAATTTCCTGAATGCCGGTGTAGCGCAGACGCGCGTCCATTTCCGCCGCCAGCCGTTGCGCGGGACGACCGTTGGCCCCCGGCAACTGCGCCAGGATCTGGTCGATTTCTTCAGTGCAGGCCCGCAAGGAACGCGGCACATCGGCACGCAACAGCAGCAACTCGGCCACATGCCGGGCGCCCGGCGCATCGCGATAGATCTCGGTGTAGGCCTCGAACGATGACAGCGCTCGCAACAGCGCACTCCACTGGTAATAGGCGTGAGCGGTGCCATCGCTGACCGCTTCGGCTTGATCACCCGCCATTTCATAGCGAGCATCGAGTAGTCGCAGCGTGTTGTCCGCGCGCTCGATGAACGTGCCCAGGCGAATGAAACGAAACGCATCGTTACGCATGATGGTGCCGTAGGACGCGCCCCGGAACAGATGCGAACGTTCTTTGATCCACTCGCAGAAGCGGCTCATGCCATAGCGGCTGAGGCCCTGATTGGCGATCCCGCGGATCTCCAGCCAGGTGGCGTTGATGTTTTCCCACATGTCGGCAGTGATTCGCCCGCGCACCGCGTGGGCGCTGGCTCGCGCCGCACCGAGACAGCTGTAGATGCTCGCGGGGTTGGCCGCATCGAGGGCGAAAAAGTGCAGCAATCGTTCGGCATGCAACTCGCCGTGGCGTTCCAGATAATCGTCCAGCGTGCCGGTGATCAGCAGCGGCATCGCCAGTTCGTGCAGACCGTCGCCACGGCCGTCCTGCGGCATCAGCGACAGCGAATAGCTGACATCGAGCATCCGTGCGAGGTTTTCCGCCCGCTCCAGGTAACGCGACATCCAGTATAGATCCGAGGCAGTTCTACTTAACATGGCAGGCTTCCTTCAATCCTCGACCACCCAGGTGTCCTTGGTCCCGCCGCCCTGGGATGAATTCACCACCAGGGAGCCTTCACGCAGGGCGACACGGGTCAAACCGCCGGGCACGACCCGGGTTTCGCGGCCGGACAATACGAACGGGCGCAGGTCGATATGGCGCGGCGCAATGCCGTTTTCGACAAAGGTCGGACAGGTTGACAGCGACAGCGTCGGTTGCGCGATGTAGGCGTGAGGCTTGGCCTTGATCCGCTCGCGGAATGCATCGATTTCCGCTGTCGTCGCTGCGGGCCCCACGAGCATGCCGTAACCGCCGGAGCCCTGAGTCTCCTTGACCACCAGATCGGGAAGATTGGCCAGCACGTGGGAAAGCTCGGACGGATTACGGCATTGCCAGGTCGGCACGTTCTTCAGGATCGGTTCTTCGTCGAGGTAGAAACGGATCATCTCGGTGACAAACGGATACACCGATTTGTCGTCCGCCACGCCGGTGCCGATCGCGTTGGCCAGCACCACATTGCCCGAGCGATAGGACGACAGCAGCCCCGGCACGCCGAGCATCGAATCCGGGCGGAAGGCCAGCGGATCCAGAAACGCGTCGTCGAGCCGGCGGTAGATCACGTCCACCGCTTTCGGGCCGTCGGTGGTGCGCATGAAAACCTTGTCGTCGCGCACGAACAGGTCCGCGCCCTCCACCAGTTCCACGCCCATTTCCCGAGCGAGGAACGCGTGCTCGAAAAACGCGCTGTTGAAACGACCTGGTGTCAGCACCACGACGCTCGGGTCGTCGATCGGGCTTGAACTTTTCAGGGTGTCGAGCAACAGGTTCGGATAATGGTCGATCGGGGCGATGCGCTGGGCGGCGAACAGTTCGGGGAACAGGCGCATCATCATCTTGCGGTCTTCGAGCATGTAGCTCACGCCGCTCGGCGTGCGCAGGTTGTCCTCGAGCACGTAATACGTGCCGTCGCCGTCGCGCACCAGATCGACGCCGGAAATGTGCGAATAGATATCGCGGTGCAGATCCAGCCCCTGCATCGCCAACTGGTATTGCTCGTTGGCCAGCACCTGCTCGGCGGGAATGATCCCGGCCTTGATGATGCGCTGCTCGTGGTAAAGGTCGGCGAGGAACATGTTCAGCGCCTTGACCCGCTGGATGCAGCCGCGCTCGACAATCCGCCACTCGCTGGCGGGGATGCTGCGCGGAATGGTGTCGAAGGGAATCAGGCGTTCTGTCCCTTGCTCGTCCCCGTAGAGCGTGAACGTGATCCCGGCACGATGGAACAGCAGATCGGCCTCGCGTCGCCGCTGGGCCAGCAATTCGTCAGGCGTCTCGGCCAGCCAGCGGGCAAACTCCCGGTAATGCGGGCGGATCTGGCCGCCGGCATCGTACATTTCATCAAAATAGGTGCGGATCATGCCGTACTCCTTGTCACTCCGGACATACAGGCCATCGCAAGGCCCGTGCCATCGGCATAAACGCTTTGATATCAATCGGTTGGATATTCACGTCGCACGCACCGCACCATTCCTGTGCGGCAAATGCCCCAACCTGATCGCCCCCGCTTCATTGCGACGCAGTCCCGTCGCCTATCACCAGCATAGTCAGAGTTGATTTCACTGCCCGCCGGCGGCTGAGGATAATCCGCGCATCCGCTGCAAAAACGTCCCTGACGAAGCCCGCAGCCCCACTGATCCGGCTTGCCTCGGCAGCCCTCCCGGCCGTAACCCTGACCGGTTTCCTCTCCTTCCGGTCTTCCCTTTCAGCCACCTCTTCAGGTGGCTTTTTTTTGCGCCGGTTTCTTGTTTCAGGGTTTTGCCGTGCAATGTTCAAGGTGCAGAAACGACAACGGCCGACCCGAAGGTCAGCCGTAGCTCGACGTGTTGCGAGAGTAATCAGTTCAAACGGTGCCGGCTGCGGATCTCCTGTTTCACGCCCCAGCCTTCGATGATGCCGCCCAAAGGCTCGACCACCGCCGAAAAGCCCTGCTCGAAATCGCCAATATCGTCGTAGGTTGCGTACATCACCTTGCTCAATTCCAGCGACCAGGCGCCGTCGTCGCGCGCACTGACCTGGGCATTGATGGATTCACCGCGAAACTTGCCTGCCGCCCTGCGCGCCCGCTCCTCGTCCGGGAAAATGGCGTAGAACTCGATGGGATGGAATCGGGAAAAATCGAAACCGCCTTCTTTCATGCGGCGCAGCACGCTGCTGCTGATGTCTTCTTGATAGGCTGTGCTCATGAAACGTCCCCCTCGCATAGATGGATAGACTTTCCGTATTCCCTGCACCTGGCCGAACAGCCCAGGCATTACGGCAACCGCGTTGCCGCCGGGAAACAAGCATGTAGCTGACAAGACCAGACCTTAGCGATCCGTTCGCTGATCTCGCTTGCAGAGTAGCCCCAAGAGAGAGCCGCTGCCAAGGCCTGGCAAGTAATGTAAAAGAAGATTCAGATTGGGGTGATGCTGCGGATTTCGATGCTGTGCTGGGTTTTCAGGCTTTTTACGCCGGCATCGGCGGTGCGCCCTTCCAGGTCGTTCAGGTCAAGCTCGGCGGCGACCGGCAGCAATCGTTCCTTGATGAGGCGGGCTGCCCGTTCATGGCTGGGGCATTCCTCGCACTCGAAGACTTCGTCGATCGTTTCACCATGATCGTCCACGAAAGTGACTTTCCACTTTGACATCGGAGCCTCCTCGATCAAACCCGCAAGTGGGCTTACATCTATCTCGACTTTTGTCAGGATTGATCGTTCCCGGGGATTGCAGCCTTGAACATTAAAAAAAAGCCGAGGCCGGTGTGTTTTCGCACACCGGCCTCGGCTTTTTCTTACCCGCGAAGGATCAGTCGTTGCTTGGCTTGTTCACCGCTTGCAGCACGTATTGCGGCAAGGCGAAGGCGCCGATGTGAATTTCCGGGTTGTAGTAGCGGGTGACGATGCCGCTGCCGATGAAGCGCTGTTGCAGGATTTCGCGGCTCAGCTTGCGGTAGGCCGGGTTGGTCGAACCCCAGGCGAACGTCATCGAACCGCCGATGTAGGTCGGCACGGCCGCCTGATAGAAGTGCCAGTCCGGGAACAGGCTGCGCAGGCGGCCGGCGGTGGTTTTCACTTCTTCGATCTGCATGAACGGCGTGCCGTTCTGGGTCACGAGGATGCCGCCCTCGTTCAGGCAGCGGTGGCAGGCCTGGTAGAAGTTTTCCGAGAACAGCACTTCGCCCGGGCCGATCGGGTCGGTCGAGTCGGAAATGATCACGTCGAATTTTTCGGTGGTGGTGGCGACGAAGCGCATGCCGTCGTCGATCACCAGATTCAGGCGCGGATCGTCGTAGGCGCCCTTGGAGTGGTTCGGCAGGAACTCCTTGCACATGTCGACCACGGTGCCGTCGATCTCGACCATGGTGATGTGCTCGACGCTCGCGTGTTTGGTCACTTCGCGCAGCATTCCGCCGTCGCCGCCGCCGATGATCAGCACGCGTTTGGCGGTGCCGTGAGCAAGGATCGGCACGTGGGTGAGCATTTCGTGATAGATGAATTCATCGGCTTCGGTGGTCTGGATCACGCCGTCCAGCGCCATCACCCGGCCCATGCGCGGGTTCTGGAAGATCACCAGGTGCTGATGTTCGGTGCGCACTTCGTGCAGCAGTTTTTCCATGCGAAAACGCTGGCCGTAGCCTTCGTACAGGGTTTCCAGGTATTCGCTGGTCTTGGTGACGGTCATGGTGAAGTGCTCCGATGAATGCGCGGGCGCCAATCGTCAGGTTCGATTGCCCGGGAAAGGCGCGCATTCTACGTTGCCGAAGATGACAGGTCGAACCTCAGTTCATCGGTCCGACCCAATCAGGGTGCGAACGGTCAGATCCGCACGTTGCCTCGCGGCCCGGCAATCGCCCAGATGATCAGGCCCAAAACCGGCAAGAGGATGATAAGCAGCACCCAAAGGATTTTCATCCCGGTCTCGGCGCCGCTTTTCAGCACATTGATGATCGCCCAGATGTCGAGCGCAAGAATGATCAGGCCGACCAGGCCGTTGAACGTGGAACCCATAGTGTCGCTCCAGAATAGTGGCATGCACTTTTAGGATAGACGGCCGCGCACAGGGTTCCCTTTTATTGCGTTCAGACGTGAACGGCGACCTTCAGGGCCTCCAGCGACGGCGCGGCAGCAATGCCGACTTCGGCGCACAGTTCCATTACCCGTGGCACGTCGTTGCCGTAGACCAGCACCACTTGCAGCTCGTCGTCGAGCAACTGGCTGAAGTTCATCAGCGTGTAACCGCCGTTTTCCTTGTTCAGGCTGCTCATCTGCACCTGGATGCGGTTGAGCGCGGTCAGCGCTTCGGTCTTGGCCAGTTGCTTGGGCTTGAGGTTGAACTCGACGCCTGGCCCGAACGAGGCAATGATCTGCGCGAACAGGTCAACGTAGGTGTCGGCCTGGAACAGCACGGTCTCCGGCAGACTGCCGACCACGACCCACTCGCCCAGCGGAATCGGGAAAGTGTCGTCGTAGTTGATGTCCGGGTTGGCGGTCAGAAAGGCGTCGGCATCGGCGTAGGCCTGTGCCGCTTCGTCAGCGACCTTCAGGATCTCGTCTTCGCCCATGCAGCCGGAGCTGATTTTGCTGATGAGTTCGGCGAGTGCGGCTTTCATGGGGGCGGATCCTGTGGCGAAGGGAATTTTGAGGGCGCGAAGGATAGCGCATTCTCGCCTTCGCCACAGAGCGGGTTCCGGCCAGCGACTTCAGCCCAGCAGTTTTTCCAGCTGCGCGGTGGTGTCCACAGCGCCCATGGTGCGGGCAGCGTCCAGCGCGGTGATGCCGTTGGCATCCTTGGCTTTCGGGTCCGCGCCCTGGTCGATCAAGTAGTCGACGATTTCAACCCGGTTGAACATCGCCGCCATCATCAGCGCCGTGCGTCCGTCAAAGGAAGCGCCTTCGATCTGCGCCCCACCGGCGACCAATGCCTTGACCACCGCCAGATCACCCTTGAACGCCGCGCCGGCAATCGGGCTCTGGCCGTTGCCGTTGCGTTGTTCCGGGTCGGCCTTGTGCTTGAGCAGCACTTGCACCGCGTCCACGTGACCGTAGTAACTGGCGAGCATCAGCAGGGTGTCGCCCTTGCTGTTGGTCAGGTTCACCGGTAGGCCCGCAGTGATCAGGCGATCCAGCATCACCGCATCGCCCTCGCGCGCCTTATTGAATACCTGTTCGGTGAATTCGGCAGCTTCTTCGGGGGTCATCTGGCGGCTTTGGTCGGACATTGGGCAACTCCACTTTCGGTCAATCGGAAAGCCGATAGTTTCCCGAGCGCGGCGATAGCTGTCATCCCCTTTTTTCCAAGACCTCCGATAGCCAATATCAATAGCGGTACTTGCCTGCCCGGATATCCGCGAGAATTTCATCCGTCAACTGCACGTAGGTTTCGGTCCCCGGCAACCAGGCATAGATCGGGTCATCCCCCGTCAGGCCAGGATCGAAGCCTTCGTTTTTCAAGCGCGTCTTCTGGTATTTGAAGGTGCCGGTGGTTTCCATTTTCACCTTGACCCGCAAGAACAGCGGCACCGCGTAGGCCGGCATCCGTTGGCGGGCGAAGGCCAGCAATTCGGCGAAATCCAGGGTTGCCAGCGACTCGGCCGGGGTGATAGCCGCCATCCCGGCGCGGCCATTGGTGTTGGGGATTTCCACGCCATAGGCCACGGCTTCGGAAATGTGCGGGTGCTGGAGCAGCAGATTTTCAACCTCGGTGGTCGAGACGTTCTCGCCCTTCCAGCGGTAGGTGTCGCCGAGGCGGTCGACAAACTGCGCATGACCGAAACCGATGTTGCGCAGCAGATCGCCAGTGTTAAAAAAGCGATCGCCCTTGGTGAATACGTCCTGCAGCACGACCTTGGCGGTTTTCTGCGGATCGGTGTAACCGTCCAGCGGCGCCTTGTCGTCGATTCGCGCCAGCAGCAGGCCCCGCTCGCCCCGGTCGACCTTGCACATGAACCCGTCAGCGCCACGAATCGGCTCGCCGCTGTCCTGATCGTAGGCGACCAGCTCCCAGGCCATCAGCGAGAAACCGATGGTGTTGTCGAAGTTGAGGATGTTGGTGAAGCCGATATTGCCGTCGCTGGCGGCGTAAAGCTCGCAAATGTGTTGCACCCCGAAACGGGTCTTGAACTCGGCCCACGCGCCGGGCCGCAGACCATTGCCAATCATCTTGCGCACGTCGTGACGGCTGTCGTCGGCGCTGAGCGGCTGATCCACCAGATACCGGCACAACTCGCCGACGTAACCGATGGTGGTGGCGCGGTAGCGGCGCACATCGCTCCAGAATTGCCGGGCGCTGAACTTGCGGCGAATGGCGAAGCCGGACGCGCCGTTGACCGCCGAGCCCCAGCACACGCAAAGCCCGGTGGCGTGGTACAGCGGCAGGGTGCAGTAGACGATGTCGTCCGGGCGCATGTCGAGGGCGATCATGCCGAAGCTCGCCGAACTGCGCATCCAGCGCCCGTGCTTGAACACGCCGGCTTTCGGCAAACCGGTGGTGCCGGAGGTGTAGATATAGAAACAGGGGTCGTCGAAAAAAATCTGCCGGCTGCTGGCCGGGTTGTCGCCCGAGGCGTCGGCACTGGCGCTGATCAGGTTGATATAGCCCTCGGGCGCGATGCCCGGATGGCTGAAGGTATCCTGATCGGCGACGAACCAGATGCGCATTGCAGGGATCGACACTTGCTCGCGTACCGCCGCAAATGCCGGCAGCAGTTCCTCGCCGACGACGATCGCCGCCGGCGTCACCAGATTGATGCTGTGAATCAGCGTATCGCGGGTCTGCGAGGTATTGAGCAGCGCGCTGACGGCGCCGACCTTGGCCAGCGCCAGAATCGTCACCAGCAGTTCCGGGCGGTTCTCGATGAACACCGCCACCACATCGCCCTTGCCTATGCCCTGCCCGATCAGATAGTGGGCGATGCGGTTGGCCCACTGGTTGACCTGTGAATAACTCAGCACCACCTCGCCCGAGAGCAGCGCAGGGCCATCGGGGTTACGCAGGGTCGCTTGCTCGAATGTCCAGCCCAGGCCACAGGTTTGGGTCGGATCCTTGACGTTGGCCACCTTCATGCCTTTCACCACCCGCGGGATGGCTCTGGCAATCGTCGGCAGTTTGCGGAGCATCATGCCCCAGGTAATCGTGTCGCTCGGCGCGTGGCGCATGGCAGCTCCCGTTCGACCTTGACGTGCAGGCCGGATTTTTATTGTCGGGCAATCGGGTGAGGCAACCGGCGCTTCTCGAGCGAGGGTCGAGGCCGAAAATACGTCAGGGATTCGCGGGCTGTACACGCGGTTTTTGCAATGTTTTGTATCCGCCAGCGCTACAAGACGAAGCGCGATTGCGGCAGTCCGGAATGGTTCCATCAGATCGACAACGATCCCGCAAAATGCAGGATGCACGATGGCCATTCATGCAGATTGCACGACAGGAGAAATCAATGAATTTTATATCTTGTTGATTTATAAGGATTTTTAAAAACGAAAATACTGGCACAATCGCTGCAACTCCCTACGCATGCTTGCCATTCAAGTGCATACGGAGCGAAAGACATGAACCTGATCCAAGAAAAATTTACTTCCCTGTTCTCCAACTTCGCCGTCACCACTGCGCCACGTCCTGATGGCGGGATTTTGCTGACCCTGAAGAGTGCCGACGGCAAAGTGTTCAAACGCGTGCTCTCCTATCAGCAATTGCACGCCGCCGACCAATTATCGTGGGCGATCAGCGCGATCCGCCGTGATCTCGCGGAACAAGCCAGCGAGCTGCCGCAAATCGGCATGCTGCAAAGTCAGCAGCGTTTTGCCCTGCCGACCTATCACTCGATGTAATTCGAACACCGTAAAAAAACAGGCCGTGAAGCTTTCGCTTCAAGGCCTGTTTTTTTTACGCGTCGATTGTGTGAACTCAGAAGGCTTCCGGTTCGATCCCGGTAAAGCTGTCGACGGTCACATGCCCTTCCAGCTCCCCGCCCTCACGGGCCAGCCCGCAAGTTTGCAAACCGGCGGCCCTGGCGGCGTCGAGTTCCTGGACGATGTCGGACAGGAACAGAATTTCTTTCGGCTCCACTCCGATGGCCTGTTGGATATTGCTGTATGACTGCGCTTCGCGCTTCGGGCCCGACGTGGTGTCGAAGTAGCCGCTGAACAGCGGCGTCAGATCCCCGGCTTGCGAGCAGCCGAAAATCAGCTTCTGCGCCTGGATCGAACCGGACGAATAAACAAACAGTTGATATCCGGCCTGATGCCAGCGCTGGAGCGCTTCGACGGCGTCCGGGTAAACATGCCCCTTCAACTGCCCGGCCTGATAACCCTGTTCCCAGACCATGCCCTGCAACGCTTTCAGCGGCGTGGCTTTGCGGTCTTCGGCGATCCACGCCAGCAGAATTTCCACGACCCGCTCAACGTCGGCGTGCGGTTCGTTGCTGTCGCGGCGCACCGCGTCCAGTTGCTCGGCGACGTCAGCGCGCTGGGCATTCTGGCGAACGAAGTCCGGCAGATGTTTCGCTGCGTACGGGAACAGCACGTCGAACACAAAACTCACCGCGCTGGTGGTGCCTTCGATGTCGGTGAGAATGACCTTGATCGACATCGGCTCAGTCCTCCAGACGCGGGAAGCGGCCGGCAATGTCTTCGCCGGTGAAGTTGGCAACCCAGCCTTCAGGGTTGTTGAACAGGCGGATCGCCACGAAATGCGGGTTCTCGCCCATATCGAACCAATGCTTGGTACCGGCCGGCACCGAAATCAGGTCGTTCTTCTCGCACAGCACGGCGTAGACGTAATCGTCGATGTGCAGGGTAAACAGGCCACGACCGGCGACGAAGAAACGCACTTCGTCTTCGCCATGGCGATGTTCTTCGAGGAACTTGGCGCGCAATTCGGCTTTTTGTGGATGGTCGCTGTTGAGGCTGATCACATCCACCGTGATGTAGCCGCGCTCGGTCATCAGTTTGTCGATCTGCTCTTTATAGGCACTGATCACCTCTTCCTGGCTGGCGCCGGGCTGGATTTTCGCGGCGGCCTGCCAGCGGTCGAAGCGTACGCCCTGCTCGGCCAGGGTCGAGGCGATGTCTTCGAAATGGGTCAGCACCTTGTTCGGAATTTCGGGGCTGGAAACGTGATAGACGGACAGGCTGCTCATGGGGCACTCCTCGGTATCGGCCTTGCCGTCCGGTTCTTTCAGACCGGTCGGGCACTGCATTCATCAGGCAAATGGGCTGGTTCTGGTGAAGTCAGCCTTGGCGGTTCATGACGCTGCGGGTCTTCAACTCGCATTCAAACAGGAATTCAAAGGCTTCGATCTGGCGCAACGCGTCGCTCATCTGCGCGCCCCAGGTGTAGAGGCCGTGGCCACGAATCAGATAACCGACGCAATCGGGATGGGCGTCGAGCCAAGGCTGCACCTTGGCGGCAAGGCGCGCAATGTCCTGATCGTTGTCGAAGATCGGCACGCGCACCCGGGATTCGTGGGTGGAGATGCCGCTGAAGGCCTTTTGCAGTTCGTAGTCTTCGAACTCGATAAAGTCTTCCGGCGTCAGGCGCGACAGCACCGTGGCGTTCACCGAATGGGTGTGCAACACGGCGCCGATTTGCGGACGCCAGCTATAGAGCTGGGTGTGTAGCAGGGTTTCGGCGGACGGTTTTTTGCCCGGTTCCAGGCTGTTGCCGGACAGGTCGGTAGCGAGCACATCGTCCAGACCCAACTGGCCCTTGTGCTTGCCGGACACGGTCAGCAGCGCTTCGCTCGGTGACAGGCGCGTCGAGTAATTGCTGCTGGTGGCCGGCGACCAGCCGCGACCATAAAGAAAACGCCCGGCGTCGACAATTTGCTGGGCGAGCTGTTCACGGGTAAGGCTCATGGCCTGTCCTCTTGCATTCGAATGGCAATGATAACGGCAGCGGCGAGCGCTGCGAGACTGGCAATACTAAAGGTCAATGTCGCGCCGAGGGCATTCCAGCTGTAGCCGGAATACAACGCGCCGAGCGCACCGCCCGTGCCGGCCAGCGCTGCGTACAACGCCTGGCCCTGCCCTTGCTGGCGCGCGCCGAAGCTACGTTCCACGACCGCGATGGCAGCCGCATGAAAGCTTCCGAACGTCGCCGCGTGCAGCACCTGGGCAAACAACAGGATCCACAGGAATTCGGCGAACGAACCTAGCAGCAACCAGCGCAGCGCCGCCAGCAGAAAACTCGCCATCAGCACCCGCCGCAGGGAAAAACGCGCGAGGATCCGGCTCATGGCCATGAACATCAGCACTTCCGCCACCACGCCGACCGCCCAGAGCATGCCGATCACGCCACGGCTGTAACCCAGTCGTTCGAGGTGCAAGGTCAGAAACGTGTAATACGGCCCGTGACTCATCTGCATCAGCGCCACGCAACCGTAGAACGCCAACACGCCGGGATTGCGCAACTGTTTGAGAAAGCCTTCGCCCGTCGGCCGGTTACCCTGAGGCGGCTGAGCGTTCGGCACCCACAAACTGCTGAGCACGATGCCGGCCATGATCAACACCAGCGCCGCCGGGTAAATGTCGAGGCTGAGCCATTCGAACAGGCGCCCGAGGGCGACCACGGTGATGATGAAACCGATCGAGCCCCACAGGCGAATCTGACTGTAGCGGGCGGTCTGGCCCTGTAAATGCGCCAAGGTGATGACTTCGAACTGCGGCAGCACCGCGTGCCAGAAGAAAGCGTGCAAGGCCATGACCATCGCCAGCCAGGCGTAGGTCTTGCTGACGAAGATCAGTGAGAAGGTCAGCAGCGTACACACCGCGCCAAAGCGCACGATCGCCAGGCGTCTGCCGGTGTAATCGCCAAGCCAGCCCCAGATGTTCGGCGCCACGCAGCGCATCAGCATCGGGATCGCCACCAGCTCGCCGATGCGCGCGGCGCTGAATCCGAGGTGATCGAAGTACAGCGCCAGAAACGGCGCCGTCGAGCCAAGCAAGGCGAAATAGAACAGATAGAAACTGGACAGCCGCCAGTACGGGAGCGCCGCCACGGTCAGACCGCGGCGGCTTTGAGATCACCCATCAAAGCTGACCCAGCACCGGAGTGCTTACACGCACGTCGGCGTTCTGGCCACGGTGACGCAACAGGTGATCCATCAACACGATGGCCATCATCGCCTCGGCAATCGGCGTGGCGCGGATGCCGACGCACGGATCGTGGCGGCCTTTGGTAATCACTTCGACCGGGTTTCCATCGATGTCAATCGAACGGCCCGGAGTGGTGATGCTCGAGGTCGGCTTCAAGGCCAGGTGCGCGACGATCGGCTGACCCGAAGAGATCCCGCCGAGGATGCCGCCGGCGTTGTTGCTGAGGAAACCTTGCGGGGTCAGTTCGTCACGGTGCTCAGTGCCGCGTTGGGCGACGCAGGCGAAACCGGCGCCGATTTCCACGCCTTTGACCGCGTTGATGCTCATCAGCGCGTGGGCCAGTTCGGCGTCGAGGCGGTCGAAGATCGGCTCGCCCAAGCCCGGCATCACGCCTTCGGCAACCACGGTGATCTTCGCCCCGACGGAGTCCTGATCGCGGCGCAACTGGTCCATGTAGGCTTCCAGCTCCGGCACTTTGTCCGGATCCGGGCTGAAGAATGCATTCTGCTCGACCGATTCCCAGGTCTTGAACGGGATTTCGATCGGGCCCAGCTGGCTCATGTAGCCGCGAATGACGATGCCCTGGCTGGCCAGGTACTTCTTGGCGATGGCGCCAGCGGCGACGCGCATGGCGGTTTCCCGCGCGGAGCTGCGACCGCCGCCGCGATAATCGCGCTCGCCGTATTTGTGGTGGTAGGTGTAGTCGGCGTGGGCCGGGCGGAACAGGTCCTTGATCGCCGAGTAGTCCTTGGATTTCTGGTCGGTGTTGCGGATCAGCAGGCCGATGGAGCAGCCGGTGGTGCGACCTTCAAACACGCCAGAAAGGATTTCGACTTCGTCGGCTTCCTGGCGCTGGGTGGTGTGGCGGCTGGTGCCCGGCTTGCGACGGTCGAGGTCGCGCTGCAGGTCTTCAAGGGAAATCTCCAGGCCCGGCGGGCAGCCGTCGACAATGGCGACCAACGCCGGACCATGGCTTTCGCCCGCGGTGGTGACAGTGAACAGCTTGCCGTAGGTATTGCCGGACATGCAGGACGCTCCGTGAAATCGAACCCAAATTCGTGATGCGCGCCAGTATACGCAGGCTAACCGAGTAGTTCATCCTCGAACCTTAGCGGTGCGGGTGAGTCCAACCGGCACCTTGGCAAATGATGGCGTGATGATGCTGCGAGTTTTGATCTTGAGTCTTTCCCTGTTTACCGGCTTCGTCCAGGCGACTGTCCTGCAACGTCCGGTCACGTTGACTACCGACAACGGCAAACTTTTCGGCTCGCTGTTGCTGCCGAAATCCGACAACCCCGTGCCGGTTGTCCTGATCCTTTCTGGCTCGGGTCCTACGGATCGTGACGGAAACAACCCCGATGGCGGGCGCAATGACAGCCTCAAGCGATTGGCCTGGGTGCTGGCCAGACACAACGTCGCCAGTGTGCGTTTCGACAAGCGCGGCGTGGCTGCCAGCCTGGCGGCGACCCCGGATGAGCGAAACCTGTCGGTGGAAGCCTATGTGGCGGACGCCGTGGCCTGGGGACAGAAGCTGAAAGCCGATCCGCGCTTCGGCCCGTTGATCCTGCTCGGCCACAGCGAAGGCGCGCTGATTGCCAGCCTTGCTGCTCCAAAGGTCGACGCAGCGGCGGTCATTTCGCTCTCCGGCACGGCTCGACCGATCGATCAGGTGCTGCGCCGGCAACTGGCCCGCAGCCTCCCTCCTGCGCTGATGCTGCGCAGCAATGAACTGCTCGACAGCCTCAAGGCCGGGCGCACCGACGACAATGTGCCGGCGCCGTTGCAGGTGATTTTCCGTCCGAGCGTGCAGCCGTACCTCATTTCGCTGTTCCGTCAGGATCCGGCAGCGGCCTTCGCCCGGCTGAAAATGCCGGCGCTGATCGTGCAAGGCAGCAACGACATTCAAGTTCAGGTCGATGATGCGAAATTGCTCAAGGCCGCCAAACCGGACGCGCAACTGGCGCTGATCGAAGGCATGAACCACGTGTTGCGCATCGTGCCCAACGACGTGAAGCGGCAACTGGCTTCCTACAAGGACCCGAATTTGCCCCTGGCGGCGGAGCTGGGGACCCGCGTCCTTGAATTTATTGACGGACTTCGCACCCGTTAAGCGCTAGGGGGCGTTCTCAGCTAGTTTTCACGCGTAAAAACTAGCTGAGAACGCCCCCAGACCCTCTAGGACTTTGAAAAACGGCCGATAAGCCTTTGTCGCCAGCGTACCGGCTGGCGGCAAGCAGCTTGGACAGGATCTCGCCGTTATGACTGATACCCAGACTTCACCCGACACCACCGCTGAAAAAGACGCACCGCCAGCGGTCGAGCTGCCATGGGCGGACGTCCACGTCGAGCACCACAAGATGCTCCGCCTGGCGCCGTTACAGACCGACCGCAACACCGGCGGACGGCCGCTGCGCTTCGTTGAGTTCGGTTACGCGGAACGCAACAGCAAAGAACACAGCCTGATGCGCATGGCGATCAAGTTGCCCGCTCAGCGCGTTCGCAAGGAACAGAATCATCTGGACGTGTGGGTCGACCACGCGACCAAACGCGTGCATTTCGGCCCGGACAGCGGTTTGCAGATCGAACCGATGAACCGTGGCATCGGCCGTTTCATGGCCGCCCAGGGCATCAATTGGGCGAAAAAGCGCTGGCCCACCTACACCGTCGACGGCATGGACTTGAACAACAAGGACGCGCTGAACGAAGACACCCGCCTGCGCCGCGACCACTTTCTGCGGGTGCATGGCTTCGACGTGGTTTACGCCGACGCCCAGCATTTGAAGGGTAGCGTCAAGGAAGTCCAGGTCGGTGACCTGCTGGGCGACTGGAACAGCGAAAAGCTGCAGATCGTCGAAATTCTTGAAGCTGCACAGATGCTGCAGCAGGCCGAGCAGAATCTGGCCGAGCAGGAAGTGAAGCTGAAGAAGCAGGAAGACAAGGTCAGCAAGTTCAAGCGCGAAGACGCCGGATTGCGCTTCACCATTACCTGCCTGGTGGCGTTTGCGGTGTTTCAGGCCGGGCTGCTGATCTGGATTGCAACGCACCGCTAAGCCAATGATCGTTCCCACCGGGGTGGGAACGATCGTTTCAGGTCAGACGCGGGAAGCGAACAGCGCCTGATGTTCGCGGCACTGTTCGGCAGTCAGCATGAACACGCCATGCCCGCCGCGCTCGAACTCCAGCCAGGCGAAATCGACTTCCGGGTACAGCGCTTCGACGTGTACCTGGCTGTTGCCCACCTCGACAATCAGCAAACCCTTCTCGGTCAGATGATCCGCCGCTTCGGCGAGCATCCGACGCACCAGGTTCAAACCATCGTCGCCGCAGGCCAGGCCCAGTTCCGGCTCGTGCTGGTATTCGTCCGGCATGTCGGCGAAATCTTCCGCATCGACGTAGGGCGGGTTCGACACGATCAGGTCGAAACGTTGACCCGGAAGCCCATCGAAACCATCGCCCTGCACGGTGAACACACGCTCATCGACGCCATGACGCTCGATGTTCTGGTTCGCCACTTCCAGCGCTTCGAATGACAGATCCGCCAGCACCACTTCGGCGCTCTGGAACTCGTATGCGCACGCGATACCGATGCAACCGGAGCCGGTGCACAGATCGAGAATGCGCGCGGGTTCGTCACCGATCCATGGGGCAAAACGGTTTTCGATCAGCTCGCCAATCGGCGAACGCGGGATCAGCACGCGTTCATCGACGATGAACGACATGCCGCAGAACCAGGCTTCGCCCAGCAGGTAAGCGGTCGGAATGCGTTCTTCGATGCGGCGCTTGAGCAGGCGCTGAAGGTTGACCAGCTCATCGTCTTCCAGCGCGCAATCGAGATAGCTGTCGGCGATTTCCCATGGCAAGTGCAAGGCACCGAGCACTAGCTGTCGGGCTTCGTCCCAGGCATTGTCGGTGCCATGGCCGAAAAACAGATCCTCCCCATGGAAGCGGCTGACGGCCCAACGGATGTGGTCGCGCAGGGTACGAAGTCGGGAAGTGATCACGGGGCAGAACTCCAGAAAAAACGACTGGCGATTCTAGCAGCCAAAACGCTCCACGACGACGCAGGAAGGATTCCGGGGCGACGGTAGGACGCTTCCGATTTTCCACTCGGCTATTGAACAGATCGTGTAACTTGACAAGGCTGCAGGCCAGCAACGACGGTGCCTACGATGGTAGCGATTCACAGAACCGCTCAGCCAGAGGACAATGTCGCAAAAGCCCCACCCGAAGGAGCCCCAGAATGTCCGTTCCAAAAACGATGTTTCAACTCAGCGGTCGCGGTTACGCAGCGGCCACGTTGAGCCATGCCACCGTGGTCATCATCGATGCCCAGAAAGAGTACCTCAGCGGCCCGCTGGCCCTGAGCGGCATGGACGCGGCGGTTGCGAACATCAAACAACTGGTTGCCGCCGCCCGTGCAGCCGGCCGGCCGATCGTGCACGTGCGTCACCTCGGCACTGTCGGCGGTCTGTTCGACCCGCAGGGCGAGCGCGGCGAGTTCATCCCCGGCCTGGAACCCCAGGGCGATGAAACCATCATCGGCAAGTTGCTGCCGAGCGCCTTTCACGGCACCGAACTCTACGATCGTCTGCAAACCATCGGCTCGCTGGACCTGATCGTCTGCGGCTTCATGAGCCACTCCAGCGTCAGCACCACCGTGCGCGCGGCGAAAAACCTGGGTTTCCGTTGCACCCTCGTCGAAGACGCCTGCGCCACCCGCGATCTGCCGTTCAAGGGCCGCGTGCTCAGCGCCGAACAGGTGCAGGAAGCGGAAATGGCAATCATGGCCGACAACTTCGCCACCCTCGCGCTGACCCAGGATCTGATCTGATCGACCGAAAATGAGCGGCTCAGCCCGCCGCTCATCTGCAAAGACCTCGCATTTGCTTCAATTACCCTAGCCTCAGGAACAACCCGGTCAACTCCCGGTCGAAGGGCCGATACCCATTGAGGAAGGTCGGAATGAAGTTATCCGATGGATTTGACGCACGCCGCTTGCGGCCCAAAGGCCAAAGCAACTGGCGATTTCGATTCGGCGCGGCGATCGCGGCCATTCTGGCCACGTTCGGCGTGCTGCTGGCGATGGCCGGGGCCGCCAGCCTGCTGGGGCGCCCGCCGGCGCTCGGCGATCTGAATGCAACACCGCTCGGCTCGGCAATCATTCTCGCGGTCGGCCTGCTGTTCCTGTATTTCGGTGTGGCCCTGTGGCGTCGGTGCCGGCGTCGCGCACGGCAATCGCGGGAGTTGAACATGTCCCCGCACCTGATGAAAAAACATGATTGAATCGACGGCCTGGCTTTTTGCCGGGCCGTTTTGTGTCTGTTTGGGTAAACTGGCCGCCCTTCGCGGAGGCTGACATGCAAGACGACGATTTTTCCCTGTTCAAAAGTGCGATCCAAGGCGTCAAGCCGATCAAGCACGACCGCGCCGACACCGGCAAACCCAAGGCTGACCGTGACCGGATCGCCAAGCTGCGCCAGTCTGCCACCGTGCGCACCGACACCACGACCGTTGACGGCTTGTCCGATCAGTTCGTGATTGACGTCGGCCCGGAAGACGAGCTGATGTGGGCTCGCGACGGGGTGCAGGAAAGCCAGATGCGCAAGCTCAAGATCGGGCAGATCCCGTTCGAAGGCAGCCTCGACCTGCACGGCATGAGCGTGGAAAAGGCCCGCGAAACCCTTTGGGCCTTTCTGGCCGAAGCGACCAAATTCGAAATCCGCTGCGTGCGCGTCACCCACGGCAAGGCTGTGCGTCTGGACGGCAAGCGGCCGATGATCAAAAGCCACGTCAACACCTGGCTGCGCCAGCACGCGCAAGTGCTCGGTTTCTGCTCGTGCCAGGCGAAACATGGCGGTGCCGGCGCCGTGTATGTGATGCTCAAACGCACCATGATGGAAGGCCGCGACGAATAATCCCGTTACACCGAACTTGCAGGGTCGTGTCCGCCACCGTACCCTTGCCCTTTGCGAAAATCCCCACAGGTAGTTTCATGTCCCTGGAACAGAATTACACCGCCATGTTTAGGGGGTGGGAGTAGGTTCTCAGGGGTAATGAAATCAGGGGCTTAGCACCGAGGAAAACTCAGAATTTCGTGCTAAAACACGGTTATTGGTACAGAAATTGGTACGGCATTTAGATCCCACGTACATGAAACAAGCCCCGCATCGCTCGAAACGATGCGGGGCTTGTTTCATTGTTGAAAGATAGCCTGGCCGTAAATCGAATGGCGGCTTCCGGCCAAAAGCAGACGGTTTCGCAGCGTTAATCGCCGTTTCTTGAGCCTTTGAAGTTTCTACAGTAGGACGGGCGATTCAACGCGTAAGCGGCGGATTCATTACCTTTTTCAAATCCTCGGTACGAATGGGTAACTGCATGACTTGCAGCATCGCTACTGAACGCTTTTTACCCCACTCCAGGAGCTGGCGGCGCTCCTGAGAATTTACGTCTGCCGTGAGGATGATCTGGTCGATTGCTCTGTAACACGCAATGGACTTAACGCTTTCGCCGTCTTTGTGTATGTCGAAGTTGTCAAAAAAAAGCGCACTGAACCGATGACCTTTGTCCAGCAACTCCACAATTTGATTTGCCGTATTTCGAAGTGAAATGTCGAAAAGTCCCAGCTCGTTCAGCAAGCGCGTGAACTCCAGCAGTCCGCCGGGGCGCTTGCCGATCACGGCGACTCGTTCCTGTTGACGATGCATTACTGTGCTCCTGAATAACTCCAAGCAGCCTATGCAAATGAGCGAGCGCGGTAGACAAGAAAAATCTTGTTTAACATGAGGTTTTTCCTCGAAAAATACCCCGAACAACACGAAAGGATGTCTGACGTGTTCTCCAGAGATATCATTGCGACACTGGTTTAACGAATTAGCACTGGTTTCAGATGAAGTGCGAGAAACGTGTTGTCAATGGACGTGGGCTAATGCATTAGGGGGTGAGCAAATCACCCAAGTGAGCCAAGACTCTTCCTCGTATTCTCAGAGTGAAACGCCATCATATTTCGGTGACTGAATGAGTAAAAAAATCCTGATCGTTGATGATCATCCACTGATCTGCCATGCCATTCGCTCAGCTCTCGAACCGGTCGGCTTTGAGGCCGTAGGCGAAACTGCCGACGGCGTTGAAGCCGTGCGAATGATTGAGTCGCTCAAGCCCGACATAGTGATCCTGGACATAGGGTTGGAAAAAGTCGACGGCCTGACGGTGCTAAAACGCATCAGGCGAGACAAGCTAGATACCCGCGTGCTGGTCTACACCTCCCAGGCCAAGGAAAACTACGCATCGCGGTGCCTGCAGTCCGGTGCCAGTGGTTTCGTCAGCAAAAGCGAACCTATCAGCAAGCTGGTCAAAGCGATGGAGACAGTGGCAGACGGATACATTTTTTTTCCAAAAGATGCCATGCCTCTACTTGGCAACGTCGAGCTGACAACCGACGTCGAAGGTCTTACCGACAGGGAGTTGCAGATCTTCAAGTTGCTGGCTGAGGGTTTTTCCAATGCTGAGATTGCTACTCGCCTAAACCTGAGCACCAAGACAGTCAGTGGGCACAAGGTCAACATCCAAAGCAAGTTGGGTGCTAACTCGCTGATCGAACTGGCCGACATTGCTCGCCGGCATAATTTGATATAGCGGTGCCTCACGTGAAAGCCTACCTGCAGCCCGTTCAAATCCTGTCAGTATTGCTTCTTTTACTCTGTGGCTCCGGCAAGCTTTTATATGCCCAAGAATTGATACCCGTTGCACGACAATCACTGAGTGAGCTAGTAGCCCATCTTTCCGAATCGGATCAGCAATGGCTTGCACGGAAAAAAGTGCTCGTTGTTGGTGTATTTGAGGATTCACTGCCGCCCTTTCGAATCTTTGAGGAAGACCAACGCTTCGAAGGCTTGATGGCTGACTACCTGATGGCGTTTCAGCGAGAGCTTCACGTTCCTACTCGACTGCAATCATTCCAAACTCGCGAAGCCATGTATGCTGCACTGCGTGACGGAACCATCGATATGGTTAGCAACGTCACCCCGTTGATGGCCAAAAATCAGGGTTTGAGTCTTAGCTCTCCTTATGCTTTGACAGACCTAGCGCTTTTTTCCGAAGGCGGAGATTTACACGAATACAGCACCAAGGATGGACAAACCCGGATTGCCTTCTCCAACAGTAAAATTCTTGACATGTTTGAAAGTATTGGAGGCCGGGGGCGCTTCCAACATTACCCCTCCGCCCTGCTGGCAATGGCATCGGTGCTGACCGGGGAGAACGATGTATTTCTGGGTGACACACTCTCCAGCCATTATTTGTCCAGCCAGCTATTCAGCAGTCAACTTGTCGTTAACCAAAGTGCGAAGCTACCTGAGGTAAAAGTCGGATTCGGTCTGAGGCCGGATGACAAAATATTGCAGGACATTATTGACCGAATGCTGGGGGGGCTGGACCGCTGCCAAATCATCAATGCCCAATACCTGTGGGGCGATACCGAGGACTGTAATCCGAGCGAGTTTCGTAATCGACTCAGCGCCGCGGAACGTGAATGGCTCGACCGGTCTCCAACGGTGCCGTTGGCTGTCAGTGAGGATCTGGCACCTTACGCCTTCTTCAATAGCCGAGGACGGTTCAACGGCATCGCATCTGACGTTCTGGACATCATTCGACGCAAGGCAGGCATCCGTTTCGATATTCATCGCGTCAGCTCGATCACCGAGGCTGACGAGCTACTTGATCACGGCAAAGCGATTCTCAGCATACTGCCGACCACATCACCAACTTCATTGCCGTATCTTCATACCAGGCCACTGACTACAGCCCCCTATCTCTTTGTACAACGTCAAGAAGCAGCACAAGTCAACCTTGATGCGAAAAGCCGAACTGTGGTCGCGTTTGCGAAAGGCTATGCCGATCCCAAATCGTTGCGCCGCCAGTATCCAAATGTTGCTTTTAAAGAAACCGAGACGATGGGAGAGGCTTTCAAGCTGGTACGGGAAAGCAGTGCCGATATGGTCTTGGCGCCCGCCAACGTAGCCCGCTACTACCTATCCTACAAATATGAAAGTAGCCTGAGGATCGGAGGTGTCTTCAACGGTCCAGGTGTGGGAATCGTGTTTGCAGCACCGAAGGATCAGATGTTATTCATATCCATACTCGACAAGGCAATGCTTGACATAACGCCTCGCAAGAACTTACAGATTATTGGTAGATGGCGCGCTAACTCGGCGACTGATGACAAGTACTGGGAGGGGGTAACATCGTACGTCTGGCGTTCTTTTGAGGTGCTCGGCGTCTTGCTTGTTGTTGCTGGCCTCCTGATTCTAGCTCAGCGTCGTCGTATCCGTCGTAAACGGCTAGATTTACAACAGCGCCAGTTGCTACTGGACGAACTGCAGGTTGCCAAAGAGTCAGCGGATCGGGCCAGCCGTGCCAAAAGTGTGTTTCTCGCGACGATGAGCCATGAGATTCGCACTCCGCTCAATGCCATCATAGGCATGCTGGAGCTGGTGCTGACACGCAAGGTAGACGCCGAGCTAAATCGGCAGTCCATTCATATTGCCTACGAATCGGCCATCAGCCTATTGGCCCTGATCGGCGACATCCTTGATATCTCACGCATAGAGTCGGCCAAGTTAGTTCTGACGCCTGAACCGGTGCGGATGAAGGATCTGCTGGAGTCTGTGAGCAATGTGTTCTCTGGACTCGCACGGCAGAAACAGCTGCATATAAAACTGAATATCGATGCACTGGCGGAGGAACAGGTTTGGGCCGATGCCGTCAAGATCAAACAGATCGTCTCAAACTTGCTGAGTAACGCAATCAAGTTCACTGAGTACGGGACAATTAGTATCCAGTGCTCGGTACAGGCAGTTGGAAGCTCTACATTGAGCTTTTGTATCAGTGTCAGCGATACCGGAGCGGGTATCCATTCAATACATCTGGATCAGCTATTCAAACCATTTTACCTGGCCGATGGCGCCGTGAGTGATCCTAATGCGGGTGCCGGGCTAGGACTGGCCATCAGCCAAGCACTTTGTAAGCTGATGCAAAGCACCCTGCAGGTCCAGAGCGAGTTGGGTAGCGGCACCCAGATGAGTTTTTCAATCAATCTTGAAAAGGTGATCGTTGACGCTACTGTATTACCTTCTCTGAAGGCACAAGCGCCCCAAGAAGCTCATGAAATACTCACCGTATTGATCGTCGAAGACCACCTGCCGAGTCAATATTTACTCGTTCAGCAAATTGAATACCTAGGACATCGCACACTAACCGCTAACAATGGTCTGGAGGGACTTGGAGTCTGGAGTGAGCATGAGGTCGATATCGTGATCACTGATTGCAACATGCCCGAAATGGATGGGTTAGAAATGACCCGGTCGATTCGACGTATTGAGAAAGGCAGAGGCATTAAACCCGGTCTGATCATTGGTCTGACGGCGGATGCTCAGCGCGAAGTCCAGCAAGCATGCCGAATTGCTGGTATGGATCACGTGCTGGCGAAACCTACTGATCTCGCTGCGCTCAATCAGATGATTCCCAAGTTTGGACACGAGCAGCCTAACGCGCACGGCGGTCCATCCTGGACGAGTAATATCCGCGCAAAAATGGCCGAGCAGGTTACGAGGAGCAACGAGGGTGAAAGTGCTGCGCTACGCCGAGCGCTGGAAACCCACGATCTCGTAGAAATCAAGCGCATTGTCCACAAAATAAAAGGCACTGCTTACCTGTTGAATCACCAGATTCTATTGGAACGTTGCCTAGAAATGGAAGAACTTGCTAGTGGAAGAATCGGCAGGGACATTAACGATTCAGGACAGGCAATCCTCAGCTGTCTGGAAAACATAAATAAATCACTGCTAGTACGCTGACTTAGACACCAAGAAAAATCTCAGGCCAATTCAAGATTTATCTCGAATTCAATCCAGATACATCTCTGAAGCCATAATTAATTACTCACATACCCTTGGTCGAAAATTTTAACCAGGGCTTCACGACATGCGCACTGCATTCTGCATCATAAATACCGACAGCGACCTTAATCGACCTGACACACAGTTAAAGACTGACACAGTGCAGGCCCAAGAAATTCGTAAAGGGTTGCGTCAAGGCGAATTCAAGGCGTTTCTACAACCGAAATTTGATCTGAACAGCAATGCACTGCTTTCAGTGGAAGTCCTTGCGCGATGGAAGCATCCTGACCATGGCCTTTTGGCACCCGCCGTATTCATACCAACGATGTTCCGCGAAAATCTGCTCGATGATTTGCTGCACAACCTCCTCCAGCAAGGTCTTGCTCATCAAATTGTCCTACACGACAAAGGTCATAGATTTGGATTCGCCTTTAATTTAAGCCTGTCACAATTATCCAATACCAATTTTCTCGAAAAGCTGATCAGTCGCCTAGAAAAGCATCCCCTACCTTTGGCATCGGTAACTTTCGAAATAACAGAGGATGGTCCTACAATAGCGGACGAAGTCTGTATTAAGAGTGTAATTCGCCTTCGTCAGCTCGGTGTACGTCTGTCACTAGACGATTATGGGACAGGCCAGTCGTCGCTGTTTCGCTTGTGCCAACTACCTTTCGATGAAATTAAACTAGCTGGCGAATTCACGCGGCAGATACTCAGTTCGTCAAAACACCGCAGTATCGCCCGGACGACGGTCATGCTGGCTAGAGAGCTGGGCATACAACTGGTTGTGGAAGGAATAGAAACGGAAGAGCAGCGTTGCTGCCTGTCAGAGATGGGAGTAAGGATCGGGCAAGGCTATTACTGCGCACGCCCGATGCCATTTGAATCCCTCCTAGCGGGACTCACCTCGCGAAACAATAATTTTGCAGCGTGATTTCATGTAGGTCGAGCATTGAACACTCGACCTGCAAACAGTGGCTTCAGTTGTAATCCAGGATGTAGTTCAACACAGCATCCGCCCGCCCGGGTTTTGGTTCAACACCCCCTTTGCGTGCGTACTTCGCGTCGAAATCGAAGGAATACAATTCGCCGTCTTGCTCGGTTTTCACCCATTTCATAGCAAGCCCCCCTGCCTTATTGAAAGGTAGCTTCACTCCGCTTGCCGTGGTCAGCGAGATACCAATACCCTCCGCGCCGCCTGGTGTCAGATTGAGCATCCCTGGGCCGTCATTGCTCCCTTCAAAGTAAACTTTCAAGGGCAGTTTCGTCCCTGGTAAAACTCCGGTGCACAAGATTTCTAGGCCAACATTGCGAGGTGTCTGTTGTTCAAGAAGAGCAATCGCCACTTTACCAAGAGGGATGTCTTGAGTTTTGCTACCAGAACATCCAGAAAAAAAGGTTTGCGAGCTTAGTTCATTCGTACCAATAATTGAAATTTCTGCAGCATCCCAGTCTTGAAACATAGCGCGAACCTTAAAGTTCAACGAAACATTCCCCGTCTTCACATCCCTACCAGTGCGAACATATTCAACGTCAAATTTATTCGGAAGCCCTACCACACAGTTTGCACAGCTTCTACCACTCCCCGAAAAGGGCACACTCTGGTTGAGCTCCGGATTTTTCATACGCACTCCAACCCCTGGTATGTTAGTCTGATATACATCACTAAATCCATCAACCAATTCACCATCCATCGTATAAGTAAAATTAATAGATGTTAACCCTGGGCACTTCACGTAATTTAAACTCTGCGCCGCCAGATTTATTGACTGATAAGCCATTCGATCGCCAATCTTAGCGAAATAAAGTGTTTTTGGCGAAGGCGCAGAAGTAAAAAATCTTTTAACATACTGGTTGACACCACCTACATACCAATAACATCTGGCAGAATTATCTGCTCTGGCATTACTACCTATCATCATGAAAAAAATGGTTAAAAAAACAGACATTAGACACTTCAATTTTTGGTTCCTCGATCAGCCTGAAAACCGCAGGTGATATTCATTCGGTCATAGGTCAACGCATTGTCTTTTGGAGGTAACTTATAAGGCGCGGAGCATATTCCGTCCGCCCACTTCACTTTCAACCATCCTTCATTCTTGATACCGAAGACCAGTGCACGCGACTGGTTATCAACCACTGCCAATAATTTGCCCCCCTCATCTTCTACCTGAGCACCAAATGGCAGCTTCTTTCCGTCATGTAGTACAAGATCGATCTGCACACGTCTTCCAGACGATGCATCGAAGTGCGCCTTGACCACAGCCCCACGGCGCGGCACAACTCGCGCAGAAGTTTCAAGAACGTCCACATCTGTGCCAAGTGTCTGGGTGTCGAGACCAATATCGTTATAACGGTAAGGCTGTACGTAACTTTCAATCGCGTATCCGGAGCTATCGGTACGTGAAGTTGCGCCATTGACGGTTGCGCCCTTGACACCCGGCACCTCCACCAGCGCGAAAGTTTCGCCGACAGGTTGGCCAAAAGTGACACCACTACTGTGAGCGACCACAGACCCAGACGCGGATAGATCCATGTGACGGGAGGAGCCAGCCATCGAGTAATTTCCTGCCACTTTGGCCATTGGAGCATCCCAGCCCATACCGACACTGCTGGAACGCTGACTACCATAGGTACCCGCTTGGGCGGAATAAGAGAGCTTGCCGGCATCGTCGAGATAACCTGAAACCCCAGTCTGAAGACTGTCGTCATCTTTGACCGAACGGGTAAAGTTGCTATATACACGCTGAGAACGGGAACTAGAACCAAAGGGAATACTCACGGCGAACGCAAGTTGGTTATCTGATTCCCGCGATCGGCCACCACTCTGCGTATGTGAAGCAGTAATACTGTAGGTAACTTCGCCAACACTACCACTGTACCCCAGCTGCAGACGTCGGGTACTACCGGCACGGTTCCAATAGTTAGTCTCACCCGCACTGACAAAAACAGAACCACGCCCACCAATAGTCTGGTTGATGTTCAGATCGAGTCGACTCTTGGGGCGACCACTGATGAAATTTTGTTGGTCAGCTTCGCTGTTTTCCTGAATGTGCTCGCTTAGCGTTCGATAACCCGATGTGGAATAACGGTAACCCACCATCGTGAATGTTGTATTGGTGCTATTGAGAGTTTTCGAATAAAGAAAGCGCGCACTTTGCCCGGTTGTGGCCTTGCCAGTATCCGGACGCGATTGACTGTTGGTGATATCGAGCGACATCCCCCCATTCCCGTGTTCAGGCCGAGGCCAAAGTTAAAAGCGTTGTAGCCTTCGGCACTAAGCACACCTCCATACGTGGTCAGATTATCGGTTGCACCGTAGACCGCTGTTCCCTGAATTAAATTCGGAGACTCCATCCCTTCGTTGTCGTATTTGCCCAAAGACAGGCTGTACTGGAACGTCCCCTGCCGTACCATCACCGGCAAATAGGAATATGCTTGAGTATATTTGCGCTGACGTCCATCGGATTCAATGATCGTGACTTCTAAGTCGCCGTTGGAACCACCAGGATAAATATCGTGAATCTCAAAGGCACCTGGCGAGACAGTGGTAGAGTAGATAACGTAACCGTTCTGACGAACTTCGACAGTGGCATGGGTTTCAGCAATGCCGCGCACAACGGGTGCATAACCTGATTCGTCATCAGGAAGCATACCGATGTCTGAACCGAGCTGAATTCCTCGAAAGCGGCTACTGTCGAAAATGTCGCCATTTGTATAAAGCTGTCCGACTGCAAATCGGCCTTTGATGGACGTCACGTCATGTTCAAGATAGGTGCGGTTGCTTGAAAAGCTTCGCGACATACCGGTGCTCTGGCTGAGCGAAGAATTGTTACGAAAGCGCCATTGCCCTATGTTGAAGCCGTTACGTAATCCGAGATACCCGTAGTTACTCTCAAATCCCCCCCCGTATTACGGTTGAAGTTCAGCTGATAGTTCGTAAATGCAGCAGTGATCCCGTCATCCCACAGCGATGGATCAACATAGCCGCGCGAACGCCGCTTGATATACGCCTGTGGAATACTGATAGACAGAGACAACTTGGAAACATCCATTTCCACTACCGCCCCGTCTATACGCAATATGCTAACGGGCTCTTCTTCTGTAACTCCTTTAGATACAATGCCCTCTTTTAGTAGCCGCTCGACGTCCACACCTAATTCACGAAGCAAACCGAAGCTCAGGACGGGGTGCGCATCAGCATTTGGCGTATCTTCGTCAGCAACGAAAGAGATATCTTGGCGTCGCTCAAGACGCTGGTTTAGATAAACATCAACGCTATAAACGCCAGGCATTACGCCATTTGATTGTTCAAAGAAACGCAGGTCGACCTTTGCGCCTTTGTCCTTCAAGAACATTGGGTTGAACTGCGCAGCGGACGCAGCAGAAGCGCCCAACATACTTGCAGCGGCCAAGCAGGAAAGATATTTACTAGGCTTCTGCTGAGCACACGCCTTCCGCGACTTCCTTCTGTATTTTCTAATTTGCATGGAATAAGGCCGAAATTCCGTCAAAAAGCGACTTCCTGTGCACGGGGAATACTGGGGACTTCCCCATGGCGTGCGCGGATCACATTGCTAAAAAAGATGCAGCTACGTCAGAATTTGATCGATGCCTTGTGATCGATCAGCGCGCCGTAGTCATTGATAGATTCCCAGACAACTTGTGCGTCGCCTCCGACCGACGCTGGAAGTCCCTTGATTGCCATCTTCTGGGAGCCACGCGGACCAATCATGGTAGGCTCAAGTACATATTCTTTCTGATCCGCGATTACGCTCACCTTGGCGAACGAGACATGAAAGGCTGAGTCATTGGTTACCAACAATACTGCTTGGCCTGCTGTTCTCAGAATATTCCACTTCAACGTGCCGGCGGCTTCATCTGCGCTCCCTGGCAAACCGTTAGGGCGATAAAACAACTTCAAGCGTTGACGGAAAGCCACCTGCAAGCTGTTTTCTGAACCACTGACCTGAGGTATTTCCTGAACACTCACCCAGACTGCAGTCTCCCGGTCTTCTGGCAGCCCTTTGCCTTGGTAGAAAATGCGCAACGTCTGCTGCTTGCGATAGCTAAGGCGTGCAAGTGATGGTGTTATCGCAAAAGGGATTTCACCATTGGCCTCTCCTGCACCCGCCTCAATCCAAGACTGGATCATAATGTCATCGTTACCCTCGTTACGAACCTGAAGCGAAGCTTCATGATCCGACGCTGGAAAAACGATTCTCGTCCCACTCACTTGAATACCTGCGAGTGTTACTCCAGATAGCAATAAGAGCGTGAACAGTACGCAGATACGAACAAAGTTACCGGTATTCATCAGCGACTCGCAGAAAACGGGAGGACATATAAGCCCTCCCTTTTTTAGGACGATTTACTCGTATGTCAGAGTGAACGGCAGAGTGCCATTGGCAGTGCCGGGCTTTAGCTCGGCGCCATTGGCTACGTAAGAAGCCCGCATGCGCATAGCTGCTGAATACTTCGCGTCTTTACCTTCACCTTCAACGACCAAAGGAGCAGAGTAGGTTTCGTTGCCAGACATGTTGATTAGTTGGTTGTTATCGTCAAACATGCCGATGCCCACGCCCTCAGCACTGCCCGTGATTTTCAGCAGACTGTTGTTTTTAGGATCGACACCGGAGCCGGACATCGGGTCGAAACTAAACTTGACAGTTGTAAGGCCGGCAGCCGTGTTACCACAGTCCAGGTTGAGGTTGATAGCAGTGCCGGCGGCGATATTGCCTTCACCTGCACCATTGATAGCGTCCATGCTGATCTTGCCGAGATTGACATCGACAATCTGCTGACCAGCGCTGCCACCCACGGTGGAGCCTGCACCTGCAGAAGCGACGCAAGATGCAGCGACAATTTCACCGGTGAAATTTATGGTGCCATCGGCGGCGAAGGCATTACTGGTCATCGTGAATGCAGCCGAGGCGAGCATCAGAAACTTAATTGCTTTCATGGAGATAAAACTTCCTTGCAGTGTTGTATCAGGCGGATAGCGCATTGATTTAGCGCAAGGAAATTCTAAAAATTGAGAATGAGTTTTGGAGCGGGACGCGTCTCGATTGAGAGCAAGAAACTTCTTGTGCGAATCTCCACTTCAATACTGGTTTCGTATTGACGCCCCGAACTGTCTGGACTCGGCTCGGTCGCTCATGAGCATCCCCTGGTTGCCGATAGCGGTGGCATGTGAATGTCCGCTTCTGGCCGATAGCGGTCGCATGCGAACGTCCGTTAGCGGACGTTAGGACCTCGGTGCTCATGCCATAGCCGTGTGCCATCAGAAAAAAGAATTAGGCTCCGACCGTGAAAAGCATCGCCGTGTACAACTATAAGGAGTAGGGTGATAGAACTGCGTTCGTCGCAATTGCGGCTTACCAATCCTTGGAGCCTGATTGATGAACGCGAATTGGGAGTTGGCTCGCCCCATCTTCGGGACTGTAATCGTGGTCGAAGACGATCCAGTTATACGGATGTTGGTAAAGGATATTCTCGACGAAATTGGGGCCAAATCCGTGCTTTTCACCAGCGCTGACGAGGCGTTCAACTATCTTCTTGGCACGCACGCCCATTGTTCGCTGGTGATTGTCGACCAGGGATTACCAGGAAAGATTCAGGGCTGTGAGTTCATTGAAATGGTTAGGGCAAAATGGCCGGCGGTACGCTCTATTCTCACCTCCGGACACCTTTTGGAACCCGCCACTATTCCCGCTCACATCACCTATCTGCACAAACAGTGGTCGCCAGATCTGTTAATTACTACCATTCTTACCTTGTTATACCCAAAAGCCAGAGCCTCTGCCTGATCATCGTGTATCGTCCCTGCCCTCGCTTTGTACTCGGCAGGTATCAGTGCTTATGCACGATATAAACGCGACTATCAGCGCATCTGTTGAGTCATTTGCAATTCACAGTCCATAGCTGATCCAGCCGTGTAGTGTAGCTCTGGCTCATCATTTCTCGCCGCATGGCCCACTCCGGGTTGCTAGGGACGCTAGCTGCTCGCAACGTCCCCCTTCCCCACCGTTCGTTGATCTGATCAAGTACGGCCATGACCTTGGTAGATTCAGTCGGTTGAGAAGCCGCAAACAGATCATCCGTGTATTCACCTGGCTGACACAGGTTCATCAGCAATACTTCCGCCTTGCTGTACTTGAACCCTGGGCGATATACCCGATCCAGCGCATCGACTGCGGACTTGGTCAGTAGCCGGACGTCATCCGTGGGGTAAGGCATATCGATCACCACACCATTGGCGTACTTCGCCTCCTCCGGATTGAACATGCCGGTGCGAATGCTCACGCGCACTTTCTTGCACAGCGAGTTTTGCGCCCTGAGCTTTTCTGAGGCTCGCATCATGTACGTGGCCACCGCCTCCTTGATCGGTGCCAGTTCCGTCAGCCGGGTGCCGAACATTCGACTGCAGCAGATCTCCTGCTTCGGAGGTTCGGGCTCGTCGAGTTCCAGACAGGGAGTGCCGGCCAGTTCTCGCGCCGTCTTTTCGATCACCACACTGAAGTTTTTACGTAGCGTCCAAGGATCAGCTTTTGCCAGATCCATCGCACTCTTGATTCCCATCGTATCCAGGTGCGCTTTCATTCGACGCCCTATACCCCACACCTCTGAAACATCAGTGTTGCGCAGCACCCAGTCACGCTTAGTTGGGTCGCAAATATTGACGACACCGCCCGTCTGCGCCTGTAGGCGTTTGGCCGTATGGTTGGCCAACTTGGCCAGTGTCTTGGTCTGAGCAATACCAACCCCGACTGGAATGCCAACGCACTTCAGTACCTGACTCCGAATTTTTCGACCAAGGCCGTCCAAATCGTTGATGCCGGTGAGCTCGACGAAGGCTTCATCGACGCTATAGACCTCAACGGCCGGCACCATCGACTCAATCAGCGTCATGACGCGTTCACTCATGTCTCCGTAAAGCGCGTAGTTCGAGGAGAACGGGACGATGCCGTGCTGCTTAAGCTTGTGTTTGATCTGGAAGTACGGCTCGCCCATCTTCACGTAAGGCTTGGCGTCGTAGCTGCGGGCGATGACGCAGCCGTCATTATTCGATAAGACAACGATGGGGACCTTTGCCAGGTCAGGACGAAACACTCGCTCGCAGCTGGCGTAGAAACTGTTGCAATCGATCAGGCCGAACACCGGCACTCGCTTAGACATGACTGCGCACGCTGCCAATGATCACGCCCCAGATCGCAAGCTCGTCGCTTTCCAGCACGTAGCGCGGTGGATACTTGGGATTTTCAGACAGGAGGATCACCTCTTTTCCACGGATGCACAGCCGCTTGCAAAGCGGATCATTGTTAAGCAGCGCAACAACAATATGCCCGTGCGCCGGCTCCAGTGAGCGATCCACTACCGCCAAATCGCCGTCAAAGATTCCTGCGCCCTGCATGCTCTCTCCGGCAATTCTCACCAAGTAAACATGCGGGGCACGAATATTGAGCACTTCGTCGAGCGAGATATGGGTTTCGATGTGATCCGCTGCCGGCGAAGGAAAGCCTGCCGGCACCCGAAAAAGACAGAGAGGTAATTTCCGACCGGCCACAGCAATAGGGCTTAGGATTGAAAAGCTCATGACGCACGACTTCCGATACTGTACGAATATACAGTTAACGTTCAGAACGGCACTCGGTCAATTTTTGTAGGAAATATCGGATAAACGGGAGGGCGGGGACTAAAGAAATGACAACCAACATCCGTCAGAACAATCCACCCAACACTACCGGCTCCCAGTTCATGATTACCAGCTCGCCACTGACTTCAGCCTTCCCCTGCCGCTGATTGGCTGTGGTGTAGCGGATGTCCAGAGTCTCAAAGTGGAAGCCTTTGAACACACGGCGGATATCGGGATGATCGTTGATGCTGACCATCACCTTGCCTTCGCAGCGGCCCATGAAGTCGGCCATCCGTTCATAGTTCTCAAACGGAAAGTCCACGCCATAGCCGGCGGTCTGCCAGTAAGGCGGGTCCATGTAGTGGAAGGTATGGGCACGGTCATAGCGTTCCGCGCATTCAAGCCAGGGGAGATTTTCGACGTAGGTGCCGGACAGGCGCTGCCACGCGGCCGAGAGATTTTCCTCGATGCGCAGCAGGTTGATGGCCGGAGCGGTAGTCGCCGTGCCGAACGTCTGACCGGAGACCTTGCCGGCGAAGGCATGGTGCTGCAGGTAGAAGAATCGTGCGGCGCGCTGGATGTCGGTGAGGGTTTCGGGGCGGGTCATTTTCTGCCATTCGAACACCTGTCGCGAGCTGAGCGCCCATTTGAATTGGCGCACGAACTCTTCGAGGTGGTTCTGCACGACGCGGTAAAGCGTGACCAGGTCGCCGTTGATGTCATTGAGGACTTCGACCGGCGATGGCTGGGGCTTCATGAAGTACAGCGCGGCTCCGCCGGCAAAGACTTCGACGTAGCATTCGTGTGGCGGAAAAAGCGGAAGGAGGCGGTCGGCCAGGCGGCGTTTGCCGCCCATCCAAGGGATGATGGGTGTAGACATAAAAGCAAGACCTTTACTGTATGTATAAACAGGTGCTAGGCTCGCCGCGCTTTGTGCACGGAGCAAGAGCCTTGGCTGGACTTGCAGGGACAATCTGCAGGGACGGCGGTCGATCCGGATGTTGGCGCATCCGGACCGGCCGCTCTTTTTCACTTCGGTGCTGAGACTTCTTTGGCGTATGCCTGACAGGCTGCAAGGGCAATCAGCCCCCGGTCGCCGTCGTCGGTGACGCCGATAATTCGTTGAGCATGCGCTGAGTCAAGTTCGGCTCTTGTGGGGCCATAAACCACGCCGCCGGTGGCGGTGGTGGCTGACACCGATCCTTTGCCGGCAACGGTGGCGGCATCGAGTAGGACTGACAGGCGCAGATCAGCAGTGGCAAGGCGGTCGCGCAGGCGACCTTGATCACGTTGGACATCGCTCAAGGCTCGGTAATGGGTTTGTTCGCTGGCTGCCAGACGCTGCTCGATCGCGAGGCGTTTGTCTTGTTCGACACGCTGCTGTGCGGCCGAGGCCAGGGCCAGTTGATTGAGGGTTTCGGTATGAAGGCGCGCCTGCTCGGCGAGCTGTTTGCCGTAGCGCCAATCTTGAATTTGCCAGACGGTGGCCGCGGATCCGCCGGCGAGAATTGCCAGCAGCAACACGCTGACCAGCAGCCGATACGGCGCCGGAATCAGTTCGCCGAGACGCATAACACCGCCCTCGCCCGCCCCCACAACTGCAGGCGCTCCTGCAGACCGTTCAGGCCGCCGTTGATCTTGCGGGTGATTGCCTCGAACTCGCCCTGATCCGCCAGGGCATTCAGCTCGCGAACCCACCAGAACCACGCGGCCGACTCGGCAGCCCACTGCGGCAACTCTAGCAGCTCCGGCGTGCGCAGCAATCGCTCATCGCCGAACAGCGCCAAGCTGCAGCGCAGGTAGTTGTTATGGCCGGTGATCTGAATCAGGCCCCGGCCCCGGTAACGCTGGCCATCGCCGTCGGCCTCGGGCGTGTTACCCAGCCGCACGGCCAGAGTGCCGGTGTCGTACTTGCTCAGGTACTGGTCACCGCCCAATTCGCGCACGTAATTCAGCTCGCCGGATTCGTGTCCGACCTGGGCGAGAAATGCGGCTTGGCGTTTCGGTGTGTTGATCTGCCGGTAGGCCATAGCGGCATTGAGCGCGGAAACAAAAACGCCCGCTTGGCGGCGGGCGTTGGGCATGATGCGTTGCAGCTGTTGTTCCGTTAGTGACATGAATTTCTCCTGGGTGATGGGAATGCCGCGCTACTGCTTGATCTGAACAACCTTCAGATCCTTCGCCGGCTTTTTCTTCTTGCCTTTGGCTTTCGCCTTACCCTTTTTGCCGCCGTTGCACTCGACTGTCGTGCTCCAGCCGGCCTGAGTGAATACCTGTTCCACCGAGTCGACCAGGTACTCGCCATCGAGCCCGACCTTAAAGCCCTGGGCGTTGATTGATCGTTCGGCAAACAGATCAGTGCGCCCCGCCATCTCCAGCCGAACGCCGGCCGTGGAGCGGTTGAATGCGGTGAGACGCGCCTGGGCTGCCGCCTCGGCCGCTGACTTGTTCGGGTAGATATGGCGGTCGGTGTGCACCGGCGGCAAGCCATCCGGCGATTCGTCGTTGTCGAGGGTGACCACGGCGAGCTTTCCAGTCTTTTTGTCCTGGTGCTTGGTCGACACGGCCTTGTGGGTATTGCGGTCGCCGAGTCGGAACTGAAAGCGGCTTACATCCCGACGCTGAATAGTCACCACCCCGAACGCCTTGCCCGAGGCGCTCTGCCCCGCTTGCCGTGGCATGACCAACAACTTGCCGTCGGCCACCTTGGCCGTGCAGTCGTATTGTTTGGCCAAGCGCGTGATGAAATTGAAATCCGACTCGTTGAGCTGATCGGCGCGCGGCACCTTGGTCTGCACCGGGCAGACCGCCTGCCAGCCGTTGCGTGCGGCGACATCAGCGACGATCCGCGACAACGGCACATTTTCCCAGCTGCCGCTGCGAGTGGTTTTGCCACTGCCGCGCATGTCGCTGGCCTTGCCGCTGATCACCAACGTGTCCGGCGGGCCGGACAGCTCGATCTCATCGACGACGTAACGGCCGATGCGGGTCAGTTTGGTTTCCGCGTAGCCCAGGTAAATCTCGATGCTGGCTCCGCGCGGCGGCAGCACCACCGCGCCGTCGCGGTCGTCGATGCGCAATTCAAACTCGTCGGACTCCATACCGGGTTTGTCGGTGGTTTTCAGCTGCAGCAAGCGGTCATTGATCCGCTGGGTGATGTCGGCGCCGTCGGCCACGACACGAAAGTTTGGGGTCATTTATTTTTTCCATAAAAAAACCCGCACAAGGCGGGTTTTGAAGGGGTGTAGCTGCAGGTACAACAACGGCTACGCTATGACTGTAGACCATCAATTCCAAAGTACCAGGCCTTCTTGAATGGGACCAGGCAGGTCCGGTAGTTCGATCACGATGCCGGCGCGATACGGCTGCGGCTCATCGGCCAGCCCCTGATTGGCATCGAGAACAGCCTCGACCGTTCCGCTGAGATGCCCATAAGCGTGGTAACACAGGGTATCGAGCAGATCCCCGTCAGACGTTCTGCAGGTCATCGCCATAACGCACAAACTCCAAAGTGAACGCCTGCTTGCGCGGGATCCCGCCTTGCAGCAACGCGCTCTGTTCTTCATCGACGCTCTTCAAGCACCAGGTGCCGAGCACGTCGCCATAGCCGGTGGTAAGTGTCAGCGGCAGCTGCTGAGCGCCGAGGCTGCGCAGCGTATCCAGTTGCTTGATCCCACCCTTGAAGCCCGGAAAGATCGCGCCTTTGAGCGTGATCTTTTCCTCACCAATGCCAACCGCCTGTTGCGCCGGCCGCCGGGTCAGGCGTTCCTGCGAGGCCCAGCGGTATTCCGTGGAGCGCCGCAGTTCCTCGAAGGCGGCGGTGTCTAGGTTGAAGTAATACGAAACCGCTTTGGGATCCAGCGGCTGTACGATCAGCAGGTGCGGAAATGGCTTCACCGCTTCCGGTACCGGCGTCGCGTCACCGGCCAGCGATCCGGTGGGCAGGATATTCCCCAGCGACGGGCTGACCTTGCCAGCAATCTTGGTGATCGCGGTCGACGCTCGCGCCGCCTGCTCCTTCAACTCGCCCATGCGTTCATCGATCTGCGACACAGCTCGCGTGGCTTTGTTGTAGGTGGCCACCACCTGCCCGACCTTGGCCTGGGCGGCGTTCACCCCGCGCATCACGCGCTGCAGTTTTTCACCGACTGCCGGACCGACAATCGGAATGCCTTCCAGCTCCGAGGCCGCGCCGCTGATCTCGCTGATCGCGCCGTTGACCGGTCCCATCATGCCGTCGAGGCTACGCCGCCCGGTCTCCCCGGCCGCTGCCAGTAGCTTGAGCCCTGACTGCAGCTGTTCCATGTAGGCCATCAGTCCTCCTTACACATGCGGTTCATCGTAGAGTTTGCGGTTCTGCAGCTGTTGTGTGGCCTGCTGCATTTGCTGCGCGATGAAGGGCTGTAGCTCCCGCGCCATCTGTGCCGGATCCTTGGCATCGCCCTGCACGGTAATGTGCAGCGGCGCCGAGATCTCGACCCGTTGTTCGACCTTCGGTGTTTCGGATCGGGGTGCCGGGATCGGCGCGGCCAGCAGAAGTGGTGGAATCAGAGCGCTAGCAGGCGTGGTCAACGAGCGGGCGACATCGCCCAGCGCTGCAGCGTCGGCTGGGCGCTCAGGGAGCAACTTACTGACCGTGGGCACCGCAGGTGAAGTTGCATCCGGCGCAAGCGGGCCGGGGGCGGATTTCGGCGCGAATGATCGGGCGATGTCACCCATCACCGGCGGCAGGTTTTTTCCGGCATCGGCCATCATCAATGGCCCGGCGTCCGGTACACGCTTCAGCGACTCGTCGGTGCCGAACAGTTTTTTTCCCAGAAAACCTCCCGCTGCGTCGCCGCCCATGTAACCGAGATAACCGCCGATCATGCCGCCAACGATGTTGCCAATGATCGGCACCGCCGAACCAATAGCAGCGCCTGCAGCTGCACCGGCCAAAGTGCCGGCCAGCCCACCTGCTGCCTCGCCGTAGCCTTCGGCCTTTTCGTCCTGAGTCACCGCATTTTCGTAGGTGTCGTAGGCTTTGAAGCCGGCATCAACCACCGCGAAGAACGCCGGGCCCTTGACGCCTTCGGCGATCTTGGCACCGCGACCGCCGCCTTCGTGACCGCCGCCCCGGCTGCCTTTGCTCTTCTTGCCTTCGCCGGCCTTCCCGTCCTTCCCGCCTTTGTCCTTCTTGCCTTCGCCGCCATCCAGATCACCGGCATCCAATCCACCGCCGGCACCCGGCAGGTTGGTGACGATCACTTTTTGCGGGATGTTCGGGTTGCCCATCAGCGTGCCGCGCCCGAGGTTCATCAGCCCCTTGCCGACCTTAAAAGCGCTGACGGCACCCTTGAGTGCGACCAGCCCAGCCACGGCCGTACCAATGCCGAGCGTGACCCGTGGAAACTCATCGGCGAAGCCTGATAGCTTGCGGCTGACGTTGTTGATGCCGTCAGCCACTGCGTCGGTAACCGGCCGGATCGCATCGCCAATGCTGCGCATGGCGTCATCCATGGACTGGGCCATCTCGGACCATTTCTGCGCTGAGGTTTGCCGGCGTTCGGCGAGGTTCTTGTCGAGGATCCCGGTGGCATCGGCCGAATCCTTTTTCAGCTGGTTGTACAGATCCTTGTTCTGCATGTACGCGGTCAGAGCCGCTTTCACCTGCATGTCGGCAAACAGGTCACCGGTGCGCAAAGCCTCCTCCAAAGACTTCATCATGGCCTTGGCCTTTTCGGGATCAGCCTCTTTGCTGATCGCGGCTGTGGCCTTAGCCATCTCGGCGGCCCGTTTCGGATCGGTCGCTTCGATGTACTTCTGCGCCAGGGCGAAACTGGATTCCAGTGTGGACATGCCGTTTTGCAAACCGGTCTGCATCGAGCCCTTGTAGTCGATACCGGCCTTTTTGTAAGCGTCGACCGTCTCGCCGGAGCCGATTTTTTCCATCCAGTTTTTGAGGTTGTTCGCCGCTTCGTCCGAACCGCCGGCGGTCTTCATCTGCACCTGAAGCATGGCGCCCAGTTGCGTCACCGAATCCATGCCGGTGATACCCAGCTTGCCCATGCCGGCCAGCAGCTCGGGGAACCATTTGGCCATGTCGACCGCTTCAAAGCTGCCTGCCTGGCCTTGATAGGCGATGGCTTCCAGCGCTTTTTCCATCACCTTGGGGTCAGTGATCTTGGCGTTCTGTCCCAGTGCGTTGATCATCTTGGCCGTTTCAGTGCCATCCGATCCTTGGCCCACGGCAAACTTGGCCGCCGTCGGTGCATAAGCCAACGCCTTGTCCAGCTCCATACCGGCGCCGACCAGCGCGTTGACTACCTCGGCCACTTGGTTGCGCGCCATGCCGGTGTCGCGCGACGTGTCGATCACCGTCTTGGACAACTGCGCCTCTTCCGGTGAATTGGCAATGTTGGCCTTGATCGCGATGTCGCGAATGATCGCACCGTAGTCGGCGCTGACCTTGGTCGGGATGGCTGCGGCGGCAGTCAGCGCACCAGCCTGACCGAGGGTGCTTTTCAGGCCGGCCCGCCCCTCCTCGATCTGCCGGTGTCCCAGCGCTTTCAGTTCGGCACCGGCGGCGACGCGGCCCATGGTCGCGTAAGCCTTGCTCAGCCGTCCGACCTCGACGCCCTGTTTCTTGAGCAGCGCGAGGTTCTTTTCATATTTGGCCAGCAGCTTGTCCGCGCCTTCGGCGCCGGTCGCGTGAGCCTTGCGCCACTCTTCGCGTAGACGCATGGTGTCGCCGATGGTGTTCTGCAGGACTCGGGCCTTACTGCCCACCGAATCCAGATGTTTGATCTTGCTTTCGACGTCCTTGAACGCTTTGCCTACCGTCTGATCGACGGCGCCGCCAATGACAAAGCCAAGCGCGAGGTTCTTCGCCATGTGCGTGCCTTATGCGTCGGAAAGAGTTGAGCGGTGGCTCAGTCAGAGAGCCACCACACCAGTTCGTTGAAGGGCATGGCCAGGATCTCGGCTGCTGAGAACCCGGTCTCCTTGGCCATGCGCTTGGCCAGGATCTTCAACGTATTGCCGTCGCATTTACTCGTCCGTGACCAGGCGAAAGTAGCCGGCCTGCAGGCGCAGGTAATCGACCATCTTCAGACTCATCAGATCCGCTTCAGGGGTTTGGGTCAGCGAAGCGAACAGCGACATTTCGCGCTGCTCAGCATCACCGTTGGAGGCCGCCTGCGCAGCTCGCACATCACGCACGCACGGTGCACGCATCATCAGGGTGTCCACCGTGACACCTGATAGTTCTGTCGGGTATTTGAGGCTGATGCGAAAGCCTTCGTCGGACAGCTGCAGCCACTTAGGCAGCGGTTTATCAGTGGTCGATTGCATGTCTTGCTTCATTGTTTGTAATCCTTAAAGGCCCAGGGCCGCACGTTCGTCTGCGAGCTGGTCGACGCCATCGATGACCAGCACCATGCCCAGCATGTCGATCTCGTAAATCACCCGGCCGGCGACTTCGAGCTTGTAGTAGGTCAATGCCATGTTGTGTTTGGTCTCAGCCTTCTCACCGGCCTTCCAGTCGCCCATGTCGACCTCCTTGATACCGCCACGCATGGTGACGATCACCGGGGTGACCTTGCCCTTGAGCCCCTTGAACGAACCTCGGAACACAGCGCTGCAGGCGGTGCGGTCGGACAAACCGAAGAATTTGAGCGCTTCGCGCCGCACACCGTTGGTGGTAAAGCCGGCTTCCAGTTTTTCCACGCCGGTCGGGATCTCGACCTCGCCGGCCATACCGCCACCTCGATAGGCTTCGGTTTTGAGCACCACCTTGGGCAGGGTCAGGCTCGGCATTTCGCCGGCAAAACTGACGCCGTCGATAAACCCGGCGCAGTTGGAGAGAACTTCAGGAATCATCAGGGTGCCTCCTTAGGCAGGTTCAAGCACTTCGGTCATCCACTCGTTGGTGACCTCAAAAAGGAAGTTCGGGTTTTCAGCTGGCGGCACATCGGTGAAGCGGATACGCCAGTACACCTTGCCCTGCTCGATCTGGCTGGCCGTGTTCAATTCGTGATCCGGGAACACTTCGAAGTTGATCACCGCACCTTGGTTCTTCAGGTCGCGCATGAACGCTTCCAGGCCGTCGGTGACGTCCTTGACGTAGGTCTTGGTGATCGAGCGGTCGACCGCCCACTTGTGGCCGGCCTGCACCGCATCCATGAGGATGAACAGCGTGCGTACGCGGGTGACGAACGCCCACTTCGGATCGCTCGACAGCGTGCGGTTACCCCAAAGGCGGTAGCCGTCGTCGCGAATGATCGTGGTGATGTTGGCGTTGTTGAGCAGGTTGGCCCGGCAGGTCTCGTCGCCATCCAGGTACTCGACCGCGCGAGTAGTGCCGGTGATGCCGGTGAACTCCTTGTTCGACGGCGAGGCCCAGAAACCGTAGGTCGCATCCGTCCAAGCAAACAGGCCGGAGGTCCAGGCAGAGCCGGGAGCATCCACCGTCTTGCTTACTCCTGAATCCCAGAACTGCACACCGGGATCGACCATAAACAAGTTGCGACTGCCGAAATTGTCGGCGTAGGCCATGGCTTCTTCGTCGGTGGTGCATGGCCCGTCGATGATGCCGATGGCGCGTAGCTTCTGCGCCAGACCATCGATGGCGGTGGCCACCGCCTTAGTGGCCGAATGACCAGGTGCAATCAACAAACGCGGTTGGGCGTTGAACAGACTTTTGCCATCGAGCAGTGCCTGCAGGCCAGTACGCTGGCCGGAGGCCAGGACGCCGCCGATGATCGCCGAGGTCTGCAGCGCGGGGTCGTCCATCTTCGGCACGCCGATGGCGACGATCACCGCCTTAGCTTTTTTGTAGATCGCCTGGCAGGCTCGGGTAATTGCCGAATCCGCACCAAACGCTGCAATGGCTTCGCGCTCAGTGGTGATCAGCTTCAGTTCCCCAGCTTTGGCAGTGCCGCCGCCGAGCACACCCGGCGTGAAGGTGTCGCACAAACCGATGATCGAGGAAGACGGCAGCGTGATGGTGCGCGCGCCGGTGTCGACCGCTGTGGTCGTGACGCCGTGAAAGAAACTCATAAGGCTCGTTCTCCAGAAACGAAAAAGCCCCGCGTGTCTGCGAGGCTTGAGGTGTTGGTGTTGCGTGAGGCGCAATGAAAAACGCCCCGTCATTGCGGGGCGTTCAGGTGGTTTGCGTTGCCAACCAGGTCGGCGCCAGCGGTCGGTGTTCTGCGAGCGGGAATTGTGAGCCTTGCGGCCAGTCGCGCAACATCCGGCGATAGGCCTGCAACTCCGCGTACTGCTCGACCGCGAGCGAAATCGCGCCACCCTCCTCGAGTTCGTCGCGGTGGCGAGACACCAACGGATCAGTCAGGGCCAACTGTGCGTCACGCCAAACCCGCTCGATTGCCCCCAGCTCGGCAGCATCCAGCGGCGGCGGATCGATCAGCACTGGCTGACCGTCGGGGCGGGACGACATTTTTTTAGGACTGGTTTCAAGCTCTTTGAGCAGTCCAAGCCAATTGCCCTCGGGCACCTCCACCACGTCCGCTGGCATATCAGAGCCATGCACATCCAACCTGTAAGCCCCGCAGGTAGAAGGACTAAAGAAAATAACTTTATCCATAATTAGAAACCTATTACTCGCCAAAGAACCGACCATCCCGCTTGACCGCCCGAGGCCTGCGCAACGCGGAGAGTGCAGCCGGAATTATTCAAAGTTCCTGCGACGACACACGCCATCACAGGCAGCCCGCCTTGATGCAATAGGGAAACGTTACGCACACCGGCCCCGGAAAAGGCTAACGGGAAAGAAACGTAAACTTGACCATTGGCATCCGTTGTCCCTACGCCCCATTGTTCGATCAAACCGCTAGGGTTCTTGACCCAGCCGGCCACGGCATTATTACAAGCGAACTCTGGCGCGTATTTCAAAGCAGACAATCCGCTTTCAACGACCCATTGCCCGTTCCCCGCCGTTATCACGATGGTAGAAAGCGATTGCAGAGTCACAGAAGTCAGCAAATTGCCGGTAAGCGCGGCAATAAAATCCGCACCCTGACGAGCAATGGTGATCACTCCAGGCGCGGAGTTGAATAAATAAAAATTCGTGCCACTGGGCACCGACGTCAGAGGCGGCAGGGTCAGCGTCCCTGACGCCGCCAGCACAATACGACAGCCAGCAGCCGAGGCAGTGAGTGAAGCGGGCAACGCCCCGATATCCACACGCCCGGCAAAATTCCCCTGTGCTCGCTGCGCAAACTCCGTCGTGGCCAGCGCCTTGCCGCTATCGAACTGCGGCTGCGTGATGAAGTGCGCGCCGCTCATCGTGCCTGCAAAGCGCAATAGCGCCGAACCGCCGACCAGTCGCCACTGGTCTTGCAGGCGGATAAACTCGGCCGTGTCGCCCAGGGCCAACACCAGAGGCCCGGCCACACCGGTCGAGGTGTACACCACGTCTGTACCCGAACCCACGACTTTCAAGCCACCCGGGCCAGCACTGACCAACGTGATCGTGGCTCCCTGCGCAACACCTGCTGTCGGCGGCAAGGTCGCCGTGAGCTGTGCTGCGGCGGAGAAACTGTGAAGGCCTCCGACGTGCGCCGCCGAAAGCACCAGGCTCGCATCGCTGGTCGTGAACCCCGAGAACTCGATACCGCGCCGCTTGAGAAATTCAGTCGTCGCCAGCGACTTGCTGCTATCGAACTGCGCAGGCGTGGGGGCCGTGGGGTTGCCGGAGAACGTCGGCGAGAACAACCGGGCAAAACCGTCTGTGATGTCCTTGAACGTCAGTGCGGTGGTGCCCACAACAATCTGGCCATCCGTTACCAGCTGCCAGATCGTGTCAGCCTGAGTTGCGCCAACCTCGACCGCCACCGTCAGATTCGGCGTCACCTTGGTATTGTTGTCCGCATCCTTGGCCCGCACCCAAGCACCTACCGCCGCCACCCATGGACCATTGTCCTTGGCCAACGTCTGGTTCTTCACCAGTACCCGGTCACCGGCGTTCAACGAAACCCCGTCCACCACCTGCAAACCGACCAGGTTGATATTAGCCGTGGTGGCTGCTCGCACCGACTGCTTGATGTCGAGTTTGCTCAGTTCCTCAAGAATGCGTGAATCGACCCACTCGCGCGTTGCCAGCACCACCGCCGGATCGATCTTGAGGCTGATCTGTGCGGTACTGGAAACAATGAGGTTCATCCGCACCACCTGCGTGCGTCCCGAACCCTGCGACAGAACTGGCTTGAAGCTCGGCGCGCAGTTGGCCACCGCGACCAGGTCGCCGTCCGCATCGTACAGTCCGACCTCACGAATCCAGCGGCCACCCTCATCGGCTGGAATCACCTGCTCGGCGATGATTACTGCCGCATTGACCGGATCAATGCGTAGCTGATTCAGCGGCCGCCGGCGCCACTCGTTGATCAGTTTGGTTTGCTTGGCGCTGGGCTGCGGGTCAGTGCCGTTCGCATCGCCCAGGCCCATCTGTGTAATGTTCCAGGGAACCCCAAGCACGTTGGCATTCGCCAGCTTGGCGGCACCCACGTCCGTGAGGATCGCGAAGAACTTCGAATTCTCATCAATCATGAATAAATGTCCAAGGTGTCAATGGAGTGTTCCCGCCCAACCACACCGAAGTTGCCGGTGACGTTGATGTCCTGCATTTCAGGCGGGTAAATGTCGAGTTCGTCGCCGTCGTAAAGGCATGCACCCACATTCAGGTTGCCTTGCGTTTCAAGGCTGATGGCCAGACCCGTCAACTTGCGGCTAACCGGTTTGGCGTCATCAATCAGGCGTTCGAGTTCGAGGTACATTTCCTCGGTGATGCCGGTATCCAGCACCCCGACCTTCAACGCAAAGGTGCCCGGCACGCCTTCTGGCACCGTGTTGAACCATTCGACGATCTCGATCAGGTAACCCAGCGGTTCGACGACTCTGCGCAAGGCACCGATGGTGCCCTTGTGTTTGTGGATAAAGAACGACGCCTTGATGGCCGAGCGCTTGACCGGTTCCGACCAGGCTGGATCCCAGCGGTCGACCGACCAGGCCCAGGCCAGATGCGGCAGCAGGTGCTCCGGACAGGTGTCGGGGTTGTACAACGTGCGCAACGGAATCAACGTGGTCTCGGCGAAGGTCGCCTCGATACCCCGTTCCAGGGGAGTGCTGTTGAGCGGCAAAAGACTGCGCATGTCAGCCTCCCAGCACGACGGTGTAACCCGTGCAGTACGCGGCCTGCGCCTTGGTGGGTTTCAGATCCTGCCAATCCTTCAGTTCCACTCGCGCAACACCGGCAACATGCAGCTGCGCATCGACCCCAGACCGAGCTACCTCGACGCCCAGCCGGCGCCGTGGATTGATCCAGGCTCCCAATCGACGAATCGCCTCGGTAAGCGCCGCGTCGTTCTCCGGGCCGGCGCCTTTCATGTGCAGCACGGCGTCGACCCGGTAACGCAGGATCTCGGCGCCGCCCACGGTGACGCGATCACCAACGGGCCGCACGTCGTCATCGTTCACCGCCTTCGCGACCAAGGCCAGCAGTTCCGGTTCGGCCGTACCGTCACCCTCAAGTCCCAGCACCGTGACATCCACGCAGGCCGGCGCTGGGCTTTCCGCCGTGGCATCAGCGACCAGCGCCGAAGCGTTCCGTGCATGGAGGATGTAACTATTGCGGGGGCCGGCCGTGGTCAACCCTTCATAGGCCAGTTGCACGCGCTCACGCAACGCATCATGGGATTCCATGACCGCTGCAATCGGCGGCACAGCCAGAGGATCCGCCGCCTGGATCACTAGGCGCTTGAGGTTGACGTTGGCGGCCAGGTGATCCAGATCGGCGCCGGTGGCGTAGGCCAGTAGCTGAGCCTTGGCCGCGTCGTTCACGCGTGCTCGGTTACCGAGCTTGATGTAGCTGCCGACCTCCAGCAGCTTGGTCACTGGATCGCTTTCCAGCGAGGCGGTCCAGTTCTGCCCCATGTGCCCTCGGAACACGCCCAGCGCTTCGCTGTACGTGTCTTCAAAGTCCAGCGGTTCCAGCACGTCCGGTGCCGGCAGCTCCGACAGATCTACCAGGGTACTCATACCCACACCTCCAACGTGCCGCGCTCACCGAGGTATTCGCCGCTGATCTTGAAATTGATTTTCCCGCCGAGGACGGAGACAACCACGATGCGCTCAAGCTTGAGTCGCGGCTCCCATTGGTTGAGTGCCCGCACGGCCTCAGCCTGCGCCGCGCTCTTCCAACCTTCGTTGATCGGCAGGTCGACCATGCGCCGCAGCTTGCTGCCGTACTCCGGCCGTTCGCGGCGGCTCAGCAACGGTGTGCCGAGGATGTCCGCAACCGACTGACGTAGATGCTCGATGCCGGAGATGGGCTGCCCGGTGTGGCGATCCATTCCGATCATCGGGTCTACTCCTTGAGCTGCTCGTATTCAGGGTGAGCCTTGAGGTATTTCAGCGCGACGTCATCGCCCGCCTCGACCATGACCAGGCTCTTGACCACGGGAAGGGTGCGACCGTCCGGCAGAACCACCGTGCGGGAGGTGTAGAGGGCGTCGCGAAATTTCACTGCGGATGTGATCGGAACCGGTAGGATTACGGCGACAGGATCCTGCCCCGATGTATCGTCTTGAGGTTTGGCCATGATTGCTCCGGGCATGAAAAAACCCGCACAAGGCGGGCCGAGATGGATGGTTTCACTAATGTTTGTGGTGGTTGCTGTTGCCGGTCGTGTCCAGGATCGCGCCGTCGCTGGTGATGTCTCCGGTGACGTGCAGCGATCCCTTGATGTTCACCTTGGCTTCGAGAGCAATCGTTCCCGACTTCACAGTGACAGCACTGTCGGTCACCTCGGCTTGAGTTGACCCGACCTTAATGGTGACGGTGCCGGTTGGCAGACTGATGGTGTAGCTCTTAGCTTCCCAGTCGTAGATCAGGGATCCGCCGTCCTCAAAGCGCCAGACTTCGACGTGGTCACGGTTGTCAGGCGGTGGCCCGCCGTTACCGTATAAGCCGGGAATGAACGTGCCTTGTGCCACTTCGCCACTGGCACTGATCAAGGTGCCCTGCTCATTCAGGCTTGGCGCTCGCCAGTGCCGTGCCTTGCCGGCGGCGACGCTATGCCAGCGCACCCAACCGCTGACCCATTCACCGTCCGAAACGCGGCACACCGGTGGTGACGCCGTAAGATCCACCGCCACCACGTAGCAGTCCTTAACCAGGCCGGCGAGCATGCGGTCATGCTGGGCGCTAACGTAGCCGCCGCTCATGGTAGATCCTCCGGCGCAAAGTACTTGTCCTTGTTGGCCAGACCGGTGTCAGGCTCCACGCCGAACAGCAACGTGCCCGGTGGTTGATCAGGCCACGGCCATTGCGTTTCACCGAGGTAGATCTGCTGCGTCCATTCCACAACCCAGACGGTGTAGCCGTCCAGCTCCGGCTTGGTCCAGTCCTGCATGGCCTGAACAAACTCTGCCGGTTCGACTTCCACACCCCACGACTGCATTCGCAGCAGCACGGCCAACTGCCCGGCGATGAACACCGCTTGCTGATGGTGATCGGGCTGGATCGGGTCGGTAATCACCCGCGCCTCAAACTTGCAGGACAGACCCGTTTCGCCCGTTCCCGGATCGAGTCCCGGCTCCATCTCTGCCAACTCGATCAGAACCGCCGGCAATGCGATGCGATCATCAATGTGCGGCCAGACTGCAACAGTCTGAATACCTGGCAGGTGATCCTGAATATGCCGTTCAATGGCTTGATACAACTGCTCCAGGCTGAACGGCTCATCGACTTGGTCCGTCATGTCATGTCCCCTTCAGGTGTTTCCACAGTTCAAAATTGAGTTCCTGCTGCAGGACGTGCAGCAACTGTTCGTCGGCCTTGCGGATCCAGCTTTCGAAGTGTGGCCGCGCCTGCTCCAGCGACACCTTGGCTTTCGCCAGCGGGAAACGACTGCCGTGTTCGGCAATCCAGCCCGAACTGACCCCACCCGCGCCACTGACGTCGCTGTCGGGGTAGTCACTAGCGTTGAAATGCTTGCTGGTTGTACGGATCCAGACGTCCGCGCTGTTGCCGTAAACCTTCTTGAAGAACGCCCCCTCAAAGCGACGCCCCGCCACTGACACACCGGAACGGCTCTGTCGAGGCCGGCCAATGCGGCTGGCTTCCATGGCGTTGAGGCCGAACCACAGCTTGCCGCTGTTCGCACTACCGCTGACCGGGTAAGCTCGCAGCCGCTGCCGCACAGCAGCAACCGCAATGCGCTCCTGTCGGCCAACGGCGCGAGCAATTTGCGTGGCGAGCCATCGCAACGTTTTGTTGATGGCTCGCCGCTGTGCCGCAGCAGCGGCCTTGGGTACCAAAGCGGCGAAATCCTGAAAAGCTTTCAGGTCTGCCGCCGAGGTTTGCAGCGAGATCATTCCGCCGCCGGCCGAGGGTTTGAAGTAGCTGCCGACACTCATGGTCGTTTCCTCAAAATCAAGGCGACCAGACCGTCACCGGTAGGCTCAAGCTGCAGCAGGTCGTAATCCCCACCACCGTCCAGTTCCGGTACGTCGACGCTTACCAGCAGCCCCTTGCTCAAACCATCGGCGTCAGCGACGCGGACCTCGAAGCGCGGCTCACGAATGGCTGTATTGATCCGCCCCATACGCGGTTGCAACCAGGGCGCCGAGAACATGCCCAGCACCGGTTCGATGCGCCCCTCGATCCGCGCACGGTCGCCCAAGGTTTCGAAGACGACGTCGTCGACATCGGCCATCAGCTCGCGAATGCCCATGACTACATCTCCAGCAGGATCTGCGCCAGCGGCCGAGTGCACATATGCAGTGGATTGGACTGCGCCTCACCGACCATGCCCTTGTTGAACGGCAAGGGTTCGATCTTGCTGTAGTACGGCACGCCTTCAGTGTTGACCGTTTCCATGTAGTCGGCCGGTGCAAACACCGAGATATACAGGTCCGGTACGCCCTCGGGAATCAGCAGCGCTTTGTCATCATGCACGAAGGTCATGCCGGCGATCTTGCCGCGATAACGCTCCCAGGTAATGCCTCCGTAGTCGAAACTCTCGCGAGCATCACCACGCAGCGAAGCCGCCTGCTGCGTATTGAGGTACGTTCTATTTACCTCATCAAGCTCCAACATTGCATTCCAAAAGTTCTTGCCGCAGAACGCGCGCGAACCGCTGCGGGTCACACTGCCCAGAGCTTCCTCCTGCATGTCCAGCGCTTCACCGCATTGCACACGAAAAGACTTTTTGTCACCGGTCAATTTCATTGACAACGACCGACGTTGAACCCCGAAGCGATCATAAAGATCGAGCAGTACGGTTTTGCCATCAGCGTCGTAGATTTTGCCGTTCAGCGCGCCGAGCCGCTGGAACTCATGGGTGACGTCCAATTGACGGCGCGCCTTGGCCAAACGCTTATTGACCACGTCCTGCACCGATTGCAACTCGGAGCGCGATCCAAAGGCACGAATACCCTGGATCTCGTCAGCCCTGATGGTGAAGCGTTCTGGCAGGTGCACGGTGTTGAACGGGATCAGGTTGCGCTTGCTGCCCGAGACCACCAGACCGGAGGTGCCGCGCTCACCGGCCGGCACCAAGGCAAGGGTGTCGCCGTCTTTCTCGATCTGCACCGTCAGGGTGGTAATGCCTTCCTCCTGGAACAGGCCCAGGCTGCCAATGCGCCCGGGGACGTATTCCTGTTCGTTGATCGCGGCGGTCAACGAGGACACCGAGAATGCCTCGTCATTAAAGATTTGAATGTCAGCCATGCAGCAGTCTCCAGAAAACAAAAAACCCGCACAGGGCGGGCTGAAAATTTGAAGGCGATCGCCTTAGCGGACGATCACATTATGGGCGGCCAGCGCTTTCTCGGCGGCCAGATCCAGACCGGTCAGGTGTGCTTCACTGACCTCGGCCAGACGCACCACGGCGCGCCCGCGACGAACAATGTCGGACGTGCTCAGCGGGCCGAAGAGAATCGCCTGCGCGTTCTCGCTGCCGTCTTCGGCTGTCGGGTTGTACGGAGCGAATTCGCCGGTGGCGGTGACCAGACCCAGGATCTGGCCAGGCTCCAGCGCGGGGCCGGCGGCGACGTTGATTGCTTCGCGGGAAATGGTGCCGGCGCCTTCGGAGAGGAGGAATTCCCCAGCGTGCATCGGTTCACGTTGAATGTTCATGCAGTAGCTCCATTAAGTGAGGTTCGTTTGCCGGTCTGCGCCGCTTGGCGTGCGGACCAGATCGAGGATTGGTCAATCTGTTTGGCCTGCACTTTCGGCGGAGGGTCATCGGCCAGCGGCAGGCTGTTGTCGATCTCGAACCCTTTGCCGCTGCCCACCAGTTTGTCGAAGAGCCGGGCACGCACCGCCGAGGTATCCAGGCCCGCCGAAACGTACTCGGCACTGAACTCCGGTAACCGCGCGGCGACGCACAAGTCGTTGATGGCTTTGGCCTGGGTCAGCGACGCCTGCACCACCGCTTCGCTTTCCAGCTTGGTGACAGCGAGCAGCGGCTCGATAAGGTTGCTGATACCCGCCGCCGTGCAACGCTGGCTGATCAGCACCGCGAGTTGTGCGGCATTGGTCGCCGGCGCTGGCGGGTCATCCGGGATCGGCGGCGCAGGCTCCGGTGTAGGTTCGGGCTCCGGATCGGTCGGTTCATCCAGTTGAGCCAGCAGCGCGGCCGGGGCATGCTGGAAACGCTGCAGCACGGCGCCCTGCCCCAAACACGCTTTGACTTTGACGCCATCGCCGATCTCATCGGCCAGACCCAAGGCCACCGCTTCGTTCGCCGTCAACCAGGTCTCGGCCGCCACCAGGCGGCGCAACTCGGGCTCATCGATGTCAGGAGCCTTGGCCTTGTAAGCCGCGATGATGGCTTCCATCGTCTGGTCCAGCACATCGGCGACCTTGCGAAAGCTCTCGGCGTCGCCGGCGGCGTAGGTCCAAGGGTTATGGATCATCAACATGGCGTTGGACGCTATCACCACTCGGTGCGCTCCGCACACTGCAACGCTGGCTGCGCTAGCCGCCAGTGCATCAACCCGGCCGGTGCAACGCTCGCCCAATCGCGACAACGCGTTGTGCATCGCCAGCCCATCGAACAGATCGCCGCCGACGCTGTTGAAAGCAGCCACCACGGGAGACACGCCGTCATCCATGGCGCGCAGATCCTGGACAAACTGATTGGCGGTGATGCCCCAGGTACCGATTTCGCCGTAGACGAACACTTCAATGGTGCGCTGCTCGGCGTCGCCGTTGGCCTGCATGGCGTACCAGCTCTTGTCAGAGACCTGCACGCGCTCGCCGGCCTTGTTGTAAATGCGCGGTCGCGCCTGTTTGCTCATGGTTGCTCCTTGTCGTCGAGCGACTCGATGACGTCGAGGGTGTTGTAGTTGAGGCCCAGGCGAACGGCCCGGGCAAGATCAGCGGCGTTTTCCGCATCGACCGTTTCGGCGTCGTAGCCGGTGCGCAGCACCATCTCGCTACGCGAAGCGAATCCGGCTTTGACTTCCATCGTGCGCGCCTGAACGTCCTGCACCGGCTGAATGTAAGCCCAGCCCTGCGGCACCCAGCGGGTGCGCAGATACTCGCGTCGACGCTGGGCGTAATCCTCCAGCACAAGCGCACCGGACAGCACCGCCATGTCCATCCATGCGGCACGAACCGGCCGACACAGCTGATGCACGTAAACGCTGAACTGCAGCTGCTCGAGCCGCCGACGAAACTCGTTGAGCACGACGCGCAAGGCGCGGTCGTTGATCTCGCGCATGTCGCCGGTGAGGATCTCGTAGGGCGTGCCGGTACCGGCGGCAGCGGCCATCAGTTGCTGCCGCATGAAGTCCGGGTAGTTGTTGCCGGCGTCCGGTGGTTTGGAGAATTCCACCTCCTCGCCCGGCCCGAGTTCCTGCATGGTGCCCGGCTCAAGCGCGACCATTGGCGTGAAGCCGTCGCGGTCGGTCACCAGTGGCTGACCGGTGACCGGATCGCGCGGCATGGGACCGGAGTCCGGCGGCGGGCGGGTGATAAAGCCCGCAAACAGGTTCGCGACCTCCTGGCGAAACAGCACCGCGTCGTCGTAGTTGTCGAGGCTGCGCAGGCGCTTGAGTACCGGCGACAAGCGCGGCACGCCCCGCAACTGTCCGGGCTCCAGGGGCTCGAAGATGTGCAGCACTTGCGTGGCTGGCACGCGCACCAGCTGGTTGTAGCCGGAATTCAATGCCGAGGGATCGCCCGGGTGCGAGCGGTACATCCAGTACGCCATGCGCTTGCCGACCGAGTTGAATTCAATGCCGGCACGGATCACGTTACCGTCGCGGGTGGTTTCGAATTTGTCGTGCGGCACGAACTCCGGTGCAAGCAACTGCAACTGCAGCGGTACCGCATGACCATCGTCCAGACTGCGTGGTCGCAGCCGAATAAAACATTCGCCGGAGGTTTCGACTGTGCGCGCGGCGAGCGCTTGCTGACCGTAGAAGTCGGTGAGGTCATCGGCGTCCGACTCATCGACCCAGTCTTCCCATAGCTCCTGCAGTTGCTTACGCAGGGCGTCGTCGTCCGTCTTCGGCCGGGGGTTAATGCCGGTGCCGATCAGGTTACTGACGCGTTTGTCGATGACGTTGAAAGCATATGGGTCGTTGCGCACTGCGGCCCGCGATCGGGAACGCAGATTGCGCAGCGCTGGCGTGTTGATGGTGTTCAAGCCATTGTCGGGCGCATCCCAGCCAGCAGAACGACGGCCCTCCCCGGCGCCTTCGTAACTGGCCTTAATATTCGACGGCAGCAAGAATCCGTTACGGGTCAGCGTCGGATAACGAGCCATTACAGTCCTTTGCCTCCGTGATAAAGCCGGACCACGCGTGAACGCGGCCCGGCAGCGTTGAGCAACGAGGTGCGAATTTCTTCGCGCGCCTGCAGAAGCTCGTTGATGGTGCGGTACTCGACGGTGCGGTCGCCAAAGCGAACGGTTTTTTCACCGCGCGCGATGGCCTTCTCGATTACGTCGAGGTGCTGTTGGGTAAAGGACATATCAGCGTCTCTTCAGATAACCGCTGGTAGAGCTGCGGCGTGGTGATGGCGATGCAGCAGGTCGCGTGGGTGCGACAGGTGCAGCCGGTGTAGGCGGTGCAAGCTGGGCTTGCCGGAAAACAGCCGGCGGCGCTGTTTCGGTTGTTTGGGCTTGTTCAACACGTGGGGCCTGAACAGGCTGGGCCGGTGCATCGTCGAACAATCCGGATTGTGCCAAAGCTTGCCGCACCCGATCCCAGTCATGCTCCTGGTACCGATTGATGCCCAGGTAATGCGCCATGGCCAGGCAATACACCATCAGGTCCAGAGCTTCGTTGCGCTCGGCTTTGCCCTTGATCCACTCGACACGTTTATGACCGCGGACGTAGCGAGCGACCTTGCGTTCTGCCACACATTGGGCGAAGAAGTCGTCCGGCAAATCGTTGGCAAAATGCAGCGAGCCGGGTCCATCCGGGAACGGGTAACGGTTGTAGATCCAGTCCTTGGCGGTGTCGGTACCGACGAACCACAGCTCGGCGCCGTGGCGCTCGGTCTGACCCTTCCAGGTCACGTCGACCATCGAGGGCCGCTGGGCAATCACCGGTCTGCCGGGCTTGCTCGCACCTTTGATGGCGAAGATGTTGCGCCAGCGCCGCATGCGGCAGAACTGGTAGACCTCATCGGTGTGATGCCCCCCGGAGTCGACAGCCGTGGCAAGAATCGCCAAGCCGACACCGCAAGGGTGCCGGTAGCGAGCTTTGAGCAAGTCATCAAGTACCGCCCAAGTTCGCTCATCAGCGGGATCGCCTGAGATCACCTTGTGATCAATCACCCAACGCTCCATACCAAAGCCCCAGCCCATGACCATCAACTCCAGACGGTTAGCCTGAACGTCGACGGCGGCGGTAAGCATCAGCGAACCGGACGGCATTGAGCCGAGGCCGTAGCTTTCCAGACGCGCCCGGTCCATAAGAACATCGGCTTTAGTTTGCTCTTGAGCGCTGTCCCAGACCTTGGCCAGTCGGGTGTTGTAGAACACCTGCATCGGTTCAAGATCGCCTTTCGCCTGTGCCCGCTTGGCCTTCTCGTACTGCCTGGCCAGCGTACGCCAGTCCATCCAGCCTGGTGGCGAGTACAACGCGTTGAGATGAAAGCCAACCGTTTCGCCATCACCTTCGGCATGGGCTATCCACTCGCCATTGGCAAGCATCCAGCCCTTATGGTGCTCCTCGATCAACACGTCGCACTCAGGCCCAGCACAATGGTAGTGAATGAGCTGGTAATCCTTGGAGTAGAGCAAACGTTCCCACTCCAGTACCTGCTTGTGCCCGCAAGTTGGACACGGCACGTAGAAGTAACGTTGATCGCTGGACTCGAACAGATCACTGATACGCGAAGCACCTTTGATCGTTGGTGAGCTGGAGAAGTAGAACTTGGCATTCCGGCCAAAGGTACTGCCCCGAGTCTCTGCCAGCTCGATGGGATCACCCTCCTCTCCGACGTCGACTTCCCAACGATCCACCTCATCGCCGTACACATAACGCGCTGAGAGCTCGGCCAAGTTGGCCGCGGAACCCGCAGTGGTAACGTACAGCGAACCACCTTCAAACTCTTTGGTGTCCATCGTGTTGCGGGAGTCACGAGACCGACTGGACGCCACTCGCTTACGCAGAACGGGCGTGGCCTTGATGGTCTTGCTGATCCTCGATGACACCCGCTTAGCCAGGCTAAGGCTCGGCAGCAGTGTCAGGATATTGGACGGTGCCATATGGATCAGGCCACCAATCCAATTTAAGGCGATTTGGGTTTTCATCAACTGCGAAGCCACCATCGTAACGACGCGCTTGCAGGGGTGAGCTGGCGATAAACAGCGCATCGGCTCACGTGCGTAAGGGGTGCGAGAGGTGCGGTATTGGCCGGGCTCAGCCGCACCTGAATCACGCGGAATACGCATGTATTCGTCGGCCCACTCGTCCACCCACACATCCGGGTCAGGTTTGAGCCCCCGGAAATAAGCCTCGCAGTACACCGTCGCTCCATCAGATCTGGTCAGGTTCATCTATCACCTCCCAGTTAGTATCCAGTGTGTGGCCGAATTCCTCAGAGGACATACGGCCGGCGTCCTCAAGCCGTTGTCTCAATGCTGCAGTCAGGTGTCGTTCGATCTCCCATGGATCCGACATGGCCGCCAGTTCCGGAGCCAGTTGCGGAGGCATACCCAGCAACGTGTCGCGAAGCATGCGACCGGCGTTGTATGCCCCGGACTGAACTGCCGTAACCTCGACTGTTGAGCCCTGTGCTTTGTGAAACTCCATCTCGGCCATCTGCGCCAAGTAGAACTCACGGTGCGCGCGTGCCTTCTGAAAATCCGGATGCTTGTCTGTCGTCGGAGCCGCCAGCGGCGGCGCAGCCATGGAAGTCGGCTCGGTTTGGGTCGACAGTTGGCTGTAAACGTTGCGCTGAATCCGATCTTGTTGATGGCGTTCAGCAACGGCGGCCTTGCTCGGGTCGGCGGTGTCGCGAATCAGCGCTTCGGTGGCATGTACATCAACCTGTTTGCCATTGGGCGAAAGCACCAAACGGTTGTTGTCTTTCAGCCAGGTGATGTAACTCGGCGACCTGCCGAGCCGGGCCGCGAAGGCGCTCTTCGACAGGTAGGTTGGTTCTGTCATGAGCCCTCCTTTTTCAACGTATTTCAATGAATCCTTTCAAGATTTCAATGATTGAAATTTCAGTAAGCTGGGAAGTCTGCGGCTAACAGTTTCCCGCGGGTTTCCGACCCCGTGCCCCTCAGATACCTTCAGGGTCCCCGGCGAGTTTCGGCGCCCCAGATCGGTGCATCACCCCTGCCCGCCTCCGACTGGCGGGACTTCGCTGACGCCCAGCCGCTTGGCGGCCCAGCGTTCGTACAACCCGATGGCCACATCGGCACCAGCCATCGCCGTCAGGCAACCCAAGGCGCCTGCCGTCCAGATCGTCATGCCCGCCGCGATCATCAGCATCATTGCCGAGACTCCGCAGACAATGCAGGCACCGGATCGAAGCGCAAGCCGACGCATCAGCGCCCAGCCACGAGCACCATCCTTGTCTGCTCGCCACATCTCACCGGATACGCCACCGACCAGAGCCAGGACGATCACCAACCAGATCGGCATTTCTGCCAGCGCTTGCTGCTCATTTGTCATGTTGTGCCTCAAGTGAAGGAGCATGCCGAACACAAAAAAGAAAACCCCGCCGGTGGGCAGGGTTTTCAATGTCGCGGCATACGCCAGGACGTAGTGCACAGCACGTGCTCGGGGGGAGCGCCAAGGCGCAGAATCCATATCGTGGGGACTTTTTACCCCCTGAGTACGGAACCGAAAAGGGGGCATTTTCGGTTATCCAACTTGACGCAACTTTGACGCAACTTTGAGGAGACTTTGAGGTAAAGCGCCCCGACCAACGGTAAGCCACTTACGTGCGTCCTTGCGCTCGGCCAGCACCTCAAAGAGTCGGACATGAAGACGGTGCACAAGATCGTAGTAGGTTTGTTTCGCCTTTGAGACGTAGCCCAGTTCGTGCATCTGCGCTGCCCATGTCGGTGCAGGGTCAAAGCCGTAACGCATAACTGCCAACTGTTGCAGCCTTTCACCCCGACCATCTTGCCGGGCAATCTCGGAAAGGGCGGCACCAATTTCCTGCGCAATTGCATCTGGACCCGCACCACCTCCGAGAAGGATCCGAGAACCGGGTGTGCCCCGCGGCGCACAACCGCCCCACTCCATGATCGTCGCCATCGGGCTACCCATGCCTCCCGCTTCACCGGCATGTCGGCATTGCTCGCCCCAATGTTTCAGCAATAACTCCATCGCCTCAATCATTGCCCTGCCCCCCGTAAAACCCAACCCAACACAGAAAAACCGCAACCCGCCACAAACCCAACACAGATAAATCTCTTTAAATTCAATGCTTCAATCGAACTTGAGTTGAGTGTGTTGGGTTTGTTGGGTTTATCAGTCTTCGCATAAGAAAAAATTCGTTCCGTTGAATTCGTTGCAAAGAACGTCATGTATGCGCGTGCGCGACACAAAACCCAACACACCCCACACAACCCCCGCAAAGGCATGTGATTCGGGCACTCAAATTGTGTGGAGTATTCAAAATCAACCCGACACACACTCAACACACCCAACACACTTTTGAAAATAGTCATGCTGCAAGCGCCTTGATGTGATCCCAGCTGTCCACGTGCCAGCCCGCCAGCCTGGCCTTGGCCCGCCAGTTTTCCACCTGCTTGCCCAGCTCAGCCGCCTTGAGTGATGGGGGCGGGGAAGCATCCAGGTCCGCGGGAAAGAAAAACGCGCCGAAACGACGGTTATTGCCGTCAGTCCATGGTATTGCTCGCGATTTATCCACCTCGGAACTGATGAACAGAGAGAACTTCGTCTGACTCATCACATGCTCTTTGTTGCGCTGACACCATTCGAGAAACAACGAATAGAGGTCGGTCGATAGACATGGCCCCCAAAGCCCATGGCCCAGCTCGCTGTACTTCCACAAATGCAAGAATGTTTGCCAGCCGGCCCGACTCAAGGCCACCAAACGCTCACGCGCCTCGGTCGATGGCGGCCGCGTGCGCTGGTTGAAGTCCCCAAGATCGACCGACAGTAACCAACCGTAGAGCGCCGCCACCCCACCCTGCTCCAGTTCACGACCAATCGCCTTTTGCCGAGCGACTGGTAGGGTCTCCATAGGCCACATGACCAGCATTCGCCGATCACTGTCGCTGATTGGCCAAGGAAGAATCTCGTTGCTGAGAAATACCGCATTCATATGGTTGGCTTCTTCCCAGCCATTAATAAACTTCGACTCCATCCGCACCGTTTTACCAGTGATCAAGTGCTTGATCTTGCCCACCTGGTTATAACGTTGATCGCGACTGACCACCTCTTCAAAGACGGACCACAATTTGCGGCTTTGCCACGCGTTGAAACTGCTTTCCAACTGCGTCTGACCAACAGTCGCCGCGTATTGGCCATAAAGCATGCCGAGTGCGTCAGCGAACAAAAGGCTCTTGCCCGAACCTTCCATGATCGAATGCATCAATACAGCGGTGTCCATCTTGGCGCCCAAGTGCTGCAGCGGATACGCCAGCCAGCGAGTTAACCAATCGGTCGCGGCTTCATCATGATTACAAAGAAATGAGATCAGCCAACGCAGGTTTGCACACGCTGCATCATCCCTGACTGGCTCAAGTGGCAACCCATCAAAGGTATTGATGTACACCGCAGGATCCTTCGTCATGGTCGGATCAAACACGATGTGTTCAACATCGACGGTGCGGCGCTCGCTGCTGTTCAGCCACAACGGGTATGTATCACCCAGCGCCATCTTCACCGCGCCCTCGGCTATGCGCCGCTTCTTTTCGCGATCCCAAACGTCTTTGGTGCCATCGATGTAAACGTATCGATCGGTTGGGGACATCCCGAATGCACCGCCCTTCTTCCCAGCCATGCGGCGCGCCTGCTCGATCTCGCGAACATGGTCGTCAGAAATCAGTCTCTTTCCGGTGTCGTCCAACCAGGCTTTGGCCAGTGGCTTGCCCACACGAGCTTCGAAGGCGGACTTCTTCATTACCTTCGATTGGTCGCAATCCCACACGTGCGTGGTGCCTTCTACCAGCGCAAAACGACGCAGTATGTGGTCCACCGTTATGACCTCCCCCGCCCCCCCGTCAGGAGCAGGAGCGGCCTCGCTGGACGGGTTTGTTTCGTCGGAGGTCGGCCCGCTCAATTCACCGGATGGGGTGGGGGGAAGATCATTAGGATCTGGACGGGCGGCGTGTTGCATGCCCAACATTCGCGCAGCATCCTTCACAGCCTTCGACTGGTCGCCGCCGTGCTCGAGTAAGCAGAACACTTCAAAGGCGTCGTTCTGATGTCCGTTCGCGAGAGGGTCAGCACCGTGATGCGAATAAACCTTGCCCTCACTGATCGTCACCCCTGGCAGACCGGTGCTGCTTTGAGGGTACAGCCACTTATTGCCTCGCTTGATGTACCCATGGGAGCGAAGAAGCTCCGCAACATCGTGACAACGGTTGAATTCATCAATTACGGAGGGGCGTTTGCCGCCACCGAGCGCAGGACGCTTTGAGGCTTTGACCGGTGGCTTCGGTGGCGCAATCGCCCATGGACACGCAGCTTCAGCATCTCTCTTAAAAAACTCCCAATTCTGCCAAATGGTAAGCAACTCTTTGGTCAGCGTGGGCAGCCCTTCAGTAGCACTTGGAGCGGTTTTCCAGATGTAAGGTTTGCCGGTACCGGGATGAATGGATGGTGGAAATACGTCTTGCACCAGTCCCGCACGTAGCTCAAAGACCGTGAAGCGTTTGAACGGCTCGGCTTCGGTTCGGGCAGCAGCTTCTGCGGCAAGATCACCCTGCTCTTTCGCAGCCTTGGCCTTGTCAATCAGCCCTTTGAAAATCGAACCATCAGGGTCTTTTTCATTTGGCCATGAAAGCGAGTGACGCGTGAGTTCGATGCCTTCGGGGACCTTGAATACCACTCGGAATCGCAGCGGATTCCCGACGATAGTCGGGAACACCACTGCCATCGCATCAAGGTCCAGGCCCAACAGTTCATACAGAACATGTCGCGTCCACTGAACGTCATCAACATCCAATGAACAAACACGGCTCGGCCCCAGTACGACGCCAAGGTTGTGATTTGGGTTTCGTTGCCAGAACGCTTCGGCCGCGTCGGCGTCGGTGATATAGCCTCCCGGCTTATTCCACCCTAGGCCTTTCGGGGCCTTTTCACCTGGATCAATCGATACCAGTGCCAAGTCAAAAGTACTGATGTAACGCTTTGCCCATGTAGCGATGGCTGTTCCTTTGCCCGATTCACTCATCGCCGGGCCTCCCGCAGCTCCTGACAAGCGACGCAGGTCTCGCAACCTTCAACCTTCTGCTGTCGTAGCAACGGGATTGGTTCGTCGCAGTCGTCACAGAACTGCGCGCTGACGCGGCTCGATGGCGCGCGGCGATTACGATGAATAGCAACATCAAGCAGGTATTGCGCCTGCTCGTTTGCGCGGTCGATATCATCAGCCATTGATGCGATCCTCCATCGCCTGACGAGCACCCGCCATGATGCCCAGGACTTCGCGAATCACATCCATTCCGTACTTTTCGAGATCCACGACTTCATGAAGCTCCCAGATGTTGTCCGCCGCGCCGTCATGCATCTTGGCCACGAATTCACCGGTTTCCCCGAGTAGCTTACCGACTGCTTTCAAGGCGTCACGGGTTGCCGGTACGGGTACAGGCCGGTACCAAACCGCACCTGCTGGTCGCATCAATGCGTCCAGCAGGCGTGGATCAGCGGTCAGTCTGATCACTTCCTCAAGCTCATCTGGATTCAGCCAGCGGCGTTCTTCATCGAGCTTGAGTTTCTTCTGGAGGGTGTCGTTGTCCAACACCATTTCAAAGGCAAGGGCGGTAATTCCGCCCTTGTAGTCACGACCAGCGCGATAGATCGCTTGGCGTAGTGGCAGGACCGGACCAGCGTCCGGCAAAAGATCTGTGCGACTCATAACCGTAAATCCCCTATTTACGGTGTAGCCATAGCCCAGGGTAATCCCTATCCTACGACCACGACCGATGTGCATGTGCTGTGTATCGTCGTAGCTGGGCTGGGGGATTCTTTGGTGAGAGGCCCCAGCTCAGCACCTTTTAAGCTGCCGACTTAAGATCGGCCGCTTCTTTCTCTTGGGTATATAGGCATTCAATTGCCTTACCCGTTACGTACCGAACATCTGCACCTTTCGCGGCGCGATTGATAGTCGGCTGTGTTGTTCCTACGCGATCTGCAATAACTCTCTGGGACAAACCAGACCGCAGCAGCTCTGCAAGCATTTCTTGGATAGTCATATCGTTCACCGATGCGCTTTCGCATTGGTCGCCACAATACACAAACGTATTGAACGATTCAATACACTCGCCGATACGTTTTTGAATCAAGGCAGAGAAAAAGTGATCGGAGACCGCATCGCCCAACGCATGCAGGAATTGGGACTGTCAGAAGGCGAACTCGGCCGACGCTCCGGCGTTCCGCAACCGACGATTCATAGAATTGTGACGAATGCGGTAGCCAGCCCACGCCATGAAAATATCGAAAAGATCAGCAGAGCCTTGAAGGTAAGTAGCAACTGGCTCTGGAAGGGAGGCGAACACAAAGACCCGATGATTGAGCAGAGCGCTACATCTGCGAATGAATCCAACGTCGAACCTGGGCCAGCAGTTAAAGGCTATGTCCCTCTAATTTCATGGGTTCAGGCCGGAGCTTGGTGTGAGATTGCGGACGTTAGGACCCTTGACGATGCAGAAATATGGCTGCCATGCGCCGCTTCCCACAGCAGCCAAAGCTATGCCCTTCGAGTACGCGGACTATCCATGTTCAATCAATATGAACGGAGGTCCTTCCGAGACGGAGACATCATTTTTGTTGATCCCGCGAAAGACGCGGAAAATGGTTCTCTCGTGATTGCAAAACTCATGGATAGCCAAGAAGCAACTTTCAAGCAGTTAGTAATGGAGGGCAGCCGCCGATTTCTAAAAGCGCTGAATCCAGCATGGCCGGAGCCAATCATTGAATTAGGGACCGACGCCATAATTTGCGGCGTAGTATTCTCGAAGCTCGAAATTTTCTAATACACTGCCCAAAAAAGACCCGCTGAGATGCGGGTTTTTTTGGCAAAAGCAAAAATTCAATTCACATTCGTATTGACTGGATCAATACGTATTTGTATCGTTTGCATGGTAAATCTCTCACCAAAGAGTACGAGCATGCAAACCACACAGCACAGCAACACTCGCTGCCCGGTGTACCTACACCCAACAGCTTGCACTAACCCAGCAGCCGTTGAATCAATTCAAAAGCACACCGGCCTACTGGTAATTGTCACGCCGCCTGGCACTCGCTTGGCGCCTTCGAAAGCAAATGTCGTCGCTATCAAACCCGAACCATTCGGGGTGATGCAGCATGAAGCCTCTATTAATCGGCCTCGCTGGCGTTGCTCGTTCTGGCAAAGACACAGCCGCCCACCATCTAGTCAACCATCATGGATTCCAGTCCTACGCATTCGCCGACCCGCTGCGTGACGGCCTGATGCATATCCTCAACTTGAGTCCGTGCGACTTCGAAGGAGAGCAAAAGGAACGAGTTCTACCGTGGCTGGGTCGCTCTCCACGCTACCTGATGCAGACCCTCGGCACCGAGTGGGGCCGTGACAAAGTGCACCCCGAGTTATGGCTGCTACTGGCTTCGCAAAATCTTGACCTAATGGCTCGTACCCACGATACCGCTCGCGGCTTCGTAGTCAGCGACCTGCGATTCGAGAATGAAGCGTCATTCATCCGCCAGCGCGGCGGAATTGTGATCCATATCCAGCGCACCGCAGCAGAAGCCGTGGCGCCGCATCGTAGCGAAAGCGGCATCCGGGGTACCGAGGACGACTGGTTCCTTCCGAATGACGGAACCATTGAAGCCCTTCAAATCAATATCAACGAGATTGTGGACACGCTGCACACACGCGCAGCAGTCGTCTGAGGATCGCGCAATGACGAACCACACCCTGGACGCAACAGCCGCATTGCTCGGACTCAAGCCCCGCGCCTTCCGCACCAGATTGCGCGAGCTGGGCATTCTCAACAGTAGTGGCGATCTAGCCAGCCAGCACCGTGATCGCGGCTATCTGTATTCGGATCCGCGCAGCTCCCTGATTCCATCCCTCAACAAGTGCCGTCATTACTCCGTGGTGATGGTGAAGGAAGAAGGGGTTGAATGGCTGGCCAAGAAGCTGGGAATCGCCATCACTAAAAAGGACGCAGCTGCATGAAAACCAACAACCTCAACGCCTACACGCAAGCCCTAGGCGCCCTGAAGCTGATCCCGATCTACTTGAACTGCCCGGGGGTAGTCAGCCGCGCAACACTTGTTGGCGCCTCGACGGAAGCCATCCAACTACTGGAAAGCATGCCCGCCCTAAGCACCGAGTTGGCCGAGGTATTTCGCTGCGTCAACAACGTGATCCTTGACGGGCAAGTCGCCTACGTTACGCCGACCAACTCGCCTGAGTTCCCATTCGGCGCCGTGGTGGCTGACGCCAAGGGCAACATCTGCGCGGCTGCCATGGGCAAAAGTAAAGAAGGTCTCGCCGAGCTGATTCGCCTCAAGTTGCTGCCCCCATCGGAGGGGTTCGGGGAGAACGCAGCGTGAACAACACACTAGAACTATTGCGACGTCAGTTCGCTACTCCATGTCCGACCCTGGCGGCAGTTCGGGAACAGTACTTCGCTCACATTCGCACTGACCGCTACCTACTTGCCGAGATCAAGGCAGGTCGGATCGCGCTGGTTGTGAAGCGTCTGCACGGGTCGGCTCGCGCACAAAGAGTGGTGTACCTGCACGACCTGGCCGAGTTCCTCGACGGCCAAGCGGCAACGCAAGCAGCTTGATTTCAACTTGGGTTAACCACTTACACCCCCACCGGCCTCTCACCAAGCATCCCGGCGGGGGTTTCATAGAGGCTCACAGCACATGACCACAATCCAAATTTGCGCGCTAATCATCCTAATCGCTTTCACCGGTCTCCTCGTATGGGCCGGCTACAAAATGGGACGTAGCGATGGAAAGCTAGAAGCGGACGATAGCCAGCGCGCTGAGTTCGCCAAGACTATTCGTCAGCTGGAGGCTTCCGCCCAGTTCATTCGCACTGATCACAAAAATCTGGCGAGACAGTGCAGACGACTTAGAGAAAGCCAAGCATTCGGATCAAAAGAACAGCGAGTTCTGCTCGATATTGCAGAGCACCTCCGGGTGGCTGCTGAAACATTCAGTGCATTTCGCACAGGCAAAAAACTCGAACGAGACACTCGGTTCCTTCGCGAGCAGGCTCTGATCATGGCCGGACTGCTGCAGGTGGTAGTGCAAGGAGAAGGCTTATGAACAAATCATTCTCCTGCTTCGGACCAACTCACTATCGCATGTCAGTTGAAAGCAGCATGCGCCTACATGTGATCGACCAAATTCCGACTGGCAACAACCGTTTACCCGCGCTACCTGCTGAGGAAGACAAGCGTTGCGATGCCACTGCGGAACTGTCGCTACCGACCTACCACCTGGACAAAATTCCAGAAGACAAGATGGCCGAGTTGGTCGGCACGACCCGCCGAGCACTGCAAGGCAAGCGCGCCAGAGGCGTCATTCCCAAAGGTGTCTGGAACACCATCGATAGCCGCATTTATTACAGCCTGAGGAGATACGAAGCATGGCTCGAGAGCCAATGGGATTGCCCACCGGAGTTGAATTTGCTGGACAGTCCGTCCGCATTCGCTTCACTTGGAACGGGCAACGCCGTTGCGAAACCCTCCCCTATCCCCAAACGCCGAAGGGGATTAAGGCTGCCGCCGACCTACGCGCTAACGTAACCAGCCTGATCAAGCACGGCGTTCTGGATGATCAGCGCTATGCCGAACTGTTCCCCAACTCCACCTATGCCAACTACTCGGCGACTCCCCGTTTCGGGGAGTACGCCCAGGAGTGGCTCAACAGTCGCGAGATCGTGGCCGGGACACGCAAGAACTACCTCGGCTCGCTCAATCTCTACTGGATGCCGTATCTGGCAATGCTGCCCATCGACAGCATCACGTCGGTGATGCTGCGCAAAGTGGTAGCGAACACTGAATGGCCGACGCCCGGCGTGAAGCGTGCGGCGATCCAGCGCCTAACCACAGTGTTCGGTACCGCAGTGAAAGACGGCCTGATCAACCGTAACCCCGTGGAGTCCATCGAACTGCCGGTGAAGGCCAAGAAACCCATCGATCCCTTCACCGTGGGCGAGGCCAACCAGATTATTGATCACCTATATAAGACACTGACCCACTCGATGCGGATCTACGCGGCCTACTTCGAGTTCGCCTTCTACACCGGCATGCGCCCCAGCGAGATCGCGGCGCTGCGTTGGGAAGAGGTCGACAAGGAAAAGCGACTGGTCAACGTGTGTCGGATCGTCGCGGACTACAAGATCGAGGAGCGCACCAAAACCCGGAACGTGCGACAGGTCATGCTCAATAGCCGCGCGCTGCACGCCCTCGAGCAGGCCGAGCTGGAGGCGCAACTACGCGCCTTGCAGAGCCGCCGCAAACGCGCCGAATCGCCCTATGTATTCCCGCCGACGAAGAACTTTGAGTTCATTCAACAATCGAGTGTGACCGACAAACACTTCCAGGCTGCACTGACCGAATTGGGCGTTCGCTCACGGCGACAATATAACTGCCGCCACACCTATGCTACCGCATGCCTCATGGCGGGGATGAACCCTGCATTTATTGCCAATCAGCTAGGTCATAGCATTCAGATGCTGCTATCGACATACGCCCGATGGATCAACTCTCAAACAGACTGGGGAGAAATCATGAAACTTGAAAAAAATTTGACTGAGCGCCAGATGGCTCGGTAAGAAACCGGAGTCGTTGAGAAAACACATATGTATATTTTTATCTTATTAATCAGGAACTTATATATTGCTCCAGCTGGCTAAATCGTCACAGATGCCCATCCTGACCACCTCAAAGGAGCTGAAATTTTTGGGTTCCTCCCAATACCGATGCATAACAGATACACTGTTACAACATTGCCACCACACTGAAAATTCGGGCCAACCACTGGACTCGATATAAAATATCAATCAACGCAGTGTCTCTTTTAAGGTACATTTGTGATGTACGAAGTGGAACACGTACTGTCTGCCAATGGAGTGGATATTTACCAAGCTTGGCTCGACACCGTTCGAGACATGCGATTCAAAGCAAGAATCACCACCAGAGTGGACCGAGCTTCCCTCGGGCACTTTGGCGACACCGAGCCGGTAGGTGATGGGGTCTTCGAAATGAAGTTGAATTTTGGCCCTGGATTTCGCGTCTATTACGCAATTCAGGAACAAAAGGTGGTCTTCCTATTGGGCGGAGGCTCCAAGGATAGACAGCAAAACGACATCGATCAGGCCAAGGCTCTCTGGAACTCTTTTAAGGTAAAAAGAAAATGACAACTCGCACTCGTTCTCATGAAGACAGCGTTCTCGAAATGCTAAGAGACGATGAAGCATTTGCCATCGAATATCTTTCCGTCGCGCTTGAAGAAATCGACGAAATCGGTGGAGAGGATGCTTTCCTCGTTGCCATTCGCCGCCTTGTAGAAGCTAGGGGTGGCATGGTCAGCCTTTCTCAGAGCACCGGCCTAGCCCGGGGCAATCTCTACAGATCTATCGCTGTAGGTGGAGATCCAAAGCTCTCTACCATTCTCAAAGTGCTTCAAGCACTAGGCGTAGGAATGTCTAAGGTTGTATCACATCGAGCTGAAGAAGCTTGCGCCTGATACTGATGGCAAAAAGAAGATGCCCTAGCCAAGTGCTAGGGCTTTTTTTGGAGTAACAAATCCAATTTGGCCGTACGTGCAAACCTTCAAGAATCTGAGCAGCTTCTTCTAGAAGAAAAAGTAAAATGCATAAGGGGCTATTCGAGTAAGCCGCCTCGTCCAAAATCAACAATAAAAGAAAAAGGCCGCGGATAAAAATCCGCGGCCTTTTGTTTAGCGCTTACTATCAGGAGTCGTATGGGTCGGAACCCACGTGCTTCCTGGCTTGCTGGTGGGAGGTAACGGCTTGCCGTCAGGCACCGCCGCGTAGTTATCCCTCAAGCCACCACGAGGGCCTTGCTCTTGAAAAATGCCGCCTTGTTTTCCGGTGTTCTGACCGGGTTTTTTACCGTCTGCCATGGAGGTTCTCCTAATTGGCAATGATGCCTAAAAGGAGCTACAGACACTGAGACACATCACTACGTTTGCGTTGAAACGCAAGCGCATATAGAATCAATAAACCTGTAGCTTCTTGTTGGCTATGGTTTCTGATTTGGGAAGGTCTGGAAAATCGTCCCCAAAGTCAGCCTAGAAGTCCCGTGTGCGAAAGCATTCGGGACTTTTTTATGGCGTCAAAAAAGACCCCATCAAAACGCCGCCCCTACATCTAGGGTCGGCGAGAAGATAATAACCATCTCTTTTAAGAGAAATCAACTCCTTTTTTATGCACAATCATCTGTGGATAAGTCTGTGGATAAGATGTGGCGTCCAGTTGAGGTGAAAATCTCCAAGGGCAATAAACAAAAGGGATTGCTTCGTAATTTGCCCACCGGAAAGTGATGGCAATTCGCCACTAGTACTTATACACAAATATGTTGTGTTGCGAGGCTGGATCCAAAGGATAAACCACTATATGTAGTGTTTGCCCTTCAAGATCGAAATTACCTCAAATCTGCAAAGGTCAATTTCACGACTCCAGCGCACGCTTTACGAAGCCTGCCAAAACAAACCTGAGCGCAATGCTGCCGTCCAGACTGTGCAATCTAAGTTAATGGTGCTAACAAATAAGGAATCCGCGCCCACCGGCAATACAACTGCCGACACACTTACGCTACCATGTGCCTCATGGCGGGTATGAACCCTGCGTTTATTGCCACTCAGCTCGGTCATAGCGTTCAGATTTTGCTATCGACCTACGCCCGATGGATCAACTCCAGCACCGACTGGGGTGAACTCGGAAAGCTCGAAAACAGCTTGATTGGTACAAAATTGGTACAGACAGAAACAGTACCCCTCTGAAACCCTTATGGAATCAGCCTCTGTGACACTGGAACAGAATTACACCGCGATTCTCGGCCAATTGGGCGAGGACGTCTCCCGCGAGGGCCTGCGCGACACGCCAAAGCGTGCCGCCAAAGCCATGCAGTATCTCTGCCGCGGTTATGAACAGACGCTCGAAGAGGTCACCAACGGTGCCCTGTTCAGCTCCGACAACAGCGAAATGGTGCTGGTCAAGGACATCGAGCTCTACTCGTTGTGCGAACACCACCTGCTGCCGTTCATCGGCAAGGCCCACGTCGCGTACATCCCGAGCGGCAAAGTGCTGGGCCTGTCGAAGGTCGCGCGGATCGTCGACATGTACGCCCGCCGCCTGCAGATCCAGGAAAACCTCAGCCGCCAGATCGCCGACGCGGTCCAGCAGGTCACCGGCGCGCTGGGCGTGGCGGTGGTGATCGAGGCCAAGCACATGTGCATGATGATGCGCGGTGTGGAGAAACAGAATTCGTCGATGATCACCTCGGTGATGCTCGGTGAGTTCCGCGAAAACGCGGCGACCCGCAGCGAGTTTCTCAGCCTGATCAAGTAATTGATTGCAGAAAAGAACCGGCGTTGATCGCCGGTTTTTTTTCGTCCGTGAAAAATCGGGTAAGCTGCGCGCCTTCTTCAATGTCCCTGTGAGGCTTGTAACGTGTTCGTCAAAGCGCTTCGTGTCGGCCTCGGCCAACTGATCATCTTCGTTGATTTCCTGACTCGCCCAGGCAAGAAACAGCGCCCCGCCGCTGCCCAGGCTCAGGTTGACGCCGCCGCCAAGGACCTGACCCTGTATCAGTTCCACGCCTGCCCGTTCTGCGTGAAGACCCGCCGCAGCCTGCGCCGTCTGAACGTTCCGGTGGCCCTGAAGGACGCGAAAAACAACGAGCAGGATCGTCAGACCCTGCTGGAACAGGGCGGCAAGATCAAAGTGCCGTGCCTGCGCATCGAAGAGAACGGCCAGACCACCTGGATGTACGAGTCCAACACCATCATCGAATATCTGAACCAGCGGTTCGCCGCAGTCTGACTCAAAAAAAACCGGCCTGAGGGCCGGCTTTTTCATGCCGCCTGCGCCGCCTGCGCCTGGCGCACCACCGCTGCCAGCCGCTTGAGCCCTTCGTCCAGACGAGCCGGATCAATGTGGCTGAAGTTCAGGCGCAGGTGGCCGGGATTGCGATCGGGCTCGGGGAAGAACGGTTCGCCTGGCATGAACGCTACATCATTGGCCAGCGCGGTATTCAACAACGTTCGGGTGTCCAGCGGTTGCTTCAGTGTCAGCCAGAAAAACAGCCCGCCTTGCGGCGTGTTCCAGTCCGCCAGGTCGGCGAAATGGATTTCCAGCGCTGCTTGAAATGCATCGCGGCGCTGACGGTAGAAGCTGCGCAATTCACTCAAGTGCTGCTGATATTTCTCACTGCCGATCCACTGCAATGCTTGCCACTGACCGATACGATTGGTGTGCAGATCTGCCGATTGCTTCAGTTTGAGCAGGTGCGGGAACAGCTCCGGGCTGGCGATCAGGTAGCCGACACGCAAGCCTGGCAACAGGGTTTTCGACACGGTGCCGGTGTAGATCCAGCTGGATTTTTTCAGGCGTCCGGCAATCGGCTGGGCGCTGCCGCCGTCGAAGGTCAGTTCGCGGTAGGGTTCGTCTTCGATCAGGGTAACGCCGAATTCGTCGAGCAATGCTGCAACGGCTTCGCGCCTGGCTTCGCTGTAGCGCACGGCAGACGGGTTCTGGAAGGTCGGAATCAAATAGATGAACGCCGGACGATGCTGCTCCAGACGCTGACGCAATTGCGCAAGGTTCGGACCGTCAGCCTCCAGCGGCACGGTCAGGCAATCGGCGCCGAACAGTTGGAAAATCTGCAAGGCCGCCAGATACGTCGGCGCTTCGAGCAGGATTTCGGTGCCTTTGTCGATGTACAGCTTGGCCGCCAGGTCGAGGGTCTGCTGAGAACCGCTGACCACCAGCACCTGACTCGCCTCACACGGCAAACCCAGCGCCCTCGCCTCTGCCGCCAGCGCTTCGCGCAGTGCAGGCTCTCCTTCGCTCATGCCGTACTGGCCGAGAGACAGCGGCATGTCGGCCCACTCGACCTTCGGCAACATGGCTTCTGCAGGCAAACCGCCGGCAAAAGACATGACTTCCGGGCGCTGGGCCGCGGCAAGGATTTCACGGATCAGAGAACTTTTGAGGCGCGAGACACGTTCGGAAAAAGCCATGGAAGTCACCGCTAGCGAGGCATGGGAAAAATGAGTCAAACTTGTTGACTGAAATTACGACACCCTCACTGGAAGCGTCAATATGCTTGACCTTAAAAACTGCGCCAGCCAACAACAGGCCATGGAAGCCTTTTTCTTTGGTTACCAGGCATTCACCGCCAAGGCCGATGAAATGCTTGAGCGTCGCGGCTTGTCCCGAGTGCACCAACGCATTGTGTTTTTCATCGCCCGCTACCCGAACCTGAGCGTCAAGGAATTGCTCGCGCTGCTCGGCGTCAGCAAGCAGGCGCTGAACATGCCGTTGCGTCAGTTACAGGAAATGCATCTGGTGGACAGCGTGGCGTCCGAGACTGACAAGCGCAAGCGCCTGCTGGAGCTGACGGTTGAAGGCGCGAAATTCGAACAGGCGCTGCGCCGCGAGCAGGTGAAATTGCTCGAGCGGGTCTTTGCCGAAGCCGGCGAAACGGCGGTCAACGGTTGGCTGGCGGTGAATCTGGCGCTGGGAACCAATCGCCCGAACGAGTGATATAGCTCGATCGCCGATCTTTTCGTCCACAAAATCAAAAACAATATTTGCTTTATTTGTACACAAAAGCATAATCCACAGCGTGCGAGTTCCTGACCGCATGGTCAACAAATTCGCGTATGCCTCAAAGGGCCGCTGCCACCCCTCATGGGTCCGGTCCTGGAAATAACAATAAAACTCTTGAGGAGTACTCGCTGTGGAAAGCCGCAAATCCGAAGCATCGACGCTGGAACTCTCGCCGCCGTTACGCACTGGCCTGCTTGAGCGCATCTTCAAACTCAGCTTGCATGGCACCACGGTGAAGACCGAGCTGATTGCCGGTCTGACAACCTTCATCACCATGGCCTACATCATTTTCGTCAACCCGAACATCATGGCCGATGCCGGGATCGATCACGGTGCAGCCTTTGTCGCCACCTGTATCGCCGCTGCGCTGGGCTGCCTGCTGATGGGCCTCTACGCCAACTGGCCGGTAGGCCTGGCGCCGGGCATGGGCCTCAACGCGTTTTTCACCTATACCGTGGTCGGCACCATGGGCTACAACTGGGAAACCGCCCTCGGTGCGGTGTTCGTCTCGGGCGTGCTGTTCATGATCCTGACCTTTTCGCGGATTCGCGAATGGCTGCTCAACAGCATTCCGGTCAGCCTGCGCTATGCAATGGGCGCCGGCGTGGGTCTGTTCCTCGGGCTGATCGGCCTGAAAACCGCCGGCATTGTGGTCGATAGCCCGGCCACCCTGATCAAACTCGGCTCACTGCGTGAACCCGGCCCGCTGCTTGCCGCCATCTGCTTCCTGATGATCGCGATCCTCAGCTACCACAAAGTGTTTGGCGCGATCCTCATCAGCATCATCACCGTCACCCTCGCCGGCTGGGGGATTGGTCTGGTGCACTACGAGGGCATCATGTCCGCCCCGCCAAGCCTGGCGCCGACCTTCATGGCCATGAACGTCGCCGGCGTATTCAACGTCAGCATGATCAGCGTGGTACTGGCCTTCCTCTTCGTACACATGTTCGACACCGCCGGCACCCTGATGGGCGTCGCCCAGCGCGCCAACCTGGTGAACGCTGACGGCCGCATCGAGAACCTTTCCCGCGCGATGAAAGCCGACTCCGCCTCCAGCGTATTCGGTGCAGTCGTCGGCGTTCCGCCGGTCACCAGCTACGTGGAAAGTGCTGCCGGTGTAGCGGCTGGTGGTCGGACTGGTCTTACCGCAGTCACCGTGGGTGTGCTATTTATAGCCGCGATGTTCTTTGCACCGCTGGCCGGCATGATTCCCGCCTATGCCACCGCCGGCGCGTTGATTTACGTAGCGATGCTGATGATGGGCGGCATGGCGCACATCGAATGGGACGAAGCGACCGACAGCATTCCGGCGATCGTCACCGCGATCATGATGCCGCTGACCTTCTCGGTTGCCGACGGTATCGCGCTGGGCTTCATTACCTATGTCGCGCTGAAGGCCGGCACCGGTAAATACAAAGAGATCTCCGTCAGCCTGTGGGTGCTCTGCGCGATCTTCATCGCCAAGTTCATCTTCCTGTAAGCGCTACGCGGTTCACGCTTCAAAACAGCCTCACCCCAACGGGTGGGGCTTTTGCACATTCTTGATAACGATAAAAAGGAGCAAGTGATGAGTCTGGAAACCTGGCTGCTGTTCAGCGGCGCTGCGCTGGTGGTGATCCTGATTCCGGGGCCGCTGTCGTTGCTGATGATCAGCAACAGTCTGAATTACGGTTTGCGCCGTTCCTATCCGGCCTTTCTGGGAGGCGTGAGTGCGTCGATCTGCCTGCTCAGCGCTTCGGCACTGGGGTTGGGCGCCCTGCTGCTGGCCTCGGAAAAACTCTTCAGCGCATTGAAGGTCGTCGGTGCGCTGTACTTGTTCTACCTCGCCTGGCAGAGCTGGCAGCAATCGCGTCAGCCATCGGTTGGCCCAGAAGTACCGCAGGCGGCGCCTGTTCCACGCTTTCGCGCGCTCTTTGGACGTGCGTTCATGCTGGGCGCCAGCAACCCGAAAGACATCCTGTTCTTCGCCGCTTTCCTGCCGCAGTTCCTCAACGCCGAGCAGCCGTTTCTGCCACAACTGCTGGTGATGATTGCGACCTGGACAGTGCTTGATCTGCTGTGCAAGTTGACCTACGGCCTCGGCGCTCACGGTGCAGCACGCTACCTGCGCAGCGGCAAGGGCCAGAGCTGGTTCAACCGCATCAGTGCCGGTTTGTTCGGCGGCGCTGGGGCAGCTTCATTGTTGAGCAGTCACTGAGGCCACAGAGGGCGGGCAACACCCGACCACATTTCGCCTCACACATAGATATATGTACCGCACTTCGCGAAGTTGATTCACCGAACATCCGGCCCTTCTGGCCAGATCAACGTGAATCAACCTTGCGAGCGAACTACCCATGAGCCCCAAACGCCCGATAAAACCCGGTGCCTCGAGCACCTCCCCCGAAACGCCTTTCACCCGTCCCGATGTCGGGCTACCGCCGCTGCACAGGCTGCCGCTGAACGTCGCCCTCGACGATGCAGGCAGAGTCTCTGTCGACCCGCCAGTTCAATCATCCTCCTCCCAACCATTGGCTTTAGAGATCGTCGATCTTCCGGGCGACACCCATGTCACCCCTGTCATCACCCATGCACCGATCGAGCACTTTTTCCTTCCGCCCAATCACTTGTCCCGACTACCGGCGCCAAATGCACTTTCCGGCATTCGAGAACTCGGGACGCAAAGGCACTTCGTCGACCTTCAGGAAGGGGGGACGATATTGCTGGGCATCGATTCGGAAAACCATTTTCGGGCCCGATTGAACAGCGACCACAGACCCACCGGGCCACGCGTCGAACAGGTTGAGGGCTCGCTCTTGTGGCGCGTCAAACCCACTGACAACAGCGCTGGCAGCAGCGATTCCACATTAACGCTCAAACGCCTGCGCAACCCGGATGAAGATCCTGAAGAGATTGTCGCGCCCAAACGCTCTGCCACTACGACGGATGATGAATGGTCCGATCCCTGGAAAAACTGGGGTGTTTCACTCGAGCACGCTCCCTTCGGCAGCATTGAAGTCGATGGCATCCGGTTTCCACTGATGCCTCGAGGCAGCGACCCGGATCACCCGATCGCCTACATCAAGAATCCGAACCACTGGGTATACGATTTCGATTACATGGAACGCATCCTTGGCACAGACCTGATGCAGCAACCCAGAGGCGCGATCCGCGTTCCGCCCGCCAATCAGTGGGAGATAGATCCGAATCTCCCCTTCCAACATCCACTGAAGCAATACATCGCCACTTTTTTTCCTCAACTGTCCGAAACCTCAGTGAACAAGGTGGCCAGGCATCAATTCGGTCTGGCCAATGAAGGGGACATGGCAACCAGCGTCGGCCTGACCCGGCTCAGGCAGACATTCAATGACTGGAAAAGTGGCAACAGCACTCCCCGCCCGGAGCTGGCCGATCCGTTACTGATGCTCCCGATACTGCCAACCACCAGCGAGGGGGGATTCAACCGGATTCTGGAACTACCCTCCGCGTCCCCGGAAGGTCCTCTCCGGCGACTGGACTTCGATCTGACGAAGAAGGAATGGGACTATTTCAAAACAACGCAGTCAGGCACAGAACTCAAGCGCGTCATGGCCGGTGTCCTGAACCGGCAGGGTTATGACGTTTTTACCCCGACCCAGGCAGATGCTTATCCGGCGCTGGTGTTTCGTCGCAAGAATCATCCTTTTGTTTTTTTCATCAGCCTGTACCGCATCAGAGGAAAGAAAATTTACCAACACTTGAGGTTCGCTCCCGAGGCAGCCGATATGCGCCTGACCACTCAGGTTGGCTATTCGGCCCATCAGGAAATGCTTCAGGCGCATGCCGAAAAAAGGCTGGTCTGGCTCAAGGGAGGATCGCAGATCCTGGCTTCGCAGACCGATTCCGTTTTCATCGTCAGGGATGATGATTCGAAGTTTGGAGCGCTTCCCGACCGTTAATCCGGGACGTCTTTCGGGGCACGAAAAAAGCCCGCAGTGTGAGCGGGCGAAAGACCAAAGAAGCTATATGCGCAGTCGCTTCCCGGCAGGGGCAGCCGCTTGGGGGTCAGCTGCCCCGATAGGTGGAATAGCTGTAAGGCGAGATCAGCAACGGTACGTGGTAGTGATCCTGTTCGGCAGAGATGCCGAACCGCAGCACGACCACGTCCAGGAATGCCGGCTCCGGTAACTGGACGCCACGGGCGCGGTAATAATCGCCGGCGTGGAACTGAACCTGATAGACACCGGTACGGTAGTCATCGCCTTGCAGCAGCGGCGCATCAACCCGGCCATCGCTGTTGGTAAGCGCACTGGCGACCAATTCCAGGTGCGAACCTTCAACGCGGTACAGCTCGACCTTGATCGAGCTGCCCGGGCAACCGTGTGCAGCGTCCAAAACGTGTGTTGTCAAACGTCCCATTGATTCTGCGCGCCTGCCTGCGTGGAGCAGTCAGACTTCGCGCCTCCCGAAGTCAGTTGAAAAGGAGACCGCACCGTTTCGGAGCACGAAAAGCTGCGGCGAGCGATTGATTAAGACACTTTTCAAAAAAATTGTACACAATAAAAACGACATTTTTCCTGCCACCCCCGCCATCCTTCGATTTTCCGGTGATTTGCCGTGCAACCTTGCATTCATTGAACCCCCAATCCATTAGCTGACTGGTCAGGCAGGTTTCTTGCAGGTTCACGCCATTAACAGCAAAAGATGACAGCCGGCGAAAAATGCGAAAAATCAGGCTTACAAATTGAGAATAAAGTTGTATACAATCAGCCCATCGCTGTGACGCCAGCCTGCCATCCAAATTTCAGGGCGCCACACAATCTGTCAACGAATAAGAAGGAAGACTGCAGTGAGCGCTGACTACCCACGCGACCTGATCGGTTACGGCAGTAACCCTCCTCACCCACACTGGCCGGGCAACGCCCGGATCGCCCTGTCGTTCGTACTCAATTACGAAGAAGGCGGCGAGCGCAACATTCTGCACGGCGACAAAGAATCGGAAGCCTTCCTCTCGGAAATGGTCGCGGCCCAGCCTCTGCAAGGCGTGCGCAACATGAGCATGGAGTCGCTTTACGAGTATGGCAGCCGTGCCGGCGTCTGGCGGATTCTGAAACTGTTCAAGGAATTCGACATTCCGTTGACCATCTTTGCCGTGGCCATGGCTGCCCAGCGCCACCCGGACGTGATCCGCGCGATGGTCGATGCCGGTCACGAGATCTGCAGCCACGGTTATCGCTGGATCGACTACCAGTACATGGACGAGGCGCAGGAACGCGAGCACATGCTCGAAGCGATCCGCATCCTCACCGAACTCACCGGCGAGCGCCCGCTGGGCTGGTACACCGGCCGCACCGGCCCGAACACTCGTCGCCTGGTGATGGAAGAAGGCGGTTTCCTCTACGACTGCGACACCTACGACGACGACCTGCCCTACTGGGAACCGAACAACCCGACCGGCAAGCCGCACCTGGTGATCCCGTACACCCTGGACACCAACGACATGCGCTTTACCCAGGTCCAGGGTTTCAACAAGGGCGACGATTTCTTCGAATACCTCAAGGATGCGTTCGACGTGCTTTATGCCGAAGGCGCCGAAGCGCCGAAGATGCTGTCGATCGGTCTGCACTGCCGTCTGGTGGGCCGTCCGGCGCGTCTGGCTTCGCTCAAGCGCTTTATCGAATACGCTAAAAGTCATGAGCAGGTGTGGTTCAGCCGCCGCGTCGACATCGCGCGTCACTGGCACGAAACCCACCCGTACCAAGGGGCTGCCAAATGAGCACCTTTCAAACCCTGCAACCGTCGACCCTGAGCCGCGACGCCTTCGTCAAAGCCTTCGCCGACATCTACGAACATTCGCCATGGGTGGCCGAGAAGGCCTTCGACCTGGGCCAGGACGCGTCGATCGACCAGATCGAAACCCTGCACCAGCGCATGAGCGACATCCTGTTGAGCGCCGATCACGCCAGTCAACTGGCACTGATCAACGCTCACCCGGACCTGGCCGGCAAAGCTGCCGTCCAGGGCGAGTTGACCGAAGCCAGCACCAATGAACAGGCTGGCGCCGGTATTCACCAATGCACGGCCGAAGAGTTCCAGCGCTTCACCGAGCTGAACGACGCCTACAAAGCCAAGTTCAAGTTTCCCTTCATCATGGCGGTAAAAGGCAGCAACCGGCATCAGATCCTCGCGGCGTTCGAAACGCGCATTCACAACCCGGTCGACACCGAGTTCAAATGCGCGCTGGCGGAGATCAACAAGATCGCCCTGTTCCGATTACTGACTCTCTAGCAAGCCTGGCCCGAGAAACCTCTAGAACGCTTGCGTTTCCCAGGGCCTTGCAAGCATCCCCAGCCACTTATTTAAAGGCAGACAAGAAGAATGAAAGCTTACGCCGTACCTTTCGAGAAGTTCGTCAACCTGGCCGACGCCCGTCTGGGCACCAAAATCATCTCGGTCACCGATGACTGGTTCGCAGACGCCAATCGTCTGTTTCAGCCGACCCCGGCCGTGTGGAAGGAGGGCGTGTTCGATGACAACGGCAAGTGGATGGACGGCTGGGAGTCCCGCCGCAAGCGCTTCGAAGGCTATGACAGCGCGGTGATCCGCCTGGGCGTGCCGGGTTCGATCAAAGGCGTGGACATCGACACTTCATTCTTTACCGGCAACTTCCCGCCATCGGCCTCGCTGGAAGCGTGCTTCCTGGCGTCGGGCGAGCCGGACGAAAACACCCAGTGGACAGAGGTGCTGTCGGCCGTCGAACTGCAAGGCAACAGCCACCACTACCACGAAATCAGCAACGACAAGGCGTTCAGCCACCTGCGCTTCAACATCTACCCGGATGGCGGCGTGGCCCGTCTGCGCGTGTACGGCATTCCGTTCCGCGACTGGTCGGCAGTTGGCGACAACGAGCAAGTCGACCTGGCAGCAGCCCTCAACGGTGGCCGCGCCCTCGCCTGCTCCGACGAACACTTCGGCCGCATGAGCAACATCCTCAACCCGGGCCGAGGCATCAACATGGGCGATGGCTGGGAAACCGCACGTCGTCGCACGCCAGGCAATGACTGGGTGATCGTCGCGCTGGGCCACCCGGGCGAGATCGAAAAAATCATCGTCGACACCCTGCACTTCAAGGGCAACTACCCGGACACTTGCTCGATCCAGGGCGCGTTCGTCAAGGGCGGCACCGACAGCCAGATCGAAACCCAGTCGTTGTTCTGGCGCGAACTGCTGCCAAGCCAGAAGCTGGAAATGCACGCCGAACACACCTTCGTCGAGCAGATCAAGGCACTGGGCCCGATCACCCACATCCGTCTGAACGTGTTCCCGGATGGTGGCGTGAGCCGCCTGCGCGTTCTCGGCAAGGTAGCGAAGTAAGCGGCGCGACCATTCGCGAGCAAGCTCGCTCCCACATTGATCGCAACTCCTGTGGGAGCGAGCTTGCTCGCGAAAGCGTCAGATCAAACAACACAGAATTCGGATAAGAAGAACAGCATGCGCACACTGACGATTGAACCGCTGACCAAAGAAGCCTTCGCCCCTTTCGGTGACGTGATCGAAACCGACGGCAGCGATCACTTCATGATCAACAACGGTTCGACCATGCGCTTCCACAAACTGGCGACGGTCGAAACCGCGACGCCAGAGGACAACGCGATCATCAGCATCTTCCGCGCCGACGCGCAGGACATGCCGCTGACCGTCAGCATGCTGGAACGCCATCCGCTGGGCAGCCAGGCTTTCATTCCGCTGCTCGGCAACCCCTTTCTGATCGTGGTCGCGCCACTTGGCGATGTACCTGTATCAGGCTTGGTCCGCGCCTTCGTCACCAACGGCAGGCAGGGCATCAATTACCATCGCGGCGTCTGGCACCACCCGGTGCTGACGATCGAAAAGCGGGATGACTTCCTGGTGGTTGATCGCAGTGGCACAGGCAATAACTGCGATGAGCATTTTTTCAAAGAGGATGAGCGTTTGATCCTCGCCCCCCACCAATAAGAGAAGGTCTGATCACTCGACAACAAGAGTGACAGGCGAGAGGTAAAGACTGTGGAAGCACATCTGTTGGAATGGCTGAACCTGAGCGTGCGCTGGGTTCACATGATTACTGGCGTGGCCTGGATCGGCGCGTCGTTCTACTTCGTCTGGCTGGAGAACAACCTCAACCGCGTCAACCCGAAAACCGGTCTTGCCGGTGATCTGTGGGCGATCCACGGCGGCGGTATCTATCACCTGGAAAAATACAAACTGGCCCCTCCGTCGATGCCGGAGAACCTGCACTGGTTCAAATGGGAAGCCTATTTCACCTGGATGTCGGGGATCGCGCTGCTGTGCGTGGTGTTCTACTCCAACCCCGTGCTCTATCTCGTGGCACCCGGCAGCGGCCTGACCGGCCCTGAAGGCGTGGCCATCGGCATCGGTTCGCTGATCGCCGGCTGGTTCATCTACGACTTCCTTTGCGATTCACCCCTCGGCAAGAAACCCGCCCTGCTCGGCTTCATCCTGTTCGTGCTGATCATCGGCGCGGCGTATGGCTTCAGCAAGGTGTTCAGCGGTCGTGGTGCGTACCTGCACGTCGGCGCGATCATCGGCACCATCATGGTCGGCAACGTGTTCCGCATCATCATGCCAGCGCAGCGCGCACTGGTTGCCGCGATTGCCGAGAACCGCACGCCGGATCCGGCCCTGCCGGCCAAAGGCCTGCTGCGTTCGCGTCATAACAACTACTTCACCCTGCCGGTGCTGTTCATCATGATCAGCAACCACTTCCCGAGCACTTACGGCAGCCAGTACAACTGGCTGATCCTGGCCGGGATCGCAGTGTTGGCGGTGTTGGTGCGTCACTACTTCAACACCCGTCACGACAGCCACAAATTTGCCTGGACCCTGCCAGTGGCAGCAGTGGGCATGATCAGTCTGGCGTACGTCACCGGCCCTGCGCCGATGTCGACCGCTCCGGACGTGGCCAAGGCGCCTGCGAAAATCGAGTACCAGCCGCTGCCGGAAACGGCTTTGGGTGGTGGCGCGAAACCGGCTGAAGCGGCGCAGCCAGCAGCCCCTGCTGCACCGGCCGCCGCTCCCGCTCAGGCCTCCAACGCCGGCCCTGCGTTCGACAAGGTGCACAACGTGATCCAGGAACGCTGCGCGGTCTGCCACTCGGCCAAACCGACCAGCCCGCTGTTCAGCGCTGCACCGGCCGGTGTGATGTTCGACACCCCCGAGCAGATCCGCCAGAACGCGGCGCGGATCCAGGCGCAAGCCATCACCACGCAGATCATGCCACTGGGCAACATCACACAGATGACCCAGCAGGAACGTGACCTGATCGGTGCATGGATCGCCCAGGGAGCCCAGACCAACTAAGCCGTAAAAACATCGCTGGCAAGCCGGCTCCCACAGGGTTTTGCACTGCCTGTGTGGGAGCTGGCTTGCCAGCGATCAGCCGCAACGCGGTTTACCTGATGCAAAGAAACAGCTGTGAGCAACCCGGCAGCTGTTCATCACAAGAATAAAAAAGATCCGAGGTGTTGCATGTCCGAGCTGTCCAAAGCGCGCATCCCCGACGCACCCGCCATTCAGCGTTTGCCCCTTTTGCAACTGATCCTGGTCGGTTTGCAACATGTACTGCTGATGTACGGCGGCGCCATCGCGGTACCGCTGATCATCGGACAGGCCGCTGGCCTGAGTCGTGAAGAAATCGCCTTCCTGATCAACGCCGACCTGCTGGTCGCCGGCATCGCCACCATCGTGCAATCCTTGGGGATCGGCCCGATGGGCATTCGCATGCCGGTGATGATGGGCGCCAGTTTTGCCGCCGTCGGCAGCATGGTCGCCATGGCCGGCATGCCCGGCATCGGTCTGCAGGGAATCTTCGGCGCAACCATAGCCGCCGGGTTCTTCGGCATGATCATCGCGCCGTTCATGTCCAAGGTCGTACGCTTCTTCCCTCCCCTGGTGACCGGCACGGTCATCACCTCGATCGGTTTGTCGCTGTTTCCCGTGGCCGTGAACTGGGCCGGTGGCGGCGCTGGCGCCGCACAATTCGGTTCACCGATTTACCTGGCCATCGCCGCACTGGTGCTGGCCACCATTCTGTTGATCCACCGCTTCATGCGTGGTTTCTGGGTCAACATTTCCGTGCTGATCGGCATGTGCCTGGGCTACGTGCTCTGCGGCGCCATCGGCATGGTCGACCTGAGCGGCATGGCCAACGCGCCATGGGTTCAGTTCGTCACCCCGCTGCATTTCGGCATGCCGAAGTTCGAACTGGCGCCGATCCTGTCGATGTGCCTGGTGGTGGTGATCATCTTCGTCGAGTCCACCGGGATGTTCCTTGCGCTGGGCAAGATCACCGGCCAGGAAGTCTGCCCGCGCATGCTGCGTCGCGGACTGCTGTGTGATGCCGGCGCATCGTTCTTCGCCGGATTCTTCAACACTTTCACCCACTCCTCCTTCGCGCAGAACATCGGACTGGTGCAGATGACCGGCGTGCGCTGCCGCTCGGTGACCATCGTTGCCGGCGGCTTGCTGATCGTCCTGAGCCTGCTGCCGAAAGCGGCGTTCCTGGTGGCGTCGATTCCACCGGCGGTGCTGGGCGGGGCGGCGATCGCGATGTTCGGCATGGTGGCGGCGACCGGCATCAAGATTTTGCAGGAAGCCGACATTGGCGACCGGCGCAATCAATTGCTGGTGGCGGTGAGCATCGGCATGGGCCTGATTCCCGTGGTCCGTCCGGAATTCTTCGCCCACCTGCCGTTGTGGATGAGCCCGATCACCCACAGCGGGATCGCCATGGCCACCCTGAGCGCGCTGACGCTGAACCTGTTGTTCAACATTCTCGGTGGCGCCGAACGCGCCGCGATCAACGACTGCCACGCACACCCGCACTGATCCGAAGAGTAAAAAAGGGGCTCGCCAACGCCAGCCCCTCGCGACAGCTTTGCCTCAAACAATAAAAACAAGAGGGAGCAACAGATGATCCGGACTCAAACCAACGTGTTGTTGAGCGGCGGCCTGCTGGCCGCATCCCAGGCCATGGCCGGCGATTTATTGCTGTGGCAGACCAACAGCCTGAGCTACCTGTACGGCAAGAACTTCGCGATCAACCCGTCGATCCAGCAGACGGTGACGTTCGAGCACGCCGACAAATGGAAATACGGTGACAACTTCCTGTTCGTCGACAAGATCTTCTACAACGGTAAGGAAGACCGCAACAAAGGCCCCCACGCGTTCTACGGCGAATTCAGCCCGCGCCTGTCGTTCGGCAAGATCCTCGACAGGAAGCTGGAGTTCGGCCCGATCAGGGACGTGCTGCTGGCCATGACCTACGAGTACGGCGAAGGCGACAGCGAGGCCTATCTGATCGGTCCCGGCTTCGACCTCAAGGTGCCGGGTTTCAACTATTTCATCCTGAATTTCTATCGCCGCCAGACCGAAGGCCCGCGCCCTGGCGACGGAGTCTGGCAGATCACTCCCGGCTGGTCCTACAGCATTCCCGTGGGCAATTCCGACCTGCTCATCGACGGCTATCTGGACTGGGTGGTCGACAACGACCAGAACTCGCGCGGCACCTATCACGCCAACCTGCACATCAACCCGCAGATCAAATACGACTTGGGCAAAGCCCTTGGCTGGGGCGAAAAGCAGGTGTACGTCGGCACCGAATACAGCTACTGGAAAAATAAATACGGCATCGAAAACACCCACAGTTTCGACACCAATCAGAACACCGCCAGCCTGCTGGTGAAGGTGCACTTCTAAGATGACCCGCAACCGTGCGCCTTACCTGTCGTCGGTGCTCTGTTGCGGGGCACTTGAGGCCTGGCCGTTGAGTCAGTATTCTCCGCGGCCTCCTGAATTCGGTCTAAAAAAAAGCCCGAATTTAATTCCTGACCGAAAAGCCAACTTATCCCGGCCGCGGTCAGTACCGAGGCATCCCGAAAACACGCTCAATCGACTGTTTTTCAGCAGCCGACGGGCGTTTTTTTGTTTTTCGAAAAGCCTTGGCTCAGCTCTTGCTAACAGCATGAAAGCTGACCGGATGGATGATTTTTGCTGCAACGAAAAAAGGCGCCACACCAGAGCGCCGACTCAAAAAAATAAACGTGGAACACCTACTTTGGGAGCAACCGAATGAAACGTATGTGCACCAGCCTGATGCTCGCGGGATCGCTGCTGGCAGGGGGTCAGGCCATGGCCGACGGCCTGCTGCAATGGCAGAACAACAGCCTGACCTACCTTTACGGCAAGGACTTCAAGGTCAACCCGGCCATCCAGCAGACCGTCACCTTCGAGCACGCCGATGCCTGGAAGTACGGGGACAACTTTTTGTTCGTCGACAAGATTTTCTACAACGGCAAGCCTGACGGTGGTGTCGGCAACAACACTTACTACGGCGAATTCAGTCCACGCCTGTCGTTAGGCAAGATCCTCGATCAGAAGATCGAATTCGGCCCGGTCAAAGACGTGCTGCTGGCGATGACCTACGAGTTCGGCGAAGGCGACGTCGAGTCCTACCTGATCGGTCCAGGCTTCGACCTGGCGATTCCCGGCTTCGACTACTTCCAGTTGAACTTCTATCAGCGTCACACCGAAGGCTCGCGTCCGGGCGACAATGTCTGGCAGATCACACCGGTCTGGTCTTACACCATTCCGGTCGGCGACTCGAACATCCTGATCGATGGTTTCATGGACTGGGTGGTCGACAACGACGTTAACAGCAAGGGCGAATACCACGCCAACCTGCACTTCAACCCACAGGTCAAATACGACCTGGGCAAGGCGCTGAATTTCGGCGAGAAGCAGCTGTACGTCGGTGTTGAATACGACTACTGGAAAGACAAGTACGGGATTGATGACACCCGTGCCTTCACCACCAATCAGAACGTGACCAGCTTCCTGGTGAAATTCCACTTCTGATCCGGCGGCGTCCTTACGGACGCCATCGCGAGCAAGCTCGCTCCCCCAGGGTCACGCGCCGTTCACAGCGGTTGTGTACACCGCAGAACCCTGTGGGAGCTGGCTTGCCAGCGATTGCTGCGCCCAAATCTCAAGCGGGAACCAGCGCCTCGCCGATCCCGAGAAACCGGCACAGCTCATCGCGCTTGGCCAAGGCATCGCGCCGCCCAAGGTCGATCAATTCGCTGCAATACCCCGCCTCGAACAGCAAGTAACTCAACACCCCTGCCCCGCTCGTCTTGGTCGCCCCCGGCCCACGCAAGAACAACCGCAACGCCGCCGGCAGTTCCTGGCGATGCCGCGCCGCGATTTCATCGATCGGCTGACTTGGTGAAATCACCAGCACTTCAACCGGCGCCACACCCAGCGCGCGGGTCGGCGTGCCTTCGGGCATCAGCCGGCTGAACTGGTTGAGACGCTGAAGCAATTCGATATCGCTTTCCAGGCTATCAATGAAGGTGCTGTTGAGCATGTGCCCGCCGATCTGCGCCAGTGTCGGCTGTTGACCGGTGTAGGTGCGCTCCAGTGGTTGCGCCGGATCAAAACCGCGCGGGTTGCCGCTGACACCCACCACCAGCACCCGGCTCGCCCCCAGGTGCAGCGCCGGACTGATCGGCGCTGACTGCCGCACCGCGCCATCGCCGAAATACTCCTCGCCGATTTTCACCGGCGCGAACAATAGGGGGATCGCCGAACTGGCCAGCAAGTGCTCAACCGACAACTGCGTCGGCACGCCGATGCGACGGTGACGCAGCCAGGAATCGATGGTGCCGCCGCCCTGGTAGAAGGTCACCGCTTGCCCGGACTCGTAGCCGAACGCCGTCACTGCAACCGCGTGCAATTGCTTGCGCGCGATGGATTCGGCGATGCCGGGCATGTGCAGTTTTTCATTGAGAAGATGACGCAGCGGCGAACTGTCGAGCAGCGCCACCGGCACTTGCCGGCCCATGCCCAACAGACTGTGGCTGACAAAACGACTGGCCTGGCGGATCACCCCCGGCCAGTCGCTGCGCAGCACGCGATGGCTGCGAAAGCCTTGCCAGAACAGCGTCAGACGTTCGATGGCGGCGCGAAAATCCGTGGCACCGCTGGCCAGGCTGACCGCGTTGATGGCACCAGCAGAAGTGCCGACGATCACCGGAAACGGATTGTCCGCCCCCAATGGCAGCAATTCGGCGATCGCCGCCAGCACTCCCACTTGATACGCCGCCCGAGCCCCACCGCCGGAAAGAATCAAACCTGTGACCGGTTCAGCTGGGCTCATCGCAACGCTCCGTGGTGCTTGTGGGGATGGGTCAAATCAACCGCGTTTGGCGTACAGCTTCGGCTCGCCCGGTGGCCGGCTCTTGAAGCGTCGGTGCGCCCACAGGTATTGCTCGGGGCATTCACGCAACACGCTTTCGACCCACTGATTGATGCGGATGCAATCTTCCTCTTCGGTCTCGCCCGGGAAACCTTCCAGCGGCGGATGAATCACCAGACGATAACCGCTGCCGTCGGCCAGACGCTCCTGAGTAAACGGCACCACCAGCGCCTTGCCCAACCGGGCGAACTTGCTGGTGGCGGTGACCGTTGCAGCCTGAATGCCGAACAGCGGCACGAAGATACTTTGCTTGGCGCCGTAGTCCTGATCCGGTGCATACCAGATCGCCCGGCCGGAACGCAGCAGCTTGAGCATGCCACGCACGTCGTCACGCTCCACCGCCAGCGAATCGAGGTTGTGCCGCTCGCGGCCCTGACGCTGGACGAAGTCGAACAGCGGATTCTTGTGTTCGCGGTACATCCCGTCGATGGTGTGCTGCTGGCCGAGCAGCGCCGCGCCGATTTCCAGGGTGGTGAAATGCACCGCCATCAGAATCACGCCCTTGCCTTCGCGCTGGGCCTTTTGCAAATGCTCCAGACCTTCGACGTGAGCCAGTTTGGCCAGACGCTGACGCGACCACCACCAGCTCATCGCCATTTCAAAGAAGGCGATGCCGGTGGAGGCAAAGTTTTCCTTGAGCAGGCGCTTGCGTTCGGCGGCGGACTTTTCCGGGAAACACAGTTCCAGATTGCGCTTGGCGATGCGCCGCCGGTCGCCGGCGAAGCGATACATCAGGGCACCGAGAAAACGACCGATGGCCAGCAACGCCGGATAGGGCAGCTGCACGATCAGCCACAACAGCCCGAGGCCGCACCAGAGCGGCCAGAAGCGCGGGGCAAGAAATGCTTTTCGAAAACGCGGGCGATCCATTAAAGCTTCCGTAAATACAGTGGCCGCGCATTCTACATCGTTCGACCCGGCTTGCGGCCTGCGGGCGTTCTCGTTATAAGTCTCGGCACTTTTAGTGACAAGCCGTTGTATGCCGACATGAGCCAAACCGAACCGAAAGACCAAGATCCCGTGTTCCAGCTGAAGGGCAGCATGCTCGCCATTACAGTGCTGGAGCTGTCCCGCAACGACCTGGACAGCCTCGATCGGCAATTGGCCGCCAAAGTCGCCCAGGCACCGAATTTCTTCAGCAACGCGCCGCTGGTTCTGGCGCTGGACAAACTGCCGCCAGGCGAAGGCGCTGTCGACCTGCCGGGCCTGATGCGCGTGTGCCGTCAGCACGGCCTGCGCACCCTGGCGATCCGCGCCAGCCGCATCGAAGACATCGCCGCCGCCATCGCCATCGACATCCCGGTGCTGCCGCCGTCCGGCGCCCGCGAACGACCGCTGGAAAGCGCTGAACCCGTCGCACCGAAGAAGCCGGAAAAACCGCCGGAGCCGGCCGTCAAACCGACCCGCGTCATCACCACGCCAGTACGTGGTGGCCAACAGATATATGCCCAGGGTGGCGATCTGGTGGTGGTGTCCTCGGTCAGCCCGGGGGCGGAACTTCTCGCCGATGGCAACATCCATGTATACGGCCCGATGCGCGGTCGTGCGCTGGCCGGGGTCAAGGGCGACACCAAGGCGCGGATTTTCTGTCAGCAATTGAGCGCTGAACTGATCTCCATCGCAGGCCACTACAAGGTTTCCGAGGACCTGCGTCGCGATCCGATGTGGGGCTCGGGCGTACAGGTCAGCCTGTCGGGCGACGTGTTGAACATCATTCGGCTTTAACGGATACTGCCGCATTTTCCAAGCATCTCTAAAACGTAGCGAAAACGGCTCAAACGAAGTAGGAAAAAGGCCAAAAGCCGAATTCCAGCCAAGGCTGTCCGACTGCAGTAGTTTTCTAGAGATGTTTTTCAGGGGCTGAACAGTCCTTCTTCCTTAGGGGTGAAACACCTTGGCCAAGATTCTCGTGGTTACATCCGGCAAGGGTGGTGTGGGTAAGACCACCACCAGCGCCGCTATCGGTACCGGCCTCGCTCTGCGCGGCCACAAAACAGTGATCGTCGACTTCGACGTGGGCTTGCGTAACCTCGACCTGATCATGGGTTGCGAGCGCCGCGTGGTGTATGACTTCGTCAACGTGGTGAACGGCGAAGCCAACCTGCAACAGGCCCTGATCAAAGACAAGCGCCTGGAAAACCTCTACGTGCTGGCCGCCAGCCAGACCCGCGACAAGGACGCGCTGACCCAGGAAGGCGTGGAAAAAGTCCTGATGGAGCTCAAGGAGCAATTCGAGTTCGTCGTCTGCGACTCCCCGGCGGGCATCGAGAAAGGCGCGCACCTGGCCATGTACTTCGCTGACGAAGCGATCGTCGTGACCAACCCGGAAGTGTCCTCGGTACGTGACTCCGACCGCATGCTGGGCCTGCTGGCCAGCAAGTCCCGTCGCGCCGAAAAAGGCGAAGAGCCGATCCAGGAACACCTGCTGATCACCCGCTACCACCCGGAGCGCGTCGAAAAAGGCGAAATGCTGGGCGTCGAAGACGTCAAGGAAATCCTCGCCGTACGCCTGCTGGGCGTCATTCCGGAATCCCAGGCCGTACTCAAGGCCTCCAACCAGGGCGTACCTGTGATCCTCGATGATCAAAGCGACGCCGGCCAGGCCTACAGCGATACCGTTGATCGCCTGCTGGGCAAGGAAAAAGAACACCGGTTCCTGAATGTCGAGAAGAAGGGATTCTTCGAGCGTCTGTTTGGAGGTAGGTAATGAACCTTTTTGACTTCTTTCGTGCCAACAAAAAGCCAAGTACCGCCTCGGTCGCGAAAGAGCGTCTACAGATCATCGTGGCGCATGAACGCGGCCAGCGCAGCACCCCTGACTACCTGCCATCCTTGCAGAAGGAACTGGTGGAAGTGATCCGCAAGTACGTCAACATCGGCAACGACGACGTACACGTGGCACTGGAGAGCCAGGGCAGCTGCTCGATTCTGGAACTCAACATCACCCTGCCAGACCGCTGAGTCGATCCGGCAGGAACGACGGCGGCTCAGGACCCTTCCGATAGTGGAGGGGCCCTGAGCCGCCGTTGGCATTTGTTACGAGGCTGTTTTAATGCCGTTGTCCAACGTCCAAATCATTCATCAGGACGCCGCCGTTCTGGTGGTGAACAAACCGACCCTGTTGCTCTCCGTCCCCGGCCGGGCCGACGACAACAAGGACTGCCTGATCACCCGCCTGCAGGAAAACGGCTACCCGGAAGCGCGAATCGTCCATCGCCTGGACTGGGAAACGTCGGGGATCATCCTGCTGGCCCGCGACGCCGATACCCACCGCGAACTGTCACGCCAGTTTCATGATCGTGAAACAGAGAAAGCCTACACCGCGCTCTGCTGGGGCCAGCCGGAACTGGACAGCGGCAGCATCGACTTGCCGTTGCGCTACGACCCGCCGACCAAACCGCGCCATGTGGTGGATCACGAACTCGGCAAGCACGCGCTGACTTTCTGGCGTGTACTGGAGCGTTGCGGCGACTGGTGCCGCGTCGAACTCACGCCGATCACCGGCCGCTCGCACCAGTTGCGGGTGCACATGCTGTCGATCGGCCATCCGTTGCTCGGTGACGGCCTCTACGCCCACGAGCAAGCCCTCGCGGCCTGGCCACGACTGTGCCTGCACGCGAGCATGCTCAGCTTCACCCACCCACAGTCCGGCGAACGCTTGCGCTTCGAATGCCCGGCACCGTTTTAAGCACTGCCTGACCGGCAGTCGCCCGTTTTAAAGGATTTTGTTCCGGATGAGTTGTACTGATTCCCTGGCAACACCCGTCAAGAAGACCCGTCATCAACTGCTCTACCTGATTTACGGCAATCAGGATGTCTACCGGCGCGAAGCCAAATTCAGCATCCTCACCGCCCTGTCCCAGGCCAAAAACGGCAAACGTCCGGCGATCAGAATTCTCACTGACCGGCCGCAGGACTACGAAGGCTGGCCGGTCGACACCGTGTTGCTCGACGAAGCGACCCTGACGCGCTGGCAGGGACACAACGGCTACCACCATCGGCGCAAGGCCTGCGCGATTGCCGCCGGTATGCAACTGGTCGAGAAAACCCTGTTCGTCGACACCGACACCCTGTTCACCAGCCCCCCCGAGCAGCCTGTTCCAATACATCGATGCGAATCAGTCGGTGATGGATCACCCCTACTACAGCGCCTGTCGTCATGAATGGTGGGAATGCGCGTCGCGGGAGATTCTGCGCTGGGACGAGAGCCGTCAGAAAAAGCTGCTCAATCAGAGCCGCTGGCCAAAACAACTGCCTCGTCCGGACAAGCCTGAAGACGAAAAAGTGATCATGAACTATCTGAAAAAAAGGGTGGCCGCCGCTCGTTGATGCGAGTGGCACATGTCTAGTCCCAAGCATCAGGCCGATGCGTTAAACTCCCGCCCATTGCTGTCTGGAGCTTCTTATGCGCGAAGAGTTGAACCAAGGCCTGATCGACTTCCTCAAGGCCTCCCCTACCCCGTTCCACGCCACCGCCAGCCTTGTTCAACGGCTGGAGGCCGCCGGTTATGTGCGCCTCGACGAGCGTGAAACCTGGCACACCGAAGCCAATGGTCGTTACTACGTCACCCGTAACGACTCCTCGATTGTCGCGATCAAGATGGGCCGCAACTCACCGCTGCACGACGGCATCCGTCTGGTCGGCGCCCACACCGACAGCCCGTGCCTGCGAGTCAAACCACAACCTGAGCTGCAGCGCCAGGGCTTCTGGCAGCTCGGCGTCGAAGTCTACGGCGGTGCGCTGCTCGCACCGTGGTTCGACCGCGACCTGTCGCTGGCCGGCCGCGTCACCTTCCGCCGTGACGGCAAGGTCGAAAGCCAATTGATCGACTTCAAGGCCCCGATCGCGATCATTCCCAACCTGGCCATTCACCTCAACCGTGAAGCCAACCAGGGCTGGGCCATCAACGCCCAGACCGAACTGCCACCGATTCTCGCGCAGTTCGCCGGTGATGAGCGGGTGGACTTTCGCGCGGTGCTCACCGACCAACTGGCTCGCGAGCATGGCCTCAACGCCGACGTGGTGCTGGATTACGAGCTGAGTTTCTACGACACCCAAAGCGCCGCCGTCATCGGCCTGCATGGCGACTTCATCGCCGGTGCGCGTCTGGACAACCTGCTGTCGTGCTACGCCGGCCTGCAAGCCTTGCTGACCGCCGACACCGAAGAGACCTGCGTGCTGGTGTGTAACGACCACGAAGAAGTCGGTTCCTGCTCTGCCTGCGGCGCTGATGGCCCGATGCTGGAGCAGACCCTGCGCCGTCTGTTGCCGGAAGGTGACGAGTTCGTGCGCACCATCCAGAAATCCCTGCTGGTCTCGGCCGACAACGCCCACGGCGTGCACCCGAACTACGCCGAAAAGCACGACGCCAATCACGGTCCGAAACTCAACGCCGGCCCGGTGATCAAGGTCAACAGCAACCAGCGCTACGCCACCAACAGTGAAACCGCCGGTTTCTTCCGCCATCTGTGCATGGCCGAAGAAGTCCCGGTGCAGAGCTTCGTGGTACGCAGCGACATGGGTTGCGGCTCGACCATCGGCCCGATCACCGCCAGCCACCTGGGCGTGCGCACCGTCGATATCGGCCTGCCGACGTTCGCCATGCACTCGATCCGCGAACTGTGCGGCAGCCACGACCTGGCCCACCTGGTCAAAGTGCTGAGCGCGTTCTACGCCAGTCGCGAACTGCCGTAGGACACAGTCGGGATCGCAGCTTCGGGCTGCGATCCCTCGGCCTGTAAAACCGGCTCGGTTCTGATACAGATCACCACCGGTCGGCCAAATCCCACCTAGACTTAAATCATTTCCTTCGACAAGGCTGTCGCCATGATCTCGATGTCTGCGTTTCACTCCATGCTCATTCCCATCCTGTGCGGAATGATTCTGCTGGCCATCGGCTTCAACTTCCGTGACAAGAACGCCGGTGTGTTCGCCATGTGGATCGGCATGCTGATGATCCTGGCCACCGTGGTCTACAAGATCCTTGCCAAACTCAACGAATAAATCCGCCCCCGGCTCGCATTGAATCTGGCGGGCTCGTACACTCGCCCGATCCGCCCCTTGCGAGGTTGACCGCCTAGTGTTCGCTCGTCTTTTTGCCCTGCCCTGCCTGTTTCTCGTTTGCCTGATGACCCTGATGTCGCCGGCACCTGCCGATGCTGCCGGTCTGCCGGGGCTGCTCACGGGCTCCGGCAATATTCAGCCCGAAGCCCAGGCACCGCTCGGCCAGTCCCTGGACGAAGTCATCAAGTCGCTGGAAAACGACAAGCAACGCGCCCAGTTGCTGACTGATCTGAAAAAACTGCGCGACGCCACGAAAAAGGCCCAGGCCAGCCCGGAAGAAGGCGTGCTGGGACTGATCGGCGGCACCCTCGCCACCTTCGAAAAACAGTTCACCGGCGCCGACAGCCCGCTCAATCGCTGGTCCGCCGAATTCGACATGGCTCAGGACGAGCTCAAAGGCCTGATGCTGCCGGCCAGCGAATGGCTGCCGATCATCTTCGCCTTCGCCGTGATCCTCGCGGTCTGGAGCCTGCTCGCCGCCGCGCTGATCTGGCTCGGCCACCGGGTACGCATGCGCTTCGGTCTGACCGAAGAACTGCCGCAGAATCCCCGGGCCCTCGACATGTTGCGCTTCGCCCTGCGCAAGCTCGGGCCCTGGCTGATCGCGTTGGTGATCACGGTTTACATGAGCTACGCACTGCCCTCGTCACTGGGCAAAAGCCTGGCGATGGTGCTGGCGTATGCGCTGGTGGTCGGCACCTGTTTCTCGGCCATCTGCGTGATCGCCTTTTCCGTACTCGACGGCCCGCACCGCCATCGCGCGTTGTACATCCTGCGTCACCAGGCCTTCCGCCCGTTATGGCTGATCGGCAGTTTCGCCGCCTTCGGTGAAGCCCTGAGCGATCCGCGACTGGTGGCCGGCCTCGGTGTGCACCTGGCCCACACCGCCGCCACCGTCGCCAATGTCCTTGCGGCGCTGTCGACCGGGCTGTTCATCCTGCGCTTCCGCCGGCCGATCGCCCACCTGATCCGCAACCAGCCGTTGTCCCGGCGCCTGACCCGCCGCGCCCTCAGCGACACCATCGAAATCCTCGGCACCTTCTGGTACGTCCCGGCACTGGTGCTGGTAGGCATTTCCCTCTTCGCCACCTTCATCTCCGCCGGCGACACCAGCACCGCACTGCGCCAGTCACTGATCTGCACCGTGCTGCTGGTGTTGTGCATGGTCATCAACGGCCTCGTCCGCCGCCACGCCCTCAGACCCCAACGTGGCCCGAAACGTCATGCGTTGTATTCCGAGCGCCTGAAAAGCTTTTTCTACACCCTCGCCCATTTACTGGTGTGGCTGGCTTTCATCGAACTCGGCCTGCGGGTCTGGGGCATGTCACTGATCGGCTTCACCGAAGGCGAAGGCCACGACGTCAGCGTAAAAATCTTCAGCCTGATCGGTACGCTGATCTTCGCGTGGCTGATCTGGATTCTCAGCGACACCGCCGTCCACCACGCCCTCACCCGCTCCCGCAAAGGCCTGGCCAACGCCCGCGCGCAAACCATGATGCCGCTGATCCGCAACGTGCTTTTCGTGGCGATCTTCATCATCGCCCTGATCGTCGCCCTGGCAAACATGGGCATGAACGTCACGCCCCTGCTGGCCGGTGCCGGCGTGATCGGTCTGGCCATCGGCTTCGGCGCCCAGTCGCTCGTAGCGGATCTGATCACCGGCCTGTTCATCATCATCGAAGACTCCCTGGCCATCGACGACTACGTCGACGTCGGCGGCCACCTGGGCACCGTCGAAGGCCTGACCATCCGCACCGTTCGCCTGCGGGACATTGACGGCATCGTCCACACCATCCCGTTCAGCGAAATCAAAAGCATCAAAAACTACTCCCGCGAATTCGGCTACGCGATCTTCCGCGTGGCCGTGCCGTTCAACATGAGCATCGATGAAGCCATCAAACTGATGCGCGACGTCGGCCAGAAAATGCGCACAGATCCGCTGCAACGCCGCAACATCTGGTCGCCGCTGGAATTTCAGGGCGTGGAAAGCTTCGAATCCGGCAACGCGATACTGCGCGCAAGGTTCAAGACAGCACCGATCAAACAGTGGGAAGTTTCACGGGCGTTCAACCTGTCGCTGAAACGGCATCTGGATGAGGCCGGCCTGGATCTGGCGACGCCGAGGATGAATGTGCAAGTGATCACCGCAGGCGGTGGTGGCCAAACTCAAGAATAGATCCGGCGAATCTGACCGACTTCCGGCCGCCATCGCTGGCAAGCTAACTCCCACCACTCACCACGATGAGCGTTAGCTCGAGTAAAGCTTTTGATCTTTTGGCCCCATCGGAAGGCTGAGTGGAGGGATTTATCCGGGGGTGGGAGCGCAGCGACCGTGCGGCGCAGCCGCATGCATCGAGAGGAGGTGCAGCGAAGCAAACCGTAGGCGATGCCCCCGGATGAATCCCGGAACGAAGGAACACCGAGCCTCAGCGAGGTGCCGAACGCAGGGGCCCAGCGTTTTGGTTACTTTGGGGCGTTTGCCAAAGTGACTCGCCGTAAGGGCGAAACCGTCAGCGGCAGCACCCGAAGCAACGGATATTCACCCAAAACAACCCAAAACCTGGTCGGCCCAGAGGCCGCCAAGGTCAAACCACATCAACCCCCACGTGAATCGCATCATGCCGCCAAAACTCCAGATCACAATCAATCAACCGCCCGGCCTGATCATAATTAACCCGAGCAATCCTCAACCCCGGACTCCCCACCGAAACCCGTAAAGCCGCTGCCGCATCCACCGACAACGACGTCGGCACAATCTCGAACCGCACCCGCCCATAGTGCAAGTCGTAATGCCGCGCATACAGCTCGGTAATCGACTGATTCAAATCAAACTCCAGAATCCCCGGAAAAAACTGCGGATTCAGATAATGCTCCACATACAACACCAACCGCCCATCGATCCGCCGCGACCGGCAAATCTGAATCACGCTCGACAACGCCGGCAACTGCAACCAGGCACACACCGCCGCTGAAGCCGGTTGCAACCGCGCCGAAATCACCTCGGTCGACGGCACCCGCCCCTGCGCACTGACCATCGCGTGAAAGTGACTGCGCTGCATCAGGTTGTAGGCCAGACGCGGTGGCGACACGAACCAGCCCCGCCGCTCCTCGCGATAAATCTGCCCTTGCGCCTCCAGTTGCAACAAGGCTTCACGCACCGTAATCCGCGTCGTGCCGAACAACTCACTGAGCTTGCGCTCGGCCGGCAACTTGCTCCCCGCCGCCAGCAACCCGTGATCGAGCTGCTCCTGAAGGATCTGGCCAATCGCTGTCACCGCTTTTGTTGCCTCATCGCGCATCAACGTTACCTATCTGGACTAGACCAGCACTGTTTCGGGGCAAAACCGCACAGCTATTGCGCCATTCGGTCGTGTTGCAAGCCTAGGCAGTGCAGATGACCGAGAGATGACAAAACTACCGAACGGTCGCCCTGACAACTTGCAATACATCGGCCAAGTCCCTTGCCCACCGGGACTTTGAGGGTGGTCTACGCTTAGCGGGCAGCCGACGATATCGGCGAAATAAAGGGCGGGTCAGGTATCCGCCGACATCAAAGTGTCATCCAGCCCCCCTACATTGGCTCAGGTATTGCTGACCTAGACCAACACAAACCGCAATCGCAGCGTTGAACACGACCAAGGAGCTTCGGAATGAAACAGCTTTTCCTGGCAACACTGTTAGGCTCGACCATTGCCATGTGCACCGCCGCCATGGCGGCTGATGATCTGAAAACCCTCGAAGCCGCTGCGAAAGCGGAAGGCGCCGTCAACAGCGTCGGCATGCCCGATGACTGGGCCAACTGGAAAGGCACCTGGGAAGACCTGGCCAAGAACTACGGCCTGAAACACATCGACACCGACATGAGTTCGGCCCAGGAAATCGCCAAGTTCGCCGCCGAGAAAGACAACGCCACCGCCGACATCGGCGACGTCGGCGCGGCTTTCGGCCCGATCGCGGTCAAGCAAGGCGTGGTGCAACCGTACAAGCCGACCACCTGGGATCAAGTACCGGACTGGGCCAAGGACAAGGACGGCAACTGGGCACTGGCCTACACCGGCACCATCGCTTTCATCGTCAACAAGAAGCTGCTGCACGGCTCCGAAGTTCCGACCAAATGGGCTGACCTCAAGGGCGGCAAATACAAGGTTTCCATCGGTGACGTGAGCACCGCTGCACAAGCTGCCAACGGTGTACTCGCCGCTGCGCTGGCCAACGGCGGCGACGAGAAAAACCTCCAGCCTGCCCTGCTGCTGTTCGCAGACATCGCCAAGCAGGGTCGCCTGTCGATGGCCAACCCGACCATCGCCACCATGGAAAAAGGCGAGATCGAAGTCGGCGTGGTCTGGGACTTCAACGGCCTGAGCTACAAGTCCAAGATGGCCAACCCGGATGACTACGTGGTGCTGATTCCGTCTGACGGCTCGGTGATTTCCGGCTACACCACCATCATCAACAAATACGCGAAGAACCCGAACGCCGCCAAGCTGACCCGCGAATACATCTTCAGTGACGCCGGCCAGACCAACCTCGCCCGCGGCAACGCTCGCCCGATCCGCGCCGAGCACCTGCAATTGCCGGAAGACGTGAAAGCCAAACTGCTGCCGAACGAGCAGTACAAGAAGGTCACGCCGATCAAGGACGCCGATGCGTGGGAAAAAACCTCCAAGGCCCTGCCGCAGAAGTGGAACGAAGAAGTCATCGTAGAGATGAAGTAAGCCCGTAAGTCCCGCTTCCGGGATTGCTGGAGATCCCTGTGGGAGCGAGCTTGCTCGCGAATGCGGTCTTTCATTCAACATTGATGTTGGCTGACACGACGCCTTCGCGAGCAAGCTCGCTCCCACAAGGGCTCCCGACTGAATCTGAAATTTTCTGTTTCGCGGAGTTTTTGCCCCTATGAAGCACACCGTCATCCTTGTCGTGCTCGACGGCCTCAGTTACGAGGTTGCGTGTCACGCCATGGGGCATCTGCAGGCTTACGTTGGCGCAGGACGCGCCGCGCTCTACCAGCTGGAGTGCGAGCTGCCGGCCCTGTCCCGACCGCTTTACGAATGCATCCTCACCGGCGTGCCACCGATCGAGAGCGGCATCGTCCACAACAACGTCTCGCGCCTGTCCAACCAGCGCAGCATTTATCACTACGCCCGCGATGCCGGTCTGAAAACCGCCGCCGCGGCGTACCACTGGGTCAGCGAGCTCTACAACCGCTCGCCGTTCGTGGCGGCTCGGGATCGGCATACCGATGACCCGACGCTACCGATCCAGCACGGCCACTTCTACTGGAACGATCACTACCCGGACTCGCACCTGTTCGCCGACGCCGAAAACCTGCGCCTGCGCCACGCCCCGGATTTTCTGCTGATCCATCCGATGAACATCGACGACGCCGGCCACAAGCACGGCCTCGACACCCCGCAATACCGCAACAGCGCGCGCAGCGCCGACATCATCCTCGCCGACTACCTGCAAGGCTGGCTCGACGCCGGTTACCAAGTGCTGGTGACTGCCGACCACGGCATGAACAACGACCGCTCGCACAACGGCCTGCTGCCGGAAGAACGCCAGGTGCCGTTGTTCGTACTCGGTGACGCTTTCAGCCTGCACGCCGGCGCCACGCCGAAGCAGACCGACATCTGCGGAACCGTCTGCGAACTGCTCGGCGTACCCCACGACAAACCTGTTTGCCGGGAGTTGCTCAAGTGAACTCAATGACTCGCGGCAAATGGCTGGCCGCCCTGTGCCTGGTGCCTTTCGCGCTGTTCTTTATCGCGTTCGAAATCGCCCCGCTGATCTGGGTGATGATCAACAGCCTGCAATCGGAAGAATTCGGTTGGGGCTTCGCCAACTTCAGCAGGATCTTCAGCTCGAAGTTCTACCTGCAGGCGATTCAGTACAGCCTCGAAATCAGTTTCTGGTCGAGTGTGTTCGGGATCATCATCGCGGTGCTGGGTGCGTACTCCCTGCGCCGGGTCGATTCGAAACTGCGCAACTTCGTCAATGCCTTCGCCAACATGACCAGCAACTTCGCCGGCGTGCCTCTGGCGTTTGCCTTCATCATCCTGCTCGGCTTCAACGGCAGCATCACCATCATGTTGAAGCAGGCCGGGATCATCGAAGACTTCAACCTGTACTCGAAAACCGGGTTGATCATCCTCTACACCTACTTCCAGATTCCCCTCGGCGTCCTGCTGCTGTACCCGGCATTCGATGCGCTGCGTGAAGACTGGCGCGAATCCGCCGCCCTGCTCGGCGCTGACAGCTGGCAGTTCTGGCGCCACATCGGCCTGCCGGTGCTGACCCCGGCCCTGCTCGGCACCTTCGTGATCCTGCTGGCCAATGCCCTCGGCGCCTACGCCACGGTTTACGCGCTGACCACCGGCAACTTCAACGTATTGCCGATCCGGATTGCGGCGATGGTGTCCGGCGACATTTCCCTCGATCCGAACCTGGCCAGCGCCCTGGCCGTCGTGCTGGTGGCGCTGATGACCCTGGTGACCGTCGTGCATCAACTGTTGCTGAAGAGGAGCTACCATGTCTCGCGCTGAATCCGGCCCGGCCGGCGTCTACCACCGCGTCGTGGTGTATCTGCTGTTCGCCATCCTGCTTCTGCCGCTGCTGGGCACGCTGATCTACTCGATCGCCAGCAGCTGGTCGGCCACCATCCTGCCCAGCGGTTTCACTTTCAAGTGGTACGTCCAGTTGTGGAGCGACCCGCGCTTCCTGCACGCCTTCGGCCAGTCGCTGCTGGTGTGCGTCGGCGCGCTGATCCTGTCGGTGGTGCTGATCCTGCCGCTGCTGTTCGTGGTGCATTACCACTTCCCGAAACTCGATGCGCTGATGAACATCCTGATCCTGCTGCCCTTTGCGGTGCCGCCGGTGGTGTCGTCGGTGGGGCTGTTGCAGCTTTACGGTTCCGGGCCGTTCGCGATGGTCGGCACGCCGTGGATCCTGATCGGTTGCTACTTCACCGTTGCCCTGCCGTTCATGTACCGGGCGATCACCAACAACCTGCAAGCGATCAACCTGCGCGACTTGATGGACGCCGCCCAACTGCTCGGCGCCAGCACCTTTCAGGCAGCTTTCCTGGTGGTGCTGCCGAACCTGCGCAAAGGCCTGATGGTCGCCTTGCTGTTGTCGTTCTCGTTCCTGTTCGGTGAGTTCGTGTTCGCCAACATTCTGGTCGGCACCCGCTACGAAACCCTGCAGGTCTACCTCAACAACATGCGTAACAGCAGCGGCCACTTCACCAGTGCGCTGGTGATCTCCTACTTCTTTTTCGTGCTGGTCCTGACCTGGGTCGCCAACATCTTGAACAAGGACAAAAGCGAATGAGCTATGTCAGCGTCCAACACCTTCAGAAAAACTACGCGGGCACCACGGTGTTCAGCGACATCAACTGCGAAATCCAGAAGGGTGAATTCGTCACCCTGCTCGGCCCATCGGGTTGCGGCAAATCCACCTTGCTGCGCTGCATCGCCGGCCTGACGCCGGTGGATGGCGGCAAGATTCTGCTCGATGGCGTCGACATCGTGCCGCTCACCCCGCAGAAACGCGGGATCGGCATGGTGTTCCAGAGCTACGCGCTGTTTCCCAACATGACCGTTGAACAGAACGTCGCCTTCGGTTTGCGCATGCAAAAGGTCAACGCCGACGACAGCCACAAGCGGGTTGCCGAAGTGTTGAAACTGGTTGAACTCAACGATTTCGCCAGCCGCTATCCGCATCAGCTGTCCGGCGGTCAATGCCAGCGTGTCGCCCTCGCCCGCTCGCTGGTCACCCGTCCGCGCCTGTTGCTGCTGGATGAACCGCTGTCGGCCCTCGATGCACGGATTCGCAAACACCTGCGTGAGCAGATCCGTCAGATCCAGCGCGAACTCGGCCTGACCACGATTTTCGTCACACACGATCAGGAAGAAGCGCTGACCATGTCTGACCGGATTTTCCTGATGAATCAGGGAAAGATCGTACAAAGCGGCGACGCCGAAACCCTCTACACCGCGCCGGTCGACGTGTTCGCTGCCGGCTTCATCGGCAACTACAATCTGCTGGATGCCGAAAGTGCGTCGAAGCTGTTGCAGCGGCCGATCAACCACCGCATCGCGATTCGCCCGGAGGCCATCGAATTGAGTCTGAGCGGTGAGCCCGACGCGCAAATCCGCAGCCACAGCCTGCTGGGCAACGTGATTCGCTACCGCGTCGAAGCCCGAGGCGTGGAACTGGTGGTGGATGTGCTCAACCGTTCGGCAGCGGATCTGCATCCCGACGGTCAGCGCCTGTCACTTTCCATCGATCCCACCGCCCTGTGTGAGGTAGCCTGATGACTTTGCTGACACCCAAGAGGGAACTGAACTGATGGCCCTGGCAATTTTTGATCTGGACGACACGCTGATTCATGGTGACTGCGCAACGCTATGGTGCGAGCAGATGGGGCGCCTGGGCTGGGTCGATCCCGAGTCGTTCATGCGCAGGAACAATGAGCTGATGGACGCCTACAGCCATGGCAAGTTGCGCATGGAGGACTACATGGACTTCAGCCTCGAGCCGCTGATCGGCCGCACCTCGGAAGAAGTCGAGCATCTGGTCGCGCCGTGGGTTGAAGACTTCATAGAACCCATCATCTTCAGCGATGCCACCAAAACCATCGCCGCCCACCGCCAGGCCGGCGACCGGATTCTGGTGATCTCGGCCTCGGGCACGCACCTGGTGAAACCGATTGCCGAACGGCTGGGTATCGACGAAGTTCTGGCCATCGAACTGGAAGTGGCGCATGGCGTGTACAGCGGCCAGACCGTAGGCACCCTGACCTACCGCGAAGGCAAAATCACCCGGTTGCTGGAATGGCTGGACGCCGAAGAAGAAAATCTTGAGGGCGCGAGTTTCTATTCCGACTCACGCAATGACCTGCCGCTGCTGCTGAAAGTGGATTACCCGCATGTGGTCAATCCGGATCCGGTGTTGCTTGCGCAGGCCGAGAAATCCGGCTGGCCGATTCACCTCTGGAAGTAAGCGATTGCCTTGTGGGAGCAGGCCTGCTCCCACAAGCATCGATGATCAACTCAGGCTTTCGTCGATCACCAGCACCAGCTTCCCCGCCACCGTGTTGCTCGCCAGCTCGGCGAACGCCGCCTCCGCATCCTTGATCGGGAACGCCTTGGCCAGTTGCGGCTTCAGGCGCCCTTCGGAAAACAGCGGCCACACGTGCTGGCTTAGATCGCTGAACAGATCGGCCTTGAACTGATCCTCACGGCTGCGCAGGGTCGAGCCCAGCAGTTGCACGCGCTTGGCCAGCACCTGGGCCAGATCCAGTTTCGCTTCACGGCCACCCATCAGACCGATCAGCACCCAGCGGCCGTCTTGAGCCATCAGCTTCAGATTCAGCGCTGAATAATTGCCGCCGACCGGATCCAGAATCACATCGAACGGCCCGAAATCCCGGAGACTTTCCAGATCATCGGTGCGCACCACCCCGCCCTGGGCACCCAGCGATTCGCAATAGGCCAGTCGCTCAGCCGAGCCGACGCTGACCCAGCATGGATTGCCGAAAGCCTTGCACAGTTGAATCGCGGCTGAGCCGATGCCACTGGCCCCGGCGTGCAGAAGAACTTTCTCACCCGGTTTGAGCGCAGCGAGTTGAAACACATTCAGCCAGACGGTCGCGTACACCTCGGGCAAGGCAGCGGCCTCGATCAGCGATACACCTTCCGGAACCGGTAGCACATGCCGTCCGTCGACGACCACCTCTTGCGCCATCCCGCCCCCGGCCAGCAGGGCGCAGACCCGGTCACCGACCTGCCAGGAAGAGCCCGCGCCGACCTCGCTGATCACCCCGGAGCACTCAAGACCCAGCACCTGGCTGGCACCCGGAGGGGGCGGATAAAGTCCGGCTTTCTGTAATAAATCCGCACGATTGAGGCCCGCTGCCGCTACTCGGATGCGAACTTGTCCTACATCACATGTAGGACTTGGTTCATCAACCCATGCCACTTGACCTTCAACGCCTTGCAATGCCTTCACAGTGCCTCCATAGTGAGTCTGGACTGAGCCCGAAGCTGTAGCGCCGGGCTTTTTGCATTATGCGACCGGCCCTGGGGTCTGAACGAACGCTGAACAGCAGTTATCGTACAGAGCGTAGAGGTACCGGCGACTTCAAAGACGGCCTAATATGCGTTATCAATTGTCCCCGCGTCGAATCAGCATGAAGCATCTGCTCCCCAGCACCGCCCTCGCTCTTTTCATCGGTATCGGCCTGTTGCCGGTGTCGGGCACCACCTTCGCAGCCAACAGCTGGGACAAGTTGCAGCCTGATCGCGACGAAGTGATCGCCAGTCTGAACGTCGTCGAGTTGCTCAAGCGTCACCACTACAGCAAGCCGCCGCTCGACGATGCGCGCTCGGTGATCATCTACGACAGCTACATCAAGCTGCTCGACCCGTCGCGCAGCTATTTCATGGCCAGCGACATCGCCGAATTCGACAAGTGGAAGACCCAGTTCGACGACTTCCTCAAGAGCGGCGACCTCAACGCCGGGTTCACCATCTACAAGCGCTATCTGGACCGCGTGAAGGCGCGTCTGGACTTCGCCCTTGCCGAGCTGAACAAAGGCGTCGACAAGATGGACTTCACCACCAAGGAAACCTTGCTGATCGATCGCAAGGACGCTCCTTGGCTCAAGTCCACCGCCGAACTCGATGACCTGTGGCGCAAACGCGTCAAGGACGAAGTGCTGCGGCAGAAGATCGCCGGCAAAGACCCGAAGCAGATCCAGGAAACCCTGACCAAGCGCTACAAGAATCAACTGGCGCGTCTGGACCAGACCCGCGCCGAAGACATCTTCCAGGCGTACATCAACACCTTCGCGATGTCTTACGATCCGCACACCAACTATCTGTCGCCGGATAACGCGGAGAACTTCGACATCAACATGAGCCTGTCCCTCGAGGGCATCGGCGCCGTGTTGCAGAGCGACAACGACCAGGTGAAAGTCGTGCGTCTGGTGCCCGCAGGCCCGGCCGACAAGACCAAGCAGGTTGCTCCGGCCGACAAGATCATCGGTGTTGCCCAGGGCAACAAAGAGATGGTAGACGTGGTCGGCTGGCGTCTGGACGAAGTGGTCAAGCTGATCCGTGGCCCGAAAGGCACCGTGGTGCGTCTGGAAGTGATTCCGGCCAGCAATGCGCCGAACGACCAGACCAGCAAGATCGTGCCGATCACCCGTGAAGCGGTGAAGCTCGAAGACCAGGCCGTGAAGAAGTCCGTGCTGAACCTGAAACAGGACGGCCGCGACTACAAGCTCGGCGTGATCGAGATTCCGGCGTTCTACCTCGACTTCAAGGCCTTCCGTGCCGGCGATCCGGACTACAAGAGCACCACCCGCGACGTCAAGAAGCTGCTGACCGAACTGCAGAAAGATAAAGTCGACGGCGTGGTCATCGACCTGCGCAACAACGGCGGCGGTTCCCTGCAGGAAGCCACCGAGCTGACCAGCCTGTTCATCGACAAGGGCCCTACCGTGCTCGTGCGCAACGCCGATGGCCGGGTCGATGTACTTGAAGATGAAAACCCGGGCGCGTTCTACAAAGGCCCGATGGCGTTGCTGGTCAACCGCCTGTCCGCCTCGGCTTCGGAGATCTTCGCCGGCGCCATGCAGGACTACCACCGTGCGCTGATCATCGGTGGCCAGACCTTCGGCAAAGGCACCGTGCAGACCATTCAGCCGCTGAACCATGGCGAACTGAAACTCACTCTGGCCAAGTTCTACCGGGTTTCCGGTCAGAGCACCCAGCATCAGGGCGTCCTGCCGGACATCGACTACCCGTCGATCATCGACACCAAGGAAATCGGCGAAAGCGCCCTGCCGGAAGCCATGCCGTGGGACACCATCCGCGCGGCGATCAAACCGGCGAGCGATCCGTTCAAACCGTACCTGGCCCAGCTGAAATCCGAGCATGACACCCGTTCCGCCAAGGACGCGGAGTTCGTGTTCATCCGCGACAAGCTGGCCCTGGCGCAGAAGCTGCTGGAAGAGAAAACCGTCAGCCTCAATGAAGCCGAACGCCGTGCCCAGCACGCCGATATCGACGCCAAGCAACTGGCGATGGAGAACATCCGTCGCAAGGCCAAAGGCGAAGAACCGCTCAAAGAGCTGAAGAAAGAAGACGACGACGCCCTGGCAGCCGCCGAGCCGGACAAGGTCAAACCGGAAGACGACGCCTACCTGAGCGAGACCGGGCGTGTACTGCTGGATTACCTGAAGCTGAGCAACCAGGTCGCAAAGAAATAAGGTGATGGCAATTTAATGCTGACGATCCCCGGGTCGTCATCAAACAGTCATCATTCTGTCGTGCAATAAAGGACTGGGAGCGGTTCTCTTCATCGAGAACGCTCCCAGTCCTTTTTTATCGCCAGAGATTGCCATGACCACGACCGAACAGCTGAGTGCCTTGAGCTCGATCCTGACTCAAAGCGGTTTACACAGCCTGTTCCAGCCGATCATTTGCCTCTCCGAACGGCGCATTCTCGGCTACGAAGCCTTGACCCGCGGCCCGTCCAACAGCCCGCTGCACTCCCCCATCGCCCTGTTCGCCGTGGCCCGCCAGGCCGGCCGCTTGAGCGAACTGGAAATCGCCTGCCGCCAGAGTGCCTGTCGTCGTTTCAACGAACAGCAATTGCCGGGCAAACTGTTTCTCAACGTCTCTCCCGAATCCCTCCTCGAAGCCGCGCACCAGCCGGGGCGGACACTGCAGTTGCTACAGGATTTTGGTATTCCGCCGAGTCAGGTCGTGATCGAACTCACCGAACAGACACCGATCGACGACTTTCAGTTGCTGCAAACCGCGCTGCATCACTACCGGGCGATGGGTTTTTCGATTGCTCTCGACGATCTGGGCGCGGGTTACTCGAGCCTGCGCCTGTGGTCGGAGTTGCGGCCGGATTACGTGAAGATCGACCGGCACTTTATCGACGGCATTCATCAGGACGCGTTGAAGCGTGAGTTCGTCGGATCGATCCTGCAAATCGCCAAGGCCTCGCGGGCGCAGGTGATTGCCGAGGGCATCGAGTTGCCGGAAGAGTTGGCGGTGCTGACCGAGATGGGCGTTGATCTGGTCCAGGGCTATTTGCTGGGGCGCCCGCAGGAACATCCGTCACGCGACGCCCGGACCCTGATGCCCAAACACGACAGTAGCGCCGTGGCGCTGAATGACGAAGGCAGCGACCTGAGCGCCCTGCTCATCGATCAACCGGCCGTGAATCGCGACACACCGACCGCCACCGTACTGGAAGCCTTCCGCCGCCAGGCCAACCTGAACTCACTGGCGGTGCTCGACGAACAGGGTCAGCCGTGCGGCATCGTTCATCGTCATTCATTGTCCGATGCCCTTCTCAAGCCGTTCGCCACCGACCTGTTCGCTCGCAAACCGATCAGCCGACTGATGAACGACGACTTCCTCGCCGTGGAAATGAGCCAGTCACTGCAACAGGTCAGCCGTCTGATCACCAGCCGCGCCCGACAACGCATCGAAGAAGACTTCATCATCACCCTCAACGGCAGCTATCTGGGTCTGGGCAGGGTGATCGACGTGCTCAAACTGATTACCGAACTGAAAATCCAGCAGGCTCGGTATGCCAATCCGCTGACCTTGCTGCCGGGGAATGTGCCGATTCAGCAATGCCTCACCCGACTACTACAACAGGGGCGCGAGTCGGTCATTTGCTATGTCGACATCGACAGTTTCAAACCCTTTAACGATATCTATGGGTATGGGCGTGGGGATGAGGTGTTGTTGTGTCTGGCGCAATGCCTAAACGAACGCGTCGACCCGTCCCGCGATTTTGTTGGCCACATCGGTGGTGACGATTTCCTGTTGGTGCTCGGCCCGGAAGATTGGCGCAAACGGCTGAACCAATTGCTTGATGATTTCCAGAGCCAATGCCGTCGCTTCTACCGCCCCGAACATCTAGACGCTGGTTGTTTTATTGCGCCGAACCGCCAGGGTATTCGTCAGGAGTTTCCATTGCTGTCATTGTCCATTGGTGTGGTGCATTTGCATCCTGAAGCTTGTGCGCAACTGGATGCGAGTCAATTGGCGGAAATGGCTTCGCAGGCGAAGCATCATGCGAAGAATGTGCCGGGGTATAGTGTGCATTTGATTGATAGCCTGTTCGCGCAGACACCCGTCGAAACACTCACACTCGGACATCGGTGATTCGAATATACGAATCTCATGCAAACCGTATTTTCATCGTATAAATGCCCCAAAGCTTACAAAAATCGCAGTGAGCACCAATTCGCGCCTACCAAGTTGATGAGTCTTCTTGACTGGCTTTGTAAAGTTCGTCCATCCATGCTTCAGACAACTGAAAGTACATGTTTTCGAAAAACGCCTTTGGATCATTCATCTCATCCCAGCCGTCTGGTAACAAGGAGTGAGAGTATGGATCATGCTCCAGCACTTCTTGGAAGACATCATCACTTTTCTCAAGTGCTTCCCCCAACACAGTAAACAAAACAAATTTATGCCGATGGCTCAATTTTGAAAATCGCTTGATTACGTACTTAGATATTAAAATACTTCTATCTGATTGATTTTCAGGATCGTACGCGGCCAGTGCTTCACCCAAGCTCTCCTCGCGATCATATGTATCAAACCCACCGAGAAAGTGAGACAGCCGTGGGCGATAAGGAATATCAAGATAAGGATGCATCAACATTATACTTTCTCTATCGGATATAGAGCCCAAGGCTCCAGAGTCTCGAAATCAAACCTCATTTCAAAACCATGCATTTCAGGGATGTAGCGTGGATCAGATGGGTCTGCAGGATTTGGCTCATATCCTTCACCTATATTTTCAGTTTCCACTCTCACTACCAGATTTCCCATACTATCCTCTCCGGTGAAACGTGGCATTTTTCTAGACTCTCTCGTCATTGCATCGTTATATGCACTCATCTGGGCTCTGTGACTCAAAAATCGAGAGCTATGAACCCCTCGAAATTTTCTAACTTCAGCAACCGGCCCTTCATTTGATTCTTGCCGCTTGCTAGCAGAATATCCAACCTTCTGAGCCTGACACTTCGCCCGCTGCACTAAAAACATCCCGATACCTTTACACCAAAACCAAAACCTTAACAGCAATCTAACTTTACGATTACGCGCAACCACAATAACCAACCTCCTTGAAAGCCACCTTCTCACTCGAAGAACAATCAGAACAAGACAAATAAACAGCTTAAATATTTTTGTGTAACGCCTCACTGATAATTACAGAAATGTGCTTCAACCACGCAATTCCGTCTTGCCACTCATTCCAATAACAATAGCAACACCCATTTTTCTTCAGCAAAAAATCTCGAACTTCACTCTCTTTAATTTTCATCGCTAAAATTAAATCAATTTCCTTTACCACCGCCTCAAGCACGCAACATTCCGAGTCCGCTATGAAAGATTTAACAACATCATCTGCTGATTCAAGCTCACACATCCAGTCCTCATGAAAATAGGCTCCGAGAAATTGAAATAAGCTAGGAAAATCTTCAGTTGTCATTTACAAACCCCGTCAAGATAAAATAGCCAAGCGGTGAGCTTGTATCTCGCCGCAACACCAACCTAATACTAGACAGTGGCTCCAGGCTTCCACTCTGTCTCACCACACCTACGCCAGCAGGAGTAGACACTTGCTCATTAATCACAAGTTTGCTTGCGTTACCCTGCACAAAGTTATCAATTGTGAGTTTGTTGTTTTTTATAACATTAGAGAGTGCAGCCTCAGCTTCTGCCCTACTAAGGAATGTTGATGCAATAGGTATGTGCGGTTCAGCCGCTAGTCTAGCTCTGAGTTGGGCTTCCGACCTATTTACATGTCTCGCAATAGCATGCCCACCTCGAGATTCGTGAGCCTCTAAGCCACCACCTGGAACAATTTCGCTATACGGCCCCTCAGCAGAAATGGCTCCTGGACAGTTACAACTCAACCCCAACGGATCCACCCACCCCGTGGGATTCGGCACGTACCGGTACTGGTTCAGCCCCCGGCCAGCTTCACCGGATCCGGCGTCAGGTACCGGCCCACCTCCGGGTCGTAATACCGATGCCGGTTGTAATGCAGTCCGCTTTCGTCATCGAAGTACTGCCCCTGAAAGCGCAGCGGCTGGTTCAGGTAGTCCTCGGTCGCCAGTTCCAGCGAGGTGACCTTGCCGTAGGCGCTGTATTTGGCTGACCAGACGATCTCGCCGCTGTAGTCGGTCAACTCCTGCGGCGTGCCGAGGTGGTCGAGCTGGTAGTAGAACGGGCAGGCGCGTTTCGGGCCTTTGCCGTCGAGCATCGCCAGCGGGCGGAAGGTTCCCGGTTCGTAGATGAAGCTGCGGTGTTGTTGTTCGCTGCTTTCGGCGATCAGGTGGTCGCCTTGCCAGAAGAACTCGGTGGTCTGGCCGTCGACGGTCTTGCGGATGCGCCGGCCGAAGGCGTCGTATTGGTAGGTCGCGCTGGTGCCGTCGGGGCGGGTAAGGCCGATCAGGCGGTGCTGGCTGTCGTAGCGGTATTCGGTGACGAGTTGTTGGCCGCGGCGTTCGCGGATCAGGTTGCCGAAGGCGTCGTAGTCGTAATGGCGGTCGCCCTGCATCAACAGGCGGTTGCCCTTGATCTGGGTCGGGCCGGGGCGGTCCTGCATCAGCAGGTTGCCGGCCGGGTCGTGGGCGAAGTTTTCCGGCACATCGTCGCGGGTGTGGCGCACGCGAATCAGCCGGTCGAGGGCGTCGTAGGTGTAGCTGCGCTGGCCGTGGCGGGTGTCGGCAATGTGTTCGAGGTTGCCGTTGGCGCTGTAGGCAAAGTCGCGGCGGTACAGCGCGCTGCGTTGATGGCCTACGGCGTGGGACTGCAAGCGGCCCTGTTCGTCGTAGGCATATTCGCTGAGCAGCAGGCCTTGCTGGCGCTGTTGTTCGCGGCCGTTCTGGTAGACGTGGCGGGTCAGCAAGGCGCCGTTGAGGTCGATCGCGGTCAGCGCACCGCCCTTGGCGTAGTGGTAATCGAGCTTGCTGTTGTCCGGCAGGCGCAGGCGGGTCAGTTGGCCGCAGGCGTCATAGGTGTAACGCAGGGTGCCCCAGCCCTGATGCTCGCGCACCAGCCGATCCTGCAGGTCGTATTCAAAGGCCAGCGGGTGATCCTGGCCGTCGTCCACCCCGACCAGACGGCCTAAGCGGTCATAGCGATAGCTGACCTCGACCCCGTCCGGCAGGGTCTTGAGCAGCAGACGTCCGGCGCTGTCGCGTTGGTAAATGGTGACCAGCGTCGAGCCGTCGTCGCCAAACTCGGTCTTTTCCAGCAGATGGCCGTTGCGGTCATAGACGTACGCGGTGCGCCGCCCATCGAAGCCGGTTTCCTGTCGGATCAGTCCGGTCGGCGTGTAGTCCAGCCGGTACTTTTCGCCGGACTCGTTCTCGATTTCCGTGAGCAGCAGCTGCGCATGGTCGTAGCGGTACTGCACTCGTGTACCGTCCGGGTTGATCCGGCGGCTGACCAGGTGCAGGTCGTCGTCATACTCGTAACGGGTGATGCGCCCCTGTTCATCGCGTTCGGCGGTGATCTGGCCATAGGCGCTGTAGGACCAGGCGCGGGTGGCTCCGGTAGGCAGCGTCGTCTGGATCAGCCGGCCAACGGCGTCCCAGGCGTGGCGAGTGACCGCACCATGCTCGTCCTGAACCGTCGTCCGCCGCCCCAAGGCGTCGTAGGAAAACTTCCGAACCCCGCCGTCCGGCAGACTTTCCTCGACCAGTTGCCCGAGGTCGTTCCAGACGAACACATGGCGACCGCTGTCCGGATAACGGATCGACCGCAACCGCCCCTGCGCGTCAAAGTGGTAATGGGTGACATGACCGTCGGGATCGACCGCCTCGGTGACGTCACCCTGAGCATTGCGCCGGTACGTCCAAACGGCATCGCCGCGTGAACGGCTGTGCAGGAAACCGTTGCGGTACTCGTAGGACGTCGGTGCATCGTCCGGCGGAATCAGCGCGATCAGCCGTCCGGCATCGTCGTAGCGGTACTCGGTGACCGCGCCCAGCGCATCCTGCTCGGCAACCAGCCGGCCCGCCGAATCGTAGGCCTTGAGCTGCTCGCCCCCGTCCGCCGACACCTGACGCACCAGCCGCGCCGTGTCGTCGTGGACGTAAGTTTCTTCAGTCCCATCGACGTAATGCACGGTGACGCTGCCGGCGTCATCCCACACGTAACGCGTGTCCATCTGCGAAAACGACGCCCAGTGCCGCACGCAACGCGCCGCCTTGCCGGACCGCTCCCATGCCCAGAAGAAGCTCGCACCGCCAGCCAGTTGCCGTTGCAGGATGACGTGCCGGTCGTCGTAGTCGTAACGCTCGCTTTCGCCGACCGCGTTGATCGCCTCGATCAATCGATGGCGGGCATCAAAGCGGTAACTGGCCAGCGTCTGCTCGGTACGCCAGGCCGCCTCGCGCCAGACCTGATAATCGACCGCGACCAGATGCGCCCGCTCATAGCGCAGCAACAACGACCGACCGGCCCCGTTATCCAGGCGCTGAATCCGGTCGGAAAGATCCCGATGCACCGTCAGACGATTGCCGTACGCATCGCTGATGGCGGTCAGACGCCCAACCCGAAAGTGATAAAACCGCGCGGCCTCACCCGCCAGCGCAACGATCAGCTCTTCCGGTTCATCCCCGAGAAAGATCGCCGCCCGCGACAGACTGTTGTGAATCGCCGGCCGCTCAACGCTCGGCAACGGAAACTGCGTGCGCCGGTTTTCATGGTCGACCCAGACCACCGCCGCGCCATCAACCTCCAATCGATGCGCCAGCGAATGGCTCCAGCCAAACCCCAATCCAGCATCGATCTCGGCCGCACTGCTGCGATACAAGCGGCGGAACTCGAACGGCAACAGCCCATCGAGTACACCGTCAGTCAACGTCAGCAGTTCTTCCCCGGTGACCATCGACACCGGACAGCCGTTGGTGCAGGTCAGCGGCGCACAATCGGCGCTGTCGCCGTTGGGATTTTTCGCCTGATCCGGCGTGTCGTCGTGCTGCTCGTCTTTTTTCAGGGAAGCATTACGCCGGGCATCCCAGCGCAATTGCATGCGACCCTTTTTCACCCCGGCGGCGATGCCCCTTGCGGCGACGGACTTGTAGTGGTTCACATAACCGATAAAGGTGCTGACGATGCCGAACATCGCCTTCACCAGTCGCGTCACCGCCGACAACAACTGAGCGCCACGCTCCGCCAGACGCAAGGTCAGATAAGCGATCCCTGCCCCGGCGCCAACAAAAGTCAGCACAACGCCGATCAACACATCGATCAGCAGTTGCACCACTACCATCGACACTACCTCGGCGGTTTTCCCGGCGATTTCAGTGCCGGGCAACATTTCCAGCCAGAGGCTCGCAGTACGCAGCAACAAACACAGCGCCGCCTCGTCACTGACCAGTAACTGAAGCTTCTCCATCATTTCAGGCGCTGTTTCTGCCAGCGCAATCAGCTGTGCGGCGCCACTGCCCAACCGCTCGGCAAACTTTCCGGGGTCCTTGAGAATTTCCGACAACAACCCGATGCTGTCCCACACCCCCTCGATCGCCGCCCAGCTCCCGGCGAGCATGCCGTTGCCCGCCGCCGTCACCACCGACTGCGACCACTGCGGCTTGAATCCTTGCCACTCGCTGCGCAGCCAGCCATCCAGCTGCCGACTCAGGCCGTCGTAGGACTCGAAAAGTGCATCAATCTGCTGCTCGCTGGCCTCGCTGTGCACCACCACCCGGTAGAACTTGCCTGCTTCACCGGTAAACACACCCTTGCCTTGAGCATCGAGGGTGACGGAGTTGACCTCGCCACCGTCCATCGCTACCACATCGACTACGATGCCGCCCAATGGAATGTCGTATACCGACTCGAACTTGCTCTCGATCTCCACCGGCCCGGATTCCGGGCATTGCACGACCGCAGAAGAGAAACGGTTGTCGTCAATCGCGACCGCCGTGCTGTGCTCGCCGAAACGGATGATCCGCTCCATTCCCATCAGCGACGGCAGATCGGCCGCATGACTGACACCATCTGCCGAGCGACTGAGCCAGTGCTTCAGTTGTTCGCGATAGAGATCGAGAGTGCGGGGAAAGCTGTCGAGTTCTTGCTCGATGCGGGTGACGGCATCCATCAGCGCAATCCCATGCGCATGGCGAAACGAAAAACCGGGTCGAACATATGCGTTCCCTCGCGCAAAAATCAGGCGAGGGACTTTGCGGGGGATCAAACAGAAAAGAAGTCAGGCGAGTAGGCGGAGGATGTAGGAGAAGTCTGTAACTGATTTTTTATCGCACGGCAGACGCAAAAACGGGGCGGGAGGTTTACCTCACGCCCCGTTCACGGAACAGATGATTTGCTTATTTAAAAGCGTCTCGGCCGGCCAGCTCTTTCAACTTGAGCTCGGCCAACGGATGCCCGGCCTTCGCGGCCATGGTCCACCAGCGAGCGGCTTCCGAAGGATCTGGCGCTTTGCTCGGCGTACCTGCAAGACTGATGACACCGACTTGATATGCCGCTTTGCCATCCCCGGCCAGCGCCGCCAGTCGCAACAAACGTACACCTTCCTCACGTGCGCCCAGGCCAACCCCGCGAAACGTCAGGATGTGCCCGTAAAAACTTTGCGCGCCGACATCGCCCAGATTGGCCATGCGCGCAAACTGCCCTTCGAGCCAGCGCCAGCCGCGGGGCTGACGGACAAACCACGCCCAGTGAAACAGCCTGCGGGCCAGCCAGTAACTGGCCCGCGCCTTGAGTCGTAAAAACACTCAGGCCTCCGCCGATTCCGGGTACTCGTACTCAAAGACCCGCACCACTTCCGAAGCATGCCAGGAGGCGGCGGCGACACCGTCGGACGGCCCGGAAAAACGCCCCAGGCGCTCGACACATTCAAAGAAACCGGTGCGTGGCAGGCGACTGGCACCCTGGCTGATCACCAGCGAGCTGCGCAACGGCTGTTCGGCTTTCGCGTCCAGTGCCGCGAGATGCTCCAGTGCAGCGGTCAATGTCTGCATGGCCGGCGTGGGCAGTTGCAGGCGTTCGAGCAAGGCTCGATAAGTCAAAAGATGGCGCTGCCTGCGCGCCTGATCCAGTTCCCCCAGCAATCCGTCCCAATGTTGACGACTGATGCGTACGCTCACGATTGTTCCCTCCACCCTGGCACCGTCAACTCCCAGGCCAGGCTGCGGCGAATCGCGGCGTCGGGCAGACGCTCGCCACTTTCAATCATGGCCAGGTAAGACGGGCTGATGCCTACCGTGCGGGCCAGCGCCTCGATGGCGATGCCCTTCCCTTCGCGCAAACTGCGTAACTGATCCAGACCTGGAAGAATCGGGTCCGGGGTTGCCGCAAGCGGCGCTGGAGCCGGTTGCGACGGTGCTTCGTTAATGCCTGCTGCTTTCAGTAGAGCCTGATACTGAGCCCATGGCAGAACCGCATATTCGGGTTCGCCATCGCGTGCAATTATCTGAATATCCATGACTACCCCGTAGGACAACAACACTTAGCGAGTCGGCACTTTTCCCTAGAAGTGTAATCCTAACAGCGGCCAAGGTCGTGGGGGGTATCTATCTGAATAAGAGGCTGTCGCAATTCAGGACTTTTTCGGGCCCTGAAGCTGAAGTTGCTCGGGGGTATCGGGCAGGCGCTCGACCACTCTAAGCTTTTCCGGCGTCTGGCGCTGACGCCACAGGCGGAAAGCATTCAGTTCATCGTCGAGGGTTTTCATCAGCCAGGCGAGGACGGCGATGTCATCAAGCATGCCGAACATGGGAATGAAATCGGGAATTGCATCGACCGGACTGAGGAAATACATCAGACCGGCAACCACCGATACGATCGCCTTGGCGCTGATTGCGCGGTACTCGCCGCGCCAATAGGCCAGGCACAGTGCCTGCAACAGACGCAAATCATCCTTCAGCTTGCCGAGGCGATTGCCTTGCGCGGCGCCTTTGCTGGCCACGGCAAACAACAGGGTCGGCAAGCGGCCTCGCGCCAGCAATCGTCCGGCCAGAGGAAGGAATCGGGCGAAATTCCATGGCGCTTTCATTTATTTCTCCCGTTGAAATGTTATCCACACAAATTGTGGATAACCTTGTGAACAGAGCTGCATTTAAGCGCTGAGAGCCCCGTTTCATAAGGGTTGCGCTCAGATCGGGCGTTTTTTACTCACATAAAAAATCCCAATATTTCATTGACTTGGCGGCTCCAGACGTCTAGCGCGGCAACCTTAAAGTCTAGGACTGCCAGGACCGGCATCGGTTCGGTCTGTTTACGCTGACCATCGTCCAGATGCAACAACGCCCCGCATAAGCGAGGCGTTGTTGTTGAAACCGACGCAGATTACTTGGCGGCGTCTTCTTTGGCTGGATCCTTGATACCCAGCAGTTCCAGGTCGAAAACCAGAACCGAGTTGGCCGGGATTGCCGGGCTTGGCGATTGTGCGCCGTAAGCCAGATCGCTAGGGATGTACAGCTTGTACTTCTCGCCAACGTGCATCAGTTGCAGGCCTTCGACCCAACCCGGGATCACACCGCTGACCGGCAGATCGATCGGGCTGCCGCGTTCGACGGAGCTGTCGAAAACGGTGCCGTTGGTCAGCTTGCCGGTGTAGTGAACGGTCACGACATCGGTAGGCTTAGGCTGTGGGCCGTCGGCCTTCTTGACCACTTCGTACTGCAGACCGGAAGCGGTGGTGGTCACGCCGGCTTTCTTGCCGTTTTCTTCGAGGAATTTCTTGCCGGCGGCTGCCGACTCTTCACTCATCTTGGCCATACGCTCTTCGGCACGCTTTTGCAGCGCGGCGAAGGCTTCGACCAGTTCTTCATCTTTCAGCTTCTGTTCTTTCTTGCCGACGGCATCTTCGATGCCCTGGGCTACCGCTTTGGAGTCCAGATCATCCATGCCTTCCTGAGCAAGGCTCTTGCCCATGTTCAGGCCGATACCGTAGGAAGCTTTTTGCGCCGGGGTTTTCAGCTCTACGCTGGTCTGCGAATCACAACCCGCGAGTACCAGGCTAACCAAGGCAACCGCCGCCGCCAACCGATGCTGTTTCATGCTATTTCCTTGTTCATGCGCCGAAAGGGCAATCGAGTAAAGCCGCGAGCTTATCAGGCCGCCACGACCAATGGCTACCGGCATGAGAGCAGGAATCTTCCGATAAGTTCAGGGATTAAAAAGCATTTGGCGAAAGGCACGATGAAGCTTCTGTCATCTTTCGCCGACAGTGATTGATGCCGCTTCCCACAACACTTGGCGTAATGGCCACTTGCCGCACACGGCCTGGCTCAGGCATAACAGCGCAACAACTCGACAAGGATGTTTATCTTGCGCCTCTTATACCGTGTGTTGACGCTGATCGTGGTGCTGCTGGGACTAATCCTGGCGGTGGTTCTTTATTACGTCGCCAATCCAAAATTGCCCTTCCCGACGCCCGCCAAGCAGGTGCACTACCTGAACCAGTGGACTGAGCAAGAGCGCCAGACCTACTACTTCACCCCGCAGGGGACGCAGGTCAAAGGCCTTCGTTACGAATGGTTTCAAGCGCTGGAGCTGCCGTTCTCGCAGCAACGCTTTGCCTCCCCGGAATACCTTGCACGCTTTGGTTTTCTGATCGATCCGCAGCAGAAAGCCACGCCCGAAAACCCGGGCAATCTGCCGGTAGGTTTCGCCCGGCATCAAAATCCCGGCAGCGCCGAGCAATATCTCGACATCACTTGCGCGGCCTGCCACACCGGCGAGCTGCATTTCAATGGCCAGGCGATACGCATCGACGGGGGCACGGCCCAACACGTGTTGCCTTCCAGCGTTCCTACATTGCGCGGCGGCAGTTTCGGACAGGCATTGGTTGCCAGTCTCACCTCGACTTACTACAACCCGTGGAAATTCGAGCGCTTCGCCCGCAATGTGCTGGGCAACGACTACGACGCACGCAATGAACAACTGCGCAAAGACTTCAAAAGCTCACTGAACACCTTCATCAAAGTGGCGTGGAACGACACCCACCGCGGCCTCTACCCCACCGAAGAAGGCCCGGGCCGCACCGATGCCTTCGGCCGTATCGCCAACGCGACCTTCGGCGATGCGATCTCCCCGAGCAATTACCGCGTGGCCAACGCTCCCGTGGATTACCCGCAGCTGTGGGACATGTGGACCTTCGACTGGGTGCAGTGGAACGGTTCGGCGCAGCAGCCGATGGCACGCAATATCGGCGAGGCACTGGGTGTCGGCGCCACTCTGAATTTCTTCGACGCCAACGGCCAACCGCTGCAGGGCGATGAGCGCTATGCCTCCAGCGTACGTGTGCGTGATCTGCACAAAATCGAAGAAACCCTGCAAAAACTGCAACCGCCGGCATGGCCTGAAGAGGTGCTGGGCGTCGTCGACAAACCCTTGGCAGCCAAGGGGCGAACCCTGTTCGCCGAGAATTGCGCCGGATGCCACGTCCCGCGTCAAACCCAGGAAGGCGAGCGTTGGGTGCAACACCTGCACATGCTCCCGGTGGACGTTATCGGCACCGACCCGAACGCCGCCAACAACATCGCCAATCACCGTTTCGACCTGACCGCTCTGCAATGGAACCCGGCGGAACTCGAACAAATGGACGTGAAGTTGCACCCCAAACCCAAGGAGCCGCTGGACCTCAGCCAGTTGTCAGTGGCCAAGGGACTGGCTTACGTCACCGCCTTCGTGGAAAACCGTGCGTACCGTGAAGCGGGCGTTACCGCTGCCGAGAAGCCACAACTCGATGGCTTCGGGCTGCCGATCGGCGTTCGCGAAAAAGTCGCCTACAAGGCCCGTCCGCTCGCCGGGGTATGGGCCACGGCCCCGTTCCTGCACAACGGCTCGGTCCCGAGCCTTTATCAGTTGCTGTCGCCTCAGGACGAGCGCGCCACGACCTTCTATAAAGGCACGCTTGAATACGATCCACGCCATCTTGGGTACCGGACCGAGGCTTTCACCAACGGTTTCCTGTTCGACACCCGCATCACCGGCAACCACAACAGTGGCCATGAATTCCGCGCCGGCGAACGCGGCAACGGGGTGATCGGCCGACTGTTGCAGCCAGAAGAACGTTGGGCGCTGCTCGAATACCTGAAAGTGCTGGGCGGCCCGCTGGAGGCACAACTGCCATGATCTTCAATTCCTTTAAAAGACCTTCGATGCTGGCGCGTTTCTGGCTATGGCTGGGACGGTTACTGGGCAAAACCCTGTTGTTCCTGCTGGTGATCGGCCTGATCGGCTGGGCCCTGACCACCGCGTGGTTTGCCTGGCAGCACCGGGGTCCGGTATCAGCGCTGGAGCAGATTCCGGACGGCGAAGCCGCCATGACCCAGGACGTGATCCAGACCGCCGTGCGCATCGTCGATCAGCACCGCGAAAGCACCCGCTACCTGCGCGATGCCCATGCCAAGGCCCATGGCTGCGTGAAAGCCGATGTGCAAGTGTTGCCGGATCTGGCTCAGGAATTGCGCCAGGGCGTATTCAGCGAACCGGGCAAGCTGTGGAAAGCAACGATGCGCCTGTCCAACGGCAACGCCTATCCGCAATTCGACAGCATCCGCGATGCCCGGGGCATGGCGATCAAATTGCTCGATGTGCCGGGCAAATCCTTGCTGGCCGATCGTCAGGAGCTGCGCGAACAGGATTTCGTGATGTTCAGTCACCCGAACTTCTTTGTCAGCAATGTCGCCGAGTATCGTCAGAATGTGGCGGCGCAGGCTGACGGCAAGAAAGTCATGGCGTTTTTTCCGGGGTGGGATCCGCGTAGTTGGCAAATCCGGCATCTGTTCATTGCACTGGCAACCTTATCGCCACCGCCCGAAAGCCCGACCCGCACGACATATTTCTCGGTATCGCCCTACAAGTTCGGCGAGGCCAATGCCAAGTTCCGGGTGATGCCGGATCCGGAGCGTTGCCCCGCTTATACCTTGCCGAAACAGAACCAGGATCTGCCGAACTTCCTGCGCAGCGCATTGAACCAGCAACTGTCCACCGACCGGATGCCGGCGTGCTTTGTGTTGCAGATCCAGCGGCAGGACGCGAACAAGTTCATGCCGATCGAAGACACCAGCATCGAATGGCGCGAGCAGGACAGTCCGTTCCAGACTGTGGCCAGGATCACTCTGCCCCCGCAGGACTTCGACACCCCGGCGCTGAACCTGCAATGCGACAACCTGTCGTTCAATCCCTGGTTCGGCATCGAAGCCCATCGCCCGATTGGCGGAATCAACCGGCTGCGCAAAGCGGTATATGAAGCGGTCAGCGATTACCGCCACAGCCGCAACTCGGCGCAATAGCAGCGCCAGAAACGAAAAAAGCGACCGTCAACGGTCGCTTTCTCATGGACAGACTCAGCGAAAGCCAAATCCCAGGCAGCAAAAAGCCCGCACAAGGCGGGCTTTCTGAGGTGATCTGGCGTTCAGTGTTCCAGATTACCGAATATGGCGCAGCGGACGGGACTCGAACCCGCGACCCCCGGCGTGACAGGCCGGTATTCTAACCGACTGAACTACCGCTGCGCGAAACGCTTGAAACGAATGGTGGGTGATGACGGGATCGAACCGCCGACATTCTGCTTGTAAGGCAGACGCTCTCCCAGCTGAGCTAATCACCCTTCGCTTCGTTACGGGGCGCATTATTCCACAGATTTTCGTAACGTGTTGATTTAATTGAAGTTTTTTTCAAATAAATCCGAAAACCGGTGAAACGATACATCCCGCAGGTACAACTCGAGGCAGAAAAAAACCCGCCTCGGCGGGTTTTTCCGTGGTGACCTGGCGTTCAGTGTTCCAGGTTACCGAATATGGCGCAGCGGACGGGACTCGAACCCGCGACCCCCGGCGTGACAGGCCGGTATTCTAACCGACTGAACTACCGCTGCGCTAAACACTTGAAACGAATGGTGGGTGATGACGGGATCGAACCGCCGACATTCTGCTTGTAAGGCAGACGCTCTCCCAGCTGAGCTAATCACCCTTCGCTTCGGTGTGGCGCGCATTCTACGGAGCGACCCAACCTCTGGCAAGCACTTTTTTAATTAATTTTCTTAGCCCTTCCAAAGGCTTAGAGAAGGGTTGGCCTATGACCCGGCGAAGACAATAATGCCCCCTTTGTATAAAGGAGAGACTCACCCCATGTGGTTCAAGAACCTGCTTATCTATCGCCTGACCCAAGACCTGCCTGTCGATGCCGAGGCGCTGGAAACTGCACTGGCCACCAAACTGGCGCGTCCATGTGCAAGCCAGGAGTTGACCACCTACGGTTTCGTGGCGCCGTTCGGCAAGGGCGAAGATGCGCCACTGGTGCACGTCAGCGGTGACTTCCTGCTGATCTGCGCCCGTAAAGAAGAACGCATCCTGCCGGGCAGCGTCGTGCGCGATGCGGTCAAGGAAAAGGTCGAAGAGATCGAAGCCGAGCAGATGCGCAAGGTCTATAAGAAGGAACGCGATCAAATCAAGGATGAAATCATCCAGGCCTTCCTGCCGCGCGCCTTTATCCGCCGCTCGTCGACTTTCGCCGCCATCGCGCCGAAACAGGGTCTGATCCTGGTCAACTCGGCCAGCCCGAAACGCGCCGAAGACCTGCTCTCCACGCTGCGTGAAGTGATCGGCACCCTGCCGGTTCGCCCACTGACCGTGAAAACCGCGCCGACCGCCGTGATGACTGAATGGGTCACCACCCAGCAAGCCGCTCCGGACTTCTTCGTGCTGGACGAGTGCGAACTGCGCGACACCCACGAAGACGGCGGCATCGTGCGTTGCAAGCGTCAGGATCTGACCAGCGAAGAAATCCAGCTGCACCTGAGCACCGGCAAGGTTGTGACTCAACTGTCGCTGGCCTGGCAGGACAAACTGTCGTTCATGCTCGACGACAAGATGACCGTCAAGCGCCTGAAATTCGAAGATCTGTTGCAGGATCAGGCAGAACAGGACGGCGGCGACGAAGCCCTCGGCCAACTGGACGCCAGCTTCACCCTGATGATGCTGACGTTCGGCGACTTCCTGCCGGCGCTGGTTGAAGCACTGGGCGGTGAAGAGACTCCGCAGGGGATCTGAGTCTCTGCGCAGTCTTTGGGTTATCTTCAAACGCCACCGCTTCGGTGGCGTTTTCACATAATAAGGAACAGACCATGCGCGCACTGGCTGCACTGAGTCGTTTTGTCGGCAACACCTTCGCTTACTGGGTTCTGATTTTCGCGGTGCTCGCGTTCCTGCAACCGGCCTGGTTCCTCGGTCTGAAAAGCGCGATCGTACCGCTGCTCGGGCTGGTGATGTTTGGCATGGGCCTGACCCTCAAACTCGACGACTTCGCCGCTGTCGCCCGCCATCCGTGGCGTGTGGCCCTGGGCGTGGTCGCGCATTTCGTGATCATGCCGGGGATGGCGTGGTTGCTGTGCCAGATTTTTCATCTGCCGCCGGAAATTGCCGTCGGGGTTATTCTGGTCGGCTGCTGCCCGAGCGGCACCTCATCGAACGTCATGACCTGGCTGGCCCGTGGCGACCTGGCACTGTCGGTGGCCATCGCCGCCGTCACCACCCTCCTCGCCCCGCTGCTGACACCGGCGCTGATCTGGCTGCTGGCCTCGGCCTGGTTGCCGGTTTCGTTCATGGAATTGTTCTGGTCGATCCTGCAAGTGGTGCTGCTGCCAATCGTCCTCGGTGTGGTCGCGCAACGTGTGCTCGGTGACAAGGTGCGCCACGCGGTGGAAGTATTGCCGCTGGTGTCGGTGGTCAGCATCGTGATCATCGTCGCCGCCGTGGTGGCCGCCAGTCAGGCGAAAATCGCCGAATCCGGCCTGCTGATCATGGCCGTGGTGATGTTGCACAACAGCTTCGGTTATCTGCTGGGTTATTTCACCGGGCGCCTGTTCGGCCTGCCGCTGCCGCAGCGCAAATCCCTGGCGCTGGAAGTCGGCATGCAGAACTCGGGATTGGGTGCCGCGCTGGCCAGTGCGCATTTCTCGCCGCTGGCGGCGGTGCCGAGCGCGTTGTTCAGTGTGTGGCACAACATTTCCGGAGCACTGCTTTCGACGTACTTCCGGCGGATGAGCGAAAAACAAGACCGTGAAACGCTGGCGCAACAGGCGGCCGACTGATCCCGGATCAAGGCGCGGCGCACAATTTTCGGTAGTATGTGCGCCACGCGGGGACGACCCCGCGGCTCAATCGAGTTTTCAATCTGGGGACGGCCCCGTCAATCGATGGAGGTCTTTCATGTCCTGGATCATTCTGTTTTTCGCCGGCCTGTTCGAAGTCGGCTGGGCCGTCGGCCTGAAATACACCGATGGGTTCACCCGTCCGCTTCCGACCGTTCTCACCGTTGCCGCCATGGCAGTCAGCTTGGGCTTGCTGGGGCTGGCGATGAAGGAACTACCGCTGGGCACGGCTTATGCGATCTGGACCGGGGTCGGTGCCGTGGGCACGGTGATTGCCGGGATCATTTTGTTTGGCGAATCGATGGCGCTGATCCGCCTGGCCAGTGTGGCGTTGATCGTCGCAGGGCTGATCGGGCTCAAGGTCAGCGCCTGAGCCGTTGCCGCCATCCGTCAGGGATGGCGGCTTTCTTGATAACTACCTGACAGTCCCGCGCAATTCCCCGACCATCGCCTGAAGCTCCGCTGGTTGCGCCGCGTCAACGGCGACCGGCTTACCCGCCACCAGCGTCACCCGCGACCACAAGCGCCGGAACACCCCTTTGTTCGGATCGCGACTGAAAAAACTCCCCCATAACCCCTGCAACGCCAGCGGAATCACCGGCACCGGTGTCTCTTCGAGAATCCGCGTCAGCCCGCCCTTGAACTCGTTGATCTCGCCATCGGCGGTCAACTTGCCCTCCGGGAAGATGCAAACCAGCTCACCTTCCTTCAGATACCGGGCAATCCGGGTGAAGGCCTTTTCGTAGATCTGGATGTCTTCCTGGCGTCCGGCGATGGGAATCGTCCCCGCTGTACGAAAGATAAAGTTCAGCACCGGCAGGTTGTAGATCTTGTAGTACATGACAAAGCGAATCGGCCGACGTACCGCACCACCAATCAGCAAGGCATCGACGAACGAAACGTGGTTGCACACCAGCAACGCCGCGCCCTCATCGGGAATCGCCTCAAGGTTGCGATGCTCGACGCGGTACATGGAATGGCTGAGCAGCCAGATCATGAAACGCATGCTGAACTCGGGAACGATCTTGAAGATGTAGGCGTTGACGCCGATGTTCAGCAGCGACACCACCAGGAACAGCTGCGGGATCGATAGCTTGACCACGCTCAACAACACGATGGTGACAATCGCCGAAATCACCATGAACAGCGCGTTGAGAATGTTGTTGGCGGCAATCACCCGCGCCCGCTCGTTCTCGGCGGTGCGCGACTGGATCAGCGCGTACAGCGGCACGATGTAGAACCCACCGAAGATCCCGAGGCCCAGCACATCGAGCAACACCGCCCAGGCATGGCCGAAACTCAGCACTTCGATCCAGCTATGGCCGACGGCGCTTTCCGGAATTCCACCGGAATGCCACCACAGCAACAGACCGAAAACAGTCAGGCCGAACGAGCCAAAAGGCACCAGGCCGATCTCGACCTTACGCCCTGAAAGCTTCTCGCACAGCATCGAACCCAGTGCGATGCCGACCGAGAAGACAGTCAGGATCAGGGTGACTACGGTTTCGTCGCCGTGCATCCATTCCTTGGCGTAAGCCGGAATCTGCGTCAGATAAATCGCCCCGACAAACCAGAACCACGAGTTGCCGACAATCGAGCGCGAAACTGCTGGTGTCTGCCCCAGCCCCAGTTTCAAGGTTGCCCATGATTGACTGAAGATGTTCCAGTTCAGGCGCATCTGCGGCGAGGCCGCCGCGGCGCGGGGAATGCTGCGACTGGCCAGGTAACCCAACACGGCGATGCCGACAATCGCGGCGGACACCACTGGCGCGTAATTGGCCGATGACATCATCACCCCGGCGCCGATGGTCCCGGCCAGGATCGCCAGGAATGTACCCATCTCCACCAGCCCGTTGCCACCGACCAGTTCGTCCTCGCGCAACGCCTGCGGCAGGATCGAATATTTCACCGGCCCGAACAGTGCCGAGTGCGTGCCCATGGCAAACAGCGCCACCAGCATCAATGACAGGTGATCGAACAGGAAGCCGACAGATCCCACGGCCATGATGACGATTTCAGCCAGTTTGATCAGACGGATCAACGCGTCCTTGGCGAATTTTTCCCCGAACTGCCCGGCCAGCGCCGAAAACAGGAAGAACGGCAGAATAAACAGCAGCGCACACAGGTTGACCCAGATCGAGCGGTCACCTTCGATGGTCAGCCGATAGAGAATGGCGAGGATCAACGACTGCTTGAACACGTTGTCGTTGAACGCGCCCAGCGACTGGGTGATGAAGAACGGCAGGAAGCGCCGGGTACGCAGCAGGTTGAACTGTGAGGGGTGACTCATCTTCCGTGTGTCCCTGATGTTGGGTAACGAGTGGCCTGGATACGCTTATTGGAATGTCAATCCGCGATCCAGGCCACACCTTACCTAAACTTTTCAGGTTATTTCTTCAAACCTGCAATGCACGGAGAAACAAACAGCTCGCCGCGCCATGCGCCTTGCAGCGTGCGTTTACCTACAATCAGCCACATCGCCGCCAGCAACGTCACCAGTACACAACCGGCCACGCTGAAGAACGTCAGGTGCAAGGTGCTGCCCAGCTTCAGAGTCGCCAGCGAATACACGCCCAACGGGAAGGTAAAGCCCCACCAGCCGAGATTGAACGGGATGCCATCACGCAGGTAACGCACGGTGATCAGCAGCGCCATCAACATCCACCAGAGACCAAACCCCCAGAGCGTGATCCCTGCTATCAGGCCCAGGCCCGAGGCGATTTCGCCGATGCCTGGCAGACCGTTGGCCGCGAAGATCGCTGGCGCATCGCCGCCCAGCAGCAACATGCCCAGCGCCCCGGTGCCGATCGGCCCCAGCGCCAGCCAGCTCGAAGCCGCCATGTTTTCGTGGGGCAATTTGTGCAAGGCCATACGCAGCAACAGGATGGTCAGGATGCTGAACGCCACCGGCAGGGAAAACGCCCAGAGCACGTAGCTGGTCGTCAGCACTACCAGTTGCGAGTGCGCGTCGGCCAAGTGCGGCGCGAGCAGTCCGCCACTGGCTGCCGCCACTTCCGCCGCCACCACCGGCAGCAACCAGACGGCAGTCATCTGATCGATGCTGTGCGCCTGACGGGTGAACATCATGTAAGGGATCAGCACGCCGCAGGCCAGCGACATCGCCACGTCCAGCCACCACAACACTTCGGCCAGTTGAATGACTCCTTCACCCCAGCGTGGCAGACCGAACAGCAGAAAGCCGTTGATGATCGTCGCCAGGCCCATGGGAATGGTGCCGAAGAACATCGAAACCGTGGAGTGGCCGAAGATCCGCTGCGCTTCGTCAAAGAACAGAATCCAGCGGGCGGCGTAGGCAGCAGTAAACAGCACGAACAACAGAATGTTGAACAGCCACAGCCCTTCGGCCACGGCGTGCAATCCGGGAACGGACACCGGCAATTGCGCCAGCGCCAACGCCAGCACGCCGGTGCCCATGGTGGCGGCGAACCAGTTCGGGGTGAATTGGCGGATCACTTCGCGCGGGTGCTGAAGCTGGCTGAATGGCTTGATGCCGGGTTTGGCGCTGTTGGGGCAAATCATCATGAACTCCTGTCCTCAGGTGAGGTTGAGCTCATGGTAGAACCGAATCGAATATCTATATAACGGGTAATATCTCTAACTGTTATCTATTTAGTAGATATGCAGTCAGACACTGCCTTCGGTTTCAATGACAAGAATTCGCGCCGCGCCCTGAGGATGAGCGACATGTTCAGTGCCGATGGACGCATAAAAGATGTCGCCAACCTCCAGCAATGCCTGCTTCTCCTCGCCTTCTTCTCGATAGTGCATGAGCACCTGACCGTCGAGCACCACGAACACTTCTTCGCCGTCATTGACGTGCCATTTGTAGGGCTGATCGGTCCAGTGCAGACGCGTGGTGATGCCGTTCATGTTGGCGATGTCGAGCGCGCCCCAGGCGCGCTCGGCGGTGAAGGTCTTGCTGCGAATAATCTTCATGCGTCGATCCGTGAAAAAGTTATGGCTGGCCAAGGCTAACCGAATCCGCAGGCTTATGGCGCGCTGCAGGTCTTCGCCGCTTGCGCCCGAAAACTCATCAGCAGCGCTCCGACCGCCAGCACGATCAATACCGCGCCATACACATCGGTGGTGGCCAGCAGGCCCACGCTATGGGTGAAGTGCCCGGCCAGCAGAGCCGGCAGGCAGAACGCCAGGTAACTCAGCACATAGAATGCCGACATCAACCCGGCGCGCTCATGCGGCAACGCCAGCGGCACCAGACTGCGCACCGCTCCAAGAAAACCGGAGCCAAACCCACAACCGGCCACCAGCGTACCGAAGAAGAACAGCGACAGACTGGCGCTGTGCACGCCCAGCAGAACCAACACGAGCCCGGCTGGCAGCAGGCTCGCGCCGAGTTGCAGTGCCCGGGAAGCAGGACGATTGCGCAACGTGAAGATCATCAACGCACCGGTGACGGTCAGTGCCGCCACAGTCGCGCCGCCGATCAGGTTGGAGGTGGAGCCAGTGGCCGTGCGCACCAGCGATGGGGCCAGCGAGGCATAGAAACCACCGAGCGCCCAAGTCGCGGTGTTCAGCGGCAAGACCCGCCACAGCGTCGAACGCGCCTGAACAGGCACATGCAGGGTTGGCCGCAACGAGGCCCATGCCCCGGCTTGCGGCGAGACGCTTTCCGGCAAGCGCCAGACATAAATCCCCTGCAACACAAACAGCGCGAGCAGCAACCAATAGGTCAACTGCAACGGCGCCGGAGCGAACTCGGCCAACAAGCCGCAGCCCATGCCGCCCAACGCCATGCCCAGCAACGGAGCGACACTGTTAATCAGCGGGCCCTGCTGACGGTCGGTGTCCAGCAGCGTCGCGCTCAACACCGCGGTGGCCATGCCGGTGGCGAAGCCTTGCAGCACTCGCGCGCCGATCAGCCAACCCACGCTGTCGGCGTAGATAAACAGCAGCATCGCCAGCGAATTGAGCGTCACGGCGGTGAAGATCACCGGTTTGCGTCCCAGGTGATCCGACAGCGACCCGACTGTCAGCAACGCGGCCAGCAGACTCAGCGCGTAAACGCCGAAAATCAGGGTCAGCACCGCTGCCGAAAAATGCAGCTGATCCTGATACAGGTGATACAACGGCGTCGGCGCAGTGGAAGCGGCGAGAAAACTCAGTAAGGTGATCGCCAGAAACCACAGGCTGGATCGGTTGGAAGCAAGGCTGGTCATGGGCACACTCCGCAAAAGCTAATTTTTTGCTTTTGCGGAGTGTGCTCTCGGCTTGCGCTTAAAGCAAATTCTTTGTGTTAAGGTCTGGCGCATGGCTATTAAAGAAGGTTTACGCCCCGGCGGTCGCAGTGCCCGGGTGCAAGAGTCGATTCACTCGGCAGTCCGCGCGCTTCTGCAAGAACAGGAGCGCTCAACGGTGACCGTCCCGCAAATCGCGGCGCGTGCAGGCGTGACGCCGTCGACGATTTATCGACGCTGGGGAGATCTGGCGGCCTTGCTCGCGGACGTCGCCCTCGCCCGCATGCGCCCCGACAGCGAGCCGGCAGAAACCGGCAGCCTGCGCAGCGATATCCGCGCATGGGCCGAACAATATCTCGACGAAATGAGTTCTGAACCCGGGCGCAACATGATGCGCGATGTGCAGGCAAGCGCGACGCCGGGGTATTGCGTGACGATCATCGGTGCGCAATTGCAGACCATCATCGAGCGCCACCCAGAGGAAACGGCGCCGAGCGTGGATCGGCTGATCAATCTGGTGGTGTCCCCGGTGGTGTTCCGCATTCTGTTTTCGGCGGCGCCGCTGGAAGTCGATGAACTGCACCGTTTGATCGACCTCGCGCTCAAACCGGATTGACCACAGAACCGCCCGGTTCCGTGACTGCGACACCCCGCCGCGCCACGACCTTGGTCGACACTGACTAACTGTCGCGCCCGTGCGAGACTGTCTGACCGGGCGCAAGTCCGGTCGTTTTCTGTCGGGAGTGTTCCATGTCGTTGTCCACCGGGCTGATCGCCGCCGTCGCCCTGGCCTATATGGCCATCATGTTCGCCATCGCCTTCTACGGCGACCGTCGCAGCACACCGCTGCCGCCACGGGTGCGTGCCTGGGTGTACAGCCTGTCGCTGGCCGTCTACTGCACCAGCTGGACGTTTTTCGGCGCGGTCGGTCAGGCCGCCGAACAACTGTGGTCGTTCCTGCCGATCTACCTCGGGCCGATCCTGCTATTGCTGGGCGCGCCGTGGGTGCTGCAGAAAATGGTGATGATCAGCAAACAGGAGAACATTACCTCCATCGCCGACTTCATCGCCGCCCGCTACGGTAAATCCCAATCGCTGGCGGTGGTGGTCGCGTTGATCTGTCTGGTCGGCGTTCTGCCCTATATCGCCTTGCAACTCAAAGGCATCGTCCTCGGCGTGAACCTGCTGATCGGTGCCGGTGCCGACGCCATGGGCACCCGCGCCCAGGACACGGCCCTGATCGTGTCGCTGGTGCTGGCCCTGTTCACCATCGTCTTCGGTACGCGCAACCTCGACGCCACGGAGCACCACCGGGGCATGGTGCTGGCGATTGCGTTCGAGTCGCTGGTGAAACTGTTCGCCTTCCTCGCCGTCGGCGCCTTCGTCACCTATGGGCTGTATGACGGCTTCGACGATTTGTTCAATCAGGCAATGCTCGCACCGCGCCTCGAGGAATACTGGCAGGAAACCATCAACTGGCCATCGATGGTGGTGCAGACCGGCGTGGCGATGATGGCAATCATCTGCCTGCCCCGGCAGTTCCACGTGACAGTGGTCGAGAACATCGACCCGCAGGATCTGCGCCTGGCCAAATGGGTGTTCCCGACCTACCTCGCCCTGGCAGCGCTGTTTGTAGTCCCGATCGCCCTGGCCGGTCAGATGATGCTGCCCAGCTCGGTCATCCCCGACTCTTTCGTGATCAGCCTACCGTTGGCCCAGGCCCACCCGGCGCTGGCGATGCTGGCGTTTATCGGCGGTGCATCGGCGGCTACCGGCATGGTGATCGTGGCGAGTGTGGCGCTGTCGACCATGGTCTCCAACGACATGCTGTTGCCATGGCTGCTGCGCCGCAACAATGCCGAGCGCCCGTTCGAAGTGTTCCGCCAGTGGATGCTCTCGGTGCGCCGGGTCAGCATTGTGGTGATTTTGTTGCTGGCCTACGTCAGCTACCGTTTGCTCGGCTCGACCGCGAGCCTGGCGACCATCGGCCAGATTGCCTTCGCCGCTGTGACCCAACTGGCCCCGGCGATGCTCGGCGCGCTGTACTGGAAACAGGCCAACCGTCGCGGCGTGTTCGCCGGCCTGGCCGCCGGCACGTTCCTGTGGTTCTACACCCTGATCCTGCCGATCGCTGCCCGCAGCCTCGGCTGGTCGCTGGACAGTTTTCCCGGCCTCGCCTGGCTGCACAGCAACCCGCTGAACCTGCCGATCACCCCGCTGACCCAAGGCGTGGTGCTGTCGCTGGCGGGCAACTTCACGTTGTTCGCCTGGGTCTCGGTGCTGTCCCGTACACGGGTCTCGGAGCACTGGCAGGCCGGACGTTTTATCGGCCAGGAAATCAGCGCCCGGCCGAGCGCACGCTCGATGCTGGCGGTGCAGATCGACGACTTGCTGCAACTGGCCGCGCGTTTTGTCGGTGAAGAACGCGCGCGGCAGAGTTTCATCCGCTTCGCCTACCGCCAGGGCAAAGGCTTCAACCCGAATCAGAATGCCGACGGCGAATGGATCGCCCACACCGAGCGCTTGCTGGCAGGTGTCCTCGGTGCCTCTTCGACGCGTGCTGTAGTAAAAGCCGCCATCGAAGGTCGGGAAATGCAGCTGGAGGACGTGGTCCGGATCGCCGACGAAGCGTCGGAAGTGCTGCAGTTCAACCGCGCACTGTTGCAAGGCGCCATCGAGAACATTACCCAGGGCATCAGCGTGGTCGACCAGTCGCTGAAACTGGTGGCCTGGAACCGTCGCTATCTGGAGCTGTTCAACTATCCGGACGGCTTGATCAGCGTTGGCCGCCCGATTGCCGACATCATTCGCCACAACGCCGAACGCGGTTTGTGCGGCCCCGGCGAAGCGGAAGTTCACGTTGCCCGGCGCCTGCACTGGATGCGTCAGGGCCGTGCCCACACCTCCGAGCGACTGTTCCCCAACGGCCGGGTGATCGAGCTGATCGGCAACCCGATGCCCGGCGGCGGTTTTGTCATGAGCTTCACCGACATCACCGCGTTCCGCGAAGCCGAGCAGGCGCTGACCGAGGCCAACGAAGGCCTGGAGCAACGGGTCAGCGAACGGACGCAAGAACTGTCGCAACTCAACGTCGCGCTGACCGAGGCCAAAGGCAATGCCGAGGCGGCCAACCAGTCCAAGACCCGCTTCCTCGCCGCCGTCAGTCACGACCTGATGCAGCCGTTGAACGCCGCGCGGCTGTTCTCCGCCGCCCTCTCCCATCAGAACGACGGCTTGAGCGGCGAGGCGCAGAAACTGGTGCAGCATCTGGACAGTTCGCTGCGTTCGGCCGAAGACCTGATCAGCGACCTGCTGGACATCTCGCGCCTGGAAAACGGCAAGATCAACCCGGATCGCAAGTCGTTCGCGATCAATGAGCTGTTCGATACCCTCGGCGCGGAATTCAAGGCACTGGCCCAGGAACAGGGTCTGAGTTTCCGGGTACGAGGCAGTCAGTTGCGCATCGACAGTGACATCAAGTTGCTGCGGCGCATTCTGCAGAACTTCCTCACCAATGCGTTCCGCTACGCAAAAGGCCCGGTGCTGCTGGGCGTGCGTCGGCGACAAGGCGAAATCTGTCTGGAAGTGTGGGATCGCGGGCCGGGGATTCCGGAGGACAAACAGCAAGTGATCTTCGAGGAATTCAAACGCCTCGACAGCCACCAGACCCGCGCCGAAAAAGGTCTGGGTCTGGGCCTGGCGATCGCCGACGGCCTGTGCCGAGTGCTCGGTCATACTTTGCGCGTACGTTCATGGCCGGGGCGTGGCAGCGTATTCAGTGTCCGCGTGCCGTTGGCCAAAGCGCAGACCGTGCAGCCGCCAGCGGCGGTGGAAATGAATGGCAAACTGCACAGCGGCGCGCAGGTGCTGTGCATCGACAACGAAGACAGCATTCTGATCGGCATGAACAGCCTGCTCACACGCTGGGGCTGTCAGGTCTGGACCGCGCGCAACCGCGAAGA